>JAYWII010000106.1:0-34546 GCA_043788995.1 Chitinophagaceae bacterium | reverse complement strand
GTGATTGATAGTTTTTACTCAACCTTCAATTTACACTTTTACAGGACCCTTCTTTAATTTAAAGGTATCATTCTCATACATGAGACCTTGTACTGTTGTTTCTTTATTCATCTTTTTTGCGACGGGCTTCACCCATCGTTATGAATATTACGTCCTTTCAGGGCTATAAGAAACTACAATCCTTTTAATCCAATAAATCTACCCAAATCCCAGTTCAGACTTAATTGCTTGTAAAAAAATATCCGCTTCTGTTTTGCTGATATTCAGCGCCGGCAGCAGCCTTATTACATTTGGTTTTGCTTCGCCGGTAAATATCTTATGTTTAAATAAAAGATTCTTTTTTACTTCTTTCAATTCTTCTGGCAAAACAATACCAATCATCAACCCTCTGCCTCTTACTTCAAGAATTTCTGGTAGTTTTTTCAATTCTTCAATTAAGTAATTACCAACCATTGCAGCATTTTGCATCAATGCATCTTCTTCAATTATTTCCAGTACTGATAATGCCGCTGCACATGCCAGATGATTACCGCCAAAAGTAGTACCCAGCATAAAATGCTTTGCTTTCAGCTTTGGCACAATAGAAACACCTGCAACAGGAAACCCATTACCCATTCCCTTCGCCATCGTATAAATATCTGCAGCTGCTCCACTAAAATCCTGTGAATAAAATTTACCGGTACGGCCATAACCGCATTGCACAGAATCGGCGATATATACTGCATTGTGTTGATCACACAAGCTTCTTATTTTTTGCAGGAAGACATCACTTGCAACATTAATTCCACCCACTCCCTGTATTCCTTCAATAATTACTGCTGAAATATCATTGCCATTTTCATCAAAATATTTTTGTAATGCAGCCTCATCATTAAAAGGCAGGAACACTACATTCTCAGTTTGATTTACCGGCGCCACAATATTTGGGTTATCGGTAACAGCAACTGCTAAAGATGTTCTCCCATGAAATGCTTTGGTGAATGCAACAATCTTTTTCCTGCCATTATAAAAAGACGCCAGCTTTAATGCATTCTCATTTGCTTCGGCACCGGAGTTACATAAAAAAAGATGGTAATCTTCTTTACCTGAAACCTCTCCTAATTTTTCAGCCAGCTGAACCTGTAATGGAATTTTTACGGAGTTGGAATAAAAACCCACTTTATGCAACTGATCTTCCAAACGTTTTACATAGTGCGGATGGGTGTGACCAATCGAAATCACTGCATGTCCGCCATACATATCTAAATATATTTGTCCCTTGTCATCCCACACGTAAGAACCTTGAGCTTTGTCAATTATAATGTCGTTAAGTGGATATACGTCGAATAATTTCATGCCCCTGTCCCCTAAAGGGGAACCTAGTTTTAAAGTGAATGATTAATTTGTCTCAATTCAAATTTCAAAGCCTATGTTTTGTTGTTGATATTTATAAAAGCATTTCAAATTGTCAGGCTCCAAAGTCCCCTTTAGGGGATTTAGGGGCATCACTTCGCTAAAAATAATTGGCCTTTAATTTCAACCCTGTCGTTTCCTCCAGTCCAAAAATTAAATTCATATTTTGAATAGCCTGTCCGCTTGCACCTTTAATTAAATTATCAATTACCGAATGTACTACCAGCTTATTACCTAATTTTTCTAATTGAATAATACACTTGTTAGTGTTTACTACCTGCTTTAAAAAAACTGATTCAGTTGTTACTGTTGTAAAGGGATGATCCTTATAAAAATCTTTATACAACAGATTCAACTCTTCCAAACTTACTTCACATTTAATTTGAGAACTGATAAAAATGCCTCTTGTAAAATCGCCCCGCCATGGAACAAAATTTAAACCCCCATCCCCTAAAGGGGAGTTTGATTGCAGCGAATTAATTGATTCCAATATTTCTGGATTATGCTGGTGCGTTAATGTTTTATACGCCTGTATATTATTTGCACGCCAGCTAAAATGTGAGGTAGCTGCTAAACCCTGACCAGCACCTGTAGAACCGGTAATACCTGTAGTATAAATTTCTGCAGGTAATAATCCAGCTTTTGCTAAAGGCAATAAACCTAATTGAATAGCCGTAGCAAAACAACCTGGGTTTGCAATATTGCTAGAAGATTTTATTTTTTCTTTTTGCAATTCAGGCAAGCCGTAAACAAATTGACGGGTACCAATGGAAGATTTTTTACTCAGCCTGAAGTCATTAGCAAGGTCAATTATTTTAATTGATTCTGAAATGTTATTTTCTGTCAAAAATTTTGCTGATTCACCATGACCTAAACATAAAAACAACACATCGGCCCCCTCTAAATCTCCCCCGAAAGGGGAGACTTCCGAAGAGAATAATAATTCAGTCTCTCCTACTAAATCTGCATGTACACTGCTAACTGGTTTACCAGCATTGCTTTTGCTATGAACAAAACTAATTTCTGCATTGGGATGATTCAATAAAATCCTTATCAGTTCTCCGGCTGTGTAACCAGCGCCACCAATGATACCTACCCGAATACCCCCATCCCCTAAAGGGGGGGTATTCGCAATTTCTGATTTTTTATCAAGCATTATATTTTGCAGTTTGCCATTAATTAAAACTTTAGTGTTCCCCTTTAGGGGTTGGGGGCATTATTTACTTTGTGATAAATAGAAGTCTGGTTGCCGAATATTTTACTAAATCCTCTTACATCATCTCCTGTATAGCCAGTATTCATCTCGCCATATTTACCAAACTTAACACTCATCAAATCAAACTCAGATTCAATGCCGATGATTTGAAAATGATATGGCTGTAGCTGTACAAATACATCTCCGGTTACATTCTGCTGGCTGTTGGTAAAATAGGCTTCAATATCCCTCATCACCGGATCTAAAATTTGTCCTTCATGTAACCAATTTCCATAAAATAAAGCCAACTGATCTTTCCAGTTTAATTGCCATTTAGTGAGCACATGTTTCTCCAAAGCATGATGTGCTTTTAAAATGACCATTGGGGCAGCAGCTTCAAAACCTACACGTCCTTTGATACCAATGATCGTATCTCCCACATGTATATCTCTGCCTACCCCATAAGGCCCGGCAATAGTTTGTAAATATTGAATGGCCTCAATTGGATGTGAAAATGCTTTATCATTCACACCAAACAATTCTCCTTTTACAAAACTCAATTTAACTTCTTCTGTCCCTGTCTTGGTAACCTGTGTTGGCCATGCTGATTCTGGCAACAAGCCTTTGCTGTTCAGTGTTTCTTTTCCACCAACACTGGTGCCCCATAATCCTTTATTAATGGAATACATACTTTTTTCAAAGTTCATATCCACACCTTTACTTTTTAAGTAATTGATCTCTTCCTCCCTGCTCAATTTTAAATCACGTATCGGGGTAATGATTTCCACACCGGGGATCATGATATTAAAGATCATATCAAAACGCACCTGGTCGTTACCTGCACCAGTACTCCCATGCGCTACCGCATCAGCGTTTAACTTTTTTGTATGTTCGGCAATACTTAATGCCTGGCTTAATCTTTCTGCACTTACGCTTAAAGGGTAGGTATTATTTTTTAAACAGTTACCAAAAATCAAATACTTAATAATGTTATCGTAATAACTTTTTACTGCATCAATGGCAGTATGTATTTTTACACCCAGCTTGTAAGCATGTGCTTCTATCTTCTTCAATTCTTCTTCGTCAAAGCCACCGGTATTTACAATTACAGAGTGTACTTCGTATCCCTTTTCTTCAGTAAAATATTTTACACAGTAGGTTGTATCTAAACCACCGCTAAAACCCAATACTACTTTCTTACTCATCTTTCTATCAAACTAAAAATTGAAAAAATATTTTAAAACCATTTTCACAGAAGTCTTGTTTTTATCTCCGTCATTATCCTTATCCTTGCGGTTAAAGAAACGCAGCAACCTGCTTTGACGAATTTCCATCAGCCGCTCATAAATTTTAGAATTCTTTTTAAAATCTTCCTTTGTTTCTTCAGGCTCCCTGTGATCTGCAGGATCGTACAACATGGCTGTACACATACAGTTCTTTCTATCCTTGCTCATTAGGATATCAAAGTTCACACAGCTTTTGCAACCAGCCCAAAACTCTTCATCATCTGTTAATTCAGAATAAGTCACTGGTTCGTAACCTAGTTCAGAATTGATCTTCATCACTGCTAAGCCTGTAGTAAGACCAAATATTTTTGAATGCGGATATTTCTCCTTTGATAAATCAAAAATTCTTTTCTTGATCTGTTTGGCCACACCGCTCTTCCTGAATTGCGGAGCAACTATCAAACCGCTGTTTGCTACAAACTGATCATGCCCCCAGGCTTCAATATAACAGAAGCCAACCCAGGTGCCATCTTCTGTAACTGCTATTACAGCTTTGCCTTCGTTGATCTTTTTTTCTATGTAATCCGGACTACGCTTTGCTATACCCGTACCTCTTGCTTTGGCAGAGTTTTCCATTTCATCGGTGATGGTGGTAGCGTATTTAATATCGTTGCTGTCTGCAACCCTGATAATAATGTTATTAGTATCCACTAGTTAAATAATTAAACTAAAAGTGTTAGAAAAATTGTTAGAACCGGCTCGGAGATTTTTTCACTGACAGGGGCAATTAAATATTGCTCGGCCTATCAGCAACGAGGACTGCGCCTGGGAGTAATTGGGGATACATTCACAACATTGCAGGTAGCCAAGATGCTCTTGCATTCTGTGTTGTTAATATGTAAATAAGAATTTTTCACTTCCTGATTCTTTTTCGATTAGGGCACAAAAATATATTTTTTTTAAATACAATGTGCAATTTTTTTTCAACCTTCTAACAGAATGTTGAAATCATTGAAAAATCTATTGCACCCACTTTGTTAATTCATCAGCAATCTTTCGGTCGTTACTCAGCCTTGGAACCTTGTTTTGTCCGCCTAGTTTGCCAATGCTTTTCATGTAATCAATAAAACTGTTTTTTTTCAGTGCCGAAATTTTCAGTTGCTCCAAAATACTTCCGCCAATCAGGTCATCGTAATACACATTTTTCTGGCGCAGATTATCATCAATCTTTTTTGCGAAGGCATGCATATCTGCCGGCGCCTGCTCAAATTCAATAAACCATTCATGATAACTTTTTCCATTGTCAGTTGCTACCATTGGCGCCACAGTAAACTCAGTTACCTGTACCTGCTCTTCACCGGCGGCTTTCAGTAAAGCTGCTTCCACTTCCTCCCCTATCACATGCTCTCCAAAAGCAGAAATATAATGTTTCGTTCTTCCGCTTACTATGATCCGGTAAGGGTTGGTGGAAACGAATTTGATGGTATCACCAATATTGTAAGCCCATAGGCCGGCATTGTTATTTACGATCAACGCATAATTCTCCCCCACCTTTACATCAGCCAACGTAAGCCTGGTGGGGTTACTGTTAAAAATTTCTGCCGCTGGTACAAATTCAAAGAAGATACCGCTGTTGGTATTCAATAACAAACCTTCTGCATGCTGAGAATCCTGGAAGGCAAAAAAACCTTCGCTTGCAGGAAATACCTCCACACAGTCTATCTTTTTGCCAATACTTTCAAACAACCTTGCTTTATACGGTTCAAAATTTACACCGCCTTGCACCATCAAATTAAAATTGGGAAACAGGTCGCCAATTTTTTTGCCGCTCTTTTCATTCAGCCGGTCAAAGTACATCTGCATCCATGGCGGAATACCGCTGATGAGGGTCATATCCTGGTTAATGGTCTCCTGCACTACTTTGTCTAATTTTTCCTCCCACTCTTCAATGCAGTTGGTTTCATAACTGGGCAATTGATTGGAACGTAAATATTTTGGCACATGATGATTTACGATGCCACTTAATCTTCCCGTAGGTACACCTCCCACTCTTTCCAGTTCCGGCGAGCCGCTTAAGAAAATTAATTTACCATTTGCAAATTGTGTGTTGCCGGTTTCTGCCATATAGCACAGCAGTGCATTACGTGCCGAATTGATATGATTGGGAATAGAATCTTTGGAGATGGGAATATATTTTACACCGCTGGTGGTACCACTTGTCTTTGCAAAATAGATGGGCTGGCCTTTCCACAGGATGTTGTGCTTACCCTGTTTTATTTTTTCGATGTAAGGTTTGAATTCTTCGTAATCCCTGATAGGCACCTGCTTTACAAAATCCGCATGTGTTTTGATATTTTCAAATCCATGTTCTTTACCAAATTCTGTTTTGGCAGCAGCCTTTATTAAGTGGTTGAAAATATCCTGCTGATCATGCAAAGCAGTTTCCATTCCCTTCTTTATCTGTTTGTGTATATAGTTAGCAAAAGGTTTTGCAAGGAAAGATTTTATTTTCATGCCGTATCCATCAAAAGAAAATGATTAACAAATTACCCCAGTATTAATTTCATACCCCAACAATCTCCTCACAAAAATAGAATTAAATAAATACTTTATCATGTTTATTAGTTTAATAAACCGGGAGCTCAAATTCATTCAAAATTTGCTGCTGAAATTTACAACTATTTAATATATAGCTGATGCGACTGTGGCTATAAAACGCCTCTTATTAAATTTTAGATAATACTGTAATTGAACATCAAAGCAATAATTTTTTAACATTCCATTGGCAAAAGCACAAAATGGAGCGGTCATTTTTTGAAGGAATACTTACAAACTGTTCATCTATAAATTTCTTATGGGTGCTTATCTTTGCAGCAAATGAAAAAGACCGTCGCACTACATACATTGGGCTGCAAACTGAATTTTTCAGAAACCTCCACTATTGGCAGGTTGCTGGAGAACGATGGTTTTGAGAAAAAGAATTTTGATGAAGTGGCAGATGTGTATGTGATCAACACCTGCTCTGTAACGGATAATGCAGACAAAGAATGCAGGTACCTGGTACGCCGCATACAAAAGAAAGCGCCGGAAGCAATGGTGGTTATCACCGGCTGCTATGCACAACTCAAACCAAAGGAGATTTCTGAAATCCCCGGTGTTGACTTAGTGTTGGGTGCGGCCGAAAAATTCAATATTGCCCACCATTTAAAAGAGATCACCAAAGGCGATGCAACCAAGATCTGCAGCTGCGATATTGAAGATGTAAACATATTCACTGCCTCCCATTCTGTAAATGACAGAACCAGGATATTTTTAAAAGTGCAGGATGGTTGTGATTATAATTGTTCTTTTTGCACCATCCCATTAGCCAGGGGTAAAAGCCGCAGCGATAGTATTGATAATGTGGTGGCTTTGGTAAATGATATAGCAGTAAAGGGTGCAAAAGAAATTGTGTTGACAGGAATCAACCTGGGGGATTTTGGAAAAAGCCCCCTCCAAACCTCCCCCGGTGGGGGAGGCTTAAAAAGAGCTTCAAATAAAAAAGAGAATTTTTTAGACTTAATCACTCAGCTGGATTTAGTAGAAGGCATTGAGCGTTTCCGCATCTCTTCCATTGAGCCCAACCTGCTTACCAACGAGATCATTGAGTTTGTAAGTAACAGCAAAAAATTTATGCCGCATTTCCATATCCCTTTGCAGAGTGGCAGCAATAAGATTCTCAGTCAGATGAGAAGACGTTATAAAACGGAATTGTACACCGAACGTGTGGGCCTGATAAAAACCATGATGCCACATTGTTGCGTAGGTGTTGATGTAATCGTTGGTTTCCCGGGAGAAACGGATGAAGACTTTAAAGAGACGTTTGATTTTTTACATTCCCTGGATATTTCTTACCTGCATGTATTTACTTATTCAGAAAGAGCCAATACCCATGCAGCAGAAATGAAACCTGTAGTGCCTGTACAGGTAAGGAATGAAAGAAACAAACAGTTGCGGAATTTAAGCTATCAAAAAATGCAATATTTCACCAGCCAGCACGTTGGACAAATTAGAAAGGTATTATTTGAATCGCAGGGGCAGAATGGAATGATGGAAGGCTTTACTGATAATTATATTAAAATTACCACTCCTTTTAAACCAGCGTGGCAAAACAGTATTGTACCATGGAAAATTTAACTGAAAAACAAAGCATCAAATACCAGGTAACCATTCATTTTGAAATGGATGACGAATTCATGAGCCTGGTTCCCCCTCACCGGGTGTATATCAACAGCCTTATTGATAAAGGCATAATAGATTATTACTCTGTAAGCATGGAAACACAGCGCTGCTGGATCATTATGAATGCACTTACAAAAAAAGAAGTGAACGGGTACCTTACCAAATCTCCGTTGGCCAAATACTGGACTTTAGAAGTGGATGAATTATTTGTGTATGATGCACAGAGTTACCGGTTGCCGGCATTGCAGATGAATTGATCTTTTGTATTTTCATTATTATATAAAAACCTCACAATAATGTGGGGTTTTGTTTTTTATTCTGTAAAGCTGGCTTAAAATAAAAAAACCTCACATTTCTGTGAGGCCTTGTGGGAGTTGACGGGGTCGAACCGCCGACCCTCTGCTTGTAAGAAGGATAAAATTCTTTATTGATCTTAACTTAGTTTAACTGATTTTAACTTAAAGTATTCATTTTCAAATTGTTGCATGATTATTGCTTTTTGATCTTTATGGCGTTCGAGTGCCGTTTAACTATGGTTTGTTTGCAAATGTTTGAAGGGAAAGATTTTGCGAAATTGAAAAATTATAAGTTATGTCTACAACATTAAGCATCATCCTCGACACCCGTAGGATTAAAAAAAGTAACAAGTATCCTGTTAAACTACGGGTAACATTTGAACGGGTTACGGAGTATTATCAAACCATCTTTGATTTAACAAAAGATGAATATGATAAACTTTCTGCGTCAAGAATCAGTAATGAACTGCAAACTATCCGGGATAAATTAAAAGAGATCGAAAGGACTGCAGAAAATGCAGTTAAGGACTTAGGCTCATTTAGTTTTACTGATTTTGAAAATGAATTTATTTCTAATAACCCTATTCTATTTCGTCCGAGAAAATTAAAGCCCGTCATTCCTTCTAAGAATACAAGTGAATTTGACTACTCTTCATTTAGTAAAAAATTTCCTATCCTGCTGGAAGAGGATTCGATGCCTGATACTATTTATTTCTGTTATAAGAACTTTATAAAAAAAGTTTTAAGAGAAGGCCGGATTAGTTCCGGCATGTATTACCATTGCAGCTATGTATCATTAAAGAAATTCAGGGGGAATGTTCATTTTAAAGAAATAACTATTTCCTTTTTATATGAATATGAGAACTGGCTTACTAGCCAGGATATTTCTAAAACTACTATTGGTATGTATTTGCGGCCACTCCGTACAATTTTTAACGAAGCCATTGAAGATGGTATCATTAAAAAAGAAAAATGTTATCCATTTGGAAGACGTAAGTATAAGATACCTGCTTCAAAAAATACAAAGAAGGCACTTGAATTAAAAGACATAAAAAAGATATACTACTATAAATGCGATCCCAAAAATGAAAGTGAACAAAAAGCAAAGGACTACTGGTTGTTCAGCTACTTTGGAAATGGTATGAATCCAAAAGATATTGCCTGTCTTAAATATAAAAATATTCATGATGAATACATAGTTTTTGAGCGCAGCAAAACCGAAAGAGCATTGCGTAGCGACCCAAAGCCAATTACAGTTTTCATTAACGATGATATGAAAGCCATCATGGAACGTTGGAGTAATAAAGATAAATCTCCTAATAATTATATCTTCCCTGTAATGGAGCCTGGTATTTCTCCATTGCGGCAATACGAACTAATGCAGCTTTTTGTAAGCTTTATTAACGATTGGATGAAACGCATACTTAAAAATTTGGAAATTGATAAAAAAGGAACCACGTATGTAGCAAGACATACTTTCTCCACAGTTCTTAAACGTTCCGGTGCCAGTACAGAATATATACAGGAAGCATTGGGGCATAGCGATATAAAGACTACAGAAAACTATCTCGACAGTTTTGAAAAGGAAGTGAAAAAGGAATTTGCCCAAAGGCTTACTTCATTTAAAAATAGCCCGGCAACACAAAATGATTTTATTGATTAAACTTTTCAAAGCATTAAATCAAACAAAATGAAAACGAATAAAAATGTGCCAACTTTAAATACACTTGAAAATTTGACAACTACTATTCAGGATACAAATGCTTTTTTCCTGGATAAAGTTCAAAGGCAGGTTAATACAGCTTCAACCCTTCGAAACTGGATTATTGGTTATTACATCGCAGAGTACGAACAATGTGGAAAAGACCTGGCGGATTATGGTAAACAACTTTTTATAGCCATCGCTGAAAGTCTATTAAAAAAGGGATTAAAATCCATAAGAGAAAGGCATTTATACCTTTGTAAAGACCTGTATAAAGCTTATCCTCAGATTTTGCGGACACTGTCCGCAAAATCTTACTTGATTGATTTTCAGCACTCTGAAATTCTGCGGACAGCGTCCAGTTGCCCACCGGGAATTGCGTAAGGCGCTGCGAAAAAACAATGGGAGGAAAGAATCGGCAAGTTTAGGTATCATAGATAGTCATAGTGTACGGATGAGTTCTATAAGCGGCCAGCAGCGGGGAATTGATGGCAACAAGAAAATAAAAGGGAGCAAAAGGCATATTATTGTAGATACAATGGGTTTACTGATTTGTATAGTGGCGCATCCAGCAAACATACATGATAGTAAAGGAGCTAAAGAGGTATTTGATTGTTTATACGACTTGCGATTTGAGGAAGACCGGTTAGAAAAAATATTAGCAGATGGCGGGTATCAAGGAGACATAGCAAAATATTTAAAAAAGAAAATGGGTATCCAATTAGAGGTAGTAAAACGAAGCGACAGCAGCAGTTGGCAGGTAATACCCAAACGCTGGATAGTATAAAGAACCTTTGCATGGATCCTGAATTATAAACGACTGGTGATGGATTACGAAAGAACTAAAGAATCAGCTATCAGCTTTGTACTTATTGCAATGATGATCCTGATGGGTAAAAAATTTAAGTAACTCAAACAGCTTCTGAAAATCTGTAAAATTTCGTAGAGGCTATGGTTAAGCATAAATTTCTTTTTTGCAATGGCTACAAGTACATAAACTAACACAGCAATCCATACCTGGGTTTTCACTGCATTTTCGCTTTGTCCCCAAAAGGATTTTATTTTGAGATGCTGTTTTATCCATTTAAAAAATAATTCAATTTTCCATCGGTGTTTGTACAATTGTGCTATCTCTGTTGCCTTGAGTTGAAAGTTATTGGTAAGAAAAATTAATTCTTTTTCTGTCTGTTCATCTCTGAATTTTATGATTCGGATTTTTTCGGGATAATCTTTCGAAGCATAGTAGTTATTTAGTAGAATAGTTTGATCGTATAATATGCCTTTGGCTTTGTCTTTTGGGTGCGAATATAGCCTCCGGTAATTCATATTATCCTTTGCTCTTGTAACAAAAAAGGCATCACAGCAATGAATCTTGTAAAGTAAAGCCGCTTGTAGTCAACGTAGCCTCTGTCCATTATATAAAAACTATTGGCTTCAAAGGTTATTACATCAAGCACGTTCACATCATGTACAGATGCATTTGAAAACAAAATAAATTCAGGAATAGACGTTTTTAAATCCAATTGTGTATGCAATTTTATTCCACCTTTTGTACTGTGAAAAGCAGCCCAATAAAAGGCAGATAAACAAAGGTCAATTGTTGTAGCATCTATTGCAAATACGTTGCTCTTTAGTGGTACTTCCAAATCATCATCTATGTAAAGTTGCTTTGCTTCTTTAATAAGTAACATGGCAAGTTCTTCGTAAATGAGATAAGAACGGTTTTCATTTGCTCTTGTAATGGTGCTAACGGCAACTACTTCACCAATTCCAAAATGATACATTTTGTTTGAATTTGCTTTTAAACATAAGATGGTATCACTAATACTTTCACGATGGGTGAGTTGACCAAATCCCATGCACAAAAATTGTTTCCAACAACTAAAATCCCTAACCTTGTAATCGCCAAAGTGCCTGTTTACAATGGTTTGAAACTGTTTGTAAGAAATTAGCCCCATAATCTGGGAGAATACATATTTGCCCTGATTCATAATAGTTGAAAGTCAATGAATTATAAAATTCAAAGTTTTCAAAAATTCAAATCGTTTCCAAGTAAAAATCTCGACAAACTCAATACTGACAATATTTTCAAAGAACTATTTATAATCTAAACGCAATGCTAATGTAAATAAGGTTAATCACATTAGAAAAGCTTTTACAACTATTAACTCAATTGGATCGTTATTATAAAATGTATTGTACAGGTTCTGTAATTTTACGGTAAAGTATTCAGAAAGTAACATGAAACCAGAATTACTAAAAATATCATTAGCCCCTTTCAATTCATTCAGTATCAGGCATGATAAGGTTCCCCATTTTTTTAATAAATGGCATTATCATTCTGAAGTAGAATTAGTTTATATTGAAAAGGGAAGCGGACTACAATTTATTGGGGACCATATAAGCAGGTTTACATCAGGAGATATTTTGCTTATTGGTTCTAATCTTCCTCATTATTGGCGATGTGATGAAAATTATTTTAAAGGCCAACCTGATTTATTTGCAGAAGCAACAGTTGCACATTTCCTTCCAAATTTTCTTGGTACCCAATTCCTAGATTTACCTGAAAATAAAAAAATAAAGGCATTATTACAAAATGCAAATAATGGCCTTAAAATAACTGGAAAAACAAAAATGGCAGTAGGGAAATTTTTAGAAAATATCCTTGCAACTAAAGGTGCCGATAGAATAATTTTAGTAATTAAAGCACTCCATATAATGGCTATTTCTGATGATGTAAAACCACTTGCCAGTAATGGATTTCATACAAATTACAATGAATCTGAAACTGAAAGGCTTAATAATATTTATAACTACAGCATAAATAATATTAATAAAAAAATATCACTGGCAGAAATTGCAACAGTTGCTTTTATAAGCCCCAATGCTTTTTGCAGGTATTTTAAAACCCAAACAAAAAAAACTTATTCACAGTTTTTGTTAGAAATTAAAATTGGGAAAGCCTGCAAACTATTAACTGAAAATAAAGAAAGTATAAAAAATGTTTGCTACGAAAGCGGCTTTAATAATTTTTCTAATTTCAATAAATATTTTAAGTCCATCACTGGAAAAACACCTATGGAGTATAAAAAACTTTTTGCAGATGGAGCCAAAGATGTTGAATAACAATTACAAAAAAAATTAAGCGTTTTTCCATACTACTTATATATTAATAGCTTTGAAGAAAAAGGCAGAAGTTTTAATTCAGTTATTTTGCTTCCATCTAACTGATAATATTCTTTGTTTGTAAAATCATAGTTTTTTTCTGTTCCTGTTTCATTAATTAATATTTCAGATTTCTGAAATTTGTTTAATTGGTTTTCATGTCCCAAGTAAATGCTGTTACTATCAAATCCATAGGTTTTTTGCCAGCTTTCAAATGAATGTTCATTCAATACTTTTTGAGATTTATCCAGCGTTAAATAGCTTTCTGAGAAAATATATTTTTCTTTCAGGTTTACATACGTATTATTATTAAACCATCCAAGCTTACTGGTAGTAGGCATTAGCCAATTTGACAATGAAACACAACGCTGTTGCTGATTGGTTGAAAAGACAATATTATTTTCTACACTGTTTCCAAATGTGGAGTTAGGCTTGGCCCATTCGGCGATAGAAATACCAGCACTACAGTTGTAAACAGTATTTTTTGTAACCACGTTATCATAAGCATCAGAATTTATATGAATGCCTGAGCCTGTTGAATTAAATACAGTGTTGCCATCAATAGCAATATTATAGCAGTTGTTGTCAATATAAATACCGTTTGCAATGGGATTACTTTCAGAAGGGGTGCCAATGTTATTGCCCGTAATGTTGTAAACAATATTATTACGTATAATATTATCATGCGTATAAAATTTTGATTTGGCCCAGCAATATATAGCAGCCCCATCACTCAATTCAATTAAGCAATTGCTAACAATATTATTCTCCATAACGCTGTTTGCCCCATCCATCCTGATACCAACATAGCCAGTACTGTCAATTTTGTTATTTGATATAATATTGTTACTGCCTGTATGAGAATTAATGTCTTTTATTACTTCATTATTTTCCAATGCTATGCCTATCATCCCATTTACGCCGTTGATGCCATAACCCGGTATTTTGCCAATTGCGGAAATAGTATTACCTGAAATGATCATGCTTTCAGGCTCTTTGGCTGAGATGCCTCTCCCATTAATATTTTTTATTGTATTGTTGTTGATGCTACAGTTTTTAGAAACTTCGTTAAAATCAATGGCTGTTTGATTGATGTTTTCGAATAAGCAATTGCTAATGCGTATAGTGGAATTATTTCCTTTTGCCCATATTCCATAAGTTTCAAATTTTTGTATGGACAGGTTTGTGATTGTTATGTAACTCACATTTTCTGCAATGGTAACGCCAGTGGTGTACACCGTTACTTCTACCGGGTGTGTATTAAAATCTGAATGTGCAGGAAGATAATAAAGTTGCTGCATGGCGTCACTGTAATACCACTCTTTTAAAGTGTCTAACACTTCCATTTTATTATCGAAGTAATATCCCCATCCTGCGGAAAAAGTATTACTCGAAGTATCTTTTATAGTAATTGTTTGTGCAGCAAAATTATTTACCGTACTACTTCTAAACTCCCAATCCCAGGCACGGAAACGTACAGTTGCTCCTTCCCAGAATCCATTTGGCTGGGTAAGCATCCCATCTTTAAAAGTAACTCCATTTCCAAACCCTTCATCCACTCTAAGCCATCCACTGTTTGGATACCGTGCCTTTACCTGCATTATGCCATCTACAAAAACATTATACACATGTAAACTTGATGGTGTGCTGTAAATACCTTCTTTAAATTGCTGCCAGTTTGTAACGGGCAACACGCCTGAAATAACAGCAGCCTTACCTTCTCCAAATGAACTATATATAATTTGCCTTTTTACAGTACCAGAATATTGCACCACAATTTGGCCGCTAAATACTTGGTTACGCTTAAATAATACAGAGTCGCCGGGCAATAGCTTTTGTTTATTTAATCTTTCAATAGTAAGCCAGCATTTAACAAGAGATTTGCCTGTGTTGTTATCATTACCATCGTTAGACAAGTAGTAATTTGTTGCCAAACAGTTAATGGAAAAAATAATTAGTAACGAAAGAAAGAATGTTTTTTTCATTTATATTGTATTATGCAAACTTCAAAAATTATGTGTGCTGGTATTATCTTTCAATTGCCTTATAAAATGCTTCTATGCTTTTCGTTTTAAAAATTTGTAAACAAACACCATCCGCTGCTGGTTTAAGACTATTTAACAGGCTTAGATGGACTTTCAATGAATCCATTTTCGATAAATGCAATAAACCCCAGCAACGCTCCCCAGTGATAATAATTATCACCCTCTCCTTTACCATCAGCCTGATCGGTAATGTTACCATTAATTCCGTTGTAGTTTTCAAATACCCATCCATTTATCTTTATATTCTCCATAAAAAGGAGATTTGATTTTTGGGATATTATTTTTCTTGCGTCAGGTAAATTATAATTAAGTAATCCTAAATACACCAAAAAATTCATCGGTCCCCATATTCTGCCACGCCAGTATTTCTGGTCTTTATATGCACTATCTTTCTTAGAAATAGAAGGCATCATCCAGGTAGTGTTAAACTCATCCGGGTTCAGCAAATGCTCGTTTACCATTCGCTCTGCCTGTTGTTGCGTAGCAGCTTTACCAAGCATCGGATAAAAATTTGTAGGTGATAGCTTTTGGGAAAAGATTCCAATGTCTGTACGTTTATTCAGGTATATCCCAGTTGGCTCATCCCAAAGCTTTTGCAATTGAATACGATAACTTGCCGCTCTTGTTGTTAATTCTTCAGCAATATTTTTTTTGTTTAATACCTGTGCAATTTCCGCCAATGCATTACAATCCATTATGTACATTCCCATTAAACCTGCATCTGCCAGGGCCATCATATTATTGGCTTTATTAAAAGGTACACTGTCATACATAGGTGAGTTGTCAAGCCCGGATTCGTAAGCTGCTCCCTGCCACTCATTGCTTGCTCCATCGCCGATTAAAGGAAGAAGTACTTTATTAGAACCCCAGCAGAGCATACCATTATCGTCCCGGTTTTTGGGCCACCAACGATTCCATTTCAGCAGATCATCGAATACATATTCTAACAACCATTTTTCTTTATATTTTCTGTAAAGTTCCTTAAATACCAAACTGCCCACAGGAGGTTGCGACCTGTCGAATGAAGCGTTTTTGTAAGAACCTGCCCAATTGGGCACAAACCCTCCAGGTGTAATAGACTTTGTAATTTCAATTGCATTGGCATAGGCCAACTCTTTGCTTTTCATACTGGCCATGTAAGCAGAAAAATAAGTATCCCAGCAAAACAACACACTTTGCCCACCAAAAATATCATTCCACAATCTGCTAACAGGGTATATTACCCTATTTTGTGCAGCATCATAAATAATATTCCAGCCAATTACATTTTGAATGGCTTTGTACGTTTCGGACAAGGCTGCATATTTAGCAAATTCGTTTTCTAAACCACCTCTCCTTTCAGCAATGATTTGCTTAACAGATTGAAGGGTTTGCATACTGCCTGTATAAAAGGCCACTTCTTTATTAAATCTTACCGCCATATAGGGCGCTGATGCTGGCACATATTCTTCAATTGCATCGCCAATAGAATGTACTACCACATTTTTATTGCCGGCTAAAAAAGTAATTTTATCTGCTGACTTTTTTATACTCCCAGGCTTATTCCAAAGCATAGCTGTTTCCAGAATGATATTGATCGGCCTGTCAGGTATTTCAATTGGGGTAACTAATATTACGAGCTCCTTATTTTTTGCAACGGCGCTTTGTACCCTGAATTTAATTTGCTTCCAGGTGATTGTTAAATCGGTATAGCTGCCATCAAGCGCATGATAGCCGGGGACAATAAATTCAGGTCGTGCATCCCTTGATGAAATGTAAGCATCTTTTAAATAACCATTGGTTTCAATACCAGCAACTTTTACACCAACATTTAATGCAATGCCTTGAGGCAATAATACGTGGCTTAATACACTCTTGTGGTTAAAAGTTCCCCACCCTGATTGTAAGCTATGCTGGATAGCCTCATACTTTTTTTGGTTGCTCATTTGAGCGTAAATAAGCTGAGTAATTAAAGCAAGATAAATGTAGCAGGCAACTTTTTTCATTTGTATGATTCTATAGTTTTTTTTATAATTATATGTTCTGCATTTTATTTTAAATTGAATGTAACAAGCACGTTGCTCGTCTGCAAGAGAAATCAAAAGCAAATGCTGTAAGCTGATAAACAAATGGCTGGTAATTTTGAGGCAACTGCAAATTCAATCAGGTCACACAATGATTCTTGATCAATGTCTTCATTCTCTGTAAAAGGAGTGGGAATAATTGGGATTGCACCTGTTAAAATATGATTCATATAGTTTACTATTTCAATAAAGTTTTTCTGGATATAATTATTTTTTTTAAACCCTCAATAATTTATTTGGCCTTGTATTCTAATATCTTGCGAAGAAGCACCAATCATAATTTTATACAATCCTTTATCAAACTTGAAATTGCTTATAGATTCATCGTAATAAGAGAAAGCCGATTTATCCAATACTAAATTCACCTGCTTTGACTGACCAGGCTTCAATTCAATTTTTTCAAAGTTTTTTAACTCTTTATCAGCTTTTTCAATTGCAGGATGAAGGTCTTTTACATACAGTTGTGCTATTTCACTTCCTGAAACTTTACCGGTGTTTTTAATATTAAAAGACACGTAAACTTTATCATTACTTTTTTTAATTACAAGGCGGCTATATTCAAAACTGGTATAGGATAAACCATGACCAAAAGGAAATTGTGGTTGTACTTTATAAGTATCATAGTACCTGTACCCCACAAAAATTCCGTCTTTGTAATGAAGATTTACATGATCACTGGTATCAATACCAAATTTAAATACTGGTGCATCTTCTAATTTTTTTGGTAAGGTAACCGGCAATTTTCCAGACGGATTTACTTTACCAAATAATATGTTTGCAATAGCTGTGCCTCCTTCCATCCCTGGGTACCATGCCTGTAAAATGGCCGGGGCATTATCGATCCACTTTGTAAAATCTATCGCACCGCTTCCCAATAACACAACGGCTGTATTTTTATTTACTTTTAAAATTGCATTAAGTAATTCATCCTGACCAAAAGGCATTGTTAAGTCAGTTTTATCAGCATCCTCGGTGTCAAAGGCTCTATTGTCCCAGTTTCCGCTATTATCATAGTCGTGTGCCCAGCCACCAACATATATTACCAAATCTGCCTTTGCAGCCTTCATGGTAGCTTCTTCAATGAGTTTTGTGCTTGCACCTGCATTCTTCTGCATCAAATAACCAGGAGCATATTCAATGTTTACTGCTTTACCTAAAAAATTACTGATGCCTTCAAAAACTGTTACTTCGTACTTTGGCCTTACCTGAGAACTGCCTCCGCCACCTGCCATTTTATTTTTAGCATTGGCTCCCACAATCAATATATTCTCACTTTTACTAAATGGCAAAACGTTTTCTTCATTCTTCAATAATACCATTCCTTCTTCCGCTACTTTCAAGGCAACTGCGGAATGCTGAGGAGTTGCGAAGGCTCCACTTTGCATTTTTGAAAATGCGTTGGATTTATATAATGTTCTTAAAACTCTTCTTACTTTTTCATCAATAACCCTCTCTGGCACTATACCACTTTTTACAAGCGAAATAACCGTATCACCTAAAAAGAATTTTCCATAATCAACATCCTTCATATTTAATTCAGTTCCCATTTCCAAATCAGTTCCATTGAAAATGGCTTCTTGCGTATCATGCACAGAACCCCAATCGCTTATCAACAAACCTTTAAATTTCCACGCTCCTTTTAATAGTTTCTTTATCAAATATTCGTGATGAGTGCAGTATTGCCCACGAAATTTATTATACGCTCCCATAACAGCATTTACATTTCCTTCTATTACGGATGCCTTAAAACCAGGAAGATAAATTTCGTGTAATGCCCGGTCACTCATCGTTACATTTGCAATGTTTCTATTGGTTTCTATATTGTTTGCAGCAAAGTGTTTTACACAGGCAGAAACGCCCTTGCTTTGTACTCCGTTAATATAATTTACAGCCATTTTAGCTATCAATAAAGGATCCTCACTCATATACTCAAAATTTCTCCCGTTCAATGGATGCCTGATGATATTAATGCCCGGACCTAAAATCAAATGCTTTTTTCTGTACCGTCCTTCACTACCCAACACCTCTCCGTAGGCATAGGCTAAATTTTTATTCCAGGTAGATGCTAATACATTTAATACAGGCAGGTACGTACCAGAATCATTCACCTTATTTGAGGCCGACCAATCATCATTTAAATCCATTCTAATTCCATGAGGACCATCTGAGGGTATTAAAGAAGGTATGCCTAACCGTGGGACACTGCCATTTGAGAAATGACCAATCCCATGTATCAATGCCACCTTTTCTTTTAATGTAAGTTTTTGAATGAGGTTATTAACGAATGCATCCTGTTTAGAAGTTTGTGCAAATGTTGAAAGGGATGTTTGCAACATAAGTGCCATCAACACCATAAAATTATTGACCAATGATTTAAATTTTCTTTTCACAATAAATTTATTTTAATTCTGACTCAGCATTGTTTTAATATATAAAACCCTTACCATTTTTTTTACTATTTCCCTGAATCTCCTTCATGACATTACCATATCACAAGAGCTAAAGCTTACCACTTTTTAAGAACGACAAAATGATTTTTGTTTTTTGAACGCAGCTCAATCTACATTTTAGGGCATCTTTAAAAACGCTATCTTATTGTTTGACCTCACCTTGAATTCCTCTACTATAGAACTGCTAAAAGACCTCACCCCCAACCCCTCTCCAAGGGCAGAGGGGAGCTTGACCCTCCTAATTTCCGGCTCTTTTATTTCCAAGTTCTTTTCAGCGAAACATCAGCGCCGCTTATAGTATACTCCAAAAGAGAGGAAAAGGTATTTAGAGATGACCTTTATACATAGGAAACAGCTATCATCTGATGACCTTTTAAGGAAGGCAATACAAATTCAATTCCATTGGCTATTTTTTTAAAATCTATTTTTTTATTTTGAGGCACCAACTCTACTTTGCTAATGGCTGCATTTAAATTGATGGTAAAATTTAGGTTAGTAAGATGGATGGTATCCTCAATAATATCAAAATCAAATCCTTTTCTTTCCGGCACATAAAATAAGGCATGTACTACATACCGTTTTTGTTTCGGTTGCTGGTTAACAGTAACTACTAAACCGGAAGGTGTATTACTTGTTTGCACAATTGGATTTGGTAGTAAGCGCTCAATTGCCGCAAGCATCATTTGTTTACACCATAAAGGAGCATTTTTTGCATACTGAGAAAAAACAGGATGGGCAAAATAGATGATCCTTCCCTGCTGAATAATACCGGGGTAAACTACTTTGCCAGAAGATGGGGCATGTAAATGAGAGAAAAAATGTTCCGGGGCCCGGTTAAAAAAAGGTGCATACACATCAGCGAGTACTTTTGCTGTTGTTACTTTTACTTCCACACCTTTTTGATACATCACGAGTGGCGTATCAGGCATACCAAATTTAAAATCATCAACAGGCTTAATAAAGTCGGGATTATAGGTAGCATCGCCAATATAGGTGGCACCCACATTTATGGCAAACCGCTTTTTATCTGAAGTAAGCAACGATTGGTAAGAGGCTATTACTTTGCCACCGTTAGCTAAATATTTTTCTATCTTAGTTTGTAAGTCGTTATCCAACACAATACAATCTGGTAATATGATCACTTTATATCGCTCAAAAGGCATTTCTGTATCCAGAAAATCAAACTGGTGTTTCCCTTCCTGCAAAATTCTTGCTACCCCTATATTTTGTACAGGCACCCTTTCATCTGCTTTTAATACTGCAAAAGCTTCTGCGTTTAACACACCAATATCACATACAGCTTTTGCGTTGTGGCACCACGCTTCTTTAGCTGCTACCTGCTTATATACGCTGCCAATTAAATCATAAGTGGCTTCCTCTAATACTCCATAAGGGTGCAGTTGATCACCAATGGAACATTTCGCATTCATTGCCAGCATGGTAAAAACCTCTGCTTCCAGTGCTGACTTATTTTTTAAAGAATGAAAATCTCCCCATGCTGTGTGAAACTTACCAGTCATGCCCAAAAAATCTTTGTTCAGGTTCCTTGCATATCTGGAAGTGATGGGGAAGTGCATATATCCCCAACCTTCACCACTTGGTAAGCTCTCCAGTTCCAGATGAGTATAACTATCAACTGAGTTTCGTATATAAGGACCTACATGCCCGGTGTTAAATATAATAGTGGCTTTCTTATCGTAAGAGTGAATCAGTTCAGACATCTCTGCCTTCCATTTCTTAAACATTTGTTTTGAATAAGTTAATCCATCTTCTTCTTTTAACGGATTTAGCCCTGCTTTTTCCATACCAGTTGTACAATATGGGCAGAAGCAGGGCTTTTCAAAAACGATGTCAATAAACCATCCGTCAACAGGTAGTTTTTCATGTACTTCTTTAAAATACTTTTTTGTAAAATCACTGTAAGGTGTGTTCACGCATAGATGGCGCATAAACCCAGCTTCATTTTGTGCTGTGCCTATTGGATTACCTTTTATATCAAGCATCAACCAATCTGCATGCAAATGAGTTTGTTTAACATCCCATTGAATAACGGTGTAAATGGGTGTTCGAATTCCAACCTTATGACAAGCCTCTATTTGCTGCTTTAATAAGTTATGATTTACAAGATTGGGGTGTATTAAATCAGCAAATAATTCTGTATCATAATAGAAATTACCATGGCAGCATTTTGCAAAAATTGTAACTGAATTTACATTTGCCTTTAGCAAGGTAGCTGCAAATTTATCCGGGTCGAAATCTTTTCCAATACCGCCCACTAATCCGCTGGTATGAAAATCTAAATGCACCTGCCGAAAGCGCAGGGTTGTATGTTCCTCCCCTTCTTGTGCTTCAGCAGCAAATAAATTATTTGTAAATACATCCAGGAATAAGGTGGCTCCTGTAACGATAGAGGCCTGTTTAATAAAATTTCTACGAGTTGGCATGCAATGGTATTTTAAGAATATGAGATTGTAATTTTTACACGGTGGAAAATAATTATTTAAAAAATTATCTCACTTAAAAGGCTGTTCAGCTTCACTTTACATTAACTTAAAAAGCGCTTACAAAAGAGCCGGTAATTCCGGTAAAAACTTTGGATGAAGATAAAATTCTATTTCACATTTATCCTGTTTTTATTTAGCATCTTTCAATAGGATATTAGCATAAAATGAGAATAGTAGAATTAATACAGGTGGAAAAGAAAAAAAATGATGCAAAAGTAAAATTGAGTTATGGTCATCTGCTAAGGTGATGCTGATAATTTGCTAGTCGTAATTCCAATTATCTTATCAGTAATACCGTTCCGGTATATTGAAAAAGAGCGCCTCCATCGCAGGCTGCGGTAATAAAATATATAAAGGCACCCGCTGCCATAGGAATGCCTTTTTTATTATTGCCATCCCACTGATTAGTGCGGTCGCTGGCAATGACATTTCGCTTTTCAAAAACAATTTTACCCCATCTATCATAAATAATAATTGCGGGCCAGCTTTTTACACCATTAGCAACGGGTAAAAAATAATCATTTACCCCATCGCCATTGGGAGAAAAAGCTTTAGGGATATAAACAATGTTTCTATTACAAATTAATTTTATGGCCACTTCATCTGACGCCTTGCACCCATCTGCATTAAAAGCGCTTAGCGTGTATGTAACATCTGTAATGGGGGTACTTTTAGGGGCAAGGCATTGAGTGCAACTCAGGTAACTTGCTGGTGACCAAAGATAGCTTGTGGCACCCGTTACCGCAGGATTCAACTGTATAGAACTTCCACCGGGTATCAACTGGTCTGCACCAGCATTAACTACTGGTAAGTTACTTACCCGTACCGAAATGTTAGCAGTGTCAGAAAAGCAATTAAATTCATCAAATCCTACCACTGTATAAACTGAATTGATTACGGGAGTCACAAAAGGATTGGATATCGCAGTATTACTTAGTCCGTTTATGTTATTGATCCAGGTATATTTTTTGGCACCACTTACATTAATTTGCAATGTGTTACCCTCACAAATAAATGGTGCCGAAGTATAGACTAAAGAAAACGGGGCTATCACTCTTACCAATACAGAATCCTTATTACTACAACCGTTAGCATCTATTGTATTCACAGCATAATATGAGCTGATTAATGGCTTAGCAATTATAGCAGTACCATTTAAACTAATGATAGGCTGAGCTGAATTCCATAAATAAGTACTACCGCCTGTAGCTTGTATGGTAATACTGTCTTGTTTGCAAAACTGCGGCATTGCTGGGTTAAATGAGATAACAGGCAACGGATAAACTCTCAAAGGCTGCAAAACAGTATCAGCACAAAAGCCATCAGTTGCAATTAATTTTGTTTGCCCGGTGCCTATAGAATTATAAAATTGAGTTGGAGGATTTTGTAAGGCCGATGAACTGTTGTTGCTGAAATTCCATTGCCACTGAAGCTGTGGGTTAACAGAAGTTGCTGTTGCTGAAAAAATAGCGTTATCGCCAACGCAAAGCTGTGTTGGCCCTGCAATAATCGCCTGCACGCCCTGTCTTACTTCCACTGTTTTGCTGATAGTTTGTTGGCAACCAAAGGCTGTTGTTACATTGAGTATGACCCTGTGTTGCCCCTGCCTGCTAAAAAAGTAGTTGGCATCTTGCAAATAAGTAGTGTCGGTAAAATTTGCCTCATTCACTATCCAACTATATTGCAACGGTGATTGTATTTGTGTGTTAACAAGGCTTATGGCTTGTGATATAAAGCGGTTACTGCCAGAGTCACACAATACAGGTGATGTAATTGTAAAGGATGAATTCAGTGTGTCAACCACCAATTTTTGTATAAGTTCAGCAGAAGAAGTGCATCCAAATGTGTTGTTACTGATTACTACAGGTGAATAAATGCCGGGCTTATTGTAAGAATGAGTAATGACAGTATCTGTTGTACTGAATAATTTACCATCACCAAAATCCCAATTTAATTCAGCGGCGTTGCCATTTAAGGCTGTAAATACTACATCCATTGAGTTACAGCCAAATAATTTATTGGACAGGAGTTTTACAATGCTGCCTTTTATCTCCACAAATTCTTCTGTAGTATCTATTTGACTATTTACAAATGTAGTAAAGCATTGCACCTTATAGATACCTGGCTCCTTGTATATATGCGATGCATTTGGCTGGTTAGTAACTATAGTACCATCTCCAAAATTCCACGATACGGTAAGTACATTATTGGCAATACTGCTAAAGCCTGCAGTAACAGGAACACAAAAATTTGCTCCGCTGTAGGCAAGGGAATGTGAGAAGGTTTTATTGGCCAATCTTACGGTAATTACCTTTGTGGCCGTGTCGTGGCAACCTGTGGATGGATTAAAGGTTACTATAGAAAAAGTATATCGGCCTGGCAAACTAAATGTGAGGGCAAAACTATCCAATACCGAAAAACTGCCATCATTGAGTATCCATTTAAAAGGGGTTACTCCAGTTAAAGTATCTGTAATAATAAAGGAAGATGTGTTGTAAAACTTAACAGATTCATTTACCAAAACGGTATAATTTGTGGCAGCAAAATCAGCCTTTGGACCTGTAATATTTACAACGTTAGTATCTCGGCGGCTGCTACTGGTGCAGCCATTTGCATCTGTTACTTGTAAAACAACTAAGTAACTCCCCGGTGCTTTGTATTGGTGGCTAATAGTGCCGCCAGAAGTATCTACTTTTGTGGTGCCGTCTCCAAAGTTCCACTCCCAGCGAACGATAGCAACATTTCTGGAACCACTGGATGAATCTGTAAACACTAAAGGGTCGTTGTAACATCCTGAATGATTTTCTATTTTAAAATTGGCAATTGGCCCCAGCACTTTCATGGGTATAAAATTGCTGGTATCCGGGCAATTAAAGTAGGTTGATAGCGTAATTAACCTAAGTTGATTTTTACTGGTATCAAAATTTTTCATAGTGCCACTTACCTGTCCTTGCCAGGTTCTGAATTCGGTAAATATGCTGAGTTCAGCATTGCAGGTAGTTAAATCTTCGTATTGCTTATTGAAAATGTAAAAACCAGCGTATGGCCTACTAAAGTTTTCATAATTCGGTTCATAATTTGAAAGTTGAAAATTAATGATATCATTAGTGCACACGCTAGTTTGGGTAGAGGATAAAACAGGGGCCTGTTTTAACAATACGAACACTTGCAGCGTATCGGAGGTGGTGCAGCTTCCGTTGGTAGCACGCAACACAATTTCATATGGGCTGGTTGCACTAAAGCTGTGCCTCACCGTATCCCTAAAACTATTGTAGTTTTCAAAATTACCATCACTAAAATTCCAGCTCCAGCGCTGAGCCCCGATAGATTTTTCTGTAAAGCGTATTACAGACCTGTCTTCATCACAAGTATTAAAACTGTTGCCAATTTTAGCAAAAGGGGGCAAAACCCTCACAAAATTTGTTTTAGTCACGGTATCGCTGCACCCATTGTTATCAGCAATAAGTGTAGCAGTGTACAAGGTATCATACCTAAACTTTACAGTTACACTGGGTTCGAAGCCAGATGCTAAAAGGGTGTCATTAAAAAACCATCTATACTTCCATCCGCTGGTTAAGTCTGGCAGTGCCTCAAAAGTAGTAGCACTATTGCCGCAAACAGGATTGGCCGAGGTTATAGCAAAATCAAAATTGGTTGGTTCAACAACTACAATTGTTTGATTAAAAGTGAAAAATTCGGTGCAACCTTCAACTGTGACTACAATTAAAAGTACAATATAGTTTCCGGGAACATTAAATTGATGCACTGGCGTAGAGTCTGTACTCAACGGGCTGCCATCTCCAAAATCCCAGTTAAAACTTCTTATGGAAGAATCAAAATTTGCACCAAAGCCAACTCTAAAACCCTTACAACCGTAGTAAGGACCGGGAGTAGTTGCAATAACACGAAGATTTTTTTTACCAAAGTATATGTACTTACTTGAAAGAGTAGTACAGCCAAATACATTACCCGCAAGTAAAGTCACAATTTCTTCTACGCCAGAAGTGTACGAGTGAGCAACATTTGGTGTGGTGCCGTATGTGTCCATATTACGAAGTCCTTGCCATAGCCATGAAGTAGATTCCGATGAAGTGTCCCTAAAATTATAGGTAGTAGGAAAGACACAAGAATCCTTGCGTTCTGCTATAAAATTAGTTAGCCCTGGTGAAGGAAATACAGTAAAAGTTTTTACGGCTTCCACTGTACAATTGCCATAATAAACTATCAGTTTTATGCTGTGGGTAGTTGGCTCGGTTAGGGTGGTATCAAACTTATCCGGCAAACTACGGCTACCGATGGCGGGTAAACCATCTAATAACCACTCGGCTTTGGTATATGGCTTTGTGCTAGTGTTAGTAAACTGAATAAATTTATTTGTGCAGGCAAGAGTTGGAAGTGCAAAATCTACTATGACCTTGCCAATATTAATTGGACTGCCTTGTATGGTAGCACTACAACCGTCATTACTATTTACAGTGAGAGATGGAGTGTAAAAGCCGCTGTTAGCATAACGATGGCTGGGCGACCTTACGGTAGCTGGGGGGCTGCCATCTCCAAAATCCCATTGGTAACTCAGTTGCCCTCCTCCAGTACTAGTGTTGGTAAATTGTATAGAATCGGTGGTACTGCATACCGCAAGGGTTGATGCTGTAAACGAAGCAGTTACTTTTTGAAATAAAGTGAGTCGATTAATTTTTGTAAGTGTTGAAGCACACCCAAAAGTATTGGTTACAGTGAGGCTTATTGCAGGTAATATTCCATCGTTGTACGAGTGGCTGATAGTGTCCTTATTGGTAACTACATTTGGAGTTCCATCACCAAAGTTCCAACTATAATTGCTGACACTTCCATCGCCTGCCAGTGCATTGGCAATAAAACTTATAGTTAAAGGTGAACAACCCAATAGTGGAAAAAAACTAAAATCTACAACAGGTTTTTTATATACTGATATAGGCAGGGTTATGCTGGATTTGACAGCCCCTTCTGTAACCGTAAGTGAAACTGAAAAAACCTTCGGCTCAATAAAAACCGCTCCAGGATTTTTTAATGTGGAAGTATTACCATTGCCAAAATCCCAGAGCCAGGTGGCATTGGCAGACTGACCAATTGTAGTATTTGTAAAATTAACTTTTAAAGGAGAACATCCACTACTATTATCAACGGTAAAATTGGGCGTTATTTGTGCAGCCACATGTAGCTGCAGCATTGCATAATAGCAAATTACTGCATAAACTTTTTTACTCAATATGAAATTGTACGACCACATTTAGTTGCTCCATTAACTCAACTTAAAAAATAATTATACCAAGATTCCTTTTATAATTTACAATTATATTTTATTTCCCTTGTTGCCTTAAAAACCATTTGATACACTCTAACATTTTAGAACATTGTAAAGTTGCGGTGCCCAATATTAAATTTGCAAAATGTAAATACGGGGCATTTATTATCAGACAAAAAATTACACCATGAAAATAGCCATTACAAAAGTTTTTGTATTTCATTATTCTCAAACCGCAATAGAAATATATTATTCGTTATAAACGTTTTTAAAATTGCACAATCTAAAATTGTAAATCATATCCTTATATCGCCTGTTCGGGTTTAGGTGATAAAATGAAAATTTTACTATACATCATTCATCCAGCAAAAAGTATATTACCAAAATAAGTTAAAAGGTGTAGCATTAATATTTCTTCCAACAACTTTGGCGTATATATCCCCACCATTTCCTACCACCTAAAATACCTAAACGGATTATCGCCCAATTCAAAGTCATCCCGGTAGTCTGCATGGTACATTTTTACCGGTTTATTATTTCCATCCTCTATTATTTTTACTTCCCGTTTTAAATATCCCGGACTAAAACCGCCACCACCACCAAAGTGATCGAAAACCCTGATAGCGATACTATTGCTGCCTGTCTTAAACACACCTGCTTTTATTAAGTAATTCCGATTGTAGTTCCAGCTATCTGTTGTGGTGCTGTCTGTAAAACCAACTTTTACACCGTTGATGTACACTTCATCAAAATCATCCAACGTGCCAAGGCTTAGAATCAAATCTTGCCGTGCCATTTTTTGTGTAATGCTAATTTTTGTTCGATAAACCATTTCTCCATCAAGCCCAGCCCAATCAAATTTTGCCGACTCAATTTCCTGTGGCTTAGCAATATCAACCATGCCGGACTCGTCTGCATTTTCTGCTACCAATACGGTGGCGGTTGCTGTAATACCACTGTCAATGTGCCTTTCTTCATAGGAGTTTGCACCAGGCAATTTTTTTGTAAATGCAACTTTCCATGCGCCCTCTAATGATACGCTTGTTGGTTCACTAGCCTGATCAATAAATATAGCTTCATCATTGCTAAACGAGGCTCCCATATTAGCCAGCACCTGCGATAAAGCTCTTGTTTGCCGCCAGCGGGTGTACCTGTAATAAGTAAGCGAATCTGCATTAAAAACCTCAGGGTTAAATTGTGAAAAAATACTGGTCCCTTTTCCTAAATTTTTTCTACCTAACAACCCTTGTATAGCTGTTTGGCAACCACCACTAATTTTAATAATAGATGCAGCGGCCCTGAACCTCACATCACTGATGGATAAGCCCGCTGACTGTGGCCATTGGGGAATAGAACTGCCTCCAATACTGGCTGTATCCAACACAAAATTAACACCCATAAAACTACCGGCTTTTTTGCGTGGCAATACCAAGACTTTGCCTCCTTGTACTATAAATTCCTGTAGTTGCTTTTCTTGAGTAGCATTTATATTTCCACAAATTAACAAATCTGCACTTTTATCTACTTCCGTTACTTTTCTGTATTGCACACCAGCAATCATTAATAACTTTTCACTTTCAGCATCACCCATATACCGGGTAATTTTATTGCGGGGAAATAATTTTTTATTGGCGGCATAATCAATTAACTGGTTAGTTATAATAGCTGCCACCGGATCTTCTCCGGCATGGTCTTCCAAATCTAAAGCACACCAAATAAGTAATCCATTTTTATAAGGCAACTCCATTAACGGGCTGTAAGCCATATCAAACTCTGCTTCTAAAATAGGCTGCCAAGCACTGTTGTGTGGCTTTTCAATAGCACCTGTGGCTACTCCGCCGCGGTTGCCCCAATGCCACCCGTAGTAAGAAAAATTTGACTTGCCATCGGTTTGAAATTTATCGGGAGTACTGGTTGGATACGGTTCTATTATAGTACTACTACCTGTCCAGTTTCTACAATCAAATTCATCTAACCCTTTAGTAACCGGATGCAAATTATTGATTGGGAAAACGTACCGGGAGATATATTGTGAAGTACGAAAACCTTTTTTATGCAAAACACTATCAGGATGCTGGTTAAACACAATGGCCTTGCCGCCGCTGGCAATATAGGTTTGCAAAGGCTGCGGTAATGAATACTTTGATGAAAGTACTTCCCTGCCAATTAACACCAATGGCACATTCATTTCGCCTTTCCATTCTTTAGTTTGGTAACCCAATTTTTGCAGCATCTTGCTCGTTTTGCCAACCGGGTCATACAGCACAACTTGTTTTGTAAGTGGCGCTGTATTTTTATATATCCTAAAGGGAAATGTGTCTGTATGAACTGTATTACCAATGGTTGCAGTCAACAAAATATTACCATCCACTTTATTGGTTTTTATTGTTTCAGGTGTTTTAAAATGAATAGCTACGGCCGCTTTTTGTGCAATGGAAATTGAAGGAATGGTACTTTTTTCCCGATGGATTACTCGATTGTTCACCAGTACAATACATTCCCATTTTACGCTTTGATTAAAGCGGCTATCATTAAAAAAGAACAATTGCTTTTCTACTTTTTGTCCGATGTAAAAATGATTGTCTTTGGCCGTAAATGCGGCGGCAGAGCCGGTAATGTAAGCCAGCGTACTATTGTTATTTTTTTTAAAAGCCTGGCCTGCCGGCAACACATTCCAGGCAGGCGGCTGTAAAAAGTTTATTTCGGCATTATCTGCCGTAGCATACCAGGCACCTTTTCTGCCATCGGCAAATGGAGGCATGGCTATTTTTTTACTGGCTGTGCCATTTTGTACCCAACCATGCCCGTTACTCCACGGCAACATTCCCCCATCAACTCCATACGCACGCCAACTACGCCAGGTATTGGTAGTAAACAACTTTTGCAATTGCTGAAAACTCCACATTTTTTCCATTTCCACAGGGCCATGCCATGCCTGGTAAGTTTGTTCTTTTATAAAATGATTTTTTATTAAAGTTCGATAAGAAGCTGGTTCGTTTTGATAAGCTTTATTACCAAGGTACATAGCAGTAAATTCAGTAACCAACGGCTCCGTTTGTACATTAGGGCCATAGCCATTCCGGCCTCGTAAAAATGTGCAAGAAAGAGGTGTACCAAACTCCACCGCCATAAAAGGTATTTCGCCGTTTTTGCTATAAGCACTCATCCATTCTTCCCGTTCCTGCAGTGGCAATAAATTAAGATAAAAATTTAAGGTATGCACATCTCCCACATAGGCACCATGATGCGTAAATACCAGCCGGGTAGAATCATATTTTTTTATAATGCTAATGGCTTCTTCTCCCGCCTTTGCATTGCGGTTCCAGTTGGCATCTTTTATCCAGTTTTTTCGGCCAATGTTTACCGGGTTTTGATCTTGATTATCACCAAAAAAATTACCGGTGGTAGCCCACATTACCACCGACGGATGATTGCGAAAGCGGCGTAGATTAATCTGCATCCGCTTTTCAAATTGCTCTTTCATACCGGGATTATTCCATTGAAAAGACCAGGTAGAACTCATCATATAACTGGAAAAGTTTAACGCTACCCCAGCTAATAAATAACCTTTTTTATCTGCCCTGCACATGGTTTCCCCATTATAATCAATAAAGCCACGTTCATCATGATTATCTGGCCATATCTCACTAAAGTTGAACCCATTTTTTTTAAGGCCGTCTATCCGGGCATCAATTATTTCATCCATTCCGCTACCACCTCCCTCTAAAAACGGTCGAAGATTAATGCGCTTTCCATTCAACAAAAAATGTTTTCCTTCTGCCCAAAACTCCCTGAAACCAAAGGTTTGCAGATAAGTATCCTGCAACTGGTTATTATAAGATATGCTGAGGTAGAGCTGGTATAGGGCAGGATTATCCAGATCCCACAAATCCGGATTGCTCCATGGATTGTTGATGCGAAGGAGTTGGGTATCCACAGCAGCCACGGTAATGTTTTCTGTAAAGCTTTTTACAATTTTCCCCTCCCCATTTTTTATTACTGCGTTGCAGGTAACAATACCCGCTTTATTAATACCAACCAGTTCAGCATCTATATCAATACTTTTTTTTTGGTAAGAAGTTTTTACAAATACATCGTTGATAAAAGCATTCGTTGGCTTTGCTGAAATAATTACATCCCCCGTAATGCCTTTTGTTCCCAAGGTTGCTTTTTTAAAAGATAGCTGAGAAGTGGCCGTACCCATCAACACAGGCACTTCATTTTCATTGGCGGTGGCAATTATTAAAACCTCCAGTTTATTCAGCTCGCCGTACTTTATGTAATTACTAATGTTGATGGTGCCGGTGTACCAATTGATTGTTCCCGCCTTTTGTCCGTTTACAAATACAGTGGCATCAGTAGAAATTTTAAAGAAAGTAATTTCTATTGATTTTTGTTTCCAGTTATTTGGCGCATTAAATGTGGTTTGATACCATGCTTTATCTACAGCAGATAAATCTACAGGCCAGTTAGCATTTTTTATTTCTACACCTGGTACTTTATTCCCTGTGGTGCCGCCCCAACTGCCGGGCACCCAAATTTTGCCCCATGCATTTTCATTGGCTTGCTCCACGTCACTGGCAATGGTTTGAAATTTCCATTGACCATTTAATACTATTTGAGAGCGGGTGTTGGTGAGTATTTCAACAGGTGTAGTATTCTTTTGAGCTCCTACATTTATGTAGAAGACCAGCAGCAAAATCTGAAGAATAATTTTACTTTTAAAAGCCCTATCTAAAAAAGATATAATCCTAATTACAGCCATCATAATTACATTTTAACTTTAAGAAAAATCAAAGAATTTTATTGCCTTTTTCATCCACAACCAATGACTACCATTAAACATTCTAGGGCATCTCTAAAAACCTATTTTTTTGTTTGACCTCACCTTTAATTCCTCTCCAAAAGAGAGGAATCGGAAGGTTTTTAGAGATGCCCTACAGTTACTGCAAATACTGCGATGGTTGCTTTATCTCATACGCAGCTTCCACACAACGCATCGTCCAGATAACATCTTCAACAGCATTGTCCAATGTAGAAGATGAGCCTTCTGCAAAGCACATTAACTGAGCCATTGATCCTATAAAAGCATGTGGAAACCAAGTGCCATTTATTTCAATTTCTTTCCAAACCGGGTTTGGATTTTCATTTAGAGAAACATATTCGAATTTGTCTGCTACTCCGGCAGGATAATCAATCAGCAACCCCATTTGTATTTTAATTGCACCGGCGGTGCCTTCAAACTTAACATAGGAATGTTGGTGTTGCATGCCGAAATTATGATTGTGATTGGTATGAATACTGGCCCTGATGCTGTTTCCGTAATCCAATATAATATCAGAACGTACCGAGGCTAAACCGGGAGAGCTTGGATGTTGGGTGGTTTTGCCATATACATCTGTTGGGTTACCCAATACAGAACGGATAAAATCGATATAATGAATACTGTGATATGCAATTTCAACCCGTGGAATTTGGTACATAAACTGCCACAAATGCCAGGGTGTAAATACATTAATATTAAATTCCACATCGCACAATTCTCCAATTAAACCTTTTGCAATAATATCTTTTGCAGCCAGCATAAACGGGGCGTAGCGCAATTGAAAATTGACTGCAGCATTTAGTTTTTTTTGTTTGCATAGCGTTACAATTTGGTTTGCTTGTTCCAGATTATCCCCCATCGGCTTTTGCATTAATACCGCAACACCATCGGGCAGTTTTTCTAATACAGATACAATAGCCGATGCAGGCAAAGCGATATCAAACACCACATCATCTGGTGCGCTGGCTATCATCTGGTCTAAAGAAATAAAAACCGCTGGAATATTAAATTCACCTGCAAGGGCTGTTGCCTTTTCTATATCATTATCATAAATACCTGCTACAGGGAAACCAGCTATTTTGTAAGCCGGCAAATGGGCATCCCTTACTATGCCGCCAGCACCAATAATAAAAATGGGCATTGCTTTCAAAGGCATTTGCACGGTATCAATAATTTGCATCTCTTTCATAAAAATAGCTGAACAGGTTAAAAATTATCAGGCAACAGATTGTAAAATATTTCTGCATTGTGTTGATACACTTTTGTTTTTTCAAACGCTGTTAGCAGGGTATTGAAAACAGCTTGGTATTGTTGCCAGGTATAACTGTAAGAACCAGCAAGCAGCGATACCGGCCAATCTCCTCCACAAAAAACCCTGTCTGTTCCAAACGCCTTTAATGCAAATTCTACACAAGGTGCTATATCGCCGGCATCCCATGTAAAGGGCTTGGCCGTAGTAGTTCCAAGGCCGGAAATTTTTGCATAAAAATTGGCGTGTGCAGCGGCATCCTTCATTAGCCCCGTCCAAGTATCCCATTCTTTGGATACAGCATTGGGTGGTTGATTTAAATGGTCAAAAACCATTTTTAATGAAGGGATTCTTTCAGCAACTTTTATAGCTGTCTCAATATGTGCAGGTTTAGTACCAACCAAATCGTAGGGGATATTTTTCCCGGCTAATAACGCTAAGCTTTCTACAACAGTTGGCTGCAGCAACCACTCATTATTTTGCTCATCATGTATTTGATGGCGAACTCCTTTAAAATAAGGATTAGGTTGATATTTTTCCAAAGCAGCATGCACCGCTTCCGGCTTTTCAAGCGGCAACCATATTACTGCTCCAGCTACCCATTCATGTACCTCTGCCAGACTTAACAACCAATCAGACTCTGCAAGGCTGTTGGCAGCCTGCACCAAAAGGGCATTGGTAACGCCAGCCTCTACAAAATTGAGCGCCACTTCATCTAAAAAATAATCCTTTGCTAAAATAGAAGTATCGCCCTTTAGCCAATAATAATCTAACTGTTGCAAATCCCAGGTATGCAGGTGTGTGTCAATTACTTTATTCATTTTTTAAAAAGATCGAAGTAGTCTTTTAGCTACTCCATTTTAATTGTGTTATAAAAACTGGTTTATGTTTTATCATTCTATAAGTTAGATTGTGAAAAATACCATCGAATG
>JAYWII010000105.1:0-34631 GCA_043788995.1 Chitinophagaceae bacterium | reverse complement strand
AGATTTCCTGAGTTCAATATCATACGACCATTCACACTTACATTCCCCGCAATGCTAACATTACTTAAATTGGTGATCTTTAACCCACCAAAGGTAGTGGCAGCAGCAATGCCTTGCGTTGCAGTACCGGCATACTCTATGATTAAACTGGCCAAATTCCTGTTCAATGTGTATTGACCTGTGAGGTCTGATACACCAGTGGAACGGGTAACCTGGGCTATGCTATTGTTTGGGTCAATTCCAACCAATGTACCGGCACCACTTATAACAACTGCTGCTGCAGGCCTGAAATAACTATTAGCATTTATCTGAAAACTTCCAGATATTGCTAAGCTGCTGCTGGCTGTAACACCAGCTGAATTTGAAATGGTTATATTGCTTGCAGCATTCGCTGTAAATAATCCGGTAGGGATACTTTGTGAAGATGAACCATTGAAAACAACCACACCAGCGGCATTTGTGTTAGTAATGGTGCCGGTAGTTCTTGACACGGCACCTCCAAGTCTGAGTATTCTGCCGTTTACATTTAGAACACCGGCCGTAAAAGTAACTGCTGATAATACATTGAGTGTATTACCTAACGTAACTGTACCGCCGGGTGTTCTGTTAATGGTAAGATTTGCCAAAGCATTAGTAACCAGATCGGTAGTTTGATTAAAATTTAATGTACCCAATCCGCCTGCACCGCCTATAATAAGATTTGAGTTTATGGAGCCAGTTAGGGTTCCTGCACCAGTAATAGTTCCATTAAAATTAAGTGTATTAGCACCTATACCAAAACTACCGCTTGTTAAAGTTAATACTCCATTGATAGTGGCATCTATTGCGCTAAGAGAAACTCCTGCAGCATTAGTCAATGTTACCCTGTTAAAAACTGTGGGTACAGTTCCTCCAATAACCTGTGCAACAGTTCCATTAAACCTCACTGTGCCGTTGCTATTATTAAAATTGGAATTATTTATAAGATCACCGGTAAGAGATAGCAAATTTATCGAGGATGAGACTGTGCCGTCACTAATAATCAGCCCTCTTATTGCGGAGTTACCAGTTCCAAAATTCAGAGAACCTGTCCCTACTTTTGTCAGATCAAAAAGACCTCCAATAGCATTAGTAGTAAGAGAAATATCGCCAATAGTAGCAATACTACCTGCGCTTCCAAGGGTAATAGCACCAGTAAAATCAACAGGGGATATTGAGCTATTAATAAGAGCACCAGTGGCGGATATGCCTGTACCGTTTAAGGTTAACAACTCTGCAGTACTTAATGTAAATCCATTTAGTTCAAGAGCAGCCCCTGCAGTAATCGAGGTTCTGCCTGCTATTATCCCTAAAGGGGAATTAACGCCATCACCTTCTGCTCCAAGTTGCAGTACCCCAGCACTTATAGTCGTGATCCCATTATATGAACTGTTCCCAGAAACTGTCCATGTTCCTGTTCCAATCTTTGTAAGTCTGCCAGCACCTACGTTAATATTTCTTTCTAAACTTCCATTGCCCGTACCCCCGATAGTTAAGATAAACCCAGTTCCGGTTATACCAGTGTTATTAATAATATTTATATCCCCCGCATTAGCTATAATACTGCTTGAAGCTGCAAGTGTAATTGTTCCACCATAGCTCACAGCAGTGGCTGAACTGTTAGATAAGGCTCCCCCGCTAGTTATGCCGGTTCCATACAATGTTAGTGATTCATTTGTACTCAAAGGAAATCCATTCAGATCAAGTGAAGTACCATTATTAACAGTAGTTGAACCCCCTGTTGTTCCTAATGGAGTGTTCGTTCCATCACCTGCCGCTCCCAGTTGCAATACACCTCTACTGACTATGACATTTCCAGTAAATGTATTATTACCGGATAAATTAAGTGTACCGCTACCTCCTTTGGTAAAGCCTACAGAAGTGGCAGACCCGTCTTGAATAATTCCGGAAAAAGTAGTGCTTGTATTATTACCTCCGGCAGTAAGTATAATACTTCCTGCAACGCTGCTTGTTACTGTTCCTGTACCTGCCAACGATCCAATTGTTTCACTCCCACCGGCTAAGTCCAATATCCCAGTCACTGTAACTGCACTGCTATTAGAAATATTTGTTCCAGTACCTCCTAATTTAAGTGTACCTGCGCTAATTGTTGTTGCCCCTACAAAAGTATTGGTACCAGAAAGCGTCCATGTTCCCGTACCAGTTTTTGTAAGGGTACCCGAACCTGTTCCAATGATACTGGCAATGCTTCCGCCAACTGAACCGCCTAATGTTAAGCCAAAAGTAGCGCCAGTCATCGTACCTGCGTTGGTTAAATTAATAGCGCCTGTATTGGTAATAATACTACTTGCACTACCAAGTAACATTAAACCGGAATAATCTACAGATGTAGCTGAGCTATTTACCAGTACTCCACTATTGGAAATACCTGTTCCATTTACAGTAAGCGGTTCGGCTGTGCTTAATGTAAGTCCGCTCAAATCCAGAACAGCTCCGGTAGAAACAGTCGTTCTGCCCGTTATTGTACCTAAGGGGGTATTAGTACCATCACCCGCTGACGCTAGTTTAAATAACCCGCCAGTTATTAATGTTGTTCCGGTATATGTACTATTGCCTGATACTGTCCACGTTCCTGTTCCTGATTTTGTAAGCCCGCCAGTTGTATTATTAATATTTCTTGTGATACTGCCGTTACCTGTTCCACCTAATGTTAAACGGAATGTGTTACCTATAATATCTGTTACACCTGTAATATTAATATCTCCGGCATTAGCAATAATGCTGCCTGCTGCACCCATTGTTATTACACCACTATAATCTGCTGAAGTAGAAGAACTATTTAATAATGCTCCGGCAGCGGCAACACCTGTACCCCGTAATGTCAATGGTTCTGCTGTACCTAATGTGAATCCATTTAAATCCAATGCAGCTCCCGCAGTGATAGATGTTGCGCCATCTATTGTGCCCAAAGGAGTATTTGTAGCATCGCCTGTTGCCCCGAGTTGTATTGTGCCTGCACTGATTGTTGTTGTTCCTGTATAAGTACTGCTTCCCAATAAAAATAAGGTTCCAGCACCAGCTTTGGCAAAGCCAATATTAACACCTCCACTTATTATACCACTTATAGTAAGATCTATAGCTGAAGTACCATCATTTGCAACTGTAAATGTACGGTTGGCCGCACCTAAAGCCAAAGGACAGGAAATAACCGCACCATTTGTTCCCGTACCGGTGCTGGTTACAGTCATGTTTCCGGCAATGGTTAGCAAATTTGTTCCAGTAATAACAGAAGCACTGAGCGCTCCATTTGTTAATGCAAGAGTTAAACAGTTACCAGCAACATTCATTGCAACACTTATCCCAGGATTAATAGTTACGGCATTGGCAGCGGTTGGTGTAGCTGCAGAGCCTGCTACGCCACCTACAGTCGTAGCCCAAATGGGGCCATTCCAATTTCCTGAAGCAACTGCAAATCTTTGTGCAAATGATTTATTCGCAAGAAATAGATTCGTGGTAATTAAAATGAGAATAAAAAAAGTGATTTTACGTACAAATACTTTCATAATGAGTAGTTTTAAATAATATGTTTGGCAATTTACAATAATGCAATCAAAATGCCAGCTTATTTCTGCAAATATCAACTCAATCAGGTCTATTTTACAATTAAATTTTTACCCCATTTTTAATTACAAGGTGCTATTTTTTGATAAAATATACATTGTAAGTAAGTGCATGAATGAGTTGTTAAACGAAAATTCCGAATTTTTAATATTGTGATACTAAATTTCTTTACCGGATCACATGCCCCTCATAACGGAAAATAAATTTGAGCCTCACTCAAACAAAAAACCCCGGGCCACTATGGGAACCGGGGTATATACGATTGCTTGCCAGCTATTTTAGAGGTGATGCAGCACCAATTATCTTAAAAACAGCATTTCTCTGTACTTAGGTAATGACCAGTATGCATCATCAACCACTAATTCCAGTTTATCTACATGATAGCGGATGTCATCAAAGTATTTTCCTTTGATATCATCGCAGTAGGCAATTGCTTTTTCCCTATTATCAGAAATAACATTCACCCGCTTGCGTTCCTGTATCATTTTCTTTACTGAAGAACTCATTGCATCAATATGTTTGCTGATATCTTTCAGAACACTTAACTGGTTAGAGTAAGCAGCTTCATCCAGACCAACATCTTTCAATCCTTTAATATTTTCCAATAAAATATTCTGGTATTTAACTGCTGATGGTAATATTAAAGATGTTGCCAGTTCTCCCATAATCCTTGCTTCAATCTGCACTTTTTTAATGTAAGCTTCCAGCATGATCTCATGACGGGCTTCCAGTTCAGCATGTGTATAGATATTGTTGCTTTCAAATAAATGTTTTGAACCTTCGGTAATATATGCATCCAGTGCAAGTGGAGTTGTTTTAACATTTGGCAATCCTCTTCTTTCTGCTTCTTTAGCCCATTCTTCACTATAGCCATCACCTTCAAACAATACCGTTTTACTTTCAACAATATATTTCTGAATTACCTGCATGATAGCGATCTCTTTCTTATCCCCTTTTTCTATCAATGCATCTACATCCTTTTTGAAATTCTTAAGTGTTTCAGCAACAATTGTATTCAATACAGTCATTGCATTAGCACAGTTAGCCGCAGATCCTACTGCACGGAATTCAAATTTATTTCCTGTAAATGCAAATGGCGATGTACGGTTTCGGTCGGTATTATCCAGCATCAATTCCGGAATTGTTTTATGAATATCCAGCTTTAGCATAGCCTCGTCTTGCTCATCAAACTTACCGCCTACACGGGTTTCCACCTGGTTTAACACTTCAGTTAAGTATTTACCAATGAATATTGAAATGATTGCAGGAGGAGCTTCATTAGCCCCTAAGCGATGATCATTGCCAGCACTTGCGATGGAGGCCCTTAACAAAGGAGCAAAATCATGTACTGCCTTGATGGTATTAACGAAGAAAGTTAAGAACATCAAATTAGTCTTTGGAGTTTTACCAGGCGCTAAAAGGTTTACACCAGTATCTGTTGCAATACTCCAGTTATTATGCTTACCACTACCATTAATTCCGGCAAATGGTTTTTCATGAAGTAATACAATCAGGCCATGGCGTTTTGCCACCCTTGTCATTACATCCATTAATAATGTGTTGTGATCAACAGCGAGGTTTGCTTCTTCAAAAATAGGAGCACACTCAAATTGAGATGGAGCAACTTCATTATGCCTTGTACGTAAGGGAATTCCCAATTTATAGGACTCTTGTTCGTAATCTCTCATAAAGGCGTAGATCCTTTCAGGAATAGCACCAAAATAATGGTCTTCCAACTGTTGGCCTTTTGCTGGTGCATGTCCAAAAACGGTACGGCCTGTCATGGTAAGATCCGGGCGGGCATTTACCATCCCGGCATCAATTACAAAATATTCCTGCTCCCATCCTAAGGTGGCAGTTACTTTAGTTACATTTTTATCGAAGTACTGACAAACATCCACAGCAGCTTTATCAAGCGCTACCAATGCTTTGATCAATGGTGTTTTAGCATCCAGCGATTCACCTGTATATGAAACAAAAATGGTAGGGATACACAATGTTTTACCCTGGCCGATTTCCATGATAAATGCAGGAGAAGAAGGATCCCATGCAGTATAACCACGTGCCTCAAAAGTTGCTCTCAAACCTCCTGACGGAAATGATGAAGCATCTGGCTCTTGCTGTATTAATGCAGCACCTTCAAATTCTTCAATTGGGGTACCATCACCTTTTAATGTAAAAAATGAGTCGTGCTTTTCAGCAGATAAATCAGTTAAAGGCTGAAACCAGTGCGTATAGTGTGTAACGCCTTTGCTTTCTGCCCATGCCCGTAAGCCATTGGCAATCTGGTTACCCATAAAACGGTCGATCTTTTTACCGCCTTTAATTGAAGCAACTAAACTTTTGTATGCTTCATCACTTAAAAATTGCCTTGCAGTTTTTAATGTAAATACATTTTCGCCAAATATTCCTGTGATTTTTGTGGAAGCTTTTACATTAACCTCAGGGTTTTTTCCCAAGTTGTCAATTGCTTTAAAACGTAATGATTGCATATTTTTCTGTTTTGAAGGTGCAAAATACATAAATTTTTTATAAAAATAAACTTTAAGATTGCAAAAATCATTTTTTTAGTCAAAAAAGTGAATAAAATTAAATATGTATTTATTATTTAATTTGTAAGAATGTTGCTATTTTTCTATAGTCGATTTCACATAGGATCGGCGTTAATAAAAAAGGGAAATAAATAGCTCTATATCTTACTATGGCCCATAAGACGGGTACGGTGTAACCAATTATAAGCAATATAAAAAGAGAGAAAAAGATACAAAAGAATATGAAAGGTTTATCAACAGCACTCTTATTTCTAAAAAATAAAAACAAAATAAACAGCAATTGATATAACATTAATTCTACAATGAATGGAATCAATGGAAGCGAAAGTTTATAATCTCCAATATAAGGCCGCAACAGGGTATGATTTAACGCCTGTGGGGCATTAGTCAAAAAGCTTTTATAATCAGGTAACAGGGGTTTAATACCAATATATGAATTTGCCCTTTCCAAACTTAAAAAATCCAATTGCTTCTGAATCACCAACTGCGGAAAATCTACTGTTGGCAAAAAATAAGGTGTAATAAAAAAAACAAATATGCCTGCACTGAATATGAGTGAGTATATCATTATCGGTGGGTATTTTTTTCTTTCTGCAATAAACCAGGCAAACAATGCTGGTATCAGTATAATAATAATGTAACTCCTGAAAAAGAAAATTAAAAGGAACAACAAAACAACCAGGAGTATTTTCCTTTTTGAAAAGCCCGTAAACTTGATAAATGTATAAAAACAATAACAGGTAATACTAATGGCTGCGAAAATTAAACCCTCCTTATGCAGTGTGCTGCTAAAAAGAAGAAACGAGGGTAACAGGAAGCAGGTAACCACTAAAAGTTTATCCCTGTTTTGATAAATGTTGCTAAAAATTCTGAATAAAGCAATGTTCCCAAAAAATACCAAAAAATTATACAGTACAACATTTACATAATAATGACCAAAACTGAAAATGTGCAGTACAGATACAAATTTTACCATTAGGTTAGTCTTCAGGTCGTTCCAGTACGAATCATGAAACTGCAATACCCCATCATAACCATATTGGTACCCGGTATAAAACAAGTTGGTAAAATATTCTGAAGGATTAGTAAACAACAAGTGGTATTCAACCAGTGCATCTCTATGATAAATCCAGGTATCTGAATTCATACTATTTCTCATCAACCAGCCCGAAAAAATTCCTGCCATTATTTTAACTGCGAAGAGCACCATCACCATACCAGGTTTCAGCCCTGCCTTTTGAACAAAACCTATCCTGGTAAGCAACCAGCCTAATAAGAAGAAATAAAAGAAAAATAAGAAATAACCCAAGCAGAAATTTTTTATGCCCGGAAGTTAGTTAAAATATCTGCTAATTATTATAGAAGTGGTATCGCTGCTGAAAGCAATAATTAAATAAATTTTTTTTCTGATTTATAAAAAAGAGACTGTTGCAAAAGCGAACAGTCTCTCCAAAACTTATTATAGAATATTTCTATTTAGATACATAAACTCTGAATGCCTGCTGGTTTCCTTTTTGTTCTGTAACCACCAGGGCGTAAGTACCTTTTGCCAACCGATCAACATTAATAACATTGACACCATTTATCAATGATTTACTTAACACTAATTGACCTGTTCCATTATACAACCTGGCAGTAACTGCTCCTGCCTGATATCCTGACAAATTAACCTTTAATACTGTTGACACAGGATTTGGGTAAACAGCAATATTCTTTCCATTACAAGTTGCATTCATGGACACTACTGCGCTGTATTTACTTTCACCATTCTTATCTACCATCAAAAGGCGGTAATAAATACGCCCTTGTGCTGGTTGATGTGAGAAAGAATAATAAACATTATCACCTTTAGCATCCACCAGACCAACAGCATTGAATAACTGACCATCAGTACTGTACTCCACTACAAATTTTTTAAGGTTAATTTCTGTTAAACTCCGCCAATTCAATACTGTTTTACAGTTTTGCTGGCGTACTGTAAAGTCTGTAAGTATTACTGGCAAGGCTCTTAAAATCGCCCTGCTTGTCTCTTTGCAAAGACATTGCTCCAGGTTTGTTTCCGTAACAGGCTTTATTTTGGCTGTAACAATTTGCCCATTATCGCATACCGGAGAAGCTGGCACACTGATAGTAAGATTGGCTGATGCACTGCCCGAAGCTGTTATGGAAGGCGGAAATAAAGATGAAGCAAATGGAACTGTACTGCTACCGCAGAAAAACTCCACTACATAATCCGAAGCTGCTGCATTAACACTGGCAGTATTGGCTACTGTTATTGTAACAGTAGTGATTCCACCTGCAGAGAAACTTCCGGAAACATATTCTAAATCTGTTATAGACAAATCTGGTTTCTGAACTATAATGGTATTTTCAATACTACCCATTACCGATTTAGATGCATTTGAACATATGATACTACCGCATGAAATTGCCCCAAATGTCCTTTGCAATTCACTCGATATGACAAGTGTACCACATCCTAAATCTGTGTATGAAGAACGGATATCAAAACTATAATTAATGGCATTACCAGAAGAAATGCCTGCAGGTATTTTTAATTTAAATATTTGGGAGCCACCACTACCACTAACAGGATACCCTGCTACAACTGTTATCCCATCTGCACTTACAAAATTACCTGCATAAATTATTCCAGAAGGCAATGTTACCAATATTGTATCACCCGCTGTGGTAGATGCGCCGGAAGGAATAATATTTCCTGATATACTGGATGTACCACAATTAATTGCAGCAGGCGATAATCCCATATTAAATGCAATACTACCTGCTCCTATTGAACCAGAAATATTTACAGGGCTTGATCTTACAACATTATTAAAGCCCAGGTTTGTTGATATGTTTGAACCGCAAGGTCTGTCGGCCCTTTGTTGTACAGCAATTTTACTGCCACTTACAAAATCGCAATTAGTAGAATAACTGAGCCTGAGATTTGCAGCCCGGTTTGCTGTACCAGGATTGCTGATGGTACCCGGTAACCCAGCAGCACCTGCTCCAGTATGTGATTCTACCTTATAAATTAATACTCCTGCTAATATATCAGGCACCACTGTTTGCCAGTTTCCACTGCCATCAGGGTATTCAATTTCACCATTAGCAACAACCATTCCTCCAGGAAGGGTTACCCTAAATTCAGGATTATCTGCATAGTTAGCAAGGGCGCTGCTAATTTTAAAGATTACAGTATCCGCAGCACATAAATCAATGCCAGCAGCAGGTTGCCTTACCACTGATAACTGAATCTGGCTTTGCAATGGATCAGCTTTTAACCATAATGTTTTCCAGCAATTATAACTATTCAAATCAATTCCGGTTGGATATGCCGCACAATCCCATCCACTTTCAATCAGCATACTATCTTTTGTACAACTGTTAGTATTAGCACAAATACTCACTGAAGCAGTTGCGCCTGCAGCAATGCTGTTTAATTCATATAATCCATCTGGATTAGGTGAGATAATAGTATTCCCTATTTTCACAACAATATTTTCGAAAGAAGGAGTATGTGTTACCCTTATAAAATTCAACGGGGCAGACTGTGAACTGCTGTTTTGTAATAGTACACTCCAACAGGCAGTGTCTGTTGCTGGTGTAACAGTTGCACTTGGTGATCTTAAATTTATATTCGGCTTGTTTAGGGTGCTGTAGGTAGAACTTGAATTGTTTCTTGCGGAATCATCAAAATGAGCCTGATTTGCCGGAGATAGCCACTGGAACAAATGACCAGTCTGCTGTCCATTAATACTAAATGTATTCGGAGTTACACAACTTCCCCTGGCATCCATTCCAAATGTGTAATTAGTGCCTTCGCTTTGTATTTTCCATAAAGGATTTGCGGCGAATGCAGCTTTTGTATTAAACACAACAGTTGTTCCTGCTGCAGAAGACCCACTGATAGAAACATAAGGAAGTATACTGGCATTAGAAATTGCAGCTGAGGTTGGTGGTGTATTAATAAAAATACCGGATACACTTTGGCTGCCGGAAACAACAGTCATCCCAACAGGAAAAAACAACATTAAACTATCTGGAATAAATTCAGGGCGATATTCACCAGGAAAATAATTGGCACTATAACCACCTAACTTTCTTGTGTAGCCTCGTATTTCATGTTTTGCTGCAGTGCATCCTGTAAGATTACTTCCATATAGTAATGAAAAATGAAACAGGTGCAGCGTATTGGCATTGTAAAGAGGAACAAAACAGGTAAACTGATTTGCTGGTGCAGGATTTGCAACGGTACTTGCATGTACACTGTTTCTCATTAAAACAACATCGGGTACATCGGCAAATACTTTACCCCTGGTACCATCATCAACTGTTGTTGTGTTTCCGCTTGAGCTACTGGAAGAAAGCAAGCTATCCCTCAAAACAAAATCAGCTTCTACAATTATACTGTCATTAGGCTGAAAAGGTGCCAGGCTGGTTAATGCTATTGGTCCCTGACTAAAATCTGTATTAAACACTTTACCATAAGTAACAACTGATATAGACACTCCTGTTACCACCGTAGCTACAGCTCCCCTTTTTATGGTAACCGTAGCTGTACCTGCCGGAGCCCAAATATGTTTTGAAAAATTCCAGTTGGAATTAATATGATTCCACGATGATATACTTGATGGAGATGTTTGAGCTACCAGGTAGCTTCTGTATTCACTATGCAAGGTATCACCCGGGCGGTACCTGTCTTTATAAATAATATCAGGATCTACACTTCCAGATTCATCTGATAATTTATTATAGTTATTATCTGGTTCACCATAATTCTTTCTGCTGTAATTCCAGTATACAGGCACTGTACCACCTGATGAGCATGAAGCTGTACAAACAAAATTAATAGGGGAACTTAAGCAACGGCTTACGCTGTTAATATTTACCGGGTTACTAATTTCACAACTGCTGTCCGGGCTTACCGTAATAATAGCATCTAAATTACTACTGGTACATAATAAAGCTGGTGTGCAAAAAACAAATTTCACAGGATTACCACCGGTACCAATACTATAACGGGTAATTACTTTATTACCAACAACACGGGGGTACCCTGCATGAGGTGAAGTAACTGCACCAATTAAATTAGCATTGCTAAATGTTACACCTGCAGGTATAGTTAACGAATACTCAATATAGCCTCTTGAAGAAATAGTAGAAGCAGCTGACGAATTAGTTGATAAAGTAACATCATAACAATCTCCACCACGTACCTGTGCAGGAACCTCTAAAGAAAGTGTGGGCGTGTTAAAAGGAATGGCGGAAGTACCCACATAATTACCTGTGGAATAACTGGTATTACCACATGAATTTTTATATAAAGCCTGGGTCCCAAGAGAATTTCCAGTATATACATCTGTACAACTATTGGTAGATGGACAATAAATTAAATTGTATGAAACTACCACTGATTCCCCGGCTCCGATAATTACAGAAGGAGGAAGCGTTAACTGCAGGTGAGCAATCTTCCCTTCATTACATACTAAATTATTAACCCCTGGTGTGCTAAATGTTAAAGTAAAATCGGTATAATAAGAATTGTCAGGATGTATGGGAGCTCCACCGCCGGGCAAAGTTATCATTAAACTGGAGGTATCTATATAACCGTAAGAATCACCCCTGGGCAAATTATTAAACCGGCTTCCGGTATTAATAACAATATTAGTGGCGGGCCCGGCGCCGGTATTGCTAATGGTATACGTCATTGCCCTTGGAGCAGATACAAAGCAACTTGCTAAAGCCGACGGAGCTAGTGTAACCGCCAGGGCCGGAAATCCATTACTCATGCTCATTGTACTTATTGCGGTGGTTACCTGGCAACTGGTATTTGTAAAATCAAAGACCTCTGCACCATAAGTTGTAACCACATCACATTTTAATACCGTTATATTTTCTGTGAGTGAAATCGTTTCACCATTGCATAATTTATTATCAGCACCCAACGTAGCACCGGATAATTCGTAATAACTGCTGTCTCCATTAGTGAACTTAGCAGTTAATGACGTTACTCCAAAATTTAAACTATTCAATTGCATGCTGGCTGCAGGATATTGTATCCAAAAACCAACCGTATCTGCACAACCATCACCACCATTTATAATACTGATATTTCTATTGTAGGTGTCGCCAACATTAGCATTTACCAATGATACAGGTGGCGTGATACTGAATACAGGAGCCAGTAGCGTATAGGTATTTATATTGGCATTGGTTTCACTAAAATTGCAGCCAGAGCCCGTGCCCGCTACTACAATATTGTCCTTACTGGAAGACCCTGTTCCGCAGAAAGCCCGGCGCCTTATACTAAAACGGAGGGTTTGCCCTAATGTAGTATTTCCAACACTAAACACAGGACTTGCCAAATTGGAAATATTACTTTCAGTAATAGTACCTGTACCACTGATCTTTGTTATAGAACCTGGAATATATTCTATTAGTCCCGGCGAATTATTTGCTCCGAGATTTACCGTTACAGTTACACCCGTACATACTGGAAATGAAATTTCAACAGTAAGTGTTGTGCTGTCTAACCCCCTGGTGATTGATTGTGCGGCGGCTGGGTAAGATATAAACTGGGCTGTTAGTAAATTAGAAATAAATAACAGTGAAGACATAAACAATAAAGCTTTAAAAGCTTTTTGTCTGGAAATAAGATTTCTCATTAGTGATAATTGTTTAAGGTTTGTCAGTTTCCTGGTAGGGTTACAGAATTCCTGTTGAATTGCCGGGTAAATAAATATTGTATTAAACTATTTTTTGGTGATTTATTTTTTTAAATCCCAGATTATATTTGTTCTCTGAATTAACCATCCTTTAAAACCTTTTACAGGTGCCAGGTAGCAATAAAATCAATCATTTCTCATTGGCAAAAATCGTTTTGTTAAGGTAAAGGTTATTTAAAATTTGATTGAGAAAATCTCATTTCATGTAACATACAAAAATGCCCGGCGTTCCCTTTAGCAAAAAATGGAACAGGAATACCATTTCTGTGAACGTTTTTTACTTGATTAAATTATAAAAAAACTTAAAAAAGCCCATTCTTAACCAAATTGCCGTGGTTAAAGGAAATAATAATCAACAATATTTATCCGTAAAAGATATATGGTTTGTACTTTCGCACTCTCTAAAATTAATTATGGAAATTACAGCCACCACCGCCAAAGAACTTCGGTTAACAGAAGAAGAATTTGAATTGATAAAACAAAAAATGGGCAGAACTCCCAATTTTAATGAACTCTGCTGCTTCAGTGCCATGTGGAGTGAGCACTGCAGTTATAAGAATTCTATCAAATGGTTAAAAACATTGCCCAGAGAAGGAAAGAAGATGCTGGTAAAAGCCGGTGAAGAAAATGCCGGGTTGATGGATATAGGCGATGGATATGGTGTGGTATTTAAAATTGAAAGTCACAATCACCCCAGTGCAATTGAACCTTTCCAGGGTGCTGCTACTGGTGTGGGCGGTATTCACAGGGATATTTTCACCATGGGTGCAAGACCAATCGCCTCATTAAATTCTTTACGTTTTGGAAATTTGAATGAAGCAAAAACACAGCACCTGCTTGCTGGTGTGGTGCATGGTATTGGTCATTACGGCAACTGCTTTGGCGTACCAACTGTGGGCGGAGAAATATATTTTGAAGAATGCTATCATACCAATCCACTCGTAAATGCCATGAGTGTGGGTGTGTTGAAAAATGGAGATACTATTTCAGCCACGTCGGGTAACGTAACAGGTAACCCTGTATTTTTTGTGGGTAGTGCCACTGGTAAAGATGGTATTGGTGGTGCATCCTTTGCATCGGCTAATATTACAGCAGAAAGTACAGAAGAGTTACCTGCAGTACAGGTAGGTGACCCTTTCCAGGAAAAGAAATTATTAGAAGCCTGTTTGGAGCTGATCAAAACAGATGCCCTGGTGGGAATGCAGGATATGGGTGCTGCCGGCATAATCTGCTCCACCGCAGAAATGAGTGCAAAAGGAAATGCAGGTATGCGAATTGACCTGGATAAAGTGCCGATGCGTCAAAAAAATATGAAAGCATGGGAATTGCTGCTGAGTGAAAGCCAGGAAAGAATGCTGATGGTAGTAAAAAAAGGAAAAGAAGCACTCGTTACAAAAATATTTGAAAAATGGGACCTGCCATGCAGTGAGATTGGTGAAGTAACAGCAGATGGTATGTTACAGTTTTTCATGAATGGTGTGCTGGAAGCAGAAGTACCAGCACATGAACTGGTGCTTGGTGGTGGAGCTCCGCAATATGAAAGAGAATATACCGCTCCAAAATATTTAGATGAAATAAAGAAGTTTGATGCTGCTTCCATTGCTGTACCAGCCGATTTAAAAGCAGTAGCAGAGCAATTAATAGAAACACCAAACATCGCCAGCAAACGCTGGGTGTATGAACAATACGACAGTATGGTGGGTGCAGGCTCTGCCAGCACCAATGCCCCAAGTGATGCTGCAGTAGTGGTTGCTAAACCAACTAATAAAGGATTGGCTCTTACGACAGATTGTAACAGCCGTTATGTATTTGCAGATCCATACAAAGGTGCAATGATCGCTGTGGCAGAAGCGGCAAGAAATATTGTATGCAGTGGCGGTCATCCATTAGGCGTTACCAACTGTCTCAACTTTGGTAACCCGTATAATCCTGAAGTGTACTACCAGTTTGTAAATGCAATAAAAGGTATGGGTGAGGCCTGTATAAAATTTGACACACCCGTTACCGGTGGTAATGTAAGTTTTTACAACCAGTCTCCGGATGGACCGGTATATCCTACTCCTACCATTGGTATGGTGGGTATGATGGAAACCGTGGATGCTAAAATGACAATGGATTTTAAAGAAGCTGGCGATGTGATCGTTTTAATCGGCAGCAGCAAAGATGATATCAACTCTTCTGAATACCTGCATAAAATTCATGGTGTAGAATATAGCCCTGTTCCGCATTTTGACCTGGAAGAAGAATTTGCTTTGCAAAAAACCATTACAAATTTGATCAGCAGTAAATTGATCAGTTCTGCACATGACGTAAGTGAAGGTGGTCTGTTTGTTACATTGATTGAAAGTTGCTTTAACAGGAATCTTGGGTTTGATGTCAGCACAGATTCATCCATCAGAAAAGATGCTTACCTGTTTGGAGAAGCACAGAGCCGGGTGGTGGTATCCATAAAAGAAAAACAATTACCAGAGTTGAAAGCTGCACTGGCAGCCACTAATATTCCTTTTGAAAAATTAGGAACTGTCAGCGGTGGAAGTATCAATGTTGACTTTGCTGACTGGGGCAATATCTGCACCTGGAAAGAAAAATATGATAATGCCATCAGTAAATTACTGGCAGGGCATGATGGAGAAGCTGCTTTAGGAATGCTTTAGTTTTTTAAAAACAAAAAAATGAGTAAAAAAATTGCCATCATTGGCGGAGGAAATTTAGGAACTGCCATTGCAGAAGGTTTATTAAAAAGTAAATTTTGCAAAGCTTCTGATATTACTATTACTAAAAGAAATATCAGCACCTTAAAAAACCTGGAAGATAAAGGTGTAACAATAACAACCGATAACAATGCGGCTGTACGCAATAGTGAGTTAGTGATACTTGCTATTAAACCCTTCCAGGTAAAAGATGTGTTGAATGCATTAAAAAAAGATTTGACTACCAAACATATTTTGGTTTCCGTAGTAACCGGTGTAAGTGTTTCAGATATTGACGATGTGGTAAAAAAGAAACTGCCTTTGTTCCGTGCCATGCCTAATACAGCGATCGCCATACAGGAAAGTATGACCTGCCTTAGTTTCAGTAATGCCAGTGACGCACAGATAAAATTTGTGAAAGAACTATTTAACACAGTAGGTAAAACAACTGTGATAGATGAAAAATTAATGGATGCTGCTACTGTGTTAGGAGCCTGTGGTACTGCGTACGCCATGCGGTACATCCGTGCAAATATCCAGGGCGGCATTGAAATTGGTTTTGATGCTGTTACTGCTACTTTAATCGCTTCACAAACAGTAAAAGGTGCTGCAGAATTGTTATTACAAAAAGGCACACATCCAGAACAGGAGATAGATAAAGTAACCACACCTAAAGGCTGCACCATTGCAGGTTTAAATGAAATGGAGCACCAGGGTTTCAGTTCCTCTTTAATAAAAGGTATTGCTACCAGCTATAATAAAATCGTAAAGGGATAGAGTGATTGTAAATATTGATCAGTTAATTTAAAGCTTGCCTTGCGACAGAAAAATACATACAGTGTTTTATTTTACTTTGTACTTTTCTTTGTACTGGCATCCTTTATTGTAAGGACCACACTCCTGTTTCTTTCCTTTGGTAAAGCAGAAATAAATGCCTTATCTCTGCTGCAAATTTTTGGTAAAGGATTATTATTTGATATCGGCGTAGCCAGTTTTTTTGTACTGCCCTATTCAATTTATTTATTGCTGTTTCCGCTAAAGTGGAGCAACACATTAGTCAACAGGGCCATTACTTACACGACATTTTTTCTTGCCACATTTATCCTGTTATTTTCCTTTTTTGCTGAATTTACTTTTTGGGGTGAATTTGAAAGCAGGTTTAATTTTATTGCAGTTGATTACCTGATTTACACGTACGAAGTAATAAATAATATCAACCAGTCTTATCCGCTTCCGCTACTGCTTGGCGGCATGCTGGCGATTACTTTAATGGTGATCTGGTTTTTTAATAAAAGAAAATATTTTACTGCCACTTTTACTGGAAAGGTAACATTTGCAAACAGGCTGATTGTTACCGTTATCATCCTTTCAACTGCATTGTTATATGCATTTAAAATAAATAACAGCTTTGCTGAAACCAGTAGCAACCGTTACCAGAATGAATTGTCAAAAGCAGGTATTTATTCTTTCTTCTCTGCATTTAAAAATAATGAACTGAACTATGAGCACTTTTATAAACTCATCGATAATAAAGAAGCCTTTTCAATTATTAAAAATGAATTAAAAGATTCCGGCACTGTTTATTTAAAAGATGACCTGTCCGTAAAAAGGTACATTACTGATTCTGGAAAGATGGTGAAACCAAATGTGATCATGATCACCATTGAAAGTTTGAGTGCTGACTTCCTTAAAACCTTTGGCAACACACAGGGAATAACACCAGTACTGGATTCATTGGCGCAAAGCAGCATTTCGTTTACCAATATGTACGCCACCGGCACCCGGACCGTACGTGGAATGGAAGCATTGACATTAGCCATTTCGCCCACTCCCGGCAGCAGCATTGTAAGAAGGCCCAATAATGATAACCTGTTTACCATTGGATATATGTTTCAGCAACAGGGATATGAAACAGGATTTTTTTATGGCGGTGATGGTTACTTCGATAACATGAACCAGTATTTTGGCAGTAATGGTTATGCTGTTACAGACAGGAGCAGAAGTCTTTTAGCAACTGACAACTTTAAATCTCCGCATCATATTATACCTGACAGTTTGGTAAATTTTGAAAATGCCTGGGGCATTAGTGATGGCGACTTGTACAGTTCGGTAGTAAGAGATGCGGATGAAAAATTTAAAGCCGGTAAATTATTTTATGATTTTGTGATGACCACTTCTAACCACAGACCATACACTTATCCATCCGGCAAAATTGATATCCCTTCCGGCAGCGGCAGAGAAGGTGCTGTGAAATATACAGACTATGCCATTGGTGAATTTATAAATAAAATAAAAAGCAAACCGTGGTTTAATAACACGGTGATCATTTTTATTGCAGACCATTGCGCCAGCAGTGCCGGCAGAAATGAAATTGATATTGCCAAATATCATATCCCCGCCATCATTTATAATTTACAAAATCAATCTGCATTAAATATTACAAAGATCTGTTCACAACTCGACCTCTATCCCACTTTATTAAGTTTATTAAATTGGGAGTATAACAGTAACCTATACGGTAAAAATGTGCTGTCAGATGAATACCAGCCAAGAGCTTTACTCGGCACTTATCAGAAGCTGGCGTACATGAAAAATAACAGTCTTGTTATTTTAAGCCCACAACAAAAAGTGGAAACTTTCAGGTACAATAAAGCTACCAATGAACAGGTACCAGCTAAGGCAAATGAACAACTGGTGAATGAAGCAATCGCTTATTATCAAACGGCTTATTATTTATTTAAGAATAATGGATTAAAGCAATAACCAGGTTCGTTCAGACTTACTATTGCAGCGGTAAAATTCTTCTGTTATTTTTTCACCTACAAAATTCCGCCCTTTACCGACGTTTTTATTACAACAGCCTAATGGCACTTTTCAGTGCTGCAAAGGCCGTATACATTTGTGTAACAAAAACAAAAAACATGGAAAACAATTTCAATGGTAAAAGAAGAGATGAAGGCAGGATAATAGCCGGTTTAATTTTAGTTTGCGTTGGTGCTGCTTTATTACTCCGGAACTCGGGTTTCCCTCTTCCCTACTGGCTGTTTAGCTGGCCGGTAATTTTAATACTGGTTGGTATCTACAGTGGTTTTAAACACAATTTCAGAAATAACAGCTGGATAGTGATGATTGCAATTGGTGGCTTTTTTCTTTTAGACAGGGTAATACCAGGCCTGAGCCTTACTCCTTATTTCTGGCCCATACTCATCATTGCATTAGGAGTGATTTTTATAATACGCCCTAAGAAAGAAAGATGGAATAATTTTTTTAGTGAAGAAGAAAAAAAGAATGTTACCGATAGCGTTAGTGGTATATCTGTAACAAGCAGCAACAGCAAAAATTCTTACTACTCAGACGATAGTGATTACCTGAAGGTGGATTCAGTTTTTAGTGGTGTAAAAAGAAATATAGTGTCAAAAAATTTCCAGGGTGGAAAAATAGCCTGTGTGTTTGGCGGCGCTGATATTGATCTTACACAGGCTGACATCCAGGGTAAGATAATGATTAAGCTTGACGTAGTGTTTGGAGGCGCTAAGCTAATAGTGCCGCCTCACTGGACCATATACAATGAAATTGATGGTGCATTTCACGGAGTGGATGATAAGAGAAAATATAATTCTGCTACAGGTATTGATCCTGAAAAAACACTGGTATTAAAAGGTTCGGTAGTATTTGGAGGTGTGGAAATCAGGAGTTATTAACCCCCTTTCCTTTTTTAAAGGAGAGGTAAAAAATTCAATAGAAAACAGTTATATAGTAGTGCACTTTGTTCCTCAGTGTAAACTGTGCCAATGAAACCAAATCAAAATCCTGTATTCAGGCACAAAAATTATTAAACATCAAAACTAAACGCAATGAACTGGTACCTGGCAAAATTAGTTTACCGATTTATCTGTGGAAACGGATTGCATACAGCTCAGTTTAATGAACAGCTAAGATTCATCAACGCTGACGATGCACTGCATGCTTTTTATAAAGCAAGACTGATTGGCGAAAGAGAAACAATTGCCATCACAAATAATAACTTATCTGTAAAATGGGAATTTATAGATGTAACGGAGATACTGCCGGTGGGGAAATTATCTGATGGCGCAGAAGTATGGTCCGGTATTAATGAAGATGATAACGCAGAGCTGTACATTCGCAATACACAACAAAAAGCCACTACCTTATTACAGGAAGGTATCCTGGAATTTAACAGTATAAATATTTAACCATTGGCGCTTACAAGTCTTAACGGCAGGCAAACAAAACTGAATACATCTATTGTATTTTCTATCTGGTGGTGTATATGGACACCATTGCATATATCGCTGTTACAGAATTTTGGCATCCAAACCATGCAGGCAATAACAGACGGGCTTATCAGCAACACACTGCTGGCATCCTTCTGTGTATTTGTTATCAATAACATGCGGTATTACCTTCCTAAAAAAGAAAAATACGTGTATGTATTGATCATGTCATTTGCATTAAGTGCTGTGTGGCTGGTACTGGTAAAGCTGATCTTAAAAACGATTTATAAAGAAGATGCTGTTTACCAGCAATTCCTGGGCAATACCACTGTATTGCGGTATGCAGGAGCATTTTTAATGATTACCTGCAACACATTGCTGAGTTTGTTGTGGTACACACAAAAAGAACAACAGGAAGAAAGTGAACGAAAGGCGGATATGGAAAAACTGGCCCGTGAAGCAGAGCTGAATAAATTGCGCCAGCAACTGCAGCCGCATTTTTTATTCAACAGTCTTAATTCCATCAGTGCGTTAACAGGACAGCAACCGGAAAAAGCCCGGCACATGATACAGCAACTCTCTGATTTTTTAAGAGGCACTTTACGCAATGAAGATCAGCAATGGATAAGTTTAGAAGAAGATTTACAATACCTGCAGTTATACCTGGATATTGAAAAAGTACGCTTTGGATACCGGCTGCAATCCACATTTGATTGCGATGAAGCCGCTTTAAAAATGAAACTCCCTACCATGCTGCTGCAGCCATTAGTGGAGAATGCCATCAAGTTTGGTTTGTATGATACCATTGGTGAAGTGGCCATTTTACTTACAGCAAAAAATAATAATGGCATGCTGGAAGTAGCTGTTCAAAATCCTTATGATGAATCCACTGCAATGCCAATGAAAGGCACTGGCTTCGGATTGGCATCTGTAAAGCGGAGATTATTTTTGTTGTTTGGAAGGCAAGATCTGCTGGAGATAAAAAAAGAAAATCAACTCTTTATTGTAACAGTTAGAATTCCGGTCTCCCCAAGCCCCTCCCAAGGAGGGGCTTAAGGCAAGAGTCTAAAAATTTATACGATTTTCTAATCAGCGTGCTGTTGGTGCATTTGTTGAATAAAGAATCCCGGATATCCGGGAATAACGTGGAAGATACAATGCTTAAATAGGTGATGAAGAACCGCCTTCTCCCTATGGGGGAGAAGGTAAGGGAAGTTGGGCCGGGATAAGAGGAATGAGGCTGCTATTTCTTTTAAAAAAATTACAACAATGAAAGCAATCATCATAGACGACGAACCATTAGCAAGGTTAATTATAAAAGAATACCTGCAACCTTATAGCAACATTACATTAGTGGAAGAATGCAATGATGGTTTTGAGGGTATCAAAGCGATACAGCATCACCAGCCGGATCTTATTTTTTTGGATATACAAATGCCAAAGATCAATGGCTTTGAAATGCTGGAACTGGTAGACAATCCTCCGCTGGTGATCTTTGCCACAGCCTTTGAAGAGTATGCCATCAAAGCATTTGACGCACATGCCGCAGATTATTTATTAAAGCCATTCAGTAAAGAACGTTTTGATAAAGCCATTCAAAAAGCACTGCTGCAAAAAAATAATTTAGCACAGGCAGTCGCATCCACTGCATTAGAAACAGCTGGCCCCACTAACAGGATCGTGGTAAAAGACAATGGAAAAATAAAGATCATTCCACTAGCACAAGTACAATATGTGGAAGCTGCCGATGACTATGTTAAGATCCACACTGCCGAAGGAAATTTTTTAAAGAAAAAAACCATGCAGTATTTTGAAGACAGTTTACCCCAGCAGGAATTCATCCGCATTCACCGTTCTTATATTGTGAATGCACAATTGATCACCCGTATTACTCCTTATGAAAAAGACAGTCATCTTGCAGTATTGACAACAGGTGCACAGTTACCGGTGAGTAAAGCAGGATATACAAAATTGAAACAGGTGCTGGGAATATAATGTATAATTAAACAAAACCTAAATAATCTCAATATTTTCTTTAAGAAAACCATCCAAATTCTGAATCAATAGCTTTTTTAATAACGCCGAAAATTCGTACTTCTCTTTCTTCACCTTCCAGCAAATTGGAATAAAAGTATTGCTCTAAGATCAACTCTTCAAAACCAAAAATAATTGTTCTCTCATTATCACTATATACATCTTTATCCTCCGAAACTTTCCAGAACTTTGACAAACGTCCATCTGTAATTTCAAAGCAGCGTGAAAACAACCATATCGGATAGTTTATATATCTGCCATCAAAATGATCTTCACATACTAAATACCACTGAAATCTTTTGAATGTAATAATTCCATAAACTGTATATTCTTTTCCGATTGTTATTTGAAATTCAGCGTTTTTATTGTAAGAATATACACCCTCCGGTAAAGCTACAGCTGTATTGTCTATGCATTTAACTTTCATAAATATTTATCTTACTGTTTCTCATAACGGGCATACAGTATGTAACGGTGATGTAAAATATCTTGCTGAACTTCAAGTTCCCCAAATGGCTTATCAGAGAATTCAACAGACAAATCAAAATCAATTTCATAGTTATTACCGTAACTAATATACAATGCTACTGCATCTTCCATCAACTCAAAATTTTTTTTATCAGGCTGGGTATCCGTGTAGCAACACATTTTTAACCACGAGAAATTCATATTGAAATCTAAAGCAACCATCCGGACGTTTGAACAAATCTTACCCAATAAGCATCCACTTAGAATAGCAATAATCTCATTTTTTTGATATACTTCCATATTCTTAGTTTGTCTTAATAGAGATTAAGAATTACAGTGCATCCTTGTATAGAGAGGCTTCAATTAAATAATTGAATTATTAATTTTTCTTTTGTTTAAGAAATCCCAGGTAAAGATTACGCATATCTTTTATCAACCGCTGTCGTGAATAAAGATTCACCACATGATCATGCCCTTTTTGACCCATACTTTTTTTAAGTTCACAATCTTCCAGCAATATATTTACATAGTTTGCAAACTTCTCAGTTTCTCCAACTTCAGTAATATAGCCGGTTTCGCCGTGTATCACAATATCTTCCACCCCACCCACATTGGTGGAAACAACTGGCCGGAAGGCTGCCTGTGCTTCAATTAATGATACGGGTGTACCCTCATTGTTAGAGGTGAGTACCACTACATCCAGCCCGGCCAATGCCTGGTCAATTTCTGTTTCCCATGAAGTAACCAGTACATCGGTTTTCTCATTTGGATTGGTGATGTAATAGGAATAACTCAGTCCCAGTTCAGCCGATTTCTTTTCTACCAACGGCCTGGATTCACCATCGCCAATAACAGCAAAGCGGACATTTTTATTTGATTTTGCTTTTACAATAGCAGCCACTTCAAGAAACATATCATGATTTTTAACCGGCACTATTCTTCCAATAATACCAACAATGATATCTGTTTTATCAAAGCCATATTTCTTCCTGAACAGCGCTCTTTTGGTGTCATGATCCACGCCATATTTATCCAGGTTGAAACCCAGCGGTACCACAAATATTTTTTCAGCAGGGGCTATTTTATAAATATCAGTCAGTTCATGTTTTTGAGAATCGCTGATGGCAATGATGGCATCTGCTTTCCTGGCAAGAAACCTCTCAGCTCTTACAATAATATTTGATAAGAAGGAATTGAAATAAGAATGAAAAACATGCCCGTGAAAAGTATGAACGATCAATGGCACCTTGCAGGATTTAGCTGCCAGCCTGCCAATAGCCCCTGCCTTTGATGCATGTGTATGTACAATATCCGGTTTATACTGCTGGATTATTTTTTTGATTTTGAAATAGGCAATGATATCAAAAAATGGAAGTACGCTTCTTCGCATTTCAGTAATTTCCACGGGCACCAGCCCTAATTGGTCCGCAATATAAGTAGCATCCTTTTCCGCAGGGTCTTTTTTCCCTACCAGTAATTTAGTTTCAAATTCGGGGTAAAGATATGCAGTGAGCAAGGTAACATTGTGTGAGGGTCCGCCAACAATCAGTCTGTTATGGATTCGCAGTATTTTATACATATTGGGTGGTAAATATATGAAAACTGGATAAATAATCATGTAGTGCGTTTTTTTCTGTTTTACCTTCCTTACCGGGTTAATAAACAAACTGGCACTCCACTATTTTTTGTAATTTGCTTACTCATCCAAAAAGATATCCTGTATTCAATTCTCTTATTTTTTTGATTGCACAACTATATGAACAAAGTATATAAAAATGCAGCTGCAGCCATTGCTGATATGGAAGATGGCGCAGTGCTGATGCTGGGCGGTTTTGGCCTTTGCGGTATCCCCGAAAATTGTATTGCAGCACTCGTAAAACAAGGCACTAAAAACTTGACCTGTATTTCTAACAATGCCGGTGTGGATGATTTTGGTATTGGTCTTTTGCTGCAACAAAAACAGGTAAAGAAAATGATCTCCTCTTATGTAGGTGAAAATGCGGAGTTTGAAAGACAGTTGCTAAGTGGCGAACTGGAAGTGGAATTAATACCACAGGGTACATTGGCCACAAGATGCATGGCTGCCGGCTATGGAATGCCCGCCATCTTTACCCCTGCCGGAGTGGGTACCGAAGTAGCTATAGGAAAAGAAGTAAGGGAATTCAATAACAAAGCCTACTTAATGGAGTATGCTTTTGATTCAGATTATGCCATTGTAAAAGCATGGAAGGGTGACACGGACGGTAATTTGATCTATAAAGCAACCGCCAGGAATTTTAATCCGCTGATGGCCATGGCAGGAAAGATAACCATTGCAGAAGTGGAAGAACTGGTACAACCCGGTGAACTGGATCCGGATCAAATACATACTCCGGGTATTTATGTACACCGTATTTTCCAGGGAAGCAATTATGAAAAAAGAATTGAACAAAGAACGGTTAGAAAATTTGCAAATTAGAAAATGTGCAAATCTGCAAATTCAAAACGTTTACCAATATTTTTTACTGACGGCATTATTCATTTCGATATTTTCTCATTTTCTCATTTTCACATTTGCACATTTGTATCTATGCTTACAAAAAATCAAATTGCCCAACGATTAGCCCAGGAATTAAAAGACGGTTATTACGTAAATCTCGGTATTGGCATCCCCACACTGGTTGCTAACTATATTCCAAAAGGAATGAATGTGGTTTTGCAAAGTGAAAATGGACTGCTGGGTATGGGTCCCTTTCCTTTTGAAGGGACGGAAGACCCGGATCTGATCAATGCAGGGAAGCAAACAATTACCACGCTACCTGGCTCTGCATTTTTTGACAGTGCTATGAGTTTTGGAATGATCAGAGCCGGTAAAGTGGACCTTACGATTCTCGGTGCGATGGAAGTGAGTGAAAACGGTGATATTGCCAATTGGAAGATACCCGGTAAAATGGTAAAAGGCATGGGCGGTGCCATGGACCTGGTGGCCAGTGCCAAAAATATTATTGTGGCCATGATGCACACCAACCCCAAAGGCGAATCCAAGTTATTGCCAGCCTGTACACTGCCGCTTACGGGTGTGGGCTGTGTAAAAAAAATAGTAACTGAAATGGCTGTATTGGATGTAACTGTAGATGGTTTTAAACTGATAGAAAGGGCACCCGGTGTGAGTATGGAAGATATCATTTCAAAGACTGCGGGCAAATTGATTGTTGATGGGATTATACCGGAAATGAACTTGTAATATTCTGAAGTATAAGCCGCAAAACCATCAGGCGCCGGATTGTTATGACTTCACCAAATGTTTTTCAATAAATTTTTATGCTGCTTTTTGGGTATTATCCACGTAAGGTTGTTGTTTATTAACAACAGCTACAGCTCTCAGCACAATTTTATTTCTTATTGCATTCAGTACACTCATGCTATGTTTTCCTTCTGCTTTTTTACGTTCGTAATAATCTTTAAATTCCGGATAAAACTGTATTACTGTAAGGGCACATAAATGCAATGCTTTTTTAAGATCTTTATTAGCCATTGGGTGTACCTTATCCCTTCCCTTTACACTGATACCGCTTTTGTGTCCAAAGGGTACCACACCTGCATAACAAGCCAATTGCTTACCGCTTATTTTACCTGCAAAATTATTGGTGCAGCAAATTAAATACACTGCTGTAAAATGTCCAATGCCTGGCACAGTTATCAGTAAATTGTAGTTGGTCTTTAGGGCTGTATTGGCGGCTATAATTTTCTTTATTTCTGTTTCAAAATTTTTAATAGAAGCAGCCATACCTTCCAGTGCTTGTTTATACCCCTGTTCCAATGTTTTTTGTATTGCTGTATCACTCACATTCTTTAATTCTTTCACATACACTTTGATGGCATTGATTTGGGATAATAATTTAGTTCTTGCAGTCATCAAATCTTTCAACTGCATTAATACAGGGTTTAATGCTGGTGTAGCTTTCAGCGTATCAGATTCTTTGAAAGCATAATTACAAAGCCGCTGGCTGTCTATCTTGTCATTCTTACCCCTGGCTATGCCAAAGCTCCATTTAATGTGAGCTGCATTACCGATATGGATAGGGAGATTTTTCTTACTGCAAAAGGCCCACAACAAACGATGGTAGATGCCTGTATTTTCTATTACCAAAAGCGTGTTTTCATTAAAAGAAACTTTATGACTTTTTAACCATTGCCCAAATGATTTTATTCCTTCATTAGTGTTGTCAAAACGTTTACAGATCATCTCCTTTTTTTGATGGTCTGTCACTGGTAATAAAGCGGCATCAAAGTATGGCTTAGATACATCTATACCCATAAAAAATTGTGTGTTGTTTTTCATTGTTTGTAATTTTATCTTTTAAAACATCTAACCATTTTTGCCCCATCGGTCCAAGTCCTTAATAATGGGTAATGAACACCTAATTGTTATATGGCCACTAAGGGAAAAAATCGGCAGTGGATTGTATCCGGCGGTGGGTAGTAAACCCTGACTCCGTCTAAATGAGTCACTGCCGATGGTTAGTTATTCACACAAAATTGGGAATTGTAAAAGAAAAAAAGAAGCAAAAAAAGAAAAATAGTAATAGTAGCTTATCTTTTAATGTTATTCAAATACAAATCTAAAGGACTCCCGTCCGGTGCCCCTTTGTTACTAATGCTTGCGTATTTAAACGCCTTCCAAAATGAATCTAAATAAACTTCTTTAAAGCGAATAAATATTGGACAAATTGAAGTGCCTTTTTTTTGATAAGGTATGTTTGTGCTGGCAATAGTAACAAGGCGGCACTGGAAATCCAACACACATACCCACGCCTCATTCCAGCGCCTGGCAGCTTTTCGTTTGCTAACACTCCTGCGCCTGGGTGTGACCCATGCCACGTCCTGCCCCAGTTTGATGCAGTAAAGAAGTGACCATTTCGCCGAGTATAGATTATTATTTAAATAGCAGGATCAATATCAAACTGTTCTTCGATCAGCGGAAGGTAACTTATATTTCCTCCAGTGCACCAGTTACCAATACCAGGGCGGGTGTGCAGGTGAGGATTTCGCTGGCGCAATAAAGTATAAAAAAAAGAAGAACATTGAAACTCACCAGGACTCCCGTCCGGTGCCCCATTGTTACTAATGCTTGCGTATTTAAAAGCCTCCCAAAATGAATCTAAACAAACTTCTTTAAAGCGAATAAAAATTGGACAAATTGAAGTACCTTTTTTTTGATATGGTATGTTTGTGCTGGCAATAGTAACAAGGCGGCACTGGAAACCCAACTCACAAACCCCACGCCTCATTCCAGCGCCTGACAGCTTTTCGTTTGCCAACACTCCTGCGCCTGTATGATACATAGCAATGTACATACGTGTAAATGTGTCGGTAATTTCAGGGCCCAAATGTTATGGGTTTCTGGTGCAATTGTGGTAAATGGGCACACCGGGAAAAACCCGAACGAACTGTTTACCAAATAATAATCGTTACCTACGCGGCATACGCTAGGGTCTGGATGAAAGCCAGGAATAATAGGGTTGTGAAACCACCTGTAGCTGCTGGAGTTTGTGCATCCGCAAACTTTACACTAACTAAAAGGAAAAATATTAAAACTTTTCATGCTTATTTCTCTTCGGTTGATATGATGGTTTGTGCGGCAGTTAATCCATCGGCTGTTGCCTTTAAAATAATGTTACCAGCATTTTTAGTTGATTTGATAACCACCAGGCATTTGCCTTGCCAGGCTTTACGTTGGGGCAATTGGTAACTTTCTAAACTGGTGGGCTTGCCGTTGCCAACAGCTACAATTTCGCCCGGGCCTGCTATTTCAAATTTTACTAAATTTTCTGCCGTAGGGTTAATTACGCCTTTTTCATCGGTAAGGGTAATTTGCACATAACTTAAGTCTTGTCCATCGGCATTTATCTGGCTCCTATCTGCTACCATGTTTATAGTTTGTGGTGGTGCTGCGGTTTGCAGGCTGCTTATATTTACCTGTGTATTATTGGTATAACCTACCGCTTTTAAAGTACCTGCCTGATAAGGCACATCCCAATTTGCTAAAAACTTTGTGCCTTTATTAGTTGGTTTTTTACCTAATGATTTTTCGTTTAAAAACAATTCTACTTCATCGCAGGAAGAATATATTACCACATCTAAAGGTTTGTTTTCGTAGCCCTGGTGGTTCCAGTCAGCAAGCACATCATGCCAGTGCCATTTAGACCATGTTTCTCTGTTGGAGTTAAGAGGAAAAGTAGGTATAGGAGGCGTAACAAAAATTGACAATTGATTTGTTTTCCAAAGGGCATCCCTGTAATAAGAAGCTGGCCGTTTATTGCCGCAAATATCTAAATCGCCACAATAGGCCAACGTCCAGGGAAACAAATTTTTATCGGGCCAATATCCACGCCAACCAATGCTGGCTTCACCAATATAATCCAGGGCTGTCCAAACAAATGCGCCAAAAACGTAGGGCTTTTCTAACACTTTTTGCCAACTGTCAAAAGCTTCCAGGGGAAAAGCTTCTGATTCATACATTAAGCGTTGTGGCACACGGTTGTGGTCTTCTACATACACATCGTTTTTCCAATGGTCGCCACCTGCCGCATAATTATAACCGGCAATATCCAAGGTTGCAAAATAGCCGTCTTTATTAGGTTTCAACTCGTGAACAGCCGATGTGGTTGGCCTGGTAGTATCGAATGTTTTAATGTAATCGCTTATCATTTTAGAAACCGCTGCTACTGCTACTGTTTCCCTGTTAGGTATTTCGTTGCCATTGCTCCACATAATTATTGATGGATGATTTCTATCTCTCAACACCATGGCCTCAATATCTTTCTTCCAATATTTATCAAAATATAAACTATAATCGTACGGATTTTTGCCATCTTTCCAGCAATCAAATGCCTCATCAATTACCAACATGCCCAAACTATCGCAGGCATTTAAAAATGCGTTGGAAGGAGGGTTGTGTGAGGTACGAACTGCATTGTAACCAGCGGCTTTTAAAAGTTGTACTTTTCTAACTTCAGCCCTATCATAGGTTTTGGAACCCAATGGGCCGTTATCGTGGTGTAAGCAGCCGCCTTTTAGTTTTGTATTAATGCCGTTAATAAAAAAACCATCACCGCCGAATTTTAGCGTTCTAATACCAAATGAAGTGTGGTTGCTATCTTCCGCTTTATCGTTAATAAAAACTTTACTTACCAACGAGTACAGGTAAGGGTTTTCCGAAGCCCATAATTTTATATTTGTTAGGCTAATTTTTTGATTAAAAATATAATTTCCCCCTGCTTTAATGATTGCTGTTTCTGTAATTTGCTGAATGGCTTTCCCTTGCTGATCTACAATAGTGCTTATCAATTTTACTGTAGCTTCCATTGTACCTTGATTATTTATTTGTGTTTTAATATTGGTGGTACAATTGTTTTTTTCAACCATTGGAGTAGTTATAAACGTACCCCAATTAGCAATATGCACTGGGTTTTTAGTACTTAACCATACATGTCTGTAAATGCCCGACCCCGAGTACCAGCGGCTGTTATCACCTTCGTTTAATACTTTAACCGCAATTACATTTTTTTTATCAAAATGTAGCTTGTCGCTAATATCAAAAGAAAATTCGGTATAGCCGTAAGGGTTTCCTCCCAACAATTTACCATTTAACCAAATGCTTGCGTTCATGTAAACGCCATCAAACGTAATGGTAATTTTTTTGCCTTTGCTGGCTGCTGGTACGTCAAAATATTTTCGGTACCAGCCTGTACCCCCGGTTGTAAAACCACCATTTACTTGCGAAATAGCATTTACATCAAATGGGGACATTGTATTTTTTAAATCTTCAATACTCCAGTCGTGCGGCAAATTTATTTTGCGCCAATCCGTATCATCATAACTATAATTTTCTGCACTGATAGCGCCACCCTTAAAAAACTTCCAGTCAAAGTCAAAACTTTGTTTACCCTGAAAAGAATTTATTTGTGTTTTTCCCTGGTTTGCTATAAGGAATAATGGAATAAACAAAAGGTATTTTATGCTGTTTTTCATAAACTAATTATTAAAAGTGTAGGTGATGACCGTTATACTGGTAGCATTTAAACTAATGCCAGTATCATCACTATCAATCGTTTTACTTTCAGTTAAAACCGGTTGGGTATCTTCCGGCGATTTTCCTTCCAACGAAATATAGCTCAATGGCGTAAACTTTTTGAGGCCAACAAAAGAAGCAATAATTTTTTCTTTATTGTTTGATTTGTTGATCACATACAAGAAAAGTTTTTTTGATGCGCTATCGATGCTGGCAAATGTTTTTAAAGGATTATTGCTGTTCGTTTTTATCATGCAGTTGCCAATGTTGTTGGCCCAAATGTAAAGGCTCATTCCAATGGCATTTATATTTCCATTTCTGTCTAACGCATCGTAGGCCTCGTTTTTAGTTGCATTATTAATCCATCGTGTATTCCAAAAACACGAAAAATCTATTTTGGGTTCCATTAGTTGCTGTCCGGTAATTTCAAAGTTTGCCATAGCTAAACCCATATTATTTAAGTGTGGCCATTTATTTGTCCAGTCAAAAGGGCCATACTCTGCCACGATAATTTTAAAATCTTTTTGTTTTTCGGCAGGGATATATTTTGATATGGCATCCTTGGCAATGTCAACATTTGCAACAAAATTATGTAAGGAATCTTTATAGGTTTTAAAGCCATTGGTATAATTATATACAGTATAGTTACTGATACTGATGGCATTAAAATAACCGTTGGCAATGTTGAACAACGTATCCCACCAGGCTTGGCTGTTGCCATTGGGAACAATACGAATAGATGGGTCTACACCTTTCATCGCTATAGAAAAATCTTTCACATCCTGTGCATAAATTCCGGCACTACTATTTGGGTTCGATTCATGCCAGCTTTCATTACCAATCATCCAATATTTTATGGCATATTTTTTTTTAATGTTGGCATACCTTACCCATTCTTTAGCATGTGTGATCAGTTGTTCCCGGGTAGACCATGTGCTGCCTGCCGTGTATTTTTTTAAGTATTCATCGGCTGCCACTACAATCACAGGTTCGGCACCTATACTTTTACATAAGGTCATGAATTCATCAAAATCAAGGGGGTCCTCTTTAAAATCGGTGCAGGATGCATTGAGTGTTGTGTATCTTCCTCCCACAGCATCCCTGCCTGTACGTGCTAACGTGGGCCGGCTTTTTTGATAAGGTGGTGTAGAAAAAAAATAAAAGTCTGATTTGTTTCCACCGGGGTATCTTAAATATTTTACACCCATTTTTTTCAGGGCTTCGGCGGTGCTTATTCTGGGTTTAAGATAATTATCGTCATCCATAAAATAATCCATATTAATGCCGATTGGCTTACTGGAGAAATTATTAAGGATACTATCTGTATAAATTACTACGATTTCATCCTGCTTTATTTGCGCAAAGCTGTTGCCAAATAGTAGTAGCCAAATGATAGTAAAGCAAAATATTTTCATTGTAAAATATGTATGATGAGTTTGTAAATAGGGGGCATCCCATATTGTGGCAACTGTCGCAGGCTGTGGTCGGTAAAGGCCACTGAGCATGGCTGTAGAGAACACCCACCACGTCGATAAAGTACCAACTTTACTAAAGCGCAATTCATAGTTGCTTAAAGTTTATCTTGTTTTTTTTCAGTTATTTCAATTTCATCAATAAATAGCCAGGTAACTTCACCAGGCTGTGCATGCCAGGCAGGAGTTTTATTAATATTCTTTGCCACTACTTTTACAAACTTTACCTCATTCTTATTCACAACTGCTTTATACTGCCTGATATTATTATCGCTGTATAGCCACTTAAACGTTGATTTTGAAGAGGAATCACTGTTGATTTTAATACTATAAACTGATTCAAATGTTTCTCCATCCCTTGATATTAAGTATTCGATCTCTGTGGGAATAAAAATCCATTGCCAGCCTCGTTCCAAAAATCTTGAATTGATACTTTCAATATCAGCAGGCTTAGAAAGTTCAATCACCATACTTAAATCTTTCCGTTTGAAACCTTGCCAGATTTTAGAAACATTGCGTTCATCAGCGATTCCATATTCAGCATCAAATAAACTTAAATTAGATTTACCCGGATAATTCTTTTCTGGTGGGTACTGGTATTTTACACTTTTAACAGGGCTGTAAACGAACTGTTTTATTGCCGTAAAACCGGGGGTAAAGCCATTTTTAAATACTTTGGCAGAAACTATGGTAGTGTTGTTAATGAAGATTGGATTTTTATACAACAACGATTTTTCATTTGGCTCTTGTCCATCCAGGCTGTACCTTATTTCAACATCCTGATCAGGAGAGGCGATCTCTATTTTCAACTGCTTGTTAAATACAGTATCTGAAGCTATTATATTTGCTGTTGTTAACCTGGTATCTTTTAGGGCAGGTGCATACGTTTTATTTAATTCCACTGGTTTTTCAATACTCCCAATAGCCTTCAACCTAAACTGAAACGCCGTTTCTTCAGGCATCACAAGATTTGGTTTGGATGGAGGTAATCCCAGCAGGGAATAACCCAGCCCCATTACCTTATAATCTAAATGTAATACCAGGTAATCCTTTTTGTTTAAATCAATTGTATGCTTTGCATTAGCAAAATCCTGTGTAGTGTAGTTATGTACACTTGCATTAAATAAACTATTGCTATTTGCAAAGAAACCATTTCCAGTTTTAGAGGTTAAGGCAAGCCAGCTTACATCTGTTTTGTTTCCGTTCTCTTGCGGAACAATGTATGGATGATACTGATCATCTACCTTTCCCTGGTATAAACCTATTCGAGCCCCCTCCTTTCTGTCGGAGTAGGTTTCATGAGGACCTTTACCATACCATGAAAAATTTTCCAATGATTTATTTAACTTCAATTCCACTCCCACTTTAGGCAGAGGTGGAAGCCCGGGTATAGGCTTTAACCGGTAGGAAACAAGTACATCCCCGCTGCCATAAAAGGCATAAGTATTATCAACAGAATAAATTTTTGTGCTGTTTTTGGAATAAATATCTGCTTCAATCTTTATCAAAACCTCATTGGAGGTAGGATAAAGTTCCAGGCTTTTTACTAATTGATAAGTTGAGTCCAACCCAGCAGCTCTCCATTGTATTGCCCCACTCGTTTTATCATCCTTATCGTTACTTGTGGGTGCCCGCCAAAAATTTAATTTCGGACCTCCCCCATCCTTTAAAATTTCTTTTTCATCCTTTTTCCAGGAAGTAATCATTCCGGAAGATTTATCAAAGCCAATGTTAAAATCCTTCCCTTTAATGGTAATAAACTGCTTAGTCTCAGTTAAGTTAATACCGGCTCCTGCATCTTTATTAATAATTATCTTTTCTGATACTTTTACTGGTAGCAGAAACTGCTCCCAGGCAATTTCAAAATCTTTTTCAGCATAAAGGGCGCTTTCTTTAAGTCGAAGGGAGAGATTGAGAAAGTACTGTGACGCAGCATGTGCAGGAATAGCTTTTAACGGTAGCTGGACCTCTAAAAATTTGCGTGGATCTATACTCAAATTATTCAATAAACCTGAATCAATAACTTTTCCTTCAGTTTCAACTTCGTAATAAAGATTGAAATCGCTGATGTTGGTAAAGTCAAATCTATTTTTAATAATCACTTTGCCGGTTGATAAATCGCTGGCTTCAAACTTAACAAACTGGTGAATTTTCTTAACCTCATAAAGGGCTGGATGTGGAATTCTGTCGGGAGAAACCAAACCACAGATCTCAGCGTCACCATCATTGGGAAAATCTCCAAAATCGCCTCCGTAACCAAAATATTCAATTCCTTCCCTGGTTTTTTTACGTAATCCCATATCAGCCCATACCCAGATATGTGCTCCCTGCATTCTTGGATATTTTTCATCATTATCAATCAAATCCCAATAATCTTTTAAACCGCCCATACCATTGCCGTTATTGTACATATATTCACAGAGTATGAGCGGCCTGTTCGTATTTTTATCATGTAAATCAATCATAACTTCCGGTATTGCATACATGGTAGAAACAATATCAAAAGTAGAGCTTACACCCATTCCTGCATCTCCTGAAGCAGCGTTGTCACTACACTCATAATGAATTAACCTGGTGGGGTCAACCTTTTTCATTTCAGCAGCCATATCTACAAAGTTTTGCCCAAAGCCAGCCTCATTTCCCAACGACCAGATTAAAATACTCGGATGATTTTTATGCGTTTCAACCATGGAGACGCCTCTTTCAATATAAGATTTTTTCCAAACAGGATCTTTTGCAGGCAAACTCCATAATTCATGCGTTTCTACATTTGCCTCGCTTATAACATAAATCCCG
>JAYWII010000104.1:0-34741 GCA_043788995.1 Chitinophagaceae bacterium | reverse complement strand
TCTTTAAGTAAGTGCAAATTAGCCTTGTTACTCGGCTCCAGTCATAGTTCTGTGCTTAAGTGGCGCAGGATTTATATGGATAAGGGTATTGCAGCCTTACTGGTTGAAAACCGCGGTGGTTTTAAGAAAGGCAAGATTACAGTTTCAGCCGAAAAGAAATTAGCTCAACGCCTTAATAATCCCAAAGAAGGTTTTAGAAGTTTTATTGAAATACAACAATGGTTATTAACGGAGTTTGATATTGATATGGAGTACCATGCGGTAAATAAATATATTAAGCGAAAGTTTGGGGCCAAGCTCAAGGTGAGCCGAAAAAGCCATGTGCAAAAATCCCCTGCTGCTGAAGCGGTTTTTAAAAAACCTATTTTCAAAACTGGAGTTACTTCAAATTAAATTTCAAGTAAGCGGCTGCAAAAGTATCAACCTTTATTTTCAGGATGAAAGTCGCTTCGGTTTGTTAACTGTTTTACGGAGAATGATCACTGCAAAAGGAGTAAAACCGGTAGCTCCTTTTCTACACCGATTTGACAATCTGTATTTATTCGGAGCATTCTCCCCGATAACAGGCGATAGTTGTTTGCTTGAAATGCCTCACTGCAATAGCCATACTTTCCAGGTTTTTATTAATCATATGTCAAATCAATCACCGCAAGAATTTAAAATAGTCATACTTGATAATGGTGCTTTTCATCATGCCAAATCACTTATAATACCCAATAACATGGCATTCATTTTTTTACCCTCGTACTCACCTGAACTAAATCCTGCTGAAAAAATGTGGAGGTTTTTTAAAGACAGGGTAAGCATGGTTGCATACAATACTATAGAAATATTGCAACAGCAATTATCGCAAATTACTAACCAAATTAATAACGGTACTATAAAATCGATTTGTGGAAACCAATTTTATAAACAAACATTTAAGTCTGTTTTTAATGTCTAAATGGTATCAAACACAATTTGGTTTGATAAGATTTATTTTAAATGAACAGGAGATCAGCACCAGTCTGTCATCCGGCACCTTACTGCTGGACTTTATCCGCTATCATAAAAATTTAACAGGTACCAAGATTGGCTGCAGGGAAGGCGACTGCGGAGCCTGTAATGTTTTGGTGGGTGAAATAGTTGGTGGAAGATTAATTTATCGTTCAGCAACTTCCTGCCTGATGGCAATTGGCAATGCAAAAGGAAAACACATAGTAACAGTAGAAGGTGTAAATATTGAAGGCCTTAATTTTATTCAGCAATGTTTTGCAGATGAAGGTGCTGCCCAATGTGGCTTTTGTACACCTGGTTTTATGGTATCATTAGCCGGGTTTTGTTTGAATGATAAGCAGCCCGATAAAGATGCAGCTGTTGCTGCAGTAAACGGTAATATCTGCCGCTGTACCGGGTATAAATCTATTGAAAGAGCAGTTAAAAAAATTGCTGATAAATTAAAGGAAAGAAATAGCATCGATGTTGTTGAATTTGCGGTGGAGCATAAAATATTGCCTTCTTATTTCAAAACCATTAAGACAAAGCTGGCTGATTATGTGCAACCTGCAGGTATTGCAAGTAATGAGGGAGCAGCAATAAAAATTTTGGGCGGCGGTACCGACTTGTATGTTCAGCAGCATGATACCATGCAGGATACAGACATTGATTTTCTTTTTGATAAAGATCATTTGAATGGCATCATACAGGTTGGTAACAAATGTTTCCTTGGTGCTGCAGTTACTGCTACGGATATCCGGGAATCTGCTGTTTTCAATCAATGCTTTCCAAGCTTAGCCAGGTATATCAAACTGGTTTCTTCTACACCCATTCGCAACATGGCTACCATTGCAGGTAATTTTGTAAATGCTTCTCCAATTGGTGATTTTACTATTTTCTTCCTGGCTTTGGATGCACAGTTAATTTTAAGTGATGGAATCAATACAAGAGAAGTGCCATTGAGGAAATTTTATAATGGCTATAAAAAAATAGATAAAAAAAGTAATGAACACATCGAAAAAATTTATTTCGAATTACCTGCGGCATCTGACAAATTTAATTTTGAAAAAGTATGCAAACGGACGCACCTGGATATTGCCAGCGTAAATTCAGCCGTCAGTTTAAAGATGGATGGTAATACGATCATCGATGGAGGTATTGCAGCCGGAGGCGTTGGCCCTGTTCCCGCTTTCTTATCAAAAAGTTCAGCTTTCTTAAAAGGGAAAAGAATAGGCACAACTGTAATTGAAGAGCTGATTGAAATAGTTCAAACAGAGATATCACCTATCGGCGATACAAGAGGTACGGCAATGTACAAACGCTTTTTATTATCTCAATTGATCAGGGCTCATTTTATCACTTTATTCCCTTCTTTACCAGTAGAAGATTTAATTAACGCATGACCATGAGGAACATTGATTCTTACACACACACAAGAGGCGAATCTGTTTATTTAGATGATATACCTGTATTGACGGGTACTTTGTATGCTGCCTGTTTTGATTCACCTATTTCACACGGCAAGATCATCAGTTTGGATACCAGCGAAGCAATGCATTCCAAAGGTGTTGTTAGCGTACTTACTTATAAAGACATCACCGGAGAAAATCAGATAGGGGGTATCATCCCGGATGAGCCCTTGTTTGCAGATCATCATGTGCATTTTTGCGGAATGCCGGTTGCATTGGTAATTGCAGAAACAGATCAGCAGGCAAGAGCAGCAGTAAAGAAAATCAGTATTGAAATTGAACCGTTGCCGGTTATCACCGATCCAAGGGAAGCTGCTGCTAAAGGTGAACTGATCATTCCTCCACGAACTTTTAAAATAGGTGACAGTGCTGCAGCATGGAATGAATGTGACTATATTTTTGAAGGGAGAGCGGATACTAACGGCCAGGAACACCTGTATATAGAAACACAGGGCGCTTATGCTGTACCGCAGGAAAATGGCGGAGTAAAAGTATATTCTTCCACACAGGGGCCCACTGCTGTTCAGAGAGCAGTAAGTAAAGTGACAGGGTTGGCGATGCATCAAATAGAAATAGATGTTACCCGTTTGGGTGGTGGCTTTGGTGGAAAGGAGGATCAGGCAAACACCTGGGCTGCATTGTGTGCATTGGCAACACATATATTGAGAAAGCCGGTGAAATATTCTTTAAGCAGAATGGAAGATATGCGTATGACCGGGAAGCGCCATCCATATTCTTCTGATTATAAAATTGGATTAAATAAAGATTTAAAACTACTGGCGTATGAAGCAACAATCTACCAGAATGCAGGTGCTGCTGCAGATCTTTCTCCAGCTGTGATGGAACGTACTTTGTTTCATTGTACCAACAGTTATTTCATTCCCAATGTAACAGCTACTGCATATAGCTGCCGTACACATCTTCCACCCAACACTGCTTTCAGGGGATTTGGCGGGCCACAAGGAATGTTTATTATTGAATCTGCTATTGCTCATGCTGCAGATGAATTAAATATTGATGCATCCATTATACAGCAAAAAAATTTATTACAAACCGGCAATGAATTACCCTTTGGGCAAAAAGTAGTAAGTGAAGCAAATGAATGCTGGAGTAAAGCAGAACAGTTATTTGAACTGGATAAAATAAAAATTGAAATAGAAGATTTTAATACATCCAATAAAATTTATAAAAAGGGAATAGCCTTAATGCCTGTTTGTTTTGGCATCTCCTTTACCAATACATTGATGAACCAGGCAAGAGCATTGGTACATGTGTATACAGATGGTAGTGTGGTGGTAAGTACAGGTGCTGTGGAAATGGGGCAGGGTGTAAATACAAAAATATTGCAGGTGGTCGCTCAAACTTTTTCTATAGACCCGGCAAAAGTAAAAGTGAACAGTACCAATACTTACCGGATAGCAAATACGTCTCCATCTGCAGCAAGTGCCACGGCTGATTTAAATGGAAAGGCTGCTTTGATTGCATGCAATGAGATTGTAAAAAGATTGAAGCAAATTGTTGCTGCGGAATTGAAAACAAGCATTGATGAAATTGAATTGAAAGATGAATATGTTTACGCATCCAATAACAAAACTGAATTTGACTGGAAGAAATTAGTACAACTGGCTTATGCAAAAAGAATCAGTTTATCAGAACACGGACATTATGCTACACCAGAAATTTATTTTGATAAAACAAAAGAAAAAGGACACCCGTTTGCGTATCATGTTTACGGAACTGCCATCATAACTGCCACCGTTGACTGTATCCGTGGCATCTATGAATTTGATTCAGTTAAGCTGGTGCATGATTTTGGTTCCAGCATGAATCCGCTGATTGATAAAGGCCAAATAGAAGGCGGTGTGGTACAGGGCATTGGCTGGATGACGATGGAGGAAATTGTGTATGATGAGAATGGCAGGCTTTGTTCTAATGCCTTATCTACTTACAAGGTGCCGGATATTTATTCTGTTCCCAGAGAGATCAGCATTGATTTTTTGCAAACGCAAAAAGATAACCTTGCCATCTTCCGGTCTAAGGCTGTTGGAGAGCCGCCACTGATGTATGGCATCGGCGCTTTTTTTGCGTTGCGTAATGCAATTAAAAATTTCAATCCTTCTGCAAAGCCTGCTTTTGATGCACCGATGACAGCGGAAAAAGTGTTGATGAATTTATATCCTGAAAAGGTTGCAGCAATGATGTTTAATTTGCAAGCTGCAAGTGAAAAATAAAGTAACCTCAAATTTAAAATATTGAATTCCCCTTTTGGGGATGGGTGATGAATAAAAAACTTCTTACCTGGCAATTTATTTACAGCAATCTTCAGCAACAGGGTGGAGTGATAATGCTGTATGTGCTGGAAAGCAAAGGCAGCAGCCCCGGTCGCCAGGGATTTTTTATGGCAGTGAATGAACGGGGAGAAATGAGTGGTTCTATTGGCGGTGGAATTATGGAACATAAGTTTGTTGAGATGGCAAAAGTCAAACTGAAACAATCAGCAACAGTGCAATCACTTTACCTGCAGGTTCATGATAAATCAGCTCCTGCTAATCACAGTGGAATGGTTTGCTCAGGTGAACAAACTATTTTTATTTATTCGTTGCAGCAAAAAGACAGCATTCATATTTCTGCTATGATCGAATCGCTGCATCAATATCACAATGGTACATTACAACTTTCACCTGAAGGCATCCTTTTCAATAGTACTATACCGGAACATCCTTTTTATTTTAATAAAAAAAGCGAGACTGAATTTTTATACAGAGAAAAAACAGGCTGTCACAATCTGCTTCATATTATTGGAGGAGGGCATTGTTCATTGGCGCTTTCTCAATTGATGAGCAGGATGGATTTTTATATTCATGTATACGATGAAAGATCAGGCTTGAATACCACTGCTGAAAACAACTTTGCCCAAAACATTACGCTGGTGCCGGGCTATGAAAATATGCAGGCATATATTCCTTCTGGTAATAACCAGTATGTTGTGATCATGACGGTTGGTTACCGGACTGATGCCGTTGCTTTAAGATCGCTTTCGCAAAATGAATTTGCTTACCTGGGTATACTGGGAAGTAAAAATAAAATGGCCAAACTATTTGATGATCTGTGGAATGAAGGGATTGATAAAAAAGTTTTCGACCGTATCCATGCACCAATAGGTATTCCCATCAAGAGTCAGACACCAGAAGAAATAGCGGTAAGTATTGCTTCAGAGATAATAAAGGTGAAGAACGAAAGGCTTTAATTGATTACACGAATTGAAACTAACTACACTAATTATTTTACTCAATAAAATTTCTGTTGATGAGAATCTACGCCTGGCTGAAGCGGTTACCCCGGTGAAGGATTGCGGGAGGGTATTGTGCCGGAGTAAAAGCGAAAGACAGGACCGGAACTGAATAATGAAACATTGTTTGCGTACAAATAATTTCTATGCCTTCCTGCTAGTAATTGACCATTTACCATTGAAGATTAATACAACATCTTATCTCCCTTCTCCTTCCATTCTTCAAACACTTTCAAAGCAGCTTCCCTGCCCAAAGAAATAATGGGAATTTTCCGGCTGTTCAGATCTGCAGCCATTTCATCGTAGATCAAGGAATCATCAAACCCAATATTAGCGGCATCGTGGCGGTTATTGGCAAAGTATACCACCTTAGGCCTGGCCCAGTAAATGGCACCTAAGCACATGGGGCAAGGTTCGCAGGAAGTATATATCTCACAATCAGCCAGTTGAAAAGTACCCAGGTTTTTGCAGGCATCCCTGATGGCGGTAACCTCAGCATGGGCAGTGGGGTCGTTGGTGGAAGTGACTTTATTATTTCCTCTGCCAACAATTTCATCATTTTTTACTATCACACAGCCAAAAGGGCCGCCCTCATTGTTGGCCACCCCGTTCCGTGATAACTGTATTGCTTCCATCATAAACTTTTCTTCCCTGCTCATGGTTTGATGAATGTTGGTGCGTAGTAAATATACAAAACGGTCAATAAAAATTACTGGATACCATTAGGATATGTTTGCTGGTATATACAATAAACATAATAATGACACAAAAACTACGTTAAAACTCAAAATTATTTTACGATTCCCGGTTTCTACCCTATATTTGTCCATCGATTAAGTAGACTTGTGATTTTTTTATGCATTATGCTTCTCTAATATTGTATGAGTGCTGTTGTTGCAGTACCAGGGAATAGTCCTTATTCCAGCGGATACCTGTTATTTTCAATTTTCTTTCCCATCAATTAAACATAAGAATGAGCAGCCTTAAAAATGACATTTCAAAATTACTCCACCAGTTAGATGGACTAAGCATTTCGGCTTTTTTAAAATTACTTTCAGCGCAATATCCTGGAAAAGTGACCTTCTCTACCAGCTTTAGTTACGAGGACCAGGTGATTACCCATGAAATATTGAGTAACCAGTTACCGGTTAAAATTTTCACATTGGATACAGGCAGGTTGTTCGCAGAAACTTATTCTGTATGGAGCAGCACCAATGCTTTATATAATACCCACATCAAAGCTTACTACCCAAACGAAAGCAAGTTGCAGGATTTTGTAGCGGCCAATGGTCCCAATTCATTTTATGAATCAGTAGAGAACAGGAAAGGCTGTTGTTATATTCGTAAAGTAGAACCGCTGAAAAGAGCTTTAGCCGGTAACGAGATTTGGATAACAGGATTAAGAGCGGAACATTCCAACGACAGAAGTGACCTGCCAATGATTGAATGGGATGAGGCGAACCAGGTGATCAAGTATCATCCAATTTTACACTGGACTACAGAAGAAGTAAAAAAATATATTGCTGATAACCGTATTCCATACAATCCACTGCACGACAGGGGATTTGTTAGCATTGGTTGTGCACCCTGCACAAGGGCTATCAGGCCGGGGGAAGATTTCAGGGCAGGCAGATGGTGGTGGGAAGATGCTAATAAAAAAGAATGTGGTTTACATGAACATGCGGTGCCCGGAAATACTACCAGTGCGTAAAAAAGCGTTTTCTACCAGTTATTTATAAAACAAAAATTTGAAGTTGATTGAAAAGAAAAATATGGAAGCAAATAAAATAACCTCAACTGAGGAAAATACCAGGTTTCGTTCGTTGGATTATCTTGACCAGTTAGAGTCTGAATCAATACACATTTTTCGGGAAGTGGCCGGGCAGTTTGAGCGTCCGGCATTGTTGTTTTCTGGTGGTAAAGATTCTATTGTGCTGGTGCATTTGGCTTTGAAAGCCTTTCGGCCCGGTAAGTTTCCTTTTCCTTTAGTGCATATTGATACGGGGCACAATTTTCAGGAAGCGCTTGATTTCAGGGATAACCTTGCTGACAGCATTGGTGAAAAATTGATTGTAAGAAAAGTAGAAGATACCATCAAAAGTAAAAACCTGACTGAGCAAAAAGGAAAGTTCGCCAGTCGCAATGCATTGCAGACTTTTACCTTGTTAGATACAATTGAAGAATTCAAGTTTGATGCCTGCATTGGTGGTGCAAGACGTGATGAAGAGAAAGCAAGAGCTAAAGAAAGAATTTTTTCTGTAAGAGATGAATTTGGTCAATGGGATCCGAAATTGCAAAGACCAGAATTGTGGAACACTTACAATGGCCGCATTCATAAAGGAGAAAATGTAAGGGTATTTCCGATCAGTAACTGGACCGAATTAGATATCTGGAATTATATCCGCAGGAATAATATTCCATTGCCTTCTATCTATTTTGCACATGACAGGGAAGTGCTGGAGTGGGAAGGACAATTGGTAGCCACTTCTGAATTTATTCAGCTGGATGAAACGGATAAAGTATCTGTTAAAAAAGTGCGCTACCGCACCGTGGGTGATATGACCTGTACCGCAGCAGTGGAATCCAATGCAGATACTTTAGATGATATCATCAAAGAAATTATTGCTACCAAAACAAGTGAACGTGGGGAAACAAGGATTGATGACAGGGTAAGCGAAGCAGCAATGGAGGACAGGAAGAAGGGCGGATATTTTTAACCCCTCCGCCCCTAAAGGGGAACCAGGAAGGCTCTTTTAATTTTGAAGTTCTATTTTTATAACCATCAGTGTTTAATTATTTAAAATACTGATACAAATCAAAGTTCCCCTTTAGGGGACAGGGGTAAATGGATATACTAAGATTTATAACAGCCGGCAGTGTGGACGATGGCAAAAGTACTTTGATCGGGCGCTTGCTATACGACAGCAAATCTATTATGATAGACCAGCTGGAAGCAATTGAAAAACAAAGCAAGAATAAAGAAGATGGTGAAATAGATTTAGCGTTATTAACGGATGGTCTCCGTGCTGAAAGAGAGCAGGGGATTACCATTGACGTGGCCTATAAATATTTCAGTACACCCAAACGCAAGTTCATCATTGCAGATGCACCGGGGCATATTCAGTATACCCGTAACATGGTTACCGGCGCTTCCAATGCAGACCTTGCAATCATTTTAGTGGATGCCCGGCATGGTGTGGTGGAGCAAACAAGAAGACATTCTATTATTGCTTCTCTCTTGAATATACCGCATGTTGTGGTGGCCATTAATAAAATGGACCTGGTAGATAACTCACAGGATGTGTATAATAACATTGTAATTGATTATGCAGATGTGGCAACCAGGCTGGGGTTAAAAGACATTACTTACATTCCTATCAGTGCCATTAACGGTGATAATATTGTTGAAAAATCTCCAAGCTTTCCCTGGTATGAAGGAGAATCTTTATTACATATCTTAGAGAATGTAGTAGTAGCCAATGATATCAACTTAACTGATGCAAGATTCCCGGTGCAGTATGTGATCCGTCCTCAGACAGATGACCTGCATGATTACCGTGGCTATGCCGGAAAAGTGATCAGCGGTATCTATAAAAAAGGTGACAGTATTACTGTGCAGCCTTCCGGTTTAACCAGTACGATCAGTGCCATAGAAATTGGCGGTAAAGAAGTAGAAGAAGCATTTGCTCCGCAAAGTGTGGTATTACATTTACAGGATGATATTGATATCAGCAGGGGAGATGTAATTGTTCACTCGGATAATCAACCCAATGTTTCAAACGAACTGGAAGTATTGCTTTGCTGGATGGGCAACAAGCCATTAGTACCCGGCAACAAATATTTATTACAGATCAACAGCCGGGTGGTGAAAGCCGTGGTAAAAGAAATTGAATATAAACTGGATGTGAATTCATTACTAAAAGAGCCAGCGCCGGAACAGGCAAAATTAAATGATGTAATTAAAGCAACGATCAAAACTGCTTCTCCTGTACCATATGATTCTTACAAAAAGATGAGGGTGAATGGCGGTGCTATTTTAATTGATGAAACAAGTAATGTAACCGTGGGTGCTTGTATGATTGAGTAAATAGAGGGATGTGGGATGTTTGATTTAGGATGTCTGATGTATCTGAATTATTATTTGTAATTTAAAACGATTGGTTTATTCACAATTGACCATTCACAATTCACAATATGAGTGCAAGCTTTATAAACACACTGTATCAGCAGCATCAAAAGTCCAGTAAAACTTTTCCTGATAAGGCGTTGGCATCAGAATTTATTGATGGTTTCTTTGAATTTTTATTTATACCGGAAAGGCAAAAGAAATTATCTGAGTACGAATTGTCAAAAGAATTCGAATCTTATAAAAGTCATTTGTCTACTTTAATATATGATGTATTGGGCAATGGTGAAAAAACTCAGGAAGTATCCAATAAATTTTTTGATGAAGTACCGGAGATATATGAAGCATTACTGAAAGATGCTGCAGCTATCATAAAATTTGATCCTGCTGCTGAATCAGTGGAAGAAGTGCTGGTGGCTTATCCGGGATTTTATGCCACAGCAGTGTACCGGTTTTCACACCAGTTGTGGGAACAGGGGGTTAAAATTTTACCAAGGGTATTTGCAGAATATGCACACGGTAAAACAGGCATTGATATTCATCCGGGAGCAAGCATCGGGGAATCTTTTTTTATTGACCATGGTACCGGAATTGTAATCGGTGAAACAACTATCATTGGTAACAATGTAAAAATTTACCAGGGTGTGACGTTAGGTGCTTTGAGCGTAAACAAGAGCGAAGCAAAATCAAAAAGGCATCCCACTATTGAAGATAATGTTGTAATTTATTCCGGGGCAACCATACTGGGCGGGGAAACAGTGATAGGAAGAGACAGTGTGATTGGAGGAAATGTTTGGCTTACCAACAGTGTGTTGTCAAGTTCAATTGTATATCATAAAAGCGAAGTATCTATCAGGGATAAAAACCCTTTGCCGGATGTGCTGAATTTTGTGATATAGTCGGAGATTTAGAATGATTTATAAGATTAAGCAGATTTTTTATTGAGCTGGTATTTAATCTTGTTAATCCTTTTAATCTTAAAAATCATGGTTCAGACAAATGGCTGCTAATAGGTACCCAGTAAAAGTGAGTGACACAACGATGTTGAAAGAGGAACAAATGTTTGTAACAAAAAAATAAATAAATTATTCAACCTTAAACGATTTAACCATTAAACCTTTTTCAATGAAAGCAAATAACATTTTAGAAACAATTGGTAACACACCACATGTACGCATCAATAAATTGTATGGCGATCAGCATGAAGTTTGGATCAAACTGGAAAGAGCTAATCCCGGTGCAAGTATCAAAGACCGTATTGCGTTGGCAATGGTGGAAGATGCAGAGAAGAAAGGTTTACTGAATAAAGACAGTGTGATAATTGAGCCAACATCTGGTAACACTGGTATCGGTTTGGCATTGGTTGCTGCAGTGAAAGGTTATAAAATAATTTTAGTGATGCCGGAAAGCATGAGCATTGAACGCAGACGTTTGATGTCTATCTATGGTGCTGAGTTTGTATTGACACCAAGAGAAAAAGGAATGAAAGGTGCCATTGAAAAAGCAACAGAATTAACAGCCGCTACACCAGGCGGATGGATGCCTCAGCAGTTTGATAACCCGGCCAATGTAGAGATACACAGAACAACCAGTGCACAGGAAATATTAAATGATTTTCCGGATGGGTTGGATTATTTGATCACTGGCGTGGGGACTGGAGGACACATTACAGGTGTGGCAGAAATATTAAAAGCAAAATTTCCTAACCTGAAAGTGTTTGCGGTGGAACCAGAATTGTCACCCATATTAAGTGGTGGTGCTCCGGGGCCTCATCCTATCCAGGGTATTGGCGCAGGTTTTGTTCCGTCTATTTTAAATAAAGATATTCTGGATGGTGTGATACAGGTGAGCAAGGATGATGCATTTACTTATGCTCAGCGAATTGCAAAAGAGGAAGGCATACTGGCTGGAATTTCTACCGGTGCATCTTTAGCAGCGGTAGCAAAAAAATTAGTAGAGATACCAGCAGGATCAAAAGTATTGACTTACAATTATGATACCGGCGAAAGATATTTATCAATAGAAGGTTTGTTTGTATAATCAATTGATTTGAGTCTGACCGTCCCGGTCTGACTCAAATGCAAGTAAATGTTTAAATCAACTTTAAATCATCACAGTTCATGAATAATAAACTGCAGGGAAAAGTGATATTGGCGGGTGCCGGTTGCGGCGACCCTGAACTGATCACATTGAAGGCTGTTCGTTATTTGCAACAGGCTGATGTGGTATTGACTGACAGGCTTGTGAGTAAAGAAATTTTAGACCTGCATGTAAATAAAAATGCAGAAATTATTTATGTAGGTAAGCAATGCCGCAGAGGATTCAGCACACCGCAGCAAACGATTAACGAACTGATCGTTCAGTTTGCATCAGAAGGAAAATTGGTGGTTAGGTTGAAAGGTGGTGATGTAAGTGTGTTCTCTAATATTTTAGATGAACTGGAAATATTAGTGATCAATAATATTCCTTACGAAATTATTCCGGGTGTGTCTGCAGCGATGGGTGCTGCTGCTTATACAGGTATTCCGCTTACAGCCCGTGGATATTCTACTGCTATCAGGCTGCTTACTTTTTATAAATCGGATGTAGTAACGGAAGCATACTGGAAGGAATTATCGCAGACAGATGATACTTTGGTTTTCTATATGTCATCTGAAACGCTGGATGGCGTGGTGAGTAATTTATTGAAAAATAACATTGCTGAAGATAAATTACTGGCAGTGGTGGAACAAGCTACCACACCAATGCAAAACGTACACATCAGTAGCTTAAGTGAATACAAAAATAACCTTGCTGGCAAAACATTTGCTTCACCCACCCTGGTGATAATTGGCAGAGTGGTGGCGCTGCATCAAAAGTTTGCATGGATCAATAATGCAGCAACAGCTGGTGAATATTTTAAACCTGCAGCAGATGTGCAATTTGAAAATTTAATTAATGGCGTAGGTTCCGCACTAAGTGAACCACGGGACAAACAATAATGTTTGTATCGTGGTGTGAAATAAATAAACATAAAAAGTAAAAACAACATAATGCTTGGGGATTCTAAATTTAAAACACTGCTCGACCTGATCAATAATTCTACAAAGGAAGAATTGATCTGGATGAACGGATATTTGAATGCTGTTGTGCAGACACAGACACAAACAGTGCAGCCTGCTGCTCCGGTTACTGCGGCGGCTCCTGCTGTAAATAAGATCACCATTGTGTATGGAACAGAAACTGGAAACTCCAAGAGACTGGCTACTGACTTTGCTGCAAAGGCTAAACAAAATAAGATCAGTGCTAAAGTAGTTGGAATGGATCAGTACCGCCTTACAGATCTGCCAAAAGAAGAATATTTACTGGCAGTGATCAGTACTCACGGTGAAGGTGAGCCGCCTGCGGCTGCAAAGAAGTTTTACGATCATATACACAATAATGGATTTAAGTTTGAAAAGCTAAAGTACAGTGTACTGGCATTGGGTGATACTTCTTATCCTTTGTTTTGCAAGACGGGAGAAGAAATGGATGAACAGTTTAATAAACTGGGAGGACAGCGCATTGCCCCTTTGCAAAAGTGTGATGTGGAGTATGATGAAGATGCCCATGGATGGTTTGACAGTGTTTTAAAAAACCTAACTGTTAAAGAAGTGGCACCAGCTGCTGCACCTGTAACCGCACCGTTACCAGCGCCTGCAAAAAAAGTTGGTAAGCTGTCTTACAACGGTACTATTTTGAACAGCATTAATTTGAATGACCGTGGTTCTAATAAAACTACCTGGCATATTGAACTGGCTGCAGAAGGTGTAGAATATAAATGTGGGGATTCTATCGGTATTGTACCGGAGAATGACTCACAGGTAGTGACTGATATTATTGCGGTGACAAAGGTTGATGGTAATAAATCTGTAGAATTCAAAAAGGAAAAAGTAACGGTGTATGAATTGCTGAAAAGAAAGATCAACATCATTCATTTAACAGAAAGACTGGTGCAGCAATATGCAACAGCAACAGGGCACACTATTCCTGCTGGCCGGGCAGATCTGCTGGACCTGGTAAAAAAATACCCGGTTAAGAATGTAACGCAATTTGAAGAAATACTGGTTGGATTAAACGCCATTTCTCCAAGATTATATACCATTGCTTCTTCACCTGCAGCACATGAAGGTGAAGTACACATAGTGGTGGCAAAAGATCAATATACAGTAGATGGCAAAATCAGGATTGGCTTAAGCTCTGATTATCTTGGCCAGTTAAAAGAAGGAAAGAAACAACATTTTTTTGTTCAGCCTAATAAGCGCTTTAAACTGCCTGCAGAAGATAAAGATATCATCATGGTGGGGCCGGGTACCGGTATCGCAGCCTTCCGTTCTTTCCTTGCTGAAAGAGACGCTACAGGAGCCTCCGGAAGAAACTGGTTGTTCTTTGGCGAACAAAAATTTACGACTGACTTTTTATATCAAACAGAAATACAAAACTGGTTTGAAACAGGCGTGTTGACAAAAGCAAATTTTGCATTTTCAAGAGACCAGCAGGAAAAAATTTATGTACAACATAAGATGCTGGAGAATGCTGCTGAGTTGTATGAATGGTTAGCAGGTGGAGGATCATTTTTTGTTTGTGGTAAAAAAGAGCCGATGAGTCATGATGTAGAAAAAGCATTGCTGACGATCATACAGGAGCAGGGAAAGAAAACAGCAGAAGAAGCGAAAGAATATTTAGAGCATCTGGAAGAACAGGGCAGGTATGAGAAGGATGTGTATTAACCCCCTCCGCCCCCTAAAGGGGGAACTAAAGACAAGGGTTCAAAGTTTGGAAGTTTTGCTGAGTTGCAGCGTTTGGGAGTTATTGATGATTGAAGAGAAAATGTTGATGTGGAAGAAATATAGTTTGGGTTTGTTCTGAAGTGCCGCTCCCTCGCCTACTGAGCGTAGCCGAAGTGAGGAGAGGGAGAAGGTGGGTGAGGTATAAGCTGAATAAAGAAAATTAGTACAAGAGTGCGACGCCACTGAAGCTCAACAATGATTCAACGGCTGGGTACAAAAAATAAAAATAATTTATAAGGAAGAGAACATGTCAGATAAAAATAAATTATCAGCGATAGAAAGAATTAAAACTACCAGTGATGGATTGCGTGGCAGCATCAACCAAAGTTTGAAAGATGAAATTACCGGTGCCATCAGGGAAGATGATAAAGCGGTGATCAAATTTCATGGTATGTATGAGCAGGACGATCGTGACAGGAGAGAAGAAAGGGCTGCTAAGAAATTAGACCGGCTTTATACATTCATGATCCGCCTGCGTTTACCCGGTGGTTTTATTTCTGCGGAAAAATGGATCGCTGCAAATGAAGTGGCAGGTGAAAATTCTACCGGTGTTATCAAGATCACTACCAGGCAAACGATACAGTTGCATGGCTTGTTGAAATCAAAGATCCGCCCCACCATACAATCTTTTAATGAAGCAAAATTAGATTCGATTGCTACTTGCGGCGATATCAACCGCAACGTTACCTGTGCCTCTCATCCAAAGCAATCAAAACTGCATGGAGAAGTATTTGCGTTTGCTGATAAGATCAGTGAGCTGCTGATGCCAAAGACAAAAGCCTATTACGAGATATGGCTGGATGAAGAAAAGATCGTTGATAAAAAAGAAGAAGAAGATCCATTATACCAGGACCGTTATTTACCAAGAAAATTCAAGATCGGTATTGCGATACCACCCAATAATGATTCAGATGTATTTACCAATGATTTGGGTTTGATCGCTATTATCGAGGACAATCAATTAAAAGGTTTCAATATCGCCATCGGTGGTGGTTTGTCCACTACTCACGGCAATGCAGAAACGTATGCAAGATTAGGAACCGTAATTGGTTTTGCAGATACCGAAGAAAAGATATTGAAAGCGATCTACGAAGTACTAACGGTACAAAGGGATTATGGAAACCGAAGCGACAGAAAACTGGCCCGTTTGAAATATACGGTTGATAGAATGGGAGTGGAGAATTACAGGGCGGAAGTAGAAAAGCGTTGTGGCTTTAAATTAGAAGAACCAAGACCCTTTACATTTACCAATCGTGGTGATCTGTACGGATGGCAGCAGGGCGAAAATGGTTTGTGGTACTACACAGTATTCGTTGAGAATGGAAGAGTGCTGGATGATGAAAAAGTAGCATTGAAAACAGCCTTGCTGGAAGTAGCAAAAACATACAAGAGTAATTTTTTATTTACTGCTACACAGAACATCATCATCAGTGATGTAAAGGAAGAAGATAAAGCAGCCATTCATTCCATACTGGAAGCATTTAAAATTATTGAACATACAGAAGTTGCTTCACTGGTAAGAAAAAATGCCATTGCCTGTGTGGCCCTACCAACCTGTCCGTTAGCGTTAGCGGAGGCACAGCGATACATGCCTACTTTAATTTCAAAGATTGAACCACTGATGGTGAAATATGCCATCGACAATGAAGACATCATCATCCGCATGACGGGTTGTCCCAACGGTTGTGGAAGACCATATGCAGCAGAGATCGGGTTTGTAGGAACAGCTCCAGGTCATTACAACATGCATATCGGCGGCGATCACCAGGGTGAACGCTTAAATAAAATTTATAAAGAATCGCTGGACGAAAAAGCCATATTAACTACGCTGGATGGTTTGTTTGCAGTGTACAAAAATGAAAGGCATCAATCAGAAAGATTTGGAGACTTTGTAATGAGAAGGGGCTTGGTATAGTCGTGAATGTATAGTAGTGAATGGTCAATTGTGAATACACATCACAGTTGACCATTTTCTTTTTAGGTCGTTTTAATTAGTATAACCAACAACAGATTTCAATAAACATTTAGCGCTTGCATTCTCAAACGACCACTGTCACCAGTTACCGGGTTAGGTGCCTCTTTTGGTTCGGTCCCGATGTAATCGGGATTCTCCCGATAACTATCGGGATGAAAGAGCCAAAAGTAGTCCCGCATTAGGCGGGATTCCGGTAACGCAGCCCGCCGGCTGTGGAGGCGAATACAACTAGTTTAAAAGACTTTATGAATACAGAAAGTTCTCATACATGACAACCCTCAACCCCTCCAATGATTTGCATCAGCCCAAACTTTTATTATTCCCAATACATTTGTAGCTTCAAATCAAGCTATGCAGATCGATCCATCACTAATTAATAAATACAATGTGCCGGTGCCCCGGTACACCAGTTATCCTACGGTTCCGTTTTGGCAGGATGATATCGATGCTGCAAAATGGAAAACTGTTTTTAAGGAACAATTCAAACTTTCAAACAGCAAAGAAGGAATTAGTTTGTATTTGCATTTACCCTTTTGTGAATCGTTGTGTACCTATTGCGGATGTAATAAAAAGATCACTACCAATCATGGCGTGGAGAATGAATACATGGCGTCCTTAGAAAAAGAATGGGAACTGTATTTGGAACTGATGGGAGAAGCGCCAGTGATAAGAGAATTACATTTAGGCGGAGGTACTCCAACTTTTTTCTCTCCCGATAATTTAGAAAAATTATTGACGAAACTGTTCACCAATTCCAAAATTCATCCGCATCATGAGTTTAGCATAGAGGGCCATCCTAACAATACTACCAGGGAACATTTGGAAAGATTATATTCTTTGGGATTCAGAAGAGTGAGTTATGGTGTGCAGGATCATGATCCCGAAGTACAACGCATCATCAACCGCATACAGCCAATAGAAAATGTACAACGAGCCACCGACACGGCAAGAGAAATTGGTTTTCATTCTGTGAACTTTGATTTGATCTATGGCCTGCCATTACAAACAACAACAACCTTAACAAAAACAATTTTGCAGTGCATTGAGATGAAACCAGACCGCATTGCGTTTTATAGTTATGCTCATGTACCATGGACCAGCCGTGGACAACGTTTGTTTGATGAAAATGACCTGCCATCCACCGATGATAAAATGAAGTTGTACCAGTTAGGAAAACAACTGCTGATGGATCATGGCTATTATGATATCGGTATGGATCACTTTGCACTGGAAACAGATGACCTCTATGCAGCCAAGCTGGAAGGCAGGCTGCACCGGAACTTTATGGGTTATACTACACAGCACACCAGTTTATTATTGGGCCTGGGTGTTTCCAGCATCAGCGATGCCGGAGTTGCATTTGCACAAAATGAGAAGACACTACACGACTATTATGCAAGGATTGAAAGAGAAGAATTGCCTGTAATGCGTGGCTATTTTTTGAGCGATGAAGATGTGGCTTTTAGAAAATATATTTTAGATGTGAGTTGTAAAGGCAAAACAACTTTTAAAGAAGAACACTTACCGATACTGAAAAAATACAGCTTTCCTGAATTAGAAAAACTGGAGGCAGATGCATTGATCAACTGGAATGAACAGGGATTAATTGTAACCGATTTGGGTGGTCATTTTATCAGGAATATCTGCAAAGCATTTGATCTGCATTTATTACGTAACCAGGTGGCTACCGCCAATCCAAGATTTAGTAAAGCGATATAATTGTCAGGATTGTTTTTTGGTGCGGATGATCTTGTATATCTTAATCGCACTCATTAATGCTGCACTAAACAGCAGCAACCCAATTACGCCCCACACCCAGCTCATACTTTCTTTTACAGTCGCCAGCATAATAATGGCGATCAATAAAATAGTCGCCACTTCATTCCACACCCGTAGTTGATTGGAAGAATAACGGAAGATGCCTTTTGCCTGTTGGCTGTATATTTTTTGTAAGGTAAAATGATAGGCATACAATAAAACCACAAATCCCAATTTTATTAAGATCCAGTGCTGTGCAACCGGGGCAAAATACATGTTCCACGTAAGCCATGTTATCCAGCCGCCAAAGATGAGTGTGAGTATAGCAGAGGGCCAGGTAATTCCCAGCCACAGCCTTTTGATCATGATATTAAATTGCTTTTGCAGGATATCTTTTTCCAACCCTTCTTTTTCATTCGCCTCCGTATTGTAAATAAATAACCGAACGATATAAAACATCCCGGCAAACCAGGTAACGATGAAGATGATGTGCAGTGCTTTTACGTAGAAGTAGGCCATGGAGAATGTCTGATTTATGGATGTCTGATGTCTGATTTTTGATTACACTAATTGAAACGAATTACACTAATTTTTTCAAGACTGAATATACATAGACTCTTAAAAAATTTATACGCCTGCCTTAGTTCCCCCTTTAGGGGGCGGAGGGGGTTAATATCATCGTCTTATCTCCCTTGCCTGTTTCCTTCAGCCACTTCGCCAATGTACTCACCCACAGCGGATGCACATTCAAACAAGGCACAGCTTTATAACTAACCCCACCAGCATCCATAAACTCATGCTTACCCCTGTCTTGTAATTCTTCCAAAGTCTCCAAACAATCACTCACAAAAGCCGGCGACAGAATCACTAATTTCTTAATGCCTTCACCAGGCATTTGCTGCAGGCGGATATCCGTAAACGGTTCCAGCCAGCCCTTGCCCAGCCTGCTCTGGAAAGAGATACTGTATTTATCAGCTGGAATATTTAGTTTCTCCACGATCAGTTTGGTGGTAACAAAACACTGGTGGCGGTAACACACCGAATGCGCCGCCGGGTTCGCCACATTACAGCAATCACTCACCTTCATACAATGACTGCCGGTAGGGTCAACCTTTGTTAAATGCCTTGCTGGTATACCATGATAGCTGAATAAAATATGATCGTACGGTTCTGTTAAAGAAGGCTTGATATTTTCCACCATGGCGTTGATATAATCCGCCTCATCATAAAATGGTTTGATAAAATTGAGCTTGAACGGGTACTTGTTTTTCGCATGAATCTCTTTGGCATATTCCACCGCCGTTTCATAACTGGCCATGGCATAGTGCGGATACAACGGCACCGCCAGCACTTCTTCCAGCCCGGGGTGTTGTTTTAATAAACTGTCAAACGCATCCGCAGGCGAAGGGCTGCCATAGCGCATGGCAATCTCGATGGGTTCGTCTACCTGTAGTTGCAATGCCTGTTGCAGGTGTTTGGTCAGTACCACCAGTGGGGAGCCTTCCTTGGTCCAGATGGTGCTGTAAGCCTCTGCTGATTTGGGTGCTCTGAACGGAACGATGATGCCTTTTACCAGCAATAACCGCAGCAGGTACGGCGAGTCGATCACCCGGCCATCCATTAAAAATTCATTCAGGTATTTGCGTACATCTTTTACCGATGTGCTGTCCGGTGAACCCAGGTTCATTAAAACAATTCCTCTTTTTGCCATAGTTAAAATGTGTGTGCAAAAATAACCGATACATCCGGCAAATGTTCATGTGATTGTAAAATTAAAAGCAGGGGAGGGAAATGTGGGGCTGTTTACTGCAGTTTTTCAATGTTGCTTCGGTTCCGGTAATTACACGTTGATGATGCTGTCAAAAATCTCCAACCTGCATTGTACACTGGTTGACCTGAGCAAGCCCATGCTGGACAAAGCGTATGAAAGAGTATCCGCAGCCACCAGCAACAAAGTACAAATTATACAGGGCGATATCCGCAACGTTGAATTGCCCAACAATCATTTTGAAATCCTGCTGGCGGGTGCCGTGCTGCATCATTTACGGGACGATGCAGATTGGGAAACCACGTTCACCAAACTATGCCAGCTCCTGAAACCCGGCGGCTGTTTAATGATCTCCGACCTTATCACACAAGACACGGAAGTGCTCAACCACTATACCTGGGAAAAGTACGGCGACTACCTCGAAAGCATCGGCGGAAAGGAGTATCGCCAAAAAGTACTGGATTATGTTGCCAAAGAAGATTCACCAAGGTCACTCAACTATCAACTGGACCTGATGAAAAAAGTGGGCTTCAGCCAGGTAGAAATTTTACATAAGAATTTATGTTTTGCAGCTTTTGGAGGGATAAAATAAGTGTAACAAAATATACCGGCTCAAATAATTTTACTTCCATTAGCATCTTCGTCCTGTAGTAATTGAACTCTCACCAGTAACTGGAACTGTGATTCCACAACAAACAAGGAGTATTAAAATGAAAAGAGCCCAAACCTTTACGAATGAAAGATTTGGGCTTAGTATCGGGGAGCAGACTTGAACTGCCGACCTTCGGGTTATGAATCCGATGCTCTAACCAGCTGAGCTACCCCGACAAACCTGGTTTGAAATACTGACCAGCTAATACCCGGTCATTTCGGGCTGCAAATATAGGAGATTTCGGTAAAAATTTTTCAGCTAATTGTTTAATAGTTCTTTTAAACGGGCGTAAACTTTTTCTGCATTGGGCAGCATGGCTTGTTCTAATGCTGTATTCATTGGTACTGCTGGTAAATTAAGGGCACCCAATACCTCTACCGGGCAGTCTAAATAATTAAAGCAATTTTTGGAGATCCTTCCTGCCAATGCTTCTGCAAAGGAATTGTTTTGCTGTTCTTCTGTTAATATTAAACATTTGCCATGTTTCTTCACCCTAGAAAAAACCAATTCCTCATCCAACGGGAACAGCGTTCTCAGATCGATGATCTCAACCTGCCCGGGCAGGTTTTTAGCTGCAGCTTTAGCCCAGTAAGTACCCATTCCATAAGTAATAATACAGCAGCTTTCTCCATTATCCACTTTCTCTTTTTCAGCATTCAAAACAATATTTCCTTTTCCTAATGGAATAATATAATCTTCAGAAGGTTCTACAGTTTTGGCTTCTTCTGTTCCGGGTACCTTGCTCCAGTAAAGGCCTTTATGTTCCAGCATTATTACCGGGTTGGGATCAAGAAAGGCAGCTTTCATCAATCCTTTCATATCAGCAGCATTGCCCGGATAAGCAATCTTAATCCCCTTTATTGTAAGCAGGGTACTTTCAATACTGCCGCTGTGATAAGGCCCTCCGCCATTATAGGCACCGATGGGTACTCTTATTACTGTTTGTACAGGAAACTTTCCGCAGGTGAGGTAACAGCTTTTTGAAATTTCCGTTACCAGTTGATTGAAACCGGGATAGATATAATCTGCAAACTGTACTTCTACAATTGGTTTTAAACCTACTGCACTCATACCCACAGTAGAACCAATGATATAAGCTTCCTGAATGGCAGTGTTAAACACACGGTGATCACCAAATTGTGTGGCCAAAGTAGCAGCTTCTCTAAAAACACCACCCAGTCTTTTTCCAACATCCTGGCCATACAACACTGCTTCCGGGTATTGCTGCATAATTTCCCTGATGGCAAATAAAGCAGCATCCACCATTAATACTTTTTCTCTGCCTGCAGGGCATCGTTCTCCTTTTTCTTCTGTAACTGGAGTGGGAACAAAAACAAAATCTTCTACCGTGGAAGGGTCAGGTTCCGGCGCCGCAGTTGCATCAGTAAAATGTTGTGCAACTATTTCCGCAGCAGCTTTTTCAATAAAATTCAATTGTTCTTCTGCTATTCCATTAGCCATTAATTTCTTTCTCAGTTTAATGTATGGATCCTTCAGGGCATGGTCTGCAAGATCTTCCGTTGTTCGGTAAAACTCTTTTCTTACCCCGCTGGTATGGTGACTCAGTAATGGAACTTTTGCATGTACTAACCAGGGTTTCCTGTTTTGTCTTACATCGTTTGTTATCCGTTGCATTGTTTCAAAACTTTCTTCAAAATCGCTTCCATTAATGCTGATGCTGTTTATGCCTTTAAATCCTTTGATATATTCATATGCATTACAGGTTCTGGCTTCTGCTGCTGATACACTAATACCCCAGTTATTATCCTGTACCAGGTAAATGATTGGCAACTGGTGCAATGATGCAAACTGGAAAGCCTCGCTTACTTCTCCTTCTGTAACCGATGCATCACCCAGGGAACATATAACTACCGGTGAAGTATAGCCCGGATTTTTATTATTGGATATTTTTTCCAGGTATTGTACACCCTGAGCCACACCAGTGGTGGGAATTGTTTGCATCCCGGTGGCACTGCTTTGATGTATGATGGTTGGCTTATCGGCACCCCTGTAATTTGGATGAGAATAATATTCTCTTCCCCCTGTAAAAATATCGCTGCCTTTTGCCAGTAACTGCAGCATTAGCTGGTAAGGCGAAAAACCAAGGCCCAGCAGCATGCTTTCGTCACGGTAGTAGGGGCTTACATAATCACCCGGGTTTAATTGAAAGGCTGTGGCCAGTTGTATTGCTTCATGCCCACGGGAAGTGGAGTGAACATATTTGCATATTGAGCGGTTAGCTTCATAGGTTTCAGCCATGGCTTTTGCAGTACACATTAAATCATATGCCTTCAGCAATGCATCGTTGGTTAACATTTTTCAAAAGTAGAGGATTAATGAAAGTGAATAACGTTTGCAAGTGAAAGAAAATAAAAAACCCTCATGCAAAAAGCATGAGGGTTACTATAGAAAAAAGTAAAATTATTTTATCTCCATTTTCAACAACATCTCGTTTTCAATAAAAGCTTCCAGTTCATCACCCACTACACATTCGCCAACACCTGCAGGGGTTCCTGTAAAAATAAGATCGCCGATATTAAGGGAGAAATAACCTGAAATATGTTCAATGATTGTATCAAAGTTAAATATCATATTGCCGGAATTACCCTGCTGCACCAGCTCTTTATTTTTATAAAAAGTGAAGTTGATATTCTTTTTATTAAAAGTTGGTGTAATATCTATGAATTTGCCTACAGCTGCAGAGTTGTCAAAGGCTTTTGCTTTTTCCCAAGGGAGGCCTTTTTCGCTGAGTTCTTTCTGAAGGTCTCTTGCAGTAAAATCTATTCCTGTGGTAATACCATTGTAGTAATTAGCAGCATGCCGGGCCTGTATATACTTGCCATTTTTAGAAACCCTGAGCACCAATTCGCATTCGTAGTGGAGTTCATTGGTGAATTCAGGGTAATAGAATGGGGTATGACTCTGCAATAAAGCACTTTTAGGCTTCATGAAAATTACTGGTTCTGTCGGTATGTCGTTGCCAAGTTCCTTGGCATGGGCCACATAATTGCGGCCAACGCAAATTATCTTCATTTGTATGTAATTAAGAGGATAGCAGGTTAAGAGAACGAATATAAACAAATCACGTAAAAAAACTAATTGTTTTCGTAAAAATACTGTCTATACTTATTGAATGGAAAGTTTATTTACTTCACTCATCGTTTTCTCAATGCCAATTGTTGCAAATTTTTTTATTGTATCAACGCAGCATTGAATCTTTAATTGTACCTGGGTTATTTCCTCAGCACGCCATTTCCCCAGTACGAAATCAGCCTGCATCCCTTTCGGATAGTTATTACCAATGCCAAAACGGAGCTTGGGGTACTTATCAGTCCCCAATATGGCCTGGATATCTTTTAGCCCATTGTGACCGGCATCACTGCCAGAAGCTCTTAAACGGATCTTGTCTAGTGGCAGGGCAAGATCATCTACAATGGTAAGGGTGTTTTCTAACGGCACTTTTTCTTTATCCATCCAATACTTAAAAGCTTTTCCGCTTAAATTCATAAAAGTGGTGGGGCAAATGCAGACAAATGCCCTTCCCTTATACCTTACTTCTGCAACGTAAGCCAGTCTTTCCTGCTTAAAACTGCCGCCATTTTTTTTAACAAAGGCAAATACCACATCAAAACCAATATTATGACGGGTATTAGCATATTCATTCCCATTATTTCCCAAACCAACTATTAAAAACTTAGACATAAGACGTGAAGTTAACAGAAGGAATGATTTCAGCAAAAAAGGCATAAAAAAACCCTGCATGTTGGTGCAGGGCTTTTCTTTTAAAAATCATTTACTATGGAATAAATAACCATTTAGCAAAAGCTTTGACTTTGTACTGAATTTCTTGCAAATAGTTTGAACTTGACGCAGGAACGCTTAACGTGTTCGTTTTCATAATATAGGTTTTAGATTAAAAATGAATAGGTACAAAAAACAACGGATATATTCTTAGTACGGTAGAACGCAGGATTTTACCTGTTATTGTGTGAAGAGAAAAAAAATTGATGATTGCCAGAAATAAGATAAACAATTGTTTTATAACTGTTAAGCATTGATGAAGGATAAAATTATTTCAATAACAAGCAAAAATTAATATCATTGCAAAAAGGAAAAATCAGTTGTTATCTAAAATATTCAGGTGTGTCCTCTTAATTTTATTTATTAACGCTGGTGCAGTTAATAATGGGTATTCCCAGGGTAATACCAATACTGTAAATAAAAGCCGGTTAAGAACAGTAATCATAACAGAAACAGTAATCACTACTGCAGCAATGGTAGGCATTCATTATTTATGGTATAAAAAATTCCCCCGCAGCCGGTTTCATTTGTTTAATGATAATGCAGAGTGGCTGCACATGGATAAAATAGGTCATGCAACCACAGCCTATAATGTGAGCGGCATTCAGTATGATATGATGCGGTGGGCCGGGGTTGATAATAAAAAAGCAGCCTGGGTAGGAGGTTTAACAGCCTTAGGGATTCAGACAATAGTGGAGATATTTGACGGCTACTCTCAAAAATGGGGGTTTTCCAAAGGAGATATGCTGGCAAACATTTTAGGCAGTGCTTTATTTGTGGCACAGCAACAAGGGTGGGGAGAACAGCGTATCCGGATGAAGTTCTCTTTTCATAAAACCATCTATTCAAAATATGCCCCTGCTGAACTGGGATCTAATAAATGGCAACGATGGCTGAAAGATTATAATGGGCAAACTTACTGGTTGTCAGTAAATCCATCTTCTTTTATGAAAAGCAATACTTCTTTCCCCAAATGGCTGAGTGCTTCTTTTGGAATAGGAGCAGAGGGGATGCTTGCTGCAAGAACTAATCCGTCGGTAATTAACAATGTAGCTATACCTGAATTTAAACGCACCCGTAAATACTTATTTTCTATAGATGCAGATTTGAAACGAATCAATAATGATCAAATGGATCCAAAAGTTTTGCTTTCGTTACCTAATATTTTAAAAATGCCTGCACCTACGCTTACTTTTAAAAAAGATGCTCCGGTAAAATTTAACTGGCTTTATTTTTAGTCTTCATTTAAGCTGATGTCTTTCTGAAAACAGCTGTAAACATAGAGTCGGCTTTCTTTTCGTATCCCCATAAGTTATTCATTTGCATCAATTCTAATTTTAATTCCTGTTGTATATAGTTTGCCACAGCCTCGTTCTCCTTTGTAAATACTGAGCAGGTTATGTAAAACAGAAGGCCATTTTTTTTAAGGTGAGGGATAATATTTGATGCGATTGTTTTTTGCAGGGTAGTAAATTCGTTTATGAAGGATTGATTAAAAAAATAAAGTTGTTCTGGTGTTCTGCTCCAGGTACCGCTGCCGGTGCAGGGTGCATCGCAAATGATGATGTCGAATTTCTGATTACCAGGGATATTCACAGGTTTGCTAAGGTCTGCTATAAAATGTTTGTAATTTTTGATTGCAGCTCTTTTAAAACGTTGCTGCAGGTTGGAAATAATACTGGGGCGTATATCAGATACCGTGAGCTTAAAGTTAGCTTGTAAAATATCTTTTAATAAAATGGACTTACCTCCACTTGCTGCACAGCAGTCCCATATAGTTAAATTATTAACAGCGGTAAATTCCTTTATATGTTCTGCCAGGTAATTTAAAACCTGCTGTGAATTGTAGTCCTGAATTACAATTTCCTTTTCTAAGGTTAAAAATTTTTCTACATCTGTAGCCTGGGCATATTCAATGCAGTTATCCGTTAGCTGGATAAATGGAATTCCGGCATTTACAATTTTATTAAAAGTGCCAGTTTTATTTTCTGGTCTGATCCTTAAAAACAAATTTGGCTGTAAAAGAAATGAACTGCGGAATTCGTCAAAGTTTATTTCATCATTTAATTCTTCTTTGAATGGAAAAATGTCTGCTAACTCAATATCTAACTTTAGAAAAGCAATTTTTTCTTCTATAGTCGAAGTGATTTTTTCTTCCCATTCCGGTTTTAGATTGCTTATTAAAATCGATTTTTCTTTACTGCATAAAAATGTTGCTGTGAGTAATGTATCGGTACTTATTTTTTTTTGTAAAGCATGCCCAACCCTGAAATAATTATAGCACAAGGAATTAATTTGTTTCCTGTCTGAAGAGCCAAATTTTTTTTCTTTAGAAAAAAAATGTTTTATAAATATGGAAAAGGGTGTATCTCTCTTGTACTGTTCCAGTATTTTACAGGCATTGTTGATATAAGAATGAAAGCGGCTCATTGGTATAAAAATAAACGGCTGGAATAATGCCCAGCCGTTTATTCAAAGTAATTAATTGATTATAATTCTAAAAGGCTTTTTACCGGGTCTTTCCCAAATAATAATAGATCAGGTTTTTCCAGTAGTTCTTTTACTCTTACTAAAAAGCTTACAGATTCTCTTCCGTCAATAATACGGTGATCATAGCTTAGCGCCAGGTACATCATAGGTTTGATAACCACCTGGCCATTTATTGCCATCGGTCGTTCCTGAATTTTATGCATTCCTAATATTGCACTTTGGGGTATATTTATAATAGGAGTGCTCATTAACGAACCAAATACTCCACCATTGGTGATGGTGAACGTTCCACCACTCATTTCTTCAATGGTAAGTTTATTGTCTTTTGCTTTTGTGGCCAGTTCCACTACTTTCTTTTCAATTCCTGCCATGCTAAGGCTTTCTGCATTCCTGATTACGGGAACCACTAGCCCCTTGGGGGCGGAAACAGCAATTGAGATATCACAGAAATCATGGTAGGATATGTTTTCACCGTCAATCATTGCGTTTACTGCCGGCCATTCCTGCAGTGCATAACAACAGGCTTTTGTAAAAAAGCTCATGAATCCGAGGTTTACTCCATGAACTTCTTTGAACTTATCTTTATTTTTTGCTCTTATCTCCATTATGCTGCTCATGTCTACCTCATTAAAAGTAGTGAGCATCGCCGTGGTATTCTTTGCTTCCACCAGCCGCCTGCTGATTGTTTTCCTCAGGTTACTCATTTTTTCAGAGCGGATATTTCTGGCAAATAACTCCAATCCGGGTTTTCTACCCGGTTTATTTAATGCCTCTAATACGTCTTGTTTGAAAATTTTCCCATTGCTGCCACTTGGAACAACCGTTGAAGGATCAATTTTTTTATCTGCGATGATTGCAGCAGCTACCGGGGTAGCTTTTACATCAGATACAGGTGCTTCTTTTGCAACTGGCGCTTTTGCGGCTTCTTTTTTATTTTCAACTGCGCCTTCAGTAGTTGGAGTGTTTGCAGTGGCAGGTTTTGGTGCGTCTGTATCAATACTGCAGGCAATATCACCTATTTTTAAGGTGTCTCCTTCATTCACTAAAGTCTTTAATGCGCCTGCTTGTTCGGCGTTTATTTCAAAAGTAGCCTTTTCACTTTCCAGTTCAGCAATCACCTCATCTCTGTCTACCCAATCACCGGTTTTTTTTATCCATTTTACCAATGTTACCTCTGTTATGCTTTCCCCTACAGAAGGTACTTTTATTTCTGCAACCATTTTTTAAAATTGATTTGGGCAAATTTCGGTTAATTTGAATGATAAAAACAAACAGTTTTTTTTAGAAAAACCAAAAATCCCCCTTTTAGGTTAGCATGATTTTAAAAATGTTTCCTATCTTCATTAAGTAAATAAATAGCTATTTGCAAATTCATATTTTTACAACACTTACTAATCAAAACGTTCCGTATACTAAAATTGTTTTTGTTCGTCCAAATAAATATGTATTTTTATCACACAATTACACGATTTTTTACATCTATAAAATTTGCTCCATGAAGCTAAAAAAATTACACCTGTTTTCATTTGCTTTTGCAGTAGCATTTAGTAATGCAGCATCGGCACAGTTGGTTATTGATCAGGCAACTTTTACCATACAGGCTGGAGCAACAGTTACTGTACAGGGAGATGTTACCAGCAATGCAGATATACAGGGAACAGGAAAAATAATCCTCAAAGGCAGCGGTAATCAAAATGTGAATATGGGTGGGTTTACAATACCCAGCCTGGAGGTGGATAATGCAGCGAATGTTACCTTAACTGGAAATGCTAAAATAAGTGGAGATTTATTATTTACTAATGGTAAAGTTTTACTGGGTGCAAATAATCTTACGCTGGGTAATGCAGGAACTATTACAGGTGCAACCAACGCAAAATATGTAGTAACGAATGGTGCTGGAAAATTGGCAAAAACTGCATTAGGAGCAACGGTGTTTAATTATCCTGTTGGAAATTCTACCATCAGTTACAGTCCTGTTGCTGTTACTAACAGCGGTACCGCAGATGATATATCCGTAAGAGCGTTTACCGGAGTATTAGCTAGTGGTAGTGCAGGGGCTGCATTTACAAAAGAAGTTGTTAATGCCACCTGGGATATCACAGAGGCGGTTGCCGGGGGTAGTAATTTGAATATTACAACTACTTGGAGTGGTACAGATGAATTAGGCGGCTTCGACAGAACAAGGGCTGGTATATCTTACTATATTACTTCACCTGCGGCGAGTATGGGCTGGGATTTACTAAATTCTCAAACAACTGCCGCTATCGGGTCTAATCCTTATACTTATACAAGAACAGGTGTAACCACTTTAGGAACTTTTGCTGTAGGAACAAGACCTGTACTTTCTCCATTGCTGGTTACTCCAAAGATTTTTCTTCAGGGTGCATATAATACTTCTCTTGGTGTAATGAATGATGCTTTGCGTAATGCAAACCTAATTCCTACAACAGAACCATATACAGGCTTAAATATATTTAGCGCTACTGCTGCTGTTAAAGGTAGTGGTGGTGGTGAAACTTCAACTAGTTCTGTGGTTGGGTCTGCGGCTGGAGCTTCTAGCAATACAACAATTGTTGACTGGGTTTTAGTTCAGTTGCACAATTCAAGTGATGGTACTGTCGTTACTCAGCGTGCCGCTCTGTTACAACGTGGTGGAAATGTGGTGGAAACGGATGGAGTATCTCCCGTAAATTTAGCTGGTAATGCTGCAGGGAATTATTACGTATCAGTTCGTCATAGAAATCATTTGGGGGTAAGAACAGCTGCCGGTGTAACATTGGCAAAGGTATCTACTACCAACTATGATTTTACTAATGGATTGGCTAAGGCTTTCCCAGGCTCAGTGACCAATAATTCAATGGCTACTTTAGTTGCTGGCACAACTTTTGGTTTATGGGCGGGTAATGCTAATGAAGATTTAGTAGTTAAAATGTCTGGATTTAATGGAACTAACAGTGATTACCTCAGATTATTAAGTACTCTTGGTTCAAATGTTAATACGCTACCTAATGTTTATTCAAAGCAGGATTTAAACTTAGACGGAACTGTAAAAATGAGTGGATTTAATGCAAGTAATAGTGATTATTTAAGGTTATTAAGCACTTTGGGAAGTAATGTAACAACTGTAACACAACCAGTAATTCAATAAATAATATAATTTCGTACTCATCCGAAACAATTTTAGATAAACGCTTAAACAGATAGAAAATGAAAAAAATAATTACTACCTTGTTTTTATCACTTGCAATTGGACAATTTGCTTTTTCCCAATATTTTCAGGGGAGCTTTACAAACGTAGGTAATAAAGTAACTGTAAAAGTTAAACCTACAGGTAATATTACTACAGCTATTACCTTAATTGATTTTTTCATCAGGTATAACGCAGCCTCCACTCCGGCTTTCACCATAGGAAATATTGCACCCAACACTACTAATTTTCCAGGTTTAGCTTTTACACTTGGGAATGGTTTTTTTGATGGTACAACATATCAATATAAAGAATTATTATATACAAACCCTGCCGGCGTTCCATCAAAAACCTATACGGCTGGGACTGAATATGATTTAGTTTCATTTACATTAGATGGTCCTCCGGCAACTGCTAATATTGAGTTAGCCAGTGATTTCGCTGGTGGAGCTTATTATTTTGCGTTGGCCGATGGTGGAGGACAACAGATTGAGCCTACTGGAGATGTATTTTATGGTCCTGGACTTTATAAAGTCCTCACTGGTGAATTTTTACCACTGGCCAATGTTCCAGTACCGGTTAAATTCTTGGGTTTTGATGTTGTTAAGAAAAATAATTCAGCTGTATTGAACTGGTCTGTTGAAAATGAAACTGCTCTTACTGATAAATATATCATTGAGACAAGTGCTAACAGTACTGATTTTACCCCAGTTGCAACTATTGAAGCTTCTAATAATGGCAGGGGTAGTAATTCCTATAGTTTTATCCAGGATAATTTGTCTGCTATTCGTAACTCTGGTGTAATCTACTACAGGGTTAAGCAAATAGACAAAGATGGTCAGTTTGTTTATACACCAATAAAGAATGTACGACTGGATGGTAAAGCTTTTGCTGTAAACGCATATCCTAATCCTGTAAAGAGCTCTACAAAACTCACCATTGATCTTTTAGATGAATCCAGGGTTATTATTTCTATAACTGATGCTTCTGGTAAACAAGTTAAGACTATGCAATTGCAGGGTTTTAAAGGACCCAACATAAAGGATGTAAATTTAAGTAATCTGTCAAATGGCAATTACATGTTGAAAGTGCAGGCAGGAAATGAGGTTAAATCCTTGCCTTTGGTGAAAGTAAATTAATTAGGTTAAAACTAGATATCGAAAAGCCCCTTTATAGCGAAGGGGCTTTTCTTATTTTATTAGGTTCTTTTAAAAGATTTCATATCTATATTTCAAAAGCAGTTTTAATTAATTCTTCCTGCTCTTTCAAATGTATCTTGTTATAGCCCGTAGCAGTTGATGCACTTGCTGTGCGGCTAATTATAAAGAAATTGATATTTTTTAAATTCATTCTGAGAAATGATGCAGCACCCATGTTCTGGGGTTCTTCCTGTACCCAATGCCAAATGGCTTTGCTATACTTTTTATAGAGCTCATCCAGTTGCTTTTGAGGTAACGGATATATTTGCTCAAGCCTTATTACGGCTATATCATTTCTGTTGTCTTTCAGTTGCCTTTCAGCTAAATCAAAATAAACCTTGCCTGAACAAAGCAGTACTTTTTTTACTTTATCCGGATCTAAAATAGTAGCATCGTCAATAACCTCCTGGAATTTGGAGCTATTCAGAAATTCACTTTCAGGACTATAGCTTCCCGGATGACGGAGATTGGCCTTTGGAGAAAAATTAATCAGGGGCTTTCTAAAAGACCAGGTTAATTGTCGGCGTAAGGCATGGAAAAAATTAGCTGATGTGGTGATATTGGTTATCACCATGTTCAGTTCAGCACATAGTTGTAAGAATCTTTCCATCCTGCCACTGCTATGCTCCGGTCCCTGACCTTCGTAGCCATGTGGTAGTAGCATTGTTACACCATTCATTCTGTTCCACTTTTGTTCACCAGCGGCTATAAATTGATCAATCATTGTTTGTGCCCCATTGCTGAAATCACCAAACTGGGCTTCCCATAAAACCAATGCATTTGGATTAGCCATTGCATAGCCATATTCAAACCCAAGTACGCCGTATTCGCTTAGCAGTGAGTTATATATTCTGAAATGCCCGGTTGCTCCTGGGATACCTCTTAAGCGGCTATAGGACTTATTTGTTACCTCGTCTTGCAATACTGCATGACGGTGTGAAAACGTACCCCGGCGGACGTCCTGACCGCTCATTCTTACATCTTTTCCATCAAGCAACAAGCTTCCGTAAGCCATCAGTTCTCCAGTTGCCCAATCTATTTTCTTTTCCTCGTTATATAATTTTACTTTATCCTGTATGATTTTTTCTACCTTCTTCAGCGGTTTAAAATCTTCTGGCCACTTCATGATAGATTGAAAAACTTTTTCAAAATCGCTGTTGCTAATACCCGTTATTGGCGATTGAATAAAATCATTTTCTGTAGCTCTTCTTAAGCTTTTCCAGGCTAATTCCGGAGCCTGGTAATGATAGGGCAAAGGATTTTGCTTTATATCATCCAGTCTTTCCTGCAGATCGCTCCAGAATTTCTTCTCCATCTCTTTTGCCAATTCCTTAGCATCTGCCTCACCATTTTCCAGTAAATAATTGGTATAAACTTCTCTTGGGTTTGGATGCTTATCAATCAATGCATATAACTGAGGTTGCGTAAATTTAGGATCATCGCCTTCATTATGTCCATGTTTACGATAGCAAACCATATCAATAAAAACATCACTGTTAAACTCTTGCCTGTATCGGGTGGCAATTTCCACGCACTTTACCACAGCCTCTGCATCATCTCCATTTACATGCATAACCGGCGCCTGTACCATAGCTGCTAAAGAGGTGCAATAGTCAGCACTTCTTGCATCATCAAAATCTGTTGTAAAACCAATCTGATTATTTATAACAAAATGAATAGTACCTCCAGTGTAATATCCTTTTAGATAACTCATCTGTAATACTTCGTACACGATGCCCTGGCCGGCAACAGAGGCATCTCCATGAATAAGAATGGGCAATATTTTATCATAATCACTTTTATATAACACATCGGCTTTAGCCCTGCTAAATCCAACCACAACCGGGTCCACCGCTTCCAGATGAGAAGGGTTTGGCATTAATTTTAAGTGAATTTGTTTGCCATCCAGCGTTTCCACTTCACTACCATAGCCCATATGATATTTTACGTCACCGCTACCCATTGTCTGATCAAGCTTTGCAGTGCCTTCAAACTCACTAAATATCTGTTCGTAAGTTTTACCCATAATGTTAGCCAATATATTCAATCTTCCCCTGTGAGCCATTCCAATAACCACTTCGTGTACGTTTTCATTGGCCGCAATATTAATAATTGCATCCAGTGCTGCAATAGTAGTTTCTCCACCTTCCAGCGAAAAGCGCTTTTGTCCTATGTATTTAGTGTGAAGGAACTTTTCAAACATCACACCTTGGTTTAATTTTTCCAGTATCCGCTTTCTTTTTTCCAAGCTAAGTGGGTGATGAAATTCTTTTTCCATGGCATTGGTAAGAAAATCAACTTTCTTTTGGTCGCTGATGTATTTGAACTCGATACCTACGTGACCTGCATAACATTTTTCCAGGTATGCCTGAATATTTCTAAGCGTTGTTGGCCCAAGACCTATTAAATTTCCAGCGTAATAAACTGTATCAAGATCAGCATCTGTAAAGCCATAGAATTCAAGTTCTATATTGGCTCCACGGTCCTTTCTCTTACGGATGGGGTTTGTTTTTGCTAATAAATGACCTTTATTCCTGTAGCCCAGTATCATACGGTAGGCCCTTATTTCTTTCATCCAGTCTATATCGCTTTTTGCAGCAGCTGAAGTTCCGTTTGTTGTGGTTTTGTTGGTAGTTGCAACACCGCCGGATATAACGGCAAAATCAAAGCCATCAAAAAATTTCCGCAGGTCGCCATCAACACTTTCGGGGTTATTAATATAATCTTTGTACAGGCTCTCAATGTAAGCCGGATGTGAATTGGTGATGTACTGAAAATCCTTCATCTCTAAAGAGGGTTATTATAAATTTATTAATGGCAAATTTCAGGCAAATATCGGTGATTTATAAATTGATTATTGGCTGCTTCTATTCATTTTAAATAATAAATGAGTAATTAATCCACTTAATAAAACGTAGGCTGTAAAATAGTAATAGCCATCCATTATTACAGCTTTGGTATTATCCATCGCATTTGCACCGAGAAAGGCAACAAAAATACTGATGGCAAACACATCAGACATGGCCCATTTACTGATGGTATGGATGAAATTGTAGAAATACTTTTCAGGATTTTTAGCCAGCAACAGATAGATGATAATAAATGATTTTAATAGCGGAATAATAATTCCAAATAAAAATATCAATATCAATGTCGTTTAAATAAGAATCGGCTACAGTGGCTTATAATTCATCGATTTTGGTTTTTGTTGTTTATGATTTCTGGGAAATTTTCTATTTGGCCT
>JAYWII010000103.1:0-103318 GCA_043788995.1 Chitinophagaceae bacterium | reverse complement strand
GGTATTTTTCACAATCTAACTTATAGAATGATAAAACATAAACCAGTTTTTATAACACAATTAAAATGGAGTAGCTAAAAGACTACTTCGATAAATTTATTTAAGGCAGATCGCTGATGGACACCAAAATTAATTTAAATATCCACTGTGCAAAATGATATTCAGCAGCAAATACCAGGATATCAAAAATGAAAGAATTAAAAATCCGGCAATTTCCAATCCTAAACTACCGGCCAATTATTTACCTTCGCAGCCATGACGGAAAAAATACTCATCCTCGATTTTGGCTCTCAATACACACAGCTGATAGCCAGGGCTGTAAGAGAAACCAATGTGTACTGCGAAATTATTCCTTACAACAAGCCTATTGAATACAATGCCGCATTGAAAGGCATTATCCTGTCCGGGTCACCCTTTTCGGTGAACCAGGAAGACGCCCTGGTGGTGAATGTAAAAACCATGTCAGAAAAAATACCTGTATTGGGAGTCTGTTATGGAGCCCAGCTTACCGCCAAATTATTTGGCGGCAGGGTAGATAAGAGTGACAAAAGAGAATATGGCCGTGCTTTCCTGGAGCTGAATCAAGAAGATGTGCTGTTTAAAAATGTTTCCAGCCGTTCGCAGGTATGGATGAGCCATAGTGATACCATTAAAGAATTACCCGAAGGTTTCCAGTTACTGGGTACCACAGAAAGTATACCAGTAGCAGCTTTCAAAAGAGATGATGCCAATGCTCAGCCTTTATACGGTATACAGTTTCACCCGGAAGTGTACCACTCAACCGAAGGCAAAACCATCATCAAAAATTTCCTTGTCAATATCTGCCACTGTTCACAAGACTGGACGCCGGCACATTTTATCAATGATACAGTAGCGGCACTAAAAGAAAAGATCGGTAACAAAAGAGTGATCATGGCGCTGAGCGGCGGTGTGGACAGCACTGTTGCTGCCACCCTCATTCACCAGGCTGTTGGAGAAAACCTCTTCGGCATTTTTGTAGACAATGGTGTACTGCGTAAAAATGAATATGAAGAAGTACTGAAAATTTATGCTACGCTTGGACTAAATGTAAAAGGCGTAGATGCAAGAGAACATTTCTATACCAAACTGGCTGGCAAAACAGATCCGGAAGAAAAAAGAAAAGTCATCGGTGGCACTTTTATTGAAATATTTGATCAGCAGGCGCACCTGATTGAGAACATTGATTTTCTTGGCCAGGGTACCATTTATCCTGATGTGATCGAATCACTCTCTGTACATGGGCCATCCGCCACCATCAAATCTCACCATAATGTAGGCGGCCTTCCGGATACCATGAAGTTATCTTTAGTGGAACCACTGCGTTCTTTATTTAAAGATGAGGTGAGAAGAGTTGGTTTAGAACTGGGCATCCCAAAAGAAATGTTGTTCCGCCACCCATTTCCCGGGCCTGGTTTGGGCATTAGAATTTTAGGAGAAATTACGGAAGAAAAGGTACGGTTATTGCAAGAAGCAGATGCGATCTATACCAATGGTTTAAAGAAGTCTGGTTTGTATGGAACCGTATGGCAGGCAGGTGCTATTTTATTACCGGTTAAAAGTGTGGGTGTAATGGGTGATGAAAGAACCTATGAATTTACGGTAGCACTCAGGGCGGTAACTTCAGTGGATGGTATGACGGCAGACTGGGCACATTTACCGTATGAATTCTTAGCGGATATTTCCAATGAGATCATCAATAATGTAAGAGGTATTAACCGGGTGGTGTATGATATCAGCAGCAAGCCACCTGCTACTATTGAGTGGGAATAAGAGCAGCCATGCCCCAAACCCCTAAAGGGGCTTTAAGGCAAGAGCCTGAAATTTATAGTGTTTTTGTAAACCCAGAAAGTGGTCTTTCAGTTGATGATTAAAGATAAAACGATGATGTGGAAGATAAAATATTTATTAAAGATAAAATGCACCGCTCCCTCTCTCTTTAGGAGAGGGAGAAGGTGGGTTGGGTTACACACCGCATTATTTTTTCTAACAGCATTGTTTTCACTGTTAGGTGCATCAGCGCAAACTGATGCCAATCAGAAAATGCAAACCTACCGTGTGGGAATTTTTGCACCATTATATCTCGATTCTGTTTTTACTTCAACCGGCACTTTTCGTTTTAATGAAGGCATGCCGAAATTTATTATGCCTGCAGTGGATTTTGTAAACGGTGTGCAAATCGGTTTTGATTCTCTTCAGTTAGATAATGTAAATATTAACGCCGTCATTTACGATACCAAGTCCTATACAGAACCCATATCTACCTTAATCAAAAACAAAAAAATCAACGATCTTGATCTCATTATCGGATCAGTAAGAGACAATGAATACAGGCAACTGGCAGATTTTGCTTTCGCTAATAATATTCCATTTATCTCTGCCACATACCCCAATGACGGCGGCATTACAGGCAACCCTTTTGTGGTGTTGCTTAACTCTACCTTAAAAGCACATTGCGAAGCCATCTTTACTTACATTCTCCAAAAACATGGCACCGACAAGATCTTTCTTTGCAGGAAGAAAGGAACACAGGAAGATAAAATTGCGTCTTATTTTAAGGCGATGAATGAGCAGGATGGCAAACCCTTGCTGAGCATTCAAACATTAAATTTTGACAGTACGGTTTCACCAGATTTTTTAAAATCAAAATTAGACAGTAACCGTCAGACCGTTATTATCGGCGGCTCCCTGGAAGAAGGTTTTGCCATGAGTGTTGTGGGTGCCAGCTACAGCCTGTTTCAGACATATCCGATAAAACTCATCGGCATGCCTAATTGGGATGCATTTAAAGGACTGATGAAGAAAGATACTTTTGAAGATTTTCCTGTTTATTTTACCACACCGTATTTTAATACCAAAGCAGACAGCTACAGCAAAATACTCATTGATGCTTATGCTAAAAAATTAAAAAGCAAACCATCCGACATGGCATTTAAAGGATTTGAATGTGCTCAACTGTTTACAAGGCTGCTGGCAAAATATCCTGCTGACCTCATCAATCACCTGAACGATAAATCTTACAAAATTTTTACTGACTACAACTTTCGCCCGGTAATGCTGAACAAAGCTGTTTACGCTCCTGATTATTATGAGAACAAACATTTGTATTTTGTAAGGATACTGAATGGTGCTACTTATAAGGCTTGGTAGTTTTTTTTTATCAGCAGTAGTTTTAATAGCATCATTGTCCCCGCTTTAGCGGGGCTCACTTGTACTTTTATTACTTTTTGCATCAAAGCATCATCACTAAACTTTCTGATGCAAATCTTGTTATCAATTCAAATCTGTTACTTCAGCATTGCCTCATAAAAAATCAAATCTGCCTTCTAAAATATGCCCCGTTTGCAACCGCCCTTTTACCTGGAGAAAAAAGTGGCAAAACATTTGGGAAGAGGTAAAGTATTGCAGCAACCGTTGCCGAAATGAAAAGAACAAAGCAACAGCACAAAACAATTTGTAACTTCAATTTGTAAAAAATAAAATCACCTTTCAACTGTGCCAGGATGAAAAAAATAATTTCAATACTTTTTATAGCCATCGTCTCTTTTGCATTTATTCAGCTCAATGAAACTTTTCAGAAAGACGAGCCGCAATATATCCCGGAAAGCAAACAGCGAAGCGGCGATGCTGCCAAAGGTTATGAATACCTTACCACCGGAGACTATTTAAAAAGCGGTATCCCTTACGCTTTCTTTTTTATGGGTGCTCCAAAAGACAGCAATAATTATCTGCAACGCACCGGGCTGAATAAAGATATATCCCACGACTTCACTGCCGTACAGGCACCCAATGGAGAAATGGTGGTGGCACCTAATTGCCTGCAGTGCCATGCCCAGGTTTTTGATGGTAAACTAATTGTGGGCCTGGGAAATTCTTTTAGCGACTTTACTGTTAACAGAGGCGGTACCGCCCTGTTAGCTGAAAACTTTCTAAAAAACTTAAAAGGAGAGCATGTAAAAAAATATGATGCAGCAAAAAATTTCCTTACTGCCATCAAAACAATTTCTCCCAAACTGATCACCAGCACCAAAGGGGTAAACCTTGCAGATGGGTTGGCTGCATTGCTGGTTTCACACAGAGATCCGCAAACGCTGGAATGGAGCGATAAAAATTTACTGTCGTTACCAGATGAAATCATTCCAACCGATGTACCTGCCTGGTGGCTGCTGAAAAAAAAGCACGGCATGTTTTACAATGGTTTTGGCCGTGGGGATTTTGGCAGGTTTTTAATGGCCAGTAATTTACTAACGGTTACCAACACAGCAGAAGCAGCAGAAGTGGACAGTCATTTTAATGATGTACTGGCATATATCAATTTCATAGAACCACCTAAATATCCAAGGCCCATTGATGAAAGAAAGGCAGCTTACGGAAAACAAATTTTTACTGCTGCCTGTTCCAAATGCCACGGCACTTATGGCCGGGATGGAAAATATCCCAACCTGCTGATACCGGAAAGCATTATCAAAACAGATTCCGCTTTATACACTTCCAATTATTCCAATCCGCAGTTTGTTGACTGGTTTAATAAAAGCTGGTTTACCAGTGGCGATCATCCTGCACAGCTGGTTCCTTACCGTGGTTATATTGCACCACCACTCGATGGCATTTGGGTAACAGCACCTTACCTGCACAATGGCTCTGTACCCAATTTAGAAGCCTTGCTTAACAGTGAGAAAAGGCCTACCTACTGGCAACGGAGTTTTACCAAACAGGATTATAATTATGAAATTCCCGGATGGAACTATGAAGAAAAAAATGCACCGGGAAATAGTGAAGTGTACAATACTACTTTAAAGGGTTACGGTAATTATGGTCATTACTTTGGAGATAAATTATTGGATAAAGAAAGAAAAGCGGTGATTGAATATTTAAAGACTTTATAAAGATTCCAGAAAATTGCCGGAAAGGCGGTAAGACGGCAAGGAATAAGAATAAATTCTTCTTCAGGCCTTACTGACTTCCCGGCAAAAAATCTGTACTAACTTCCATTCAAATATCTCCTTACTTGAAACTCACCTCCACTAAAGGATACAAAATAATTAACGAATGGCTTTTATCAAAAAGCCATCATCCTTTCCTGTTCCAGCAACAAGCCTGGCAACACATCATCAATAAAAAAAGTGGATTGGTAAATGCTCCCACCGGTTGTGGTAAAACCTATTCAGTTTTTATTGGTGCAATCATTGACTTCATCAACCAGCATCCAGATAATTATCAATCAAAGAAAAAAAATGGATTGCAGTTGCTTTGGATAACTCCGCTAAGAGCATTGGCGAAAGATATTGGCAGGGCAATGGAAGAAGTGATAGTTGAGCTGGGCATGCAATGGGAAGTGGCTATCCGTAATGGCGACACACCGGTGAGTGAAAGACAGAAACAAAAAAGGCAAATGCCCGAAGTGCTGATCATCACACCGGAAAGTTTGCATTTATTATTAGCACAAAAAAACAACGCAGCAATTTTTCAGTCATTAAAAATTATTGCAGTAGATGAATGGCATGAATTGCTCGGCAGCAAAAGAGGTGTGCAGGTGGAGCTGGCTGTTTCAAGAATATCCAGCATACCTAAAGAAGAAGCCTGTTCTGTCTGGGGTATATCAGCCACAATTGGAAATTTAGAGCAGGCAAAAGAAGTGTTACTATCCCCATTAGGCACCGTAGGTGTGATCGTAAAAGCAAACATCAAAAAAAACATTGAGGTCATTCCTATCATCCCGGATGAAATAGAAAAATATCCATGGGCAGGCCACCTCGGTATTAAGCTGGTGGAAAAAGTAATTCCCATCATCAATGATAATACTACCACACTCATTTTTATCAACACAAGAGGCATGAGTGAAATGTGGTACCAAAGTTTATTAGCCGCCGCTCCTGAACTGGCCGGCACTATTGCTTTGCATCACGGCAGCATGGAACAGGAATTGCGGCTATGGGTGGAAGATAGTCTGCATACAGGAAAATTAAAAGCCGTGGTCTGTACTGCCAGTCTCGATCTCGGTGTTGACTTCCGTCCCGTGGATACTGTGGTGCAGGTGGGTTCACCAAAAGGTGTTGCAAGGTTTTTACAAAGAGCAGGCCGCAGTGGTCACCAGCCGGATGCCACCAGCAGAATTTATTTTTTACCAACACATTCATTGGAATTGGTAGAAGTGGCAGCGCTGAAAGATGCAATGGAACAAAACTATATTGAAAGCAAAGAACCGATGATGCTTTGCTTTGATGTACTGATACAATACCTCTGCACACTCGCTGTTGGTGATGGTTTTGTTCCGGAACAAATTTTTAAAGAGATCCAAAGCACTTACTCCTTTTCTTCCATCACAGATGATGAATGGCATGAGCTGGTATTTTTTTTAGTACAGGGTGGCAAAGCATTGCAGCAATATGATGAGTACAAAAAAATAGAAGTGATTGATGGCATTTATAAAATTCCCGGCAGAAGAATGGCCATGCGGCACCGCATGCATATCGGCACCATTGTTAGTGATGCCATGATGAAAGTGAGATTTGTAAGCGGGGGGTATATCGGTGTGATAGAAGAATGGTTCATATCAAGGCTGAACCCCGGAGATGTGTTTACACTGGCTGGAAGAAAGCTGGAATTTGTAATGCTGAAAGATATGAATGTGCTGGTAAGAAATTCGAATGCAAAAAAATCTATTGTACCAAGCTGGATGGGTGGAAGAATGTCGCTTACTGCAAATCTTGGTATGATGCTGCGTAAAAAAATAAGCCCCCATCCCCTGAAGGGGGGTAAAGAACCAGAGCTAATTGCATTGAAACCACTCTTTGATTTGCAGCAATCCTTATCCATTATTCCTGCAGAAAATGAATTACTGATTGAACATATTGAAACCAATAATGGCTTTCACATTTTTGTTTATCCTTTTGAAGGAAGGTTGGTGCATGAAGCAATGGCTGCTATCTTAGCTTACCGCATCAGTAAAATAACTCCCATCACTTTTTCTATTGCTATGAATGATTATGGTTTTGAATTACTGAGTGATCAACCGATACCAATAGACGATACCAATGCTGCAGAATTATTTAGGCTGGATAACTTACTGGCAGACATTCAAAAAAGTGTGAACTCCACAGAAATGGCCCGGAGAAAGTTCAGGGACATTGCAGTGATTGGCGGACTGATCTTCCAGGGAATGCCGGGAGAAAAAGTAAAAGCCCGGCACCTGCAAAGTAGTGCCAGTTTGTTGTTCAATGTATTCAGTGAATATGACCCAGATAATATTTTATTGAAACAAGCATACAGAGAAGTGCTGGATCAGCAGATGGAAGAAGTACGGTTACGCAATGCATTGCAAAGAATTAATTCCGGTAATATCGTCATTACATTTCCTGAAAAACTTACACCGTTTTGCTTCCCAATTATCGTAGATGGGTTGAGCCGGGTAAACCTTTCTTCAGAAAAATTAGAAGACCGGGTGAAACGAATGCAGGCACAACTGGAGAAATAATCTTCATAAAAAAATCCCGGATATTGATTATCCGGGATTACCAGAAAATATTTTTAATCAATATACCAGGTGCTTTCTGTTAACCCCGTACAGTATCAGAAAAATTACCGGGAAGGCAATACCAATGAGTGCAAAACCGGAAAACATACCCATTCCAACAAAAATAACACCACCGATAATTGGTAAAAACTCTCCCACTGTCCAGAGCATAAATCCCTGTTTTTTCAATTTTCGCATTTCTAAAGCTCCCCATAAACACAAACCTGCCCCCACAATCGTAAGCAACATAATTGGCAATTTGTATTCCATCGATTTCCTTGCCATTTCTACCATTTCAGGTCCCATCATTTTTTTTGCCCATGCAGGTACCTCTGAAATATTTTCCTGTGCTTTTACAAGATCCTTGTACCCTTTCTCAGCATTAAAATAATTCCAGAAACCACCAATAAATCCAAGGGCACATCCGATAAAAGTTAAAATGGTAAGCACATTAAGCGAACCCGGTAACGTTGGTTTTTGTCCGTCGTTAAATTCAAGCAATTCGTTTGTTTGGTTAGTTGACATGATTTTTTTCTGTAAAATAAAGACTTATTCTGTTTTTTCAAAATGATCCAAATAATTGTTTTCCTGTTTAGGATTTATCTTCGCTGCAAATGCAGCAGATCATTCCTAAAATTATATTGGGCAACAACTTTTTACTATCTCCTGACAGGGCTATTTATTGGGAAGAAAAAAAAACACTGATACTTTCTGATCTGCATTTTGGTAAAACGGGTCATTTTAGAAAAGCCGGCATTGCTGTACCGCAATCTGTTTTTAAAGAAGATATGCAACGCTTTGTTACCTTATTACAATCATTCAAACCTGAAACAGTGATTGTGATCGGCGACATGTTTCACAGCCGTGACAATAAAGAGCATGAGCTGTTTGTAAAATGGCGGAAAGATTTTGAACAACTGCATTTACAATTGGTGATGGGTAATCATGATATTTTACATAGGGATTGGTATCATGAAGCCGGTATTGATACCATCAAAAATAAACTGGATATAGCATGCTTTTCCTTTGTGCATGATATCAACGATACGGCAAATGAAAATTGTGATGATGTCTATATTTTCAGTGGCCATATACATCCGGGCATCAGCATACAGGGTTTAAGTAAACAGTCATTAAGTTTTCCCTGTTTTTATTTTGCAAAGCAATATGCGGTGTTGCCTGCATTCAGCAAGTTCACCGGTTATCATCCCATCAAACCAAAACGTGGTGAAAATGTTTATGCCATTATACCTGCACAAAAAACTGAGCAGGGTGGATTATTAAAAGTGTTTTAAATAGGGTCGGGGCGCTACAAGCGACCTGAACCATAAATGTTTACTAAAAGAATATCAACCATTGAATGCTGTATTAAAAATAGCTTACGCACCCATCTATGCACATCCACTGCCGGAAGGCCATAGGTTTCCCATGCTGAAGTATGAACTGATACCAGAGCAACTGCTGCATGAAGGAAGTATTACTGAAGAAAGTATTTTTATACCACAGCCATGCCCAGACGAAATTGTACTGTGGACACATGATGCTGTTTACCTCAATAAATTAAAAAAGCAATTATTAACAGAAAGAGAAGAAAGAGTGATCGGCTTTCCTCAATCGCCTGAACTCACTACCAGGGAACTCATCATTACACAAGGCACCATTGATTGTTGTCATTTTTCAATGGAGCATGGAGTTGCAATGAATGTGGCTGGTGGAACCCATCATGCATTTGCAGACAAAGGCGAAGGATTTTGTTTACTAAATGATATGGCGGTCGCATCTAATTATTTATTGAAAAAAAATTTAGCCAAAAAAATACTCATTATCGACCTGGATGTACACCAGGGAAATGGCACAGCCAGATTATTTGAAAATGAAAACAGGGTATTCACTTTTAGTATGCATGGCGAACACAACTACCCTTTTCACAAAGAGAAAAGTGATTTGGATATTCCGTTAAAAGACGGCACTGATGATGCAACTTATCTACACTTATTAAAAACACATCTATCCAAACTCATCAATGAAGTGAAGCCTGATTTTGCATTCTTTTTATCAGGCGTGGATATTTTATCAACCGATAAATTTGGTAAACTGAAAGTAACAATGGATGGTTGCAAAGAAAGAGATGAAATTGTTTTCAGCACTTTACAGACACATACTATTCCATGTGTAGTTGCAATGGGTGGTGGTTATAGTGCAGATATAAAAATCATCGTGGAAGCACATTGTAATACATTCAGGGTGGTGAAGGATATTTATAATTTGTAACCAATGCCGTTTAGTTTAGTTAAGGCTCAAACATTATTCGACCCCTTCAGGGTCGTTATAAAACCCGTTGATTAACTCCGGGTTAGAACCCGGAGCTAATCACATTTAACTGCTTCGCAGTTAGAAGAAAGCTTAACTAAAAGGCATTGAATTTGTAACAGCTATTTTCCTGACGGCCATTTATAATTATTATACCACTCATAAAACGCTTTCAGCTTATCCTGGTTATCACTGATCCATTTTATATTCTCTTCATTGCCGGAAGTGATCGATGCAATATGAGCATATACAGGTATCAGATCTTTCTTATTCATCTCCACCCAAAACGGAGCATACACTTCCCAATAAATTCCCCTGCCCTCCTTCTGCCCCGTTGACAATGAACTGGCCATCATCTGCACATACAGGCTTAGCTTCTCCACTTCCGTTTTTACTTTTACAGAATCAGTCAATGAAGATGCAGCAGTAATACCCAGCATCATTTGCACGGTACTAAAATTATTTTCCTTCTTTTTATCACCCAGGTCGCCCACTGTAATTGAAATCTCATTATTATTTTCTTTACTTTTCTGTGCAAAAGATCCGAGCAGTCCATTCACCTGTCTGTAAATTGTTGCGGCTCTTTTTCCTTCGGGCTCTGCAGCCAAAAAGGTAAGACCGCTGATTAATGAAGCTACCCTATTACTCTTATCCAGCGAAAGAGATGTATAATAAAGAGACCCCGAATGAGTAGGTTTAATTTTCATCGCATCAAAAAAGCAGGCCAATGCATCATCCCATTTTTCCAGCCGGCCACAGGTAAGTCCCTTATTGAAATGAATAAGATATGCAGCAGGAAATTTCTTAATGCCTTCATCAAATATTTTAATGGCAGCCTCGCTTTCACCTTTATCATCCAGTGCACTGCCATAATTAGCATACACACCCGGCAATGCATCATTGGAGGCATGTTTTTCAATTAAATATTTTGAAATAGCAATACAATCATCATAACGTTTTAAATACAGGCAGCTCAATGATTTTTCATAATTGACATCATAATCATCCTTATCAATCAGCAGTGCTTCATCATATTTTTTTATGGCTCCTGCATAATCTCCTTTATCATGCAGTTCTATTCCTTCCTTTACCAGCTTCTGTACATTTTCATTTTGCTGACCAATAGCCAGCATACCACACAGCAAAATAATAAAAACAATAAATAATGATCTCATGAAATGATTTTAGCAGGTATAAATGCTATTTTACTACAGTCCTCTTCTCTTCAATTCTTTTTCTATCAACCCTAGTTCCCTTCCGGTTTGCCCTGCTACGGAACTGTTTTCCTGTGCCCGCCGCATCAGGTAAGGTATCACATCTTTAATGGGGCCAAATGGTAAATACTTACTTACAGAGCAACCGGCCTTTGCCAAATTAAAAGTAATATTATCACTCATGCCATACAACTGGGAGAAATGTACATGCGGATGATTGAGTGGCAGCTCTTTTTGCCGCAGTAATTTCACACCCAGTAAATTACTGCCTTCATTATGGGAAGCAATAATCACTGCTATCACATCTAAGTGTTCTATACAAAAAGTAACAGCAGCATTATAATCTTTATCACAACTTTCTTTGTCTGGCTGAATGGGTGAGGGATAATTCATTTCAGCGGCTCTCAGTCTTTCTTTTTCCATGTAGGCACCTCTTACTAATTTGGCACCTAAAATAAATCTTCGTTCAGCAGCCGCTTCGTAAGAATGTTTTAAAAACTGCAGCCTGTCGTGGCGATACAGCTGGATGGTATTGTACACAACAATTCGTTGCTTGTTAAAAGTATCCATCATTAAAATAGTGATTGCATCCACCGGGTCCTGTATCCAGGTTTCTTCTGCATCTACCAGCACACCTATTTTTTTTGCTGCAGCCGTTTCACATATCCGCTGCATTCTTAACCTTACCCGATGCCATTCTTCTTTCTCTTCATCACTTAACTGCTGAACAGATTTCAGATAACGTTTCATCAATGTTCCTTCTTCTTCATGCATCATCGCATCAATCTTTTCAAGTAGTGCAAACCTTGAAAAACCAGTCACCTTCACACTCATAAACGGAATGTTAGGTTGTGTAGCTGCATAACTGATCACCCTGATAAATTCTTCCGTGGAATGTTCAAAGCCGGGCTCACCATCGTCACCACCTTCCACACCATAATCCAAAATCACCTGCACATGATATTCTCCCAGTTTTTTTGCCACTGCAGCAGTTTCCTGCAATGTTTCTCCGCCTACAAACTGTGCAAAAATTGTTTTACGGATAATTGTTTTAGTAAAAGGAAGATTCCATTGAATGGCCACCGGCGTTAGTTTTAAACCGGCATTAATCAGCCATGGCTTACCCATGGAAGAAAACAGGAAATGAGCCTTTTTTAAGGCTCCATTTTTTTTATATGCAAAAGCCGATTCTGTATTATCGAAAGAAATGACGGGGTCTTGATTCATATGATAGAAATATGCCCAAATATAGTCAATCCAAAAAATCTATTGGCAGCATACAGTCATGATATTTTTATTGCCTTCACAAAAAAATACCATACCACCCTGGCAGTTGATACCTATTGAGGCCGTTTCATTTTTAATGATCAAAACCATTTTTTTGCCTGATCTTCCTCATTCCAAATACAGCCACTGTTTTCTAACTTGAACGAAAAAATAGTATGCTCAATCAGCAGGATACGGACTATCAGTTTACCCTGTTACAGCAGCGTTTTACTAAACACTACCAGGAAATTTTTTTAAATGATCTTGCTGAAAAAACAGTCGTCATAATACCCAGCCTTACACTGGATGAAGAGATACTGAAAACAATCAAAGGCGTGGCACACTATGAAGAGCGGATGCTGTGTATGCTGATGCTGCTGCGGATGCCCAATACCAAACTGATCTATATTTCAAGTGTGCCCATTGATCATTGTATTATTGATTACTACCTGCACATGCTCCCTGGCATCAGCAGGGATGATGCCAGGGAACGGCTCACTTTACTGAGCTGCTACGATGCATCAAGGAAATCATTGACAGAAAAAATATTAGCCAGGCCCAGGATGATCAAACGTATTTTGGAGCATGTGAACGATCCTGCAATGGCCCATCTCTCCTGCTTTAATGTTACCAATTATGAAAAAGAACTGGCTGTGCAACTGAACATTCCCTTGTATGGAACAGATCCGGCACTGCTATATTTTGGTACCAAATCCGGCAGCAGAAGATTATTTAAGAAAGTGGGCATCGATACACCGGCAGGATTTGAAGATCTGAAAAATGAAGAAGAAATAATTGTTGCATTGACTGAATTAAAAAAACATAATCCGCAGTTGATAAAAGCAGTGATAAAAATGAATGATGGATTTTCTGGCGAAGGCAATGCGGTGTTTTATTATGACAGCACCAATGGTACGGATGAATACATTGCAAACGACATAGCAGAAAATTTACGCTACCGTGTAAAGATGGTGGCCCAGCATGTAAGCTACCGGCAATTTATAGATAAGTTTGAAAGCATGGGTGGTATTGTAGAAGAATTTATTGATGCTGAAATAACAGCATCGCCTTCTGTACAGTGCCGCATTAATCCATTGGCTAAAACAGATATCATATCCACACATGATCAGCTGCTGGGTGGTGAAGGCGGGCAGGTATTTTTAGGTGCTACTTTTCCTGCACAAAAAGCTTACAGCAAAGAAGTGGCTATGCTGAGTAAACTGGTAACGGAAGAGCTGATGAAAGAAGGTGTACTGGGCAGGTTTGCAATTGATTTTCTATCTGTAAAAAAAAACGAGGTTTGGACACATTATGCCATTGAAATAAACCTGCGTAAAGGCGGAACTACTCACCCATTTTTAATGCTTCAGTTTCTCACCAATGGGGTGTACGACTGGCAGGAGGGCGTATATAAAATGCCTAATGGTGAATCCCGTTGTTATTTTGCAACAGACAATCTGGCCAATGATAAATACAAGGGGCTTATTCCTCACGATCTGATCCATATTGCCATCAGCAACAATCTGCTGTATGATGGCACAAAGCAATCCGGCGTAATGTTTCATATGATCGGAGCCTTATCTCAATATGGGAAACTGGGAGTAGTATGCATTGGTGAAACTGTTGAAGAAGCAAAATCATATTACTACAAAACAATTGAAGTACTGGATAAAGAATGTATGGTTTCATAAAAAATCCAGCTATCAAATCCCTTTCAATAATTAATCAATTAAATAGCCTGGTGATTAAACGGCTGCAGCACCATCTCACTCACCACACCGCTTGCAGGCTGCTGGCACAGGAACCAGATTGCTTTTGCAGCCTCTTCTGCTTTCACCATTTTCTCTCTTTGTACTTTCAGATCAATGGTATCCCAAAAAGGCGAATCTGTTCCTCCCAAAAACAAATTGGTGATACGGATGTCGGTACGTTTCAGTTCCTCCCGGATGCTTTGCATCATACCTACCAATCCGTACTTACTGGCGCTGTATGCTGCAGCACCGGCCATCGGCACTTTTCCCAATACGCCGGGTATATTTATGATCAAACCTTTTTTGGTTTCTTTCATGGATGGCAAAAATGCTTTCACTAACAAGAAAGGCGCATACAAATTATAATTGAGCGAACGAAGGAAATCTGTTTCCGTTAATGTATCCATTGATTTAATGATACCGATACCGGCAGCATTAATTAAAATATCAATGCCGGGTAACTGGCTGAAATATTTTTCTTTCAATTCATTCACCGCTTCGGGCTGTGATATATCCAGTACAAAAGTTCTTTCAGCAGGTACATTGCAGGAAGCTGCTATGGCAGCTAATTTGTCAGCATTTCTTCCTGTTAAAAAAAGTTTAGCTCCGCTTCCAGCAAGCAGTTTTGCGGCATGGCTGCCAATGCCGCCTGTTGCAGCCACTATCAATACATTTTTATCTTTTAAAGTTTCCATCTTGTTATTTTAGATGTTTAAACAATTGCATAGGCAATTTGTTTACCAGTACACGGCCCGTAGTGGCATTTTATACTGTGAACAGGATTTTTTTTGAAGAATCGATGACTGGGTATGCTGATAAAAATTTTTATGACATACCGAAAGAGAAAGGAAAGAAACATCTTACTGCAGCGGGTAATTATTTAGCCAAATTAGATGCAAGCCTGGAAGCATAAAGACTAAAACTCAACAGGTACAATACATGACAAAGAAAGTAGGCTGCAAAAAAACTTAATACAAAATCATCACCCTTAATGGACGAATTGCCACTTAGCAATAAGAACACGTTAAAATATTTATGAAGTATAAAATAATAACAAATAACGAATGACAACAGTAAAGTACCTATGCTGTAAACGAGTGGTATTTTATTAATCATCAATAAGGGGACAATAGAAAACAGAACAGGAACAATGATTGAAGACTCAGCACCTGAAAAAAAGCCATGCCGTTGTTCCAGCAGTGGCATCGTTATAATAACTGCCAGGAAAAAAGAACTTCCAGATATTAATGCGGCTTTGTACTTGCCCGGTATTACCACAATTTTTTTTAGCTCAAAAAACTTAAATGTGATGAAAGAAAAATAGAATGGCGAAAGAAAAACCAAAAAAGTAAACAGGCTGCCCGATTTGTATAACCAGTAAGATATACAACACAACACAAAATGTACAAGTATAAAGAGGATTGATAACATATTAAAATCTGGAATGAAATTAACTAAAAAACCCTGGAACAGAATTAATTTACCCGTTTACAGTATCAGCAGCAAATCGGGTGACACAGGCAACATGCATATTATTACGTATGCCTCCCAAATCAGTATGAAACCAAAACGCTTTACCTGCGGTATTTATTATAATACCAAAACTTTGGAAAACGTATTGGCAGAGAACGAATTTGTGCTCCAACTGCTTGCGGATACACAGTACCGGCTGGTGGACCTGCTGGGCAAAAAGTCTGGTTATCAAATTGACAAGATCGCAAGGCTTAACAAAAGAAATGAACTGGCAGAATGGAATGGGTTCTGCATTTTAAAAAATTGTCTTGCGGTAATGCACCTAAAAGTGTTAAGTGATTTTGATGGCGGCGACCACCACGGCTTTGTATGCGATGTGGTGGCATATAAAAATCTGAATGCAGGTACTGCCGTTACATTAGATATTTTAAGAGCACATAAAATGATAAGAATATAATATGCAACCAGCAAACAAAATGGATACTGCTTCCATTGACCGCATCATTGAAATGGCCTGGGAAGACCGTACCACATTTGAAGCCATCGAGGTTCAATTTGGATTAAAACAACAGGATGTTATCAAACTGATGCGAAGGGAAATGAAAGCATCCAGTTTTAAACTATGGCGAACAAGAACAAAAGGCAGAAGTACGAAGCATGAAGCCTTACGTGATATTGGGGTGGACCGTTTTAAATGTACAAGACAAAAAACAATTTCGATGAATAAAATATCCAAACGTGGATGAAAGCAAACAAGCTACGAGCATCAAAAAAAGAAAGCCGCAAAGGAGACTAAAAGATTGGCAAATGAAAGTTGTTCACTCTTTTAACCTCCTTTTCTCCTTTAACCTCTCAGCAAAAAAAATACCAATGTGTGAAAAAATATTTAGCCCTACTTTAAAACCCAACCCTTTTATCTTTGCAAAAATTTATTATGGAAAAGAAAGCAATTGAATCCCTGGTAATGATGACTGAATTGGTGTTGCCGAATGACACTAATAATTTCGGCAACCTGATGGGTGGCCGCCTGATGTACTGGATGGATATTGCCGCAGCTTTGTCTGCAATGAAACATAGTGGCTCACCGGTGGTAACAGCGTCTGTTGATAATATCTCTTTTGAAAACCCAATCAAAATTGGTAATGTGGTTCACATTGAAGCAAAAGTATCCAGGGTATTTAGCACCAGTATGGAAGTACACATGAAGGTGTGGGGCGAAGATGCTATACAGCAATACAAATACAAGAGCAATGAAGCATACTATACATTTGTGGCACTTGATCCGCATGGCAAACCCAGGGCAGTAAATAAACTGGTGCCTGAAACGGAGGATGAGATCAGGCTATTTGAAGGGGCCTTAAGAAGAAGACAATTAAGATTGATACTGGGTGGAAAAATGAAAGCACAGGATGCAGAAGAACTGAAAGCTTTATTCAACGCTTAGCCGGTTTATAATTATAAGGCAACATATTGGCAATCTTTTCATATATCCAATATCCTGAGTATTCTACATTGCTGTAATCATCCAGTACACCTGCATAGTTAATTCCTGTGGGTGATTGTTTAAACTGTATGTAAGCTTCAACACCTTTTCCATAATAATCATCCATAAACCCGTTTTGAATTAAAAAGGGTTTAGATGCCGGGTTTTTAGCATACTGCACCAGCAACTTTCCTGCTATACTGATGGATAGTTTATTGGTGCTGTCAATAAATAATATACTCTGTGCTGATGCAGGCTCCACGCTCATGCTGTCCGGCTTCACCGCCGTTATATTATTAGTTTGCGGATTTTTTGAAGCTGTACCTTGAACAGGTTTTATTAAAAAAGTTCCAAATCCCTCTTCATATAATTGATGAGCAACTAAGGAACGATAGAAATGAAGTGTGCTTCCATAATAACAGTGTTCCCGGTTCCTGATCCATTTTTTATTATCTCCTAATTCTTCATAACGGGCATACCCGGAAAAATGATTTTGCCCCGTTGCATCATCAAACCAAAACTCCTCCAGGTAATAATTAATTTTATACCCCAGCAGGTTATTGATGATCACCAGGGGTGTATCTGCAGCTATCCGGAAAGTGGTTGCGCTTTCACCTTGTGTAAAGTAAAGGTTACTTTCATTTATGATATTACTATTATTGGCTTCCTCTGTTACACCTAAAAAAAATTGATGAAATAATGCCATGATTTTTTTTCTGTCAATTTCATCCAATACCAATTTATTTAAGGGTGAAGAAACTCTCTTTTGCAATTTGAACACAATTCTTTTCCCTTCCAACTTGTCAGGTTCTGGCTTGTATACCAATATTTCATAACCTGGATAAAAAATAACGATTGCTGTATTGTACATCCGGATTGCGTCAAAATGAAAGTCCCCGTCAGGATTTGTGTACGTTCCTATAGTGGTATTATTAAAATAAATACTTGCACCCGCTAAAGGAGTATTATCTTTTTCATCCACCACCCTGCCTGAAAGATCTGATTGAGTATATGCCGGTAAATTAAGGAAAAGTAATAGTATAAAGCAGCACCATTGGTTATTTGCCTTTAAGGTAGTCATAGATTATTTATCCAGTTTGCTCATTAAATGATGCCGGCCTTTCATCATGTATTGCTTACTTTGTTCAATGGCATCCATCACTTTCTCCAGTATATTTTCTGTGGTATCGTTATAGTCAATTTCCAATGGGTCTTTAAATGTAACCGATAACAGCGTTCCTTTCTTTTTGAATTTTAATCCCTTTTTATTAAAGGCACGCCAGAAGCCGCTGATCACAACTGGTACCACGATGGGCCTGTATTGCTTGATGATAAACGCAGTTCCTTTTCTTCCTGGTGCAAAGGGTTTGGTGGTGCCCTGTGGAAACGTGATGACCCAGTTTTTCGTTAGCGCTCTTTCAATTTTTCTTGTATCGCTTGGATCAAGCGTACGTCTTACTTCTGTGGCTTCCGCTCTCCAGGTACGCTTAACCGTTATTGCACCCGCCAGGGTAAATAATTTACTGATAAAACTGCTCTTCATTGTTTCTTCAGCAGCTACATATTTTACCCTGGTTAATGGCCACAATAAGTAAAATGGAATGCCAAGATTATTTTTTTTGCGCCAGCTCACTGCACAAAAAATATGCAGGAAAGTAATTACCTCGGCAAAGTATGTTTGGTGATTGCTGACGAATAAAACATTTTGTTTTGGAAGTTGATGCAATTTTTCCATTCCATTTATCTCCAGCTTATTTATCAAATACAATCCCGGGTAAGTGATAGCTCCCACCAATGAATAGACGGGGCCTTTTACAAACCGGGATTCTTTTAATTTATCTAAAAAGCTTGACATGCAGTTACTGTTTTGCAGCTATCGTAACTGCAATATAATGAATATAATTTTTCACTTGTTTGGTATAAAAGGTTTTTACCTGCTAGCCTTGTACATAAGATGATTAGTAAATATATTTGCACCCATGCACCTGAACACCGTAATTTTTGATATGGATGGTTTGCTGATTGATTCAGAGCCATTGTGGAATGAAGCCGCTGATGAAATTTTTCAACAATATAATTTACGCATCACATCACAGCAGTATGCCACCACTACCGGCATGAGGGTAAAAGAGTTTGTGATCTGGTGGTTTACACTGTACAAGATTCCGCTTGAATATGCGCCTAAAGCTGAGGCAGCTATTTGCCAATTAGTGGTAAATAAAGTACAAACAAAGGGGAAAGCGATGGGAGGCATTGAGCATATCTTTAATTTTTTTATTGAAAGAAAATTTAAAATTGGTCTTGCTTCTTCTTCCGGTATGGACCTGATAGACGTAGTGGTAAATAAGCTTGGCATCCGTAATTACCTGCAGGCACTTTGCTCTGCTGCGGACCTGCCACATGGAAAACCTCATCCACAGGTGTACCTGAATTGTGCTGAGAGTTTGAACAGTCATCCGTTAGAATGTGTTTGTTTTGAAGACTCTTTTAATGGCCTGATTGCAGCTAAGGCTGCCCGTATGAAATGTGTGGTGGTGCCTTCCATACACGACAGTAAATTGGTAAAATTCAACGCTGCAGACCTTAAAATTTCCTCTCTTCAGAATTTTAACGAACTGCTGCTTCAAACGCTTAAATAACAGTTTTTCAGCTGGATACATGTTATCCTTAAACTTATTTAAAGCGTGATTTTATAGAATAACAAAGATTTTTTTCCTATTTTTTAAATAAAAAGTTTACGTTTGCATCTTTATTAATACAATACAATACAAATTAAAATGAACAACACAACAGGCACCGTAAAGTTTTTCAATACTGAAAAAGGATTCGGTTTTATCAAGCATGATGATTCTAACAAAGAAACTTTCGTACATGTTAGCGGTTTAATCAACAACATTAAAGAAGGTGATAAAGTAGAATTTGAATTGCAGGAAGGCAAGAAAGGCCTTAATGCAGTTAATGTTAAGCTTATCGGATAACTACATTAATCTTTTTAAATAAAGGTGCAGGGCTGCTGATTGCAGCCCTTTTTTTATTGATTGTTAAAGCAAGATTAAACACTTCAAATACAAAACATTTGAGGTTAAATTTGCAACTCAACACAAAAATTATGAAATCAAAAAAATTACAAAATTTATTACTGACCGTTGCCCTTTTGACAGCATTTTCAGCTGCTGCACAAACCAATAATGGAAAACTTCAATTAAGTAAAGGCCAAAAGATACAGGTGGATAATACCTTAAATTCTGTATCCACTATGGAAATGATGGGGCAGGCGATGGAAATGAATTCAGATGCCTTTATGCTGCACCAGGTAGAAATAAAAGATAAAAAAGACACGTCTTATACCCTCGCTTGCACGCTTACTAAAATGACCACTTCAGGAAATGTGATGGGGCAGTCATTCACTTTTGATTCTGACAAACAAAAGGATCGTGACAGTAGTGACCTGGGTAAAATGCTGAAAGGACAATTAAATGTGGCGAAGGAAATAGAATTAAATAACCAGGGGCAACTGATCAATCAAAAGAAAACAGATGCGCCGGAAGAAACCAGTGAAAATCCAATGATGGGAATGATGAAGAGCATGACGGGTGGGGGCGATTTTACCAACACAGCCATTGAAGTGTTCCAGGCAATACCGTCTGGTGCTAAGCAGGGAGATACCTGGAGTGATTCAGTAATTGCTGATGGTGTTAAAACATACCGAACCTATACCGTTAAGGAAATCAGCAATAATGTAGCAGCTATCACAGTTGCCGGAAATCAAACAACCAACAAAAAGTTAGAGCAGATGGGAGCTGAAATTAATTTAATGATTGAAGCTAAATTAAGCGGCGAATCAAAAGTTGATATAAAGACCGGTATGGTGCAACAAAAAACTTTTATAATAGACGGAGCAGGAACCGCTGATGCAATGGGGCAATCTATTCCGCTTACAATGAAGGTAACTTCTGTTACTACTGTAAAGAATCTTTAATTATTTTTAAAATATTACATAAAAAGCGCTGCAAAAATTTGCGGCGCTTTTTATTTCAACTATGTATTGCTGAATGAAAATTTTAGTTTTTTGCTAATTCCTTTTCCCGCTTTTGCTGCATTAAAAAATAAGTGATGCTCAGTAATAAACATAAGCCTCCCGTGATCCACCACAATACAGCATACCCCATTTGTTCCACTACCTGTCCTCCCAGTAATGGCCCGATGATTTGTGCGGATGACCAAGCCACCGTAAACAAAGCTGCATATTGACCACGGTTTTCATCGGTGGTTCTTTTTATCCAGTAAGAGTTCATAAATGGCATTGCAAATATCTCTCCTGCAGTAATGATGAACATAGAAACCAACGCAAGCACAGCGCCGGTCATTAATGTGGTATTCAGCAATACATAAGAAAGACCTACCAGCAACACACCAAAAGCTATATAGTGAAGATAGGGCCGCCTGCCTTCCAATTTAAAAACAATTACCATCTCCACCAGTGCTATCAGCAAACCATTCATCGCCATATTTGCACCGATAAAAGCCTCTGATAAATGCAGCTGTGTTTTGTAATAAACCGGCAGTATGCTGAACATTTGAAAAAAACAGGTGGCGAACAGTATTTGTAAAACAATAAAAAATAAATAGGTGTAATCATTATAAACAGATTTTGACGGATCTTTTTTTTCAGATTTCTTTTGCTGAGTAGCTGTATTCTTTGATGGAGCCAAAACAAAGTATAACAATACAGCTGCAAAAATATTGGTAACCCCATCCACCCAAAATAACAACTGATAATTATAACCTGCAATCAAGCCGCCTAATGTACCTCCTGCAGCCCATCCAAGATTTACTGCCAGCCTGTTGAGTGAATAAGACCTTGTTCTATTTTCGGCTGAACTGTAATGAACAATGGCCACCGCATTCGCCGGACGAAAAGCTTCATTTACCATGCTGAGAAAAAAAGAGGCAATACAAATACCAGCATAGCTTTTCATTAATCCCAACACAATAAAAAGTATGCCCCCGCCAAGGAGTGTAAACAACTGGACATAATAATAACCCACCTTATCAGTGATTCTGCCGCCGATCAATGCACCAATAATTGCACCTGCACCAAATATGCTCATTACCAATGCAGCCTTACCAATACCCACGCCAATGTACTGGGTCATATACATCGTCATAAATGGCACTACCATAGTACCACTCCTGTTGATGAGCATCACCAGCGCCAGCCACCAGGTACTTCTTGATAAACCTGTGTATGCATTTTTATATAAACCGATTGCCTGCGTTATCATAAACGCTGCAAAGATATTTTATTGAAGTATGGAATTTGATAAGTAAGATGAACAAACTGTAAACATCTGTTTTTACTGATGCTATTACTTTTTTTCAGATAAAATAAAGTTTTCCGTTTTTGGTATAATGTCAATTGCTTTGGAGAAGAAAGATTCCGGTATAGCTGTTAATTTTCTAAGCCTGGTATCTATCCATGCACCATCAATAGTAATGGTGGCACAAAGGATTTCACCATTTCTAAATATACGGTGCTTCATGGTCCACCTGGAAAAATTTGCTGTGGATTTCTCCAGGTGCAAATCAATAGAAATGTTATCACCAAAATGTATCTCTTTTCTAAAACTGCATTCTTCCCGGAATAATATCGGGCCAATATTGTGCTGCATCATCACCGCAGGTGTGAGTCCCACTTCGTCTAAAAAACAGACACGGCTGTATGCACCAAAATCATAGTAGGCAGAATGACGAAGATGGAAATTAGGATCAAGGTCGCTCCAGCGGATATCTATCTTTTTTATAAATGATTCCATGAAAATTATTTACAGTAAAAATAAATAAAAAGCACCCGACCAAGCGGATGCTTTTTTGAAACCATGAAAACAACCTTTTATAAATTCAGCACTTTATCTTTTGGATACTTCACACTGTAGCTCACTTTTATTTTTTTCACTTCTCCCGGTGCCAGTTTCAGTTTCCAGGTAAGCACTCCAATTTCTGCATTGTCAGCAGCATCTGATTTTTCCAGCAGTTCCACTTCCACTTCTTTATTCTGAGAAATGGGATACTGATCTTTTACTAAAATATCGATGGCATCTTTTTTATTATTCTTTACCGTGATCTCATAAGTGAAGATTTGTTTTTTATTGGCACCTAAAAATTTCACACTGCTGAAGTCAACCAATTTTTCTCTCTTCACCACTACCCTTTTATCTCTGCCCATCGTAAGGTTGAGTGTATCCTGTGTAGAAGATGGATCAATAAATGATTTACCAATATAAGTGCCTTCAAAAATAATATTGGCTTCGCCGGGCAACAGGTTTAGTTTTTCCCAATCAGCAATTTCTGCCAGTAAGAAAACATCTTTGTCTAACTTAGGCACTGCATAAAATTTATAAGCAGCAGGCACTTCATATTCTTTCAACACCGCCGTTTGAGCCTTGCCGTTAGTGGGTACATCATAAGGCAGGTCGATATCAAAAACAATATTGAGTTCTTTATCTGAAACGGAGATATAATCATCTAAGCCATCTTTTAAAGAAACAATGATTACTCCACTCTGAGCTCTTGCGCCATATATTGCGGTTGCATTCTCAGCTTTAATTACTTCAATATTTTTAATAGCGTTCGGGTTTATTTTTTGAAATTCATGGGCTGGCATTGCTGTACCATTCACAATGTATAAAGGAGCAGTACTATTATTTAAACTGTTAGCTCCACGAATTTTTGAGTAACCTGTAACAACTACTTCATTTAATTGAAGACTTGAAACTGCTCCCGGGGTTCCTTGTTGAACATCAAAAGACTGTATTGTATTTGATGTTGACAATGTTTTATTATAATACGCTACGGGGTTAACATAACTTAAAAACCAAGTGCTGAAAATGGGAGCTGTACCCGTTTGAGTTGGTGTAGAAGTAGACAGACTCAGCTTTACCTGCTTCCAGTCAATGCCGGTAGTTTGATAAATTTTTGCCCTGTAAATTAATTTCAGCGGGCTTTTAATATTATCTGCACGGAGATCATAAAATGGTGTCCAGTAAGCATTCTGCGTAACATAAGAAAGATTGAAATCATATTTACCATCCACTGCACAATTTAATTGCAGTATAACCCTGCCGAAAGTTTTGGTGTTTTTCTTTTGCTCTTCTTCTATTTGATCTTTTAATTTAGTTACCTGTTCTGTCAGTTTATTATTCTTTTGATTCAAAGCACTTAATTCATTTTGCAGTTCGACGGATTTTGTTTTGTAATACTCCATCAGTTTCATTAACTCTGCCACACTCAAACCTGTTTGTGTTCCCTTTATTTCCTTGTTCGATTTTAAAACAGACAACAGTTCATTTACGATGCTGATACTGGTTTTATTTTTTTCTATTGATGTATTTACTCTTTCTAAAGAATCTTCCAGCAATTTCGTTACTGCTGACTTGGTTTCATTCTGCAGGTAATCGGTGCTGAACTCAACACCCATTACCGTCACATTACCACTGCAGTTAACCTGCAGGCTGTTGATGTCAATGGAATTACTAATGTTCTCAATTACCAGTTCATTATTTCCTTTTGTGAGATCAGCCTTAGCCTGGTGATTCATTTCTGCGCCAGTGCGGTAAACTGTTACTGCAGTGAGATTGGCTTTTACTGTATTAGCGCCGTCACCATTTTTTGTAAAGCCCATTGTAATAGTACTGAAGCATACAAGGAGAAAAAAGAATTGTTTCATAAATATAATTTCAGGCAGGATGCGGTCATTAAACACATTACATAAAAAGAGCCGGAAAAAATTTCCGGCTCTTTTTCTTTTATCATAATGGCTTATCAGTTTTCTTTTGCCTGTTCATTCTTCTTTGCAATTTCTTCCAGCAACTTCAAACCAAGCAACCCACTGATAGGGCCATTGGCTCCATCACCACCGCCACCAATTAAAATGTCAGGCATTATCTTGATGTTTTGTGCACCAATTGCTTCCATTACTTTTAACTGGGTAAAGTTGTTGCCACCCATCGCTTCCACAGATAGCTTATATGACTCTGCATTTGATTTACCAATGGCTAATATCTTTTCTGCTTCTGCATTACCGGTTAATGATATCTGTTCTGCATTTGCCCTCGCCAGCAATTCAATTTGCTCTGCATTTGCTTTTGCCAATACCCTTATCTTTTCTGCATCACCACTTGCCAGCAACTTCAACCGGTCTGCTTCTGCAGTAGATTGCAACCTTACACTGTTGGCTTCACCAGTAGCTTTTTTTACTGAAGCATCCGCAATACGTTCTGCAATGAGAACACCCTGGTCGGCTTTTACAATTTCCTTTTGTATATCAGCAATAGCCGTTTCTTTTTCTAATGTCTGCCGGGTTTCTTGTGCCCTCATTTCTGTTTCGTAAGTCACTTTTTGTTCTTCAGCTATCTTACGGTCAGTGAGTGTTTTCATCAAACTTTCTGGTGGCACAATATCACCTATCAATGTATCCACGCCATTCACATTATACTGATCCAGTACTTTCCCAATATGTCCCTTTGCAGATTCCTGTCTCTCTTTACGGGTACCTAAGAAAGCGATCACATCACTGTCCTGGGCACTGTTACGGAAATAATTACCAATGGTGGGTTCCAAAACCTGGCTCACCAGGTTGTTCATATTACCGAACCGTGCAATTACTTTTGGTGCTTCGGTTGTGGGGATGTGAATGATCTGTGACACGTCCAGGTTAAAAGGGAAACCGTCTTTACTTCTTACCGTAATGGTAGAAAGATGTTTATCTAACTGGTGGCTTTCGCTTCTTGCATTTGCCCAGTTCAATACCAGGTTGGTGGTTGGTACCAGTTCCACCTTCATAATAAAAGGATTGATGGGATATTTACCCGGGCCTAACGGCTCGGCCCACACGCCTTTACTTCCTTTGGCAACAATATTACCATGCTTAAATTCTGCACCGCTCAAATCCACTCCATCTTCACCTACATAACTGATCACCACGCCTACATGGCCAATCGCAATCTCTGTCATGCTTACCATTTCCACTTTAGTAAACCAGGGATTTAAAAAATAAGAACCGGCCAGTATTACCTGCTCCTGCAGACCTTTGTATCCACCTTTATTGATAAACAGATCTACATCCTGGAACTTATTATGATCAGCAATAATTTTTCCTGCTATCTGCCCTTCCTGTAATGGTTTGCCTTCCTGCGTAGTTACTATACCTACTGCATTGTCTGGTATAGAAGTCATGTCCGTTATTTCAACGCTAAATAAAAAAGTATTGATACGATAAGAACCGGGTGTGATAATGGAAGTCTGACGTCCTTTTCTACCACCATTTTTTAAGAATGCCACCGCATCCTGGAAGCTGTCGCAGTCTACTTTACGGGCAAGGATAGAACCAGTTTCTAACTCGTCACCATCCCTTGCAAGTATTAGCCCCAGCTGACCCGTTGGAATAATTGTGAATGGCTGGAAAGTGATATCATACTGCCATATCCATTTTCCAAAATACAGTCCCGGTGGCAATGTTTGTGCCTGGAAACCTGCTTCTCCAAGCGTGGCAATAATGCGGCCTTCAGGTAATTGCTGGTTACCAAAGAGTACAAATTTTTTGGTTACCAAACCAATTTTATCCTCCGGCACTATTACTACGCCGAAGAATACCCGAAGAATAAATTTGTAAAAAATCAGTACGAATAAGGGGATGCCGATGATCAATCCCCATTTGATCAGTTCATGTGGTTCCATGTTGTTTTAGGTTTTAAATTGAAAATAAAAATTACTATGTTATATGCAGGTAAAAAGATGTACACTATCGATACACATTTTTTAACTGCAATATTTTGATTGCATTAAAAGGAGTGGCAAATACGATTATATCATTAACTATTTTTTTAAAGACTTTGCATATTAAACTTACTATTGGCTTTGAAGGCAAAGCTGCCATATGCACAAATGATAAAGTGATTGCGACGCAAGGATCCCGTACGTACGGGATGAAAAACAATCGCTGGTATCAACAAAGATTATCAATCTCTTGCTGAAAATATAATGATAGAAAATCTGCTTACTCACCCGGAGGAGAAGTGTTGAAGTTAGTGAGGATAAAGTTGCAGAGGAACAAAACTACCTTACTGGTATTGTGTTTCATTTTAGTTGTTGTAATTATTTACGGATGTAAAGATTGTATAAACCGAAATGGTGGCAAATAAAAATCAGGAGGAATGGTAATACGATGAAAACAGGTAAGCTGATTATTGTAAAACATCCCGTATCATTGGTACAAGATTTTCTGCCCAAACTCTGTACTCAGTACCGGAAGGATGTAAGCCATCGCTGGCAAGTAAAGAAGGATTGGCACCAGCTAACCTGGTAAACCCGGTGATGTCCAGATAATTTACTTTGTTCTTTAATGCAATCTCTTTATTGATCACATTGAAGGAATCAATTTGTTTTGAGATCAACGCTTTATTGCTGCCGGTGGCAAACGGCGTAACACTGTAATCGGGAATGGATAAAACAAATACCCGTTTGTTATTATTACCTGCATATTGAATGGCTTTTGTAAGTAAGCTGGTAAACTCCTGCCGGTATACATCCTGCGTTCCACGTCGGTATTGATTGTTTACACCAATTAACAAGGTTACAATATCATAGCGGGCATTTAAAGGTGGTGCAGAAGCAAGCCTTGCTAATAAGTTACCGGTAGTCCATCCTGACTGGGCAGTAATTTCAGGCTGATTGAAATTTATGTTCTGCCTGGCTAGCAATCCCACCACCTGAACAGGATATCGGTCTGTTTCAGGAACAGATTGACCAATGGTATAGGAATCTCCCAATGCCAGGAATGTTCTAACAGTAGTATCAGGTAATACCACCGGAGGAGTATAGACCGGAACAGTATCTACGGGATTGGATGGCACTGAAACATACCGCACTGCTTCAGGCTTTTTGCAACAGAGCATGAAACATATTACCGCAAGTAATGCAACAATTGTCTTTACCATATTCTAATTAACGAAATTATCTGCAGGATGGTTCGCATGCAAAATAAAAAAGGGCCCTGAGAGGGCCCTTCTATAAAATAGAGGTTAATTTATTTGTACAATATCTGGTAGTACTCATCTGCCATCCTGTTGCTGTCGAACTGAACCTGCACATCACTCATACCATTTTTCACAATATGCCTCCAGGTATCTTTATCGTCATAGTACAACGGAAGGATTTGATTTTCCAGTATCTCATAAATCTGATTCAGATCATATTCGTCCTGCTCCTGCACATGCACTTTTTCATAATCAATTGGCGGAACTACAAAACCGTTGTTACCATTATTAATAAACTCACAGATCCAGCCATCGTTGGTACTGAAGTTAACCGCACCATTCATAGCAGCCGTCATACCACTGGTGCCACTGGCTTCTCTAGGAACACGTGGGTTGTTTAACCAAATATCAGCAGCTTGCTTTAAACGCTTGCTCAATGTCAATTCGTAACCAATACAAACGGCTACATTTTTATACTGCTTGCTCAGGTGTACCAAATGATTGAAATCATTGATAGCCGGGTAATCCAATGGATATGGTTTACCAGCCCACACAATCTGAACCGGATATTTTTTATTTGCTAACAACGCTTCAAAACGTTTATGATCCCTGGTAATCAGTTCAGCTCTTTTATATCCTGCAAAACGACGTGCCCATACAATGGTCAATACATTCGGATCAAGCAGTTTACCTGTTTGATCTGCCACAATATCCAATGCTCTTTTCTTTAAGAAATGCTTGCGGTCATCAAACCATTCGTCGTTCTTTTCTGCTTTGGCTTTGTATAATTGTTTGTCTGCCCAGTAAGTCCAGTTTTGTGCATTGGTGATCGCTTTTATCTGGCAGATGCCTGGATATTTACCCCACATTTTACGGCTTACTTCTCCATGCAGTTGTGATACACCATTTGCCAGTTTTGCAAAACGCAGTGCAGCCAGCGAATGATTGAACTGGTCATCCACCATACCAGTTATCTTACGAACATCATCGATGTGCATGCCGCAGAAATAACTCATTTTCTGGCAGAGAAAAATATCATGCTTTTCGTTACCTGCTTCTTCAGGCGTATGTGTTGTAAAGACCAAACGTTTCTTTACATCAGCAAGGTTTCCAAACTTCCTGTGCAGGTAAAATGCTGCACTGATACCATGTGCTTCATTCAGGTGATACAGTTCAGGATTGAAATTGATTTCATCCATCAGTTTGGCTCCACCTACTCCCAACAAAATAAACTGCGCAATCTTAGTAGCCACGTTACCATCGTATAAACGATGAGTGATGGTTTGTGAAACATAATCATTTTCAGGCAGGTCCGTGCTTAATAAAAACATCGGTGCACTTTTGAATGTTTCAGGATTTAAGTACCATGCTTTAACCCAAATAGGATTATCATGAATGGTGATCTGAAATTTGATCCCGGTATCTTCTAAAAAATTATAGATCTTTTCATTCCACTGAACCTGCAGGGTTTGGTCTGCATTGCGGGCCTGGTCGTAGTAACCATACTTCCACAAAATGCCGATACCTACCAAGTTTTGTTTTAATTCATAAGCACTACGCATGTGAGAGCCTGAAAGAAAACCAAGACCACCACTGTAAATTTTTAATGGTTGGTGCACTGCGAACTCCATTGAAAAGTAAGCAATTCTTTTACTGTAATTTTCTGCTACAGCATAAGGAACTTTATAATTGGCAAAACTCATATTAATAAATAAAATTATTGAGGGTGCAATATTACGGGATTTTTAACCAAAACGGGATTTGTGTTAAAATATTACATATCAATTAAACAGTTGATTTTAATCATGTTTTGTCATTTATTTTACTGCAAACGTTTGATGTTTTTATCTGGAGAGAAAGTTTGCTGACAGCAATATGATATACTTCGATTACAAATCCTTGTTCAACTGCGATCAAAATTTTCATAACTGTGAGTATAATCTTTTGCAGAACATTCTCTGCTTTTTATTGTCAGCTGCAATCCTTCATCATTAACGATTCACTTTTATGCATCAATATATTCAGGATGAATTTAGGTTGTTGCTGATTGTACTGGTATATGGATGTATCTAAACCGGGTTCCTATCAAGACGGGTTCTCGAAAGCTTTTTTAAATTAAGCTAACCTAAATCATAAATTAGATAAATTGAAAAAAGTTTTCTCCGGTACAGGTTTTAAATGTAATTTTATCGGGAACCATATAAAATTATTTAGCCGGTATTGCTGTATCAGCATCGCAGCAATGATCAATACAACATTTGAAAGAGCGTAATTGTAATGACGAAACACACAGAAAACGACAACTCACTTAGCGAAGTACATCAAAGCATTGACACCACCCTCCATCATAAACAGGGATGGAGAAAAATTCTTAGCTTTTTAGGTCCTGCATATCTTATTAGTGTGGGATACATGGACCCGGGAAACTGGGCTACCGACTTACAAGGCGGCAGTAAATTTGGCTATAGCCTTATCTGGGTATTGCTGATGAGCAACCTGATGGCCTTGTTGCTGCAGGGCCTTTCTGCAAGGCTGGGTATTGTTGGAGGCAGAGATCTTGCACAAGCCAACAGGGAAGCATACCCCAGAAAAGTAAACTTTGTATTATATGCCCTGGCAGAAATTGCTATTGCCGCCTGCGATCTTGCTGAAGTGCTGGGTATGGCAATTGGGATACAACTCTTAACAGGGCTCCCGTTAATATGGGGTGTTAGTATTACAGTACTGGATACTTTTCTTCTATTGTATTTGCAACGATTGGGCATGCGGAAAATGGAGATCTTCATTATTGGTTTGGTAGCCGTTGTTTCTATTTCATTTTTGATAGAGATCATTATAGCTAAGCCGGGTTTGGCAGATGTGGCATCAGGCTTTATGCCTCACCTGCAAAATGATGAAGCACTTTATATTGCCATTGGTATTATCGGTGCCACCGTAATGCCGCATAATTTATACCTGCACTCTGCATTGGTGCAAACAAGAAAAATTGAACGCACTGACGAAGGTATCAGGCAGGCCATCCGCTTCAATCTTATTGACAGTGCAGTTGCGCTGAATATTGCCTTCCTTGTAAATGCAGCCATTTTAATATTGGCAGCAACTGTATTTTTTAAAACTGGCAACTCCGAGGTAGCTGCAATAAAAGATGCACACAGGCTGCTGGCTCCATTACTGGGATCGGCCATTGCACCTAAATTATTTGCCATTGCATTAATAGCAGCCGGGCAAAGCAGCACCATCACTGGCACACTAGCCGGGCAAATTGTAATGGAAGGATATTTAAAACTCCGCATTAATCCTTTAGCAAGAAGACTGATAACAAGATTACTGGCTATTCTGCCTGCATTGATTGTGATCCTTATTTATGGTGAAGAAAAAGTGGATGCATTGCTGGTGTTAAGCCAGGTAATACTGAGTCTTCAATTAGGTTTTGCCATCATTCCTTTGATTCATTTTGTAAGTGATAAAGCCAAGATGGGTAAGTTTGTTATAAGCATCACTACAAAAATTGCTGCCTGGGTAATTGCCGCCACCCTCATCCTGCTGAATTTAAAAATGCTGTTGAATGAGGCTACTAAAATATTTGAAGAGCCCACATTGTTTCCCAAGATACTGACGATCCTTTTTGGAATATTCTTTGTTGCTTTGCTGGTATATATTATAGTTCAGCCATTAGTAGCTAAAAACAGGAAAGCAGCTTCTATACAAATACATCCTGAAGTAAGTATGATAAAAGAACTGGAGCCTCCGGTATTTACAAAGATTGCCATTGCACTGGATTTCTCTGAAAATGATGAGAAGCTGATAGCATATGGCTTAGGACAGGGTAACAGCAATACACAATATTTTTTGATCCACATTGTAGAAAGTGTTTCAGCAACGTTATTCGGAAAAGAAAGTAACGACTATGAAACCATTAAGGACAAGGAACGGCTGGCTATGTACGTTGACCAGCTTTCGCAAAGAAGCATTACTGCAGAGGGTTATCTTGGTTTTAACAACCGGGCAGCAGAAATAGTGAGACTGGTAAGTTCACTGAATGCAGATATGCTGATAATGGGAGCCCACCGGCATACCGGGTTAAAAGATATTATTTATGGTGAAACAGTAAATACGGTACGGCATGATATCAAGATCCCTATTTTAATAGTGAATGTATAAAGCACTGCAATTATGCAACCGGAAGTTCTATATAAAAGATGGTTCCTTTGCCTTCCTGAGTATCAAACCAAATGTTGCCTTTACTTTGCTCAACAATCCCTTTACACATTGCAAGGCCAAGCCCTGTGCCAGAAGTTTTGGTAGTAAAATTGGGTGTAAATATTTTTGATTTCATTGATGCAGGAATGCCATTCCCATTATCTTCAATAGTAATCCGAACGTTCGATTCCAATAGTTTTTCCGTGATAGTGATATGTGGTGTTCTGTCTTCCGGTACTGCCTGTATAGCATTTTGAATAAGATTTGTAAACAACCTGTTGATATGGGTTTTATCTGCGTTGATCATAACAGGTTCTTGTAGCGGGAGCCACTCCAGTTTCAGATTTTCTTCTGAGTTATGCAGGTAAGTGATCATCGCCATGGATTCATTCAGATCAAACATTTCCATACGTGGGTTACCAATATTTGCAAATTGCGAAAACTCACCGGCAATCTGGCTGAGGTGATCTATTTGTTCCACCAATGTTCTTGCCACACTTTTACTTAAGGCTGTTACATCTCCTGTATTACTGTCAATTGCTTTTTGAAGATATTGCAAACTCAGTTTCATTGGAGTGAGCGGATTCTTAATTTCATGTGCCACTTGTCTTGCCATTTCACGCCAGGCTCCTTCTCTTTCACTTTTTGCCAGTGCGATAGCACTATCATCTAATTTAGCCACCATCTTATTGTACTCCATTACCAGTTCACCTATTTCATCCTTACGTTTCCACTGTATGGCTTCATTGATCTGGCCAAGATTTACCTGTTTCATTTTATTGCTGATAAAAGAAAACGAACGGGTAATACGGTTGGTAATGAACAAGGCAACAATACCTGCTATTAAAAAAATAAATGCATTCAGGTTGATGATGGCAACCAGGAAATTAGAGATCTCCTGCCGTAATTTTGTTTGTGAAGTAAAGTAAGGAATATTGAGGTAAGCATAATCTTTTCCTGTTTCATCTATCACCGGAACATAGTTGCTGAGGTAGTGCAAACTACCAATGGTTTCATCTTTAAAAAACTGAATTTCTTTTAAGTGATTCAAATGATAATAAGCTTCCGGATCCATCTTATTGCTTACAATTCCTTTATTGTAAGGCAGGGGTAAGGAGGATACTTTTAGATTGCCCTGCAAATCGTACAGGTTAATATCCACGGCATGTACTTCCGATATTTTAGCAATGGTTAGCTCCAGTTTATCTTTATACGCCGGATCATATATGGTGATCACATCATCAAAAACAGCGATAGCACTTAATGAGTTCCTAACTTCATTTTGCATTACCTGTATGGTACGGCTTAGTTTCTCCCTGTTGTTATTATAATACCTGTCAATAAAGAATAAAATGGTAGCCACACCCACTACGATAAAAGATAACAAACTGATAAAAATAATAGTGGCATGCACCTGGTTACGGATGCTCATCTGCCAGTACTGCCTGATCTCTTTCCATCGTAAACGGGAACGGATAAACGAATTCAATAACCAAAAGAAACCGGTTACAAATAAAAATGCACAGAATAGGTAAGAAAATAATGTGATGGATTCAATAAACAGGTTTTGCTGCTTGGCAATGATAACTACTTTATCCACACCCGCCTTGTACCATAATTCATCATAGCCAGCCTTGGTGTGAGATTCAAAATCATTTACCGGCACCTGGTTGGGTCGCAAATGCGATGGAAAAGCATAATCATTATGACTGGTAACTAATTTGAATTTATTGTAAACTGCAAAAGAATAGATAGGTGAATTTTCAATAGAGTTATTATATCCTTTTAAAAATAATTCAGGATATAAGGCATCTGTTTTATATCTTTTTGGGCTGGCGATAATAAAAACATAACCCAGTAATTTACCAGCAGAGTCGGCAATATCTTTTTTGCTGATATATGAAAAACGGTCGTAGGAAACATCATAATAATACAGGTCAGGAATAGCAGTAGGCTTACCCTGTGTTTTCAGGATTGTTGCCAGTGTATTAAAGGTGGTGGAATCCTGGTTATACAACGATCGTTCATCGTCATCAAAAGTGTAGATACGGGTATCATACTTGTTGAGATAGCCGGTAAAGTTTGCATTCAATAAACTGTCTTTGATCAGTTTATTTACCTCTTCTTTTTTAAACCCCGGAAATAACGGAGCAAGCACTTCGCTGCGAAAATCAGTAAGTACCGTATTCATCAATCTTTCACTGGAAGGATCAGCCTTGGTTGAAAGGGCCTCTGCATAATTTTTACGTTTCTCTGTTTCTTTAATATTGTTTTCAATAATTATGATAAGGCTGATGGAAATGGAAAAAAAGAAAAGCCAGAAGATCAACCTGGAAGAAACAATCTCGGCTGCAAAAAAATAAAGCTGCCTGCTGTTGAGTAATATTAAATAAATAAGTAACCATATTAACAGGTACAAATCAAATATCACACTTGGCTGATTGATCCTTAACGTTAGAAATACCAATCCTACAATAGTGATAAGGAGTATCAGCCCCATAATTTTCTTGGGGAACAGTGGCTGCAGCAGGTAGATCACAATTTGTGATAACAGGAAAAAACCAATTGCTAAACTACCCAACACTAAAAACCCAATTACACTGTACATATTCAGTGTAAAAAAATTCACCACATCAAAAGATATCTGTGAATCTGATACCATTGAGCGGATCAAATTACCAACAACAAAAGTACTTACCAACAGTACGGCCACGCCTGTTAATACAATCACCCATTTTAATAGCTTGTTTTTTGTGGTAAACGCAATTTTATTTTCCTGCATATAGTGTCGTGCAAACAGCACTACCCACAGAAAAAAAACAGAATTAATAAGCAGGTCACCAAGGGAACGCATGATGGTATTACTGGCATAAATCCTGGGATCAAATAATTCATACTGTCTAAAATTAATGGGTAAAGCAAAATAATAACTTAAAAATCTTAACAAAGCCAATACGATCACCAAAAAAAGTACTCCCCTGTAAAAATTACGCTGAACAAAATAAACGGATATGATCTGTACAAACAGCAACACCAATACCCCTGCCAGGATACGGAGAATGGCAGCAACAATATTATTTTGTGTTACAGAAACAGTAAGATTTTGCTTTAATGAAAAAAGGAAATTTCCGTCTTTTGACAGAATGGGATTGATACTTTCATCTTCTGAAATAGTAAAATAATTTTCCAGTTCATATCCTGTTGCAAATGAATTCCTCAGATACTCATTGGTGATTGAATAATTCCATTTTACAGGAATCAGGGCCAAAGTGGTCAATTTACCAACCTGATGTTTGCGCCATACATAATAACCATTTGCCAACTGCATAAAACCTGACTGTCCGGGCAATGTAAGCAATAACCCACCCGGCTCCACCACCTGGCTGCTCCAGAATTCAAGGTTAAAAAAATTCGACTCATTCTCTGAATATATATATATAAAGTAGCGCTTTGCAGAAAGTTGTTTCAGTAATTTCTCATCATAGTTTTTCTGAACAATATTATTGATGAGAGCAGTATCAGAGGCCAGTTTATCAAAGTCATTTTCCTGCGCCAGTATGTAAGATTCAATGCGTTTATTTACTGCTGTATCAGATGATTTATCAGACCAGTAATTATCAATGATAAAAGACAATGTGATAAACCATGCAGCCGTAGCCAGCAGGTAGCTGTTGTTGATGAAAAGCCGCTTTAATGAAATATTTGTTTTCAAAAGAATTTTAGTTTTACGATAAGCAACTGCCCTTCATATTATTGCCGTTTGATTTGATTCCAGATAGCATCCATTTCCTGTAGTGTCATTTCCTGCAATGGCTTTCCGGTATCCTGTGCTGCCAATTCCATTTTATTAAACCGGTCGATGAATTTTTTATTGGTCCGCTCCAGTGCATTTTCAGCATCCAGGTTTAAGAACCTTGCATAGTTGATCAAAGAGAAAAAAACATCTCCCAGTTCATCTTCCATTTTATTTGGATCACCGGTTGCAATGGCCTCAAACAATTCTGCTTTTTCCTCTTCTACTTTTTCCCATACCTGTTCTTTATTATCCCATTCAAAACCTACCTGCTTTGCTTTCTCCTGCAGCCGCATGGCTTTTACTGTGGCAGGTAAAGATTTAGGAACACCGCTAAGCACAGATTTTTTTCCTTCTTTCATTTTCAGCTTTTCCCAGTTACGTTTTACTTCTTCTTCATCTTCCACCTTTACAAGTGCTGAGCCTTCGGAAGCATAAATATGAGGATGCCGGAAAATTAGTTTTTCACACACTCCATTGATCACCTCCTGTAAGGTAAACTGATTTTGCTCAGCCCCAATTTTTGCATAAAAAACAATGTGTAGCAGCAGGTCTCCCAACTCTTCTTTAATTCCCTTCCAGTTGGAATCTGTAATAGCATCTGCCAGTTCATAGGTTTCTTCAATGGTAAGCTGGCGAAGGGTTTGGATGGTCTGTTTTTTATCCCACGGACATTTTTCCCTCAGATCGTCCATTATTTTTATCAACCTTTCAAACTCAGCAGCATTGGATGATGACATAATTATAAATTAAAAATTGAAAACAACAAATATGAAGTAAAGAGTACAATTCGCATGACTCTACTACCTGAGAATTTCGTTAAAAATAGTTAAAAAAGTTATCGTGTCTGCTTTTGCAGGAGTATGCTTTTCAAATAGCTGAGCATCAAAAGCGCTATTCACTTAATTTCGCTGTTGAAAATTATTTATATGAAGTGCTACCAGGTATTAGCAATTTTTCTTTTGACAGCATTGACGCAATCGCTCCAGGCTCAATATTATCACAGGGATATTGTAAATGTAAAACAAGCGCAAGCGGAGAAAAAAGTGTTGCAGCAACAAAAAATAAGAACCATTGTTGTACACAGCTTTGAAGCAGACGGCACCGATAGTGAAGGCTTTACCTGTGAAAAGAATTTCTCTAAAGATTACAAAGAAATGGAAACCCTTACTCAGTCGCTAATTACAGGCAAGAACTGGCTTACTTCTTATTACAATGAAAAAGGTTTGCTGGAAAGGGCTTCAGACAGTTCTGAGATATCTGTTGCCAATACTTTTTATGAATACGATAATAATAACAACATCATTAAGATCACTTCTCTCACCCATTCGGCTGACGAAGATTTTACCACTTCGCTGAAAGAAGTACATGAATACAAATACAATGAAAATGGCAAACCTGTAAAAATGTTACGCATTAAAAACGGGAGAGATTCTTCGCTGGTAGATTTTATACTGGATGACAAAGGAAATGTGGCAGACGAAATAGAAGCTGGCCCAAATGGCAAGCACTACTATTATTATTATGACGATAAAAATCAGTTGACTGATATTGTTAAATACAATGCTGTAAAGGGAGGATTAAGAGCTGACTTTATTTTTGAGTACGACGATGAAGGACAGGTTTCACAAATGACGGCCATTGAAGAAGGAGTAGCCGCTGATTATTATACCTGGAAATATACTTACAATGAGGGACTCCGCATTATTGAGAAATGTTTCTCAAAAGAAAAAAAATTGTTGGGTTATTTTGAGTATGAATACAAGGAATAAGGTTTGATTTCGGATTTCGGATGTCTGATGTAAATTAAATCAGACATTCTACATCAGACATTGTTTTGAGATTCGATGTCATGTCGACTCTTTACACATTAAACCTGAAGTGCATTACATCTCCATCTTTCACTAAATATTCTTTTCCTTCAATCCTTAATTTACCATTTTCCCTGCAGGCTGCTTCTGATTTATATTGAATAAAATCGTCGTAAGCAATTACCTCTGCTTTAATAAATCCTTTTTCAAAATCAGTATGTATCACACTGGCAGCCTGTGGCGCTTTCCAGCCCTGGTGAATAGTCCAAGCTCTTACTTCCTGTACACCGGCAGTGAAATAAGTTGATAAGTTTAAAAGTTTGTATGTTGTATGAATAAGGCGATCTAAGGCTGGCTCTGTCATTTTATATTCTTCCATAAACATGGCCTTGTCTTCCGGGTTTTCAAATTCTGCAATTTGTGCTTCAATGGCGTTGGTCATCACTATCACTTCGTTGCCTTCGTTTTTCACAGCTTCAATCAATGCATCGCTGAATTTGTTTCCGGTGTGCATGCTGGCTTCATCCACATTTGCCACATACAAAACAGGTTTGTCTGTCAGCAGAAAAATATCAGCCACTGCTAATTTTTCTTCTTTGGATAATCCCAGCGATAAAATATTTTTCCCTTTATTCAAATGCTCTTTGCAGCGTAGTAATACTTCCAGTTCGGCCTTAGCCTTTGGATCATTCTTAGCAATTTTTTCTGTACGCTGAATTTTCTTGTCTACACTTTCCAGGTCTTTCAGTTGTAATTCAGTTTCTATAATTTCTTTATCGCCTATTGGGTTAATTGGCCCTTCATCTCTTAAAATATTATCATCTTCAAAACAACGGATCACCTGGATGATAGCATCTACTTCCCTGATGTTGGCTAAAAATTTATTGCCCAATCCTTCACCCTTACTGGCACCACGAACCAACCCTGCAATATCCACAATTTCAATTTGAGTAGGCACAATCCTGTCTGGTTTCACGAATTCTGCCAGTTTATCCAACCTTGGATCCGGAACATTCACCAGTCCTATGTTTGGTTCAATAGTGCAAAAACGGTAATTGCTTGCCTGCGCTTTAGCGCTATTGCTTACTGCGTTAAATAAAGTTGATTTCCCCACATTTGGTAACCCCACGATCCCTGCTTGTAATGCCATTTGAACGTAAAAATTAAAAAGTAAAAAATTTAAATTGGGTGCAAAGGTAAGGTTTGAAATGAAATTAGAATTTTCAATTGAAAAGTATAACTTCAAACCGTTAAATAAAACCGTAATTAATAATGGCTTTAAGCAGAATTTGGAGTGCATTTATCATAGTGGCAATTATTGCAGGTGTGATCATGTGTATCACATCACCCGACAGTAAAATGATCTTTAATAAAATGGTGGTGGGTAAAAACGGAGATACCAGCAATACCAGGTCAATTGACAGTATGCAACTACCGCCTGCCGTTGCAAAAATTTTGCTGAACAACAAGGAAACAAAAATCGGAGAAACCAAATATGGAAAACTTACCGATGGAAAATTCATCACTTATAAAGAACAAAACGCCAATGGCATTTTAGCTACCTGCCGGGATGCGGTAGATATTTGTATCGGGTTGATCGGCATTATGGCATTGTTCATGGGCTTTATGAGCATTGCAGAAAAAGCAGGCGGTATTAATTTATTATCCAGGATCATTGGGCCATTCTTCACCAAATTATTTCCGGAAGTTCCAAAAGGCCATCCTGCATTTGGACACATGATGTTGAATTTTTCTGCAAATTTATTAGGGTTGGACAATGCCGCTACTCCATTCGGAATAAAAACAATGGAGAGCCTGCAGGAAATCAATCCTGATAAATCAACCGCCAGCAATGCACAGATCATGTTCTTGTGTTTGCATGCTTCCGGGCTTTCTTTGATCCCGGTAAGTGTGATTGCAGTAAGGGCAGCAAATAAAGCTACCGTTCCCACAGACATTTTTCTTCCCTGCATGCTGGCCACTTTTATGGCTACCATGGCGGCGCTGATCATTGTTTCTTTTAAACAAAAGATCAATTTATTTCAGCCGGTAGTGTTGGCCTGGATTGGTGGTTTATCAATATTGATTGCTTCTCTCGTTTTGTATCTGACTACTTTAAATAAAGAAGGCATGGAGCAATTCTCCGGTATTTTCAGTAACGCATTTTTATTACTGATCTTCCTGTTGATTGTAATGGGTGGCTGGTATAAAAAGATCAATGTATTTGATGCTTTTGTAAATGGAGCAAAGGGTGGTTTTGAAACTGCTATCAAGATCATTCCTTATCTGCTGGGTATGCTGGTAGCCATCAGTATGCTGAGAAACAGCGGCGTGTTTGAAGTGATCATTGATGGCATGAAAAGTTTTTTTGCCATGTTTGGATTTGATACCCGTTTTGTAGATGCCCTGCCTACCGCATTGATCCGCCCGTTAAGTGGTGCAGGTGCCCGGGGTATGATGGTGGATACCATGAGAACTTACGGGCCTGATTCTTTTGCAGGCACGTTGAGCTGCATTATGCAGGGTTCTTCTGATACCACCTTTTATGTGATAGCTGTTTACTTTGGAGCAGTGGCAGTAAAAAATACCCGTTATTCTATTGGAGCCATGTTACTGGCTGACCTGGTGGGTATCATTACTGCTATTTCCGTTTGCTATTTATTTTTTGGGTAATGAATCTAAAAAGGATTTTTCTTCCTCCTGTTTCTTTTAGCAACTTTTTTATTCACCGCTTTTTTAGTTGAGGTTACTGCCGGAGTTGATACATTAGCGGTATCTGCTTTTTTAACATCTGTTGAAGCTTCTTCTTCCTCCTCAGAAGCACCATAATTTGCAAATAAATTAGCCATATCTTTTGCATGGTAAACTCCCTTGTTAAATTTATTACTTACAACTATGATGGTGGCAGAATCCTGTATGAGCCTGATAAAAGCAGCATTGTTACCGTGCCACCAGCCATTGTGATAGATCATCTTTTTGCCATCAGGATATACATTCATTCTCCATCCAAGTCCATAATTTCTTACACCTGGCTTTTCGTTACTGTAAGGTGTAAAGGCTGCTTCCAGCGTTTTTTCGTTAAATATCTTTCCGCTGTTTAAAGCCCTGTCCCAAAGCAACAATTCTCTTGGTGTGGTATATATATTTTTATCTCCATACACTAAATCTAAAAAATTAAAAGGGATAATTCTTCCCCGCCAGTCGTAACTGGGGTTTACTTTTTGCATCATTGCTGTATCAAATACAAAAGAATTTTTCATTTGCAATGGCGCAAAAAATAATTGCTGCAGCAGCGTTGGATATTTTATACCACTAACCTTTTCCAGTAGTAAAGCAAGCAGTGCATAGTTGGTATTGCAATAAGTAAAATGCCTATTGGGTGATGCAATATTTGTAATTTCAGCTTTACGGGTGATAAGATAATTCAGCACGTCTTCATTTTGTATAAACTTAGTTTTATCCCAACCCAGGGTTTCCATAAAATAAACATAGTTGGGTAATCCGCTCCTGTGATTCAGTAAACTGCGTACGGTAACGCCGGGGTAATTAAACGCAGGAAAATATTTACTCAACTCATCATCAATATTTATTTTTCCATCTTGCCAGAATTTTAATACTGCCATAGCAGTAAATGTTTTGGATACAGAAGCTATATGAAAAGGCGTGTTAGCTGTAACGGTATCTTTTCCACCCCAGTGGCCGGTGCCCTTATAGTTTTCAAAAACAATATTTCCCTTTTTAGCAATCACAATCCCGCCATTAAAACCACTTCTTAACAGTACGGAATCGTACCACCTTTCACATCCAGCCTGAAACACTGCTTCGTCAGCCTTTGAAATGATACCAGGAGCCGGCAATGTTATCATAGTGGAATCGGTTGCCTTTTTATCTGCTTTATTGGCTGCACTATTGTTACAGGAGAACAAAAGGAACGGAATTGATAAGGCAAAAATGAGTGTCGATAAATTACAAGATCCGATATATAAAACTCTTTTTATCTGTTGCATAATTTATTTAAAGGTGATATGAAATATATTTGTGCAAAATAAATGGAATAAAATGCCTGACAAAAAAATAACAAGTTATCCAAAAGAAAAGATCAATATTTTATTTTTAGAGAACATCAGTGATGTGGCCGTAAATTATTTTAAAGCTGCCGGATACAGCAATGTAAGAAAATTAAGTGGCGCCCTGAGTGAGGAGCAATTAATAAAAGAAATAAAGAATGTACACCTGCTGGGAATAAGAAGTAAAACCAAGATCACCGCAAACGTGTTGAATGCTGCAGAAAAATTACAAGCCATTGGTTGTTTCTGCATTGGAATAAACCAGGTAGACCTGAAAGCTGCCACCAAAAAAGGGATTGCTGTTTTCAATGCTCCTTACAGTAATACCAGGAGTGTGGCCGAACTGGTTATTGGATCTGCCATCATATTAATCAGGAAAATTATAGATAAAAATAATGCAGCCCACAAAGGTATCTGGCTGAAGGATGCTACCGGCAGTTATGAATTAAGAGGTAAAACTTTGGGTATTATAGGTTATGGAAATATTGGCAGCCAGCTGAGTGTATTGGCTGAAAGCCTTGGTATGAAAGTGATTTTTTATGATACAGAGACCAAGATGCCTTTAGGAAATGCTGAATCACGGAAGACTTTGAAAGAATTGGTAAGTAAATCAGATGTCATTTCTTTACATGTACCGGAATTGTCATCCACAAAAAATCTGATCAATAAAAATATTCTTAAGTATTTTAAACAAGGCAGTATTTTGATCAATTATGCAAGGGGTGAAGTAGTGGACCTGGATGCGTTGGCTAAATCATTATCAGAAGGCCAATTGGGTGGTGCCGCCATTGATGTTTTTCCATGGGAACCTGAAAAAAATGGAGATACATTTACCACACCATTGCAAGGATTAAGCAATGTGTTACTGACACCACATATCGGCGGAAGTACACAGGAAGCTCAAAATAATATTGGTGATGATGTGAGTACCAAATTATTCAATTACCTGGAAAAAGGGGTAAGCTTTGGTTCCCACACCGTACCTGCAATCAGCCTGCCACCGCAGGAAGGTACACACCGCATTCTTCATATTCACAACAATGTGCCAGGTGTATTAAGTGAGATCAATACTCAGCTTTCAAAAATTAAGATCAATATTCTCGGTCAGTATCTAAAAACAAATGAGGCCATTGGATATGTGGTACTGGATGTAGATAAAAACCTGAGTAAGAGAGCGCTTGAGCTGCTTCAGCAGGTGAAAGAAACCATTAAAGTAAGAATGCTTTATTAGAAAGATCAGTCATAGAAAAATATAGAAAACAAAAATGCCAGCTTTGCAGCTGGCATTTAACTTGTAACCGCAAAGCCATTCATTCTAAAGAACCAATAACCTCAATACGTTTACATTTTTATCTTCTCCGGTAATTTCCAGTTGATAGGTACCGCTTACTAATTGTTTTGCAGAGGTGATGGTTTGGGTACCATTACCACCTGTATGCTTGATTATTTCTTTGCTGATCAGCTGTCCGTTGCTATTCAAAATCCTGACATTGTAAACACCAGTTGGTATATTTTTCAGCTGCAAACCAATCATACCATCTGCAACCGGATTTGGATAAACCGTAAATCCAGCTTTACCCTTTTCGAGGGTTACTTTTACAATCCTGCTGTATTCAGTTTTCCCATCCCGGCTGATGCTGCGGATACGATAGAAATTATCACCTGCGATCGTTTTTGTATCAAGCCAGTTATAAGCTGCTGCTCCACTTGTGCTTTGTCCTGTAGCAACGGTGCTGTTCATTTTTGTAAAATTCCGTCCGTCAACAGACCTTTCCACATCGTAGCTGGCTATATTGATCTCATTTTCCACTTTCCATTCTACTGCAATGCCATTAGCTTTTTCTGTTGCAGTAATATTGGTGAATGTAACAGGCAACGGTGCGGAATTTTTAAATACAATGCGGAACCTGTTTGCCGCTGCAGCAGCTGCATCGCTGGTTACTGAAAAATCATAGCTGGTGGTGCCTGCCATATTCACAATGGCAGTGCTGTGCAGGTAATTATCTTCCAGGAAACCCATGAGGCTGGCATCAAAATCCTTTGCAATAAATTCAAGGCGGTAGGGTTGCTGCTTCACTTTTTTCATGTTGAAAAATATCGTGTCTGTCTCAGCAACTGGTTGTCTTGCATCTACCACTAATATTTGTCCATCTCTTGACAGGCCAAAATTATCTCCAAAATTATTCATCTTAACTGCATCCCAGCTATCAATCACATTTGAATAATCTTCACTAAAAACTACAAAGCTGCCATCTGTAATATTGGCTACGCCTCCGTTGGTATTATAAAGATTGGTTATCAGCATTTGCTTATTGCCATTAATGCCCGATGGCCTTGACACCAACTTACTCCCGGAAAGTTTACTGTTTTCAGTAAGTGTTAAACTGCCTGCACTAACACTGCTGTTGTGTACCATAAATGCTTGGCCAGATTCGATTCTTGTGTTAGCCACATTTAAATAGCTTCCGCCTGCGATAGATGGCAACCAACCTGTGGCAGCACTAAAAGTTACCCATGCTCCCAGGCTCTTTGCACCGGGGATATAGGGATCCCACAGCGTGAATGACTGATCAACATTTAATTTACTCAGCATGGTAAAATCGATAGCAGATGCATAGTTATTTCCCACAGCAGCATACTGTCCTGCTGTTACCGCCAGGGGAGCAAGATTTCCCTGGAACAAAGTTCCCCTGGTACGAACCACTGCAGTAGTGGATGGTGCCCCAACAGCTGGTGTAACGCTGCGGTCTCCACGAAGAAATAACATGTATGATTTATTTCCTCCGGCAGCAGATATTGGTGAGCTGGTATTGAGCGCTCCTTCCCAAACATTTGTAAGAGGATTATAAATAAGTAATGAGTTGCCTGGTGTCTGAAAATCAAACCCATCAGCTATCCATGAAGCTCTGTTAGAAGTAATATTAGTACCAAATCCAGGTAATAAATTTGACCCGGCGGGTTGGTTTTCCTGCCATGCCTGGTGGATGGTTTGCCCGTATGAAGGTGCAGCAAGAAATCTCCAGGACCTGTTGCTGGATAAAAAGCGTTCTACGGTCACATCTCCACTAATATACCCTCCCAAGGTTGCCCCAGCTGCTACCCTTGCAGTACCATTTGCATTAGATTTTAAAGTAAGGTTACCTCCTGTTGTAAGGGTTGCAGAACTTGTAACGGAAACTGTACCCTCCGTTCCTGGTCCTGTTCCACCGGTAATATCCAAGACTGTGCCTAATGTACCAGTAGCGTTGTTAACCAGTGTAAGGTTTTTCAATATTTGTTTTCCAGTTACAAAATTTACCGTACCCGCTGCACCACCCAAGGTAAGATTAGAAGTACCTGATCCACCCAAAAATCCTGAACCACTAACTCCACCATTGATGGTTAATGTATTTCCATTAATATCAAGAATTGAAGTAACCGTACCAGTAATAAAATTACCTGATTCAGGAGATTTTTCTATTGTAAGATCTCCTCCCAACAGCACTGTTACCGGGCGGTTAATGGTAAATTGACCAGTTGTAGTACCACCAGTTGCAAATCGCAATGTGCCAACGGTGCCAATTGTTCCGTTAATAGAAAGTGTTGAAAATTTATCAGCATAAATGCTTCCGGTGATGCTTGTTAGACCAGAGAATTCTAAATCATTTTTTTCCTGTGTCAAAGTAAAAGATGCAAGGTCAAGCGTACTGTTAACATCAATATCCCTGTTCAATGATACATCAGCCCCTATAGTCAGGTTAGCCATAGTAGTTATTGTTGAAGGAAATGGCTTTACAGTAGCACCATTTAAAACATAGCTGGCAGCGATATTGTAATTCTTGGTGATCTTGGTTCCGGATAATACTGTTCCATTAGTACCATCTGTGGCATTACCTTCAATAGCAGTATGAGGGTTCAAGCCGGTGTTGGCTGTAATAAGAGTAGCGCCTGCATTCAGGTTGAATTTAGCATTATTAGATGCATTATTATCATCGCTGGTTATAGTCACATTCCTGGTTCCTGCATTCAGCGTTGCCTTATCTGATACCGTAAGTGTGCTGCTATAAGGAATAGTATTAGATCTGATTAATCCCAAATTGCTGTTTAAGGTTAAATTAGTTACTGAAGTACCATTACCAACCGTAAAATTTACATACCCGTTTGGCTTAGCTGATGTATTTGTGTATTGTTGAGCAGTACCATTAAACATTAAAATTCCATTGCTGGTATTAGTAGATCCTTCCTGTGTAGTGATTTGGCCTACACCGCTGATATTTAAATTACCAGCCAGGTATATGGTGTCTTTAAAAGTTTTGTTGTTGAAATCAATAAGGCTTGTTGATTGCGCTGAAGCCGAAGTTCCCTTTACATTTAAATTTCCAAGAATGGTCATTTTTTGCGGAAGAAGAGAAGCACCTCCTATGTTCAATTGTGCATATTCTGCATCCGAACCAATTACATTTAAGTCGCCTCCCAATGTAATATTTCCTCCTAACAAACGGGTGCCGCTGGTGACAGTAATATTATTGTAATTATTGGTACCGGCTTTAGGAACCAATACAGGGATATCCTCTGAGCCGGTAATAAAGTTGATTGTACTACCAGCTGTAGTAAACCCATTACCAGCAGTAAAACTTGCCGGTACTTTTAATTTGCCCGTAATATTAATAGTATCAGTAGCAACAGGATCTAGTATAATTTCCCGGTCATTGGTTACAGTTAAAGTGCTGTACTTCCACCCCGGGGTAGAACCTGAAGATTTAAAACCCGGAATTGTTTGTATGCCAGTACCATTAAATTCAAAAAAATGATTGGTAGCCGGCTGCTTAAAATTAGTTGCAGAAATAACAAACTTACCTGCAATACCAACAATGTTATTGGTTGTTACAGATAAATTTCTGCCTCCCATATTACCTGTTATTTCAAAATCATTAAAATAAAATGTGGAGAGGGCAGTATTGCCTGTTGGAACAATGCTTAAGTCGCGGTTGAGTACAACTTTAGAACCGGTAGTAATATTATTAGCCCTGACATAGGGAGAGGGTGATGAAAAACTTTTACAAAGAACTACATTAGCTGGGTTTGCGGACCCGAGTGGATCGTAAATTCTTATACCACCTCCCGACGTATTATTTGTAATAGATCCATAAGTAAACCCAGGAATAGTCTGAGTTCCTGCAGCGCTGAAATTGAAAGTATTATATGCATCGCATGTAGCGTTATAGTTTGTGGCCGTCATGGTGAAAACGTTGGCTACATCTATTATATTTGGTGTACCTCCGCTTCCTAATTTTATGGTACCACCACTTCTGTTACCCGTAATTGTTAGCTTGTAATAACTGGCTGCAGCCACTCTTTGTAATGCAGATCCGGCTTGATATATAAATGTGCCCGTACCAAAATTTGGAGATGTTCCATTAATGATAAAATTACCAGTTACGGTTGTTATAGAAGGCAGGTTTTTAACAGCAAGGCCATCAACAGCTAAATTAACATAAGGCAAATCAACAATATTCTGAGTAGCAGCAAAGTCAGGATTGGCATAAGTAAAAGTACTGGTGCCACTAAATAAAGCAGTTCCAGGAAAAGTTATATTATCAAACACGCTGATATTGCCACTTCCCGTCATTGTTAAACTGGCCGAAGCACCTACCGTTAATTGATAAAGATTAATAGGTATCCCTGATGTAATAACCGGCATATTACTACCGCTGGCAATGATGGCAATTTCAGTTTGAGAAGCCGGATAGCCTGTATTGGGAGACCAGTTTAATTTATCGGTCCATGCTGTACCATTTAATCCTGTCCAGGTATAAGTTACAATTTGTAAAGGGTTTAAAGTTTTATCACTCCCGATGTAAAATATTTTTCCGTTAATATCGGTTAATGACAAGGCACTTCTTCCCAGCAGGGGAGCATCTTCTGTACCTGTAGCAGGGATTATTGAACCAGGTGTGTTAGTACCATCAGTAAAACGCAAACTCGATAGATCGTTAACAGAACCTATATTATTCGCCTGCGCTGTAACTGAAATACTTTCGGTACCTAAATCAAGTGTTCCGGTATTAAATGCCCAATTTGAATTTGTTATCCTGTCAATATTAACTCCGTTGTCTGATAAAGTGCTGATATCTGTTGCACCTACTATTGCAGCATGAGAAATTGTTATGATACCACCTGAAGTAATAGCTGAAGCAGAAAAAATCACATTGATTGCCCTGTTATTGATGCCCGTACCGAATGGGAAAAGAGAATTGTTTGTTGCAATTGTTGGTAAACCTGTGTTTGGGAAAACCCTGGCAAGCGAACCTGACGTAATAAATCCTGCCGTGTAGCTAATTTGTGAAGACAGCGTAGTGTTAGTAAGTGATAAAGTGTTACTGGCCCCAAGACTCAAATTACCTACCAGCATACTTAATGTTCCGCTTATTGATCTGTTGTATGAGCTGGTTGGAAAACTAACACCTCCCAAATTATTTATAACCAGGTTTGTTGGGCCAGTGGTAGCCGGAAATTCTACTGCAGATGCAGTTTGAGGAACTGTTCCAACGTATTGTAAAGATGTTGTTCCGGTGTATACCAAAGAGCCTGTTCCACTAAATTTACCAGCGTTGATACATGTAGCAGGTGAAGCACTACCCATGTTTGATACATTTAACGATCCACTGTTTAACGAAACACCTGCACCGCCATTATTTGAATTCAATATATTACAGGTTCCCGCTGCCGGAAGATTCCAGGTGCCTGAAATGTCAACTACTTGTGTTGAATTTCCGGAAAACTGAATTGTCATTTTAGAGCTGGTATTGGTACTGGTTGATGACCATGTGGCAGCCTTTTTTAAACCGCCCTGCACATTTAAAGTTGCCGTACCACTTGCACTTCCTGCACTTACAAAATCTATTGTTCCACCCGTATGAGTAAAATTGCCTGCAATATTTAAATTAGTAGTACCAGTGGATGATTGTAAAGCAATTCTTCCACCCCCCTGCGTATAATTTCCTGATACGTTGATAACGGATGAACCGGTACCTGATATTTTCACAGTTGCAGATCCTGTACTCGTAAGGGTAAAATTTCCGCTTATGTTCACTGGGTTCCCTCCAAAATCCAGGTTTACATTGCCGGATTGAGCAGGACAGTTCCAGGTAAGGTTAGAGAAAGATACATTGGTAAAACCAGCAGGAGCAACCGTACCGCTATTCATCCCTGTTATATTGCAATTAGAGCCCGGAGCCCAGTTTGAAACCGGGATAGCAGATGCACTGGTTCCATCAACGGCATGATTATAATTGGATCCATTGTTCCATGTAATGGCAGTAACATTTAAACTATTAAATATTCCTGAAAAATAAGTAATAGAACCGGTGCCGAATATGGTAGAACCACCGGTACCAACCACATCAAAATCCAATGTACCTCCGGCCAGCGTTAAAGCGCCATTTATCAAAATTTTACCACCTGAACTGGGAGCAATACCAAATGTTCCTGAACTCATTGTAAATGATGCAGCGCTGGAAAGAGCAATAGTAAGTAAATCACCCGCCAAAATAGTTCCTGCTGTGGTGTAGATTAAAGGAGTTGCTGCAGTAAGTGTTAATACGTTAGTTGAAGAATTGGTTATAAATGTTACCAAACTGGTGCCATTAATATTTATTGCTGCGATTGAGGTATTTGGAACATTCGTTACAATAACATTCCCAGGCGTATTGAAAATGATAACATCACCTGCTGTTGGCACACCTGCAGGCAACCACTTTGAAGCATCCTGGTAATCATCCACTGCACCGCCGTTCCATGTTTTAGTTTGAGCAGTAGATGCTTGTGTAAAAACAAAGAAAAATAGAATAAAAAATAAACCTCTTAACATAATGATATCCTTTAAAATTTTGTACGGTTCAGGCTTTAGGGAAATTGATCTTAAAATCTCTGTAAGAGATCAGGTCTTTTAGGGATAATAGGATTTAAGGAAAAAAATTGTTCAGGGTTCGATGCAAATATAAGTACAAAACGGCTCATGGTTTTCATTTTTGGGTATAGGGTAAAAAAATTATACAGAAACTTAATACAGATTACAATCAATCCATTTTCATAAAAAATTCACATCAACAGGTCTTTATTTCACAGCTAATCAACATTAAAAAACCTGCAAGAATAACTGATAATTGCAGTTTTATCCTACATAATCACTGTGAATTAACGCTTCTAAAGGACTAAATAGTATTTTATTATAACTTTTTTAAGTCATTTATATTTTTAACTAAATCATCATACTAATTGATAGCAAGTACCGCAACAATTCCACGCTTGCTTATTACGAAGTTACATTTTGCCATTCTGTACCTCTATAAATTCCATAAAAAAAGCCCTGCATGCAGCAGGGCCTGATAATAAAAATATCAATCAATTTATTGTGGTAGCAATGCCTGATCTATCTTATGAATCACTCCATTTACACAATGTATATCCATAGTTACAATATTAGAAGCAATTGCGTTTGCAAGCCCTTTTACAGAGGCAGATGAAACTACTGCAACTCCGGGAGCAATAGATACAAAAGCAGCCTGTACGGTAACACCGGGATGTATGGATACAGCTGAATTCAGCAGCGTTTTTACCGCAGTGGCGCTGGCTGGCAGGTTTACTGAAAACACCCTTATCCCAGGAGGCCCATAAGGAGCCGATTGTGAACTTAGTATATGATAAGCTACGATTCCTTTTGCTAATGTAGGGGTAATTGCAGCTGATAACTGACCTCCATAAACAGGTATACTGGCTGGATTGCTAAGAAGCAAGGTTCCATAACCTGCTACCAGGGCCTGCGCCTGTGCCTGTGCCATTGCAGGGGGTGCTCCCTGGGCAATAAGTGCTTGTGTAATTGCGCCAGTCAAAAAGAGCTTCATTGCATTATCATTCGGAGCAAATAAAGTAAGGTTTGATGCAATGGCGGAAGGATTTACTGCTGTGTTCAGTGCATCTTGTAATCTGGTTCCTGCAACTGCACCACTATCAGCTCTGTCAATCGCTGCTTTCAAATAGGTAAGTTCAGCATCGGTAGTTATTCTTGACCATAAATCTTTGCTGGGAGGCATTATCAGCCTCAATACTTTATGCATAACACCATTTACCGCATCAATATCTGTAGCAATAATTGGAACATTGTTTACCCAGGCTCCATTACTTCTTACACTAGGGAAAGTGGTTAATCTCAATAAGGCACTTACCGATGGTGCCGGATTCAATAAGGTGGGATATTGAAAATTTGGAAAACTGCCTGGTATAGAAGCTGCAGGTATTTCCTGTGGTATCAAATGGTATTGGCTGATACTTTTAGCAGTTTCTGCATCTAATGAAGCGATATACATTTCCGGTGTAACGCCGGGTGGTAAAATAGGCGCAAGTGATGCACTGATGGCATCATTATCTGGAGCAAACAACGTATAGCGTAAAGATGGTACAGACAATGTGGGTATTAGCCCTGCTTTAGTAATTACCGTTTTCAACAAACTAAAGCTTGGATCATCCAGTAAAGTTGCCAATGTTGGAGTAGTACCCTGGGTTGGTTTTGGGTTTGGCGTTGCATCCAGTTCCAATTTATTACAAGCCGTGAGTGATGCAGCAAACACTGCTATCAGCAGGCAGGCTTTTTTTATCTGATCAAATATTTTCATTTTGTAAGTTTTTAAGTAATGGATGAGTTTTTAGAATACGTTGTAACCAAAGCTTACGTAATATAAACCACCGACAACGGAGTTACCCATGCCATTGGTATAGTATTCATTCAACAGGTTATTGGCTCCCAATTTAATGAGTGTTTTAGCAGCTGGTATTTTATAACTGATCTGGAAATCCAATGTATGAATCTCAGGTATGTTACCATTTGAAAAATCACCTTCATAATAGAAAGCATCCTGCCACCTGTAGGTAAGATTAAAACCTAAACGCTTTTTGTATGCAAAACCAGTATTACTAAAACTCACATTGGTCCTGTATTTTGGTGCATTGAAAGAAGATCTTGCGGGAGCGTCTTTTAACTGATCAGAAGATAAATTAGCGCCTAGCTGGAAATTATATGGCAGCCTGTAATCAATACTCAAACCAAAGCCATAGTTCTTCACCTTTGAAGTGGTATTTACCGGAATAGAATAAAGTGCTCCCAGGCTGGTTGGTGATTTACCACTTTGCAGGTCAGCAACAAGTTGCTGCTGGTTTGGATTGGTAGGTATGATAATCAATCTCCGGGTTAAGAAATCCTGGTACTGTCCAAAATATCCATAAACATCCACCAGTAATTTATCTCCGGCAAGCAATCCTTTATATCCCAATTCAAATGTACTTACAGATTCAGGTTTAAATTCTTCTTTTTTATAGGCGCTCACATTATCCAGGTAATAAGTAGATTTAGTACTGAATCCGTAACGCTGATCAAAATATTTATTTCCTCCTACCAATCTTACATCGCCACCCACCATTAGGTCAATCCACTGTTGCTGGGTGCTTGGAAAACGATAAGCAGATTGATAACTCAACCGGATATTATTATTTTCTGCCAACCTTACTAAAGCGGTAACTCTTGGGGTAAAGCGTCCTTTAAAATTTTGGTTCTTATCATAACGGCCACTAACGGTCAGTTTTAAAAAATTATCAAATAAATTTTTAGTTGCCTGTATATATGCTCCATATTCATTGATGCCTATGGTACCGGCTGAATCAGCAAACAAGGTACCCTCGCTGTTTAATACATATTTTTTATAATTACCTCCAATTAATATGTCAGCAAACTTACCGGTAAAGTCACTAAGGTTGTACTGACCTTCTACCTGGTATAGATTTGTTTTATCTACAAACAAACCACCACCCTTACTAATGGGAACTGCCCTTACAGAATCGAATGCCCTTTTAAATGCCGGGTTACTGGCATCAAGCCTGTCTGCATCGGCAGCCTTTCTGGCAAGTGTATGAGCATCTGCATCTGTAACTCCACTTAGTCTTGCCCCTATGTAGGTTTGAGCGTAAGCAGGCACCCATTTTTCGTAAGAGTTTGCAGCTCCTATTGCCCTGCCTACAGTAGCTGTGGCATTATAACTTTCGCCAGCATTTTCCTGGGTTGTATAAGCTCTTACCGACCAATTTTTACTGTTTAGTTCCAGTTTATACTGCCCTATTTTCAAATTTTTCAAGCTGTACCTGTCGCTTCCTGTATATATAGTATTACCCGTTCCCCAATGACCTGCAAGTATAGCCTCAATACGTGGTGTTATTTTATAATGCAAAGCACCTGACAATTTAAAATTGATCGTGTTAGGGTTGATCACTTCATCCTCTGCATACCCCGTACGGGTTACATTAATTGGCGCACCTCCATTCAGCGTATCCAGGAAATTTTTAAGGAATGGAGCCTGGGCAGCAACAGTTGGAAAAGTACGGCTTCTGATATCAATCTGGGTTTCATCTCCATAAACATTTACACCATCATAGCCGGGATCCGTCGCTCTATCCCCACTTTTAATAAACCCGTCTGTTCCGGTACGGGCATAATTTCTTTTATCATAACCAAACCAGTCTTTTGCTTTTATATATTCTGCACCAATTTTAAATGCAAATTGATCATTTACTTTATGTGCAAAACGCAAAGCCCCATTTACGTAATTAGAAGCATTGCGAAAACGATGTCCGGCATTCATAAAACCTTCTTTTACCTGTACAGAAAAACCCTGGTATTTAAAGGGGTTTTTACTGCTGATCAAAATAGTACCGTTCATACCGCCGGGGCCGTAGAGTGCTGATGAGGCACCCGGTAGCAGTTCTACATTGTCAACATCCAGTTCCGTAAGGCCCACTACACCTCCTACTGAAAAATTTAATCCCGGTGCCTGATTATCCATTCCATCCACCAGTTGGTTTACCCTGGTATTACCACTTCCGGCAAACCCCCTTGTGGTAGGTGTTTTAAAAGTAAGTGAGGAGGTAACCATATCCACTCCCTTAAGATTTCCTATTATATCGTAGTAGCTTACAGCCGGCGCATTTCTGATTGCTGCTGAACTAATCCGCTCAATTGATACCGGAGATTCCATCATCCGTTGTGAAGTACGTGTAGCCGACACCACCACTTCCTGTCCTAATTTATTACTGGCCTTAAAACTTATCACTAATGGCTGACCTGCATCGGAAACTGTTATTTCCTGCATTTCGTAACCAACGGAGGTAAATAATAAAGTAGTTGGTAGTTTATCTACGGTAATTTTGAAATTACCTTTATCATCCGTAAAAGTTCCAGTTCCTGATCCTTTTACGGTTACCGAAACGGCTGCTACTTTTTCTTTTGTAGCGCTGTTTTCTATTTTTCCCGAAATGGTGGTTTGAGCTGTGGCAGCAATGGTTAAAATATTGGCCAACAGCAAAGCCAGAAGATAGCTTTTAGTTTTTCTCATACAGCAATATTTAATTTTAAATTTAGGGCAAAATAAGCAATGTTAATTCTTAATGAAAATTTATTTCTAACCCTTTTGTTGAAATCTTAGTGATTCAGTATTGGGCTAATCAATTTACTGCATGTAATTTAGCCGCATGAAAATCTTTCAATTTCCACAGCAAACTAATTTTTACAGCGGCAAAGTAAGGGACGTGTACAGCATCGGTGATACATGGTTAGTAATGATAGCAAGCAACCGCATATCGGCTTTTGATGTGATACTGCCACGGCCTATACCTTACAAAGGACAAGTTTTAAATCAAATAGCTGCACATATGCTAAAAGCCACAGCAGATATTTGTCCTAACTGGCTTATCAGCACTCCCACTCCTGATAGTGCTATTGGCAAAAAATGTGTTCCTTTTAAAGTGGAAATGGTGATCAGAGGTAACCTGACCGGCCATGCCTGGCGAACCTTTAGCAGTGGTAAAAAAGTCTTATGCGGTGTGTCAATGCCGGATAATATGAAAGAGAACGATTATTTTCCTGAACCGATCATTACCCCCACTACAAAAGCATCTGTAGGTCATGATGAAGATATTAGCAAAGAAGACATTATTAAACGAAATATTGTAAGTGAGTCCGACTATGCTGTATTGGAAAAATATACCCGTGCATTATTTGAAAGAGGAAGACAACTGGCTGCCAAACAAGGTTTGATTTTGGTAGATACCAAATATGAATTTGGAAAAATTGGTAATGAAATTGTTTTGATGGATGAGATACATACACCAGACTCATCCCGTTATTTTTATGCAGATGGGTTTGAGGAAAGACAGGCATCAGGTGAAAGGCAAAAGCAACTGAGTAAAGAGTTTGTACGAGAATGGCTGATAGCAAATAATTTTATGGGTAAAGAAGGACAGACTGTTCCAGAGATGAGTGATGAGTGGGTCTCGGTTATCAGTAATCGTTACATTGAACTGTATGAAAAAGTAATAGGTTCAGCATTTGTTCCGCAGGATATCAGTGATGAAGAAGAGTATAATAGCATTGTGAATGCATTGGGTAAATTAGGATAATGTGTTAATTTGCGAATGGAATCCCCATATCATAAACTCCACTGAGAAAAATAACAATTCAACAATGCATTAATAAAACCATTCAACAATCTGACAAATGCGGACAGTATTAAAGCAAGACGAAAAAAAATTGCTCATCATCCGTCAGCACTGGATAAAACTGGTGTTGCCTTTCCTGGCGTGGCTTATAGCTGCGGTTTTGCTGATATTGTTTGCAGGGACCACTGGTCTCATTATTACTTTAGTGGCTGCTTTATATCCTATGTATGAATACCTGAACTGGAAAAACAATTTATGGTGTATCACCAATTTAAGAGTGGTGGATGAAAGTGGTTTCTTCGGCCGTTATTCAAAAGAAAGTCCACTGGATAAAATTAATAATGTAGAATATGATCAAACTATCTGGGGGCGGATATTTGGTTATGGCAATGTAGATATACAAACAGCCGCAGAGTTAGGTGAAACAACTTATCATTTGATTCATCATCCAAAATTGCTGAAAGACACCATTACCCATGCACAGGAAGAATATAAGAAAACTCAGATCAGCAAACAGGCTACACAGTTAGCAGAAGCCATTGCTAAATCAACTGCTGCTGTAAAGCCATCTCAACAAATGATCGCCGATGAATTACAGAAATTATTTAATCTTTATCAGCAGGGTGCCATTACTCAGGATGAATATCAATTACAGAAAAGCAAACTGATAAAGGAATAATTATTTTGAGTGTCTTCCTTTCAGCACATCTATAACATCATTTAAAGAAACCCCCTTTGCCTGCAATAAAATCAAATAATGAAACAGTAAATCTGCCGCTTCATTTTTAAATAAGTCAGCATCATTGTCTTTAGCCTCAATCACCAATTCCACGGCTTCCTCTCCTACTTTCTGTGCAATCTTATTGATGCCTTTGGCAAATAAAGAACTGGTGTAAGATTTATCTGAAGGATTATTTTTCCTGTTACTGATAACCGCTTCTAACTCCAGCAAAAAATTATCATTACTGTTTTTTTCAGCCCAGCATGTATCCGTACCTGTATGACAAACCGGACCAACAGGGTTTACTTTAATAAGCAGCGTATCATTATCACAATCCGTTTTTATTTCCTTCAGTAATAAAAAGTTTCCGCTCTCTTCTCCCTTTGTCCATAATCTGTTTTTAGTACGGCTGAAGAAAGTTACTTTTTGCAACTCTTGTGTTTTAGCCAATGCTGCTTCATTCATAAAGCCCAGCATTAATACTTTATTAGTAGTGGCATCTTGTATAATTGCCGGAACAAGGCCATCAGTATATTTATTAAAATCAATTACCCCCATCCCCTGAAGGGGAGTTGTAGAAATATTACTCATAATCGTATTACAATATTATTTTCGTTTAAATAATTTTTCAAATCTGGAATGGCAATTTCTTTGTAATGAAAAATACTGGCTGCCAGTGCAGCATCAGCATTCGCTTCTTCAAACACCTCTTTAAAATGTTCCATTGTACCGGCTCCGCCTGATGCAATAACAGGCACCGCTAAACTATTGGATAGTGTTGCTGTAATATCCAGCGCAAATCCATTTTTTGTACCGTCATTGTTCATGGAGGTCAGCAGTATTTCTCCAGCACCCAATCCTACTGCCTGGGTTGCCCAATCAGTTGTAAGCGTATATGTTTTTGTTCTGCCTCCATTCAGGTAAACATACCATTGCCCGTCTTCCTCCTTTTTAGTATCAATAGCAAGTACTATGCACTGGCTGCCAAATGCATCACTCAGGTCTTTTATCAATTGAGGATTTTTATATGCAGCCGTATTTACTGACACTTTATCAGCACCATTTTGCAGAAGTTCAGCTACATTATCAACAGAACTAATTCCTCCACCCACAGTAAAAGGTATATTAATATTAGCCGCCACTCTTTTTACCAATTCCACCAATGTTTTTCTTTTTTCTACAGTAGCAGTAATGTCTAAAAAAACCAGTTCATCTGCCCCCTGCTCTGAATATATTTTTGCCAGTTCAACAGGATCACCTGCATCACGGATACTTTCAAAGTTGATGCCCTTAACGGCCCGTCCCTCTTTAATATCCAGGCATGGTATGATTCTTTTACACAAACGCCCCCCCGCCCCTAAAGGGGGGCCAGGCAAGGGTTCAATATTTTGGAGCGAATTAATCATTGTAAAAGTTTATTCCTGCATTAATAAATCACTTGAAATAATTGTACTCTTCTAAAGTCCCCTTTAGGGGATTTAGGGGCACCAATCCTTCATAGATAGCTTTTCCTATGATTACACCACTGCATCCTATTTCTTTCAATTGTATCACATCACTGATATTACTTACACCGCCACTGGCGATCAAATTTATTTCAGGATGTTCCTCCAGTATTTTTTTATAAAGATCTACAGATGGGCCTTCCATCACCCCATCTTTAGAAATATCAGTACAAAAAATATTGGTAACACCCAGGCCGATCATTTTTCCAATGAAGCTAAAAATATCAATATCCCCATCTTCCAGCCAGCCGCTGATCTTGATTTTTTCATCCAGCACATCTGCGCCAATCAAAAATTTATCAGCGCCAAATTCCATCAACCATTCTTCTAACAGTTCAGGATGTTTAACCGCCATGCTGCCAATTGTAGCAATAGAAGCGCCTGCATTGAAAATACTTTCTATATCATTTATTTTTTTGATTCCGCCACCAAAGTCAATTACCAATTTTGTATTAGAAGCGATAGACTCTAATACTTTTAAATTGATGATTGCACCAGCTTTTGCACCATCCAGGTCTACGATGTGTAAACGGATGATGCCTGCATCTTCAAACTGCTTAGCCACTTCCAGTGGATTTTCATTATATATTTTCTGCTGTGCATAATCCCCCTTGGTAAGGCGTACACATTTACCATTGATAATATCTATTGCTGGAATGATGGTCATGATATACTGATAAAATTTTTTAAAATTGTTGCCCCCACTGTACCTGATTTTTCAGGATGAAATTGTACTGCGTAAAAATTATTTTTTTGCAGTGCTGCACTATAAGGCAATATATAATTGGTTGTTGCAATGGTTTCATTTCCCAACGCAGCATAATAACTATGCACTGCGTAAACATAAGCTGCTTCAGCTAATCCATCAAACAAAACAGATTTGTAATTATAAATACTGTTCCATCCTATTTGAGGTACTTTAGGCCCCCTCCCAACCTCCCCCAAAAGGGGAGGAGCAGGAATAAATAATTTCACATCTTCATCAAATATTCCCAGGCATTTTGTATCACCTTCTTCAGAATGTTTGCACATCAGCTGCAGGCCCAAACAAATGCCCAAAACAGGTTGCTGTAAAGAAGTGATTAGTTTATCCAACCCCCTTTCTCTTAAATATTGCATAGCAGGTGCTGCATGTCCAACACCTGGGAATATTACTTTATCTGCTTTAGTAATTATTGCAGCATCGTCAGTCACAACAGAATCTGCTCCCAGCCGTTGTAAAGCATATTGCACACTCTGTACATTACCGGCATTGTATTTTATTATTGCGATCATAGTATTCCTTTTGTTGAAGGAAGTGAATCATTATTAATATCTCTCTTTACAGCCAGTTTAATACATTTTGCAAATGCTTTAAAAATAGATTCTATTTTGTGATGTTCATTATCACCTTCCACTTTTATATTAAGATTGCATTTTGCTGCATCACTAAATGATTTGAAGAAATGATAAAACATTTCTGTTGGCATTTCACCAATTTTCTCTCTCTTAAATTCAGCGTCCCAAACAATCCAGTTTCTGCCACCAAAATCTAATGCAACCTGTGCCAGGCATTCATCCATTGGTAAAACAAATGCATACCTTTCTATTCCTCTTTTATCACCCAATGCTTTGATGATCGCTTCACCTAAAGCAATACCGGTATCTTCTATAGTGTGATGTTCATCAATATGCAGATCACCCTTGCATTCTATTGACAGATCAATATTTCCATGCCTTGCAATCTGCTCCAGCATGTGATCAAAAAATCCAAGGCCGGTATTCATGCTGGCTTTACCGGTGCCATCTAAATTTACATCAATCGTAATCTTTGTTTCATTGGTGTTGCGTTGATGAACAATTCTTCTCGGGGGTAATTTTAAAAAAGAATAAACATCAGGCCAGTTAGTTGTTTCCAATACCACCACCGCCTGCTTTATTTCTTCAACGCTGTCATTTACTTCTGTCAAAACATGCATATCGGGCTGGTTCAGCCATATTCCTTTGCACCCTATATTTTTGGCGAATTGCATATCAGTTATTCTGTCACCAATCACAAAAGAATTTTGTAAATCGTACTCAGGATTATTAAGATATGCTGTAAGCATTGCAGTACCGGGCTTTCGTGTAGGAGCATTATCCTTTGCAAAAGAACGGTCTACAAGAACATTCTTGAAATAAACACCTTCATTTGCCAGTGATTGAATAATAAAATTCTGAACCGGCCAAAAGGTATCTTCAGGAAATGATGGCGCACCTAATCCATCCTGGTTTGAAACCATTATCAATTCATAATTAAACTCAGCAGCAATTTTATGAAGTGTACTGAAAACTCCGGGGCAGAATTCTAACTTTTCAAAAGCATCAATTTGCTTATCTGCCGGTTCCTTTATTATTACGCCGTCTCTGTCTATAAATAAAATTCTCTTCACTGTTGGTATGATTTTAATAAGTTGATGAGTACTTCGTTTTCTCCTGGTGTTCCTATAGTTATCCGTAAACAATTTGCACAGTGTACATCCTTGCCCCTGTTACGAACGATCACTTCATTGCCGGATAAGTAATCATACAATTTATTTGCATCATTTACTTTCACCAGGATAAAGTTAGCATCACTGGAATAGATTTTTTCAACAAAAGAAAGTAGCTGCATTTCTTTTATCAATATTTCTTTTTGCTCTACTACCTGCTTTATCCAGTTGTTAACTGTGGATGTATCCTGTAATGCCTCTAAACCTAATTGTTGCGATGCATCATTTACATTATAAGGTGGCTTTACTTTATTGAAGATATCAATTATATCCATGGATGCATAGCAAAGGCCTAATCGCAATGCAGCCAGTCCCCATGCTTTGGATAAAGTTTGCATCACAATTAAATTGGGATATTGAGTAAGCTCCTGTATAAATGTTTTTTGTTTTGAGTAGTTGATGTAAGCTTCATCAATAATAATAATACCAGGAAAATTATTGAGTAAAATTTCAACATCAGACCTGTTCATGTTATTTCCGGTAGGGTTATTGGGAGAGCAGATGAACAAGAGCTTTGTATTTTCATCCACTGCATTTAAAATGCCTTCCACATCTAATTGAAAATGTTCTGTAAGATTTACCTTCTTAATAGCTACATCATTAATATTTGCACTTACTTCATACATGCCATAAGTAGGCGGGCAAATAATTACATTGTCAGTCCCTGGATTACAAAATATTCTGTATGCCAAATCTATCACTTCATCACTGCCATTACCAATAAAAATATTCTCTGCAGGTACACCTTTTATTTTTGCCAGTTGAAATTTTAAGTGCCATTGTAAAGGATCCGGATAGCGATTAAATTTTTCTGGCAACGGTGAACCAAATGCATTTTCATTAGCATCTAAAAAAACAGAAGCCTTACCCGTAAACTCATGGCGGGCCGATGAATAAGGAGTGAGATTTTTAATATTATCTCTTATTAATTTATCTAAATCAAATTCCATTTCGAATTCCTTTATAAATTTTTTAAGCGTATTGTTACCGCATTTTTATGTGCATCTAAACCTTCTGCTGCTGCCATTAGTTCAGCAGCTCTGCCAATATTTTTTAATCCTTCATTTGACAATTGCTGAAAGGTGATCTTCTTAACAAAACTGTCTAATGATACGCCGCTGTAAGCTTTTGCATATCCATTGGTTGGCAGCGTATGATTGGTACCCGATGCATAATCACCCACACTTTCCGGGGAATAATGGCCAAGAAAAATACTGCCTGCATTTACTACATTTTCTGCAAGCGATAAAGCATTGTCAGATGCAATGATCAGGTGCTCGGCTGCGTATTCATTTAACAAATCAAAAGCTGCACCTGCATTTTCCATCACCACATAGTTACTATTGTCCATCGCCATTTTTGCAATTTCTTTTCTTGGCAAAACGGCTAACTGCTTTTCAATTTCAGCATTTACTTTTTCTGTAATTGTTTGTGATGTTGCCACCAGTAATACCTGGCTGTCTGTACCATGTTCTGCCTGGCTTAATAAGTCTGCTGCAACAAATGAGGGATTACAACTTTCATCAGCATACACTGCCACTTCACTTGGGCCTGCAGGCATATCAATGGCAATACCTTCTTTATTGATCAATTGCTTTGCACAGGTTACATATTGATTACCGGGACCAAAAATTTTATATACCTGCGGAACTGTTGCTGTTCCGTAAGCCATTGCCGCAATAGCCTGAACGCCTCCTATTTTATAAATATTTTTTAAACCAATTAATTGAGCAACATACAATACCGTTGGATTTACTTTACCATTTTTATCACAAGGTGTGCACACAATAATGTCTTTACAACCTGCCAGCACTGCAGGAATTCCCAACATCAGCAAAGTAGAAAACAATGGTGCAGTACCTCCCGGAATGTATAACCCAACTTTTTGTATACCTACAGATTTTCTCCAGCATACAACTCCATTGATGGTTTCAATTTGCTTTACTTCTTCCTTTTGTACCTGGTGAAATGTGTTGATATTATTTTTTGCAATTGCTATAGCCGCTTTTAATTCATCCTTTACTAATAATGATGCTTCTGCTATTTCTGATTCACTTACTTTCAGTTCATTCAATGTTGCTTTATCAAATTGTGCTGCGTATTTTTTTACTGCTTTATCACCATTTAATTTTACATCATTCAAAATAGCAGTCACAGTTACCTCTAACGGTTTACTATCCAGCACAGGGCGCTGAATGATTTCATTCCACTGATGTCTTGAAGGATTTATAAATAATTTTTTCATTTTTATTTTTTCTAGTCTAGTTGCTGGTCTGACCTGCGGTGCCGACCAGAATTGGATGCCGACCTGGTATTATGCAATCATTTGTTCGATAGGCATTACTAAAATTCCCTGTGCTTCAAACTGTTTTAATTTTTCTATCACATCCCAAAAATCATTTTCATTTACCACACTTTGCACACTGCTCCACCCTTCTTCTGCCAATGGTACAATGGTGGGGCTTTTCATACCGGGTAATAATGCCACAATATTTTTTAACTGGTGATTGGGTGCATTCATCAGGATATATTTATTATGCCTTGCCGTTTTTACAGCATTGATCCGCAACAATAATTTTTCTAAAATTGCTTTTTGCTCGACAGTTAAATTTTTATTCGCAACGAGTATGGCTTCAGATTTTAAAATGACAGCTACTTCTTTTAGTCCATTAGTAAAAAGTGTACTGCCACTGCTTACCAAATCACAAATAGCATCTGCCAATCCAATACCCGGGGCAATTTCCACGGAGCCGCTGATCTCATGAATCTCTGCGTTCACATTGTTCTTATTTAAAAAATCTTTTGATATCACCGGGTAGCTGGTAGCAATTTTTAATCCCTGCAGATCCTCTACACCTGTATATTTCATACTCTTTGGAACTGCAATGCTTAACCGGCATTTGCCAAAACCAAGGCGGTAAACAGTTTCAACGTCCTTTTCTTTTTCCAGTACTACATTCTCACCAACAATTCCAATATCGGCAACACCATCATACACATACTGTGGGATATCATCATCTCTTAAAAAATAAATTTCTAATGGAAAATTCTGAGCCACGGCTTTTAATTGCTTATTGCCATTATTGATGTCAATTCCACAATCCTTCAGTAGCCTGATAGAATCTTCAAATAACCTTCCTGATTTTTGTACTGCGATCTTTAGCATAATTGCACCCATCCCCAAAAGGGGCGTTTTGTGAGTAATAATTTTTCTTTTGCCTTTAAATAAAAAAGGGCCTACTTTTCAGTAAGCCCTTTTGAAAATATGTTTAACACATACCAATCAACATAGCTTACCCTGCGGCAACTGTATGATGATGATGTATATGAGTAACTGCTATCATTGTGGGTGCAAAGTAAAGGCTGATAAATTATTTTACCAAAAAAAATTTACCCATGCTACCTGTAGGGTGATATTTAGGTGGATAATAATTTTCAAAATGGCTTTATATCAATGCCCAGTCCGGGTTTATCTGTATAGATTATTTTACCATTATCAAACCGAACACCATCAGCAATATCCTCATTCAACAATAACGGTCCGTCCATATCTACCAAATCCAGCATTGGTGCCAATTGTGCAATGGCTGCAGTGCCTACTGAGCTTTCATTCATACAACCCACCATTACTTTCATATCCAGTTGTCTTGCCTTTGTGATCATTCTCCTTGCAGGAGTAATGCCGCTGCATTTAGTAAGCTTTATATTGATGCCATGAAAATGCTGATGACATTTCTCCACATCCGATTCAAACACACAGCTTTCATCTGCATACAGTGGCAATGATGATCCTGAATACAATACTTTCATGCCCTCCCAATCATCTTTTGCCAATGGCTGCTCTACCATTTCCACACCCAGGTCTTTCAACAAAGGAATTTTTTGTAATGCCTGTTCCAATGTCCAGCCTGCATTCGCATCCACCCTTAATATTGCATTGGTATTTTTTCTCAATGCCTCCACCATTTCAATATCCCCTTCCACCCCTACTTTCACTTTATAAATGGGCCATTGTTTTTCCTTCATCTTCTCCAGCATTTTTTCAATGCTGTCAATCCCTATTGTGTAATCGGTAAGGGGTGCATTTGCAGTATCTAAATTCCACAATTGATGTAATTGTTTTCTTTTCATTTTACCATATAAATCCCAACCGGCCATATCCAGTGCACAAACCAAAAAAGGATTTGCTGGAAATAAATGATGCAGATAATGCCAGTAACGTTCAGGATCAGCTAAAGCAAACTTTTCTACAAATTGCTTTTTTCTTTCCAGGTCTTCAATCATTTTTTCTACTGGTATATTATAATAGCTGATGGCAGGCGCTTCGCCATAACCTTTTAAACCAAAGTATTCCAGCTCCACAACAAATGTTGGTTGATGTGTTTTGGTACCTTTTGAAATGGTAAAAGGATATTTGAATGGCAGGTTGTATGTTTTGTATTTTACTTTTATCATCGGTGCAATTTAATTAAAATGCCAGGCTATTAAGCCCGGCATTTTTTATCAGTCAATTTATAATAATTACCTTTTACTTGCTGTTATATAACTACCCAGTTCACGGTTAAACACCTCTTCTTTTATTAAATCTTCAATAGTAAAATGCATCCGGTAGCGCCAGTAATGCTTTGGATTGGCAGGTACATTGATCCGCTCATCATTGGGATTTTCTCTTCTTAATTCTTTGCTCATTCCCAATATATCCTGTACTTGAAAAATACACCACATAGCTGGAGAATACAAATGCTGAATTAAAATTTCCCTGTTGATCTTTGCTTCGCAAAAAAATGGAGCTGCGCCGTAATGGCCCAGCATATTATTATAGAAGTGCTGCGTTTTAGCCGGGTCTTCTTCCCACCAGCCACGAATCGTACTCATATCATGTGTGGCTGGTGTAACCACCGACATGTAAGGAGCATCAGCAGGATGAAAGAATTCTTTTGTTGGATCTTTAGGCATACGCTGTATTTCCAGGCTCAGCATGCCTAACTGGCGCATCACATCCGGCACACACTCCGGCACCATCCCCAGATCTTCGCCACAAACCAGCATGTTGGTACTGCGCTTTAGTGATGGCAGTTTGTGCATCGCTTCTTTCTTCCAGAAATCATCCTGGCGTTTAAAGAAATAATTAATGTAGATGTCTTTTAATTTTAGTTTTGAATAGCCATCCAGATCCCTGAATGATGTGGTGCTTTCCATATTGATACGGAAATGAAACTGTTGCATATTAGATCCTTCCTCTTCAAAGAAGATCACATTACTGATCAGATCAAATAAGCCAAACTTGATACTGGTATTGATATCTGACTCCGGTAAATGGCTGAAATGATGCTCTACTTTCCGCTGTGTATCAAATTCAGGTTTTAATTCAAAAGTGCCGTCAATCCATTGGAGGAAAGTTTCTTTTATATAGTTAGCTTCCACACCAAATCTTTCATTTACCACATGATCTGGAATGTAAGGTTTGCAGTAACGGTGCCATTCAAACGAAATATTATTCTGATATAATTCATTGATGTGAATGGGGATGGCCGGAACAAAACGTCCCATAATTCCCTCTACTGCATGCAGCGGTATACTCCAGATACGGAAAAACCCAAGGATATGGTCAATACGGTAAGCATCAAAATATTCACTCATCTGCTCAAAGCGCTTACGCCACCAGGCATAACCATCTTCTTCCATCTTCTTCCAGTTATAAGTGGGAAATCCCCAGTTCTGGCCTTTGATGGCAAAATCATCCGGTGGCGCACCAGCCTGTGCATCCATATTATATAATTCAGGAGCCATCCATGCATCACAACCATAGCGGTATATCCCAATCGGTAAATCTCCTTTTACAATGATGCCGTTTTTATGAGCATAAGCAGTTGCTTCTTTTAATTGCAGATGCAAATGGTATTGTATAAAATAATGCAGGCAGATGGCATCATAATGTTTTTGAGATGGTGATGCCAGTTTCTGAATGGCATTTTCATCATACACATTATGTGTTTTCCATTGATTATAGTCGGAGGTTTTGTATTTATCCCTCAGGTAGCAAAATGCAGCATAGGGCACCAGCCAGTGGCGGTTCAGTTCAAAGAATTCAAAGTACTTTACATCATCTTTGAACTGTTCCTTCTGCAGTTCGAATAATTTGTTAGCAGTATCAAATTTATATTTCATCACTGCCTCATAATCCACCTGTGGCAATGCATTCAGTTCTATTCTTTTTTCTTCTAATTTTTTTACAACAGAAGCATTTTTACTACCAGCTACTTTAGAAAGATTCAGGTACATTGGATGCAATGCAAAAGCAGAGATGGCTGCATAAGGATAAGAATCCGTCCAGGTATGGGTAGCTGTGGTATCATTGATGGGCAGTAACTGGATCAGTTTTAAACCACATCCTTTAGCCCAGTCTACCAGTAGCCTGATATCAGTGAATTCTCCGGTACCAAAACTATGATTGGTACGCAGACTGAATACGGGTATGGCCACCCCTGCACCTCTCCAGTTTGGATAAGGCATTTGAGCAAAGCCGTCGTGCAGGATCGTTTGCTTTCCCTTGCCATTGCCACCCGCTACCATCCTGTTATTACCCGATTCAAACCGTACAAATACATTTTTTATAATATCGAAAACACCATACTTATATACGATCGGAAAATTTTCATTTGCCAGGTTCAGCTTTGCAACCCACCAATTTCCTTCTTTGGAAAGCAGCTGCGGTTTTTTAATATCCCAATCTCCCAATGCTTTTCCGCTTCCGGTAATAAACAATACTTCGTCTTCATTCAGCAAGGGTGCTTTTACTTTAAATTCATGTGTAAAAGTTTTTAGCAGCTTTATTTTTACATGGGCTGTTTTTTTTAAAAATACATCCTGGAATGGTTTTGTAAAAAAAGCATTTTCTACCTCACCAGCATGATTCCACGTATCTACCAGGGTGATATCCTTGGCCGTAATTTTTTTAAAGTCAATCAACCTGTCATTACCCCACTCTATAATTTCATTGCCATCACTTTCCCTTAAAACATACCGGTATTCAATCTCCAACGAATTAAAATCTGCCTCTGGTAATTCAACTTGTGTGTACCAAAAATCCTGATTGAAATACTGCATTGCAACTACATTGGCAACGTCATCATTTCCCAGTGCGGAATGAGTTCCTGAAAGGAATAAAGCCTGTCCGAATTTTGTAGAAAACCGGATATAAAAATTCAGTATCATTTATCTATTGTTAAAGGGTTGGCAATATAAAAACTTTTTAATCAAAATGTAAAAAATACACAACAATTAAAAACAGGGATTATTAAACTTTGCACTTTTAGTCCCTTGTTAAAAAAAGAAAATGCAATCGTCCCCTGTTTTTTTCTGCAGTTTGCTGCTAAGTTTTATTAATGCAGATGATATCAACAACAATACGTGTATAAAATACTTAATAAGTAAAACAAAAAAAATTAAATGATTTTGTTTGAAACCAACATTTTGTATGTTTTCCATTATTTTTGTCAAAATTTTAAAAAATGGAATCAACAAAAAAATCTACTGGCCTATATTGGATCTTATTTTTTGTGTCTGTTGCTGCATTCTTCTTTGTATATAGTATCGGTGGTGGATATTGCTCTATGGTATTACCATTTGTTTGCACCTTTTTCGCAAAAGCACTGGATTTAATGTAATCCATTTCCCATTTATTTATTTCAAGCTGTTAGTAATAATGGTAAATTCAGCGGCATTTAATGATGCCCCACCGACTAACCCGCCATCTACATCTGGTTGTCCAAATATTTCTTTTGCATTCGCTGCTTTTACGCTTCCGCCATATAAAATAGAAATAGTGGCAGCTATGCTTTCACCATATTTTGATGCAAATACACTGCGGATATGAGCATGCATTTCCTGCGCCTGTGCGCTGCTGGCAGTTTTACCGGTACCAATTGCCCAGATAGGTTCGTAGGCAATTGCAAAGCCCGTTATTCTTTCTGCAGATAAATGAAACAAACTTTCTTTTAATTGATTTTCTACAAATTCATTTTGAGTACCGGCTTCTCTTATCTCCAGTGCTTCTCCACAACAAAAAATGGGTTTTAATCCAAATTCAAAGCAAAGATCTACTTTGTCTGCCAGCTCTTTATTTGACTCCTTAAAATATTCTCTTCTTTCGCTATGACCGATAATAACATACGGCACGCCAATACTTTTTAGCATTTCCACACTTACCTCACCAGTATAAGCGCCAGATACTTTACTGTAACAATTTTGTGCCGCTATATGCACTCTTTGTTTACCTGCAATTTTCTTTTCGATATTGATGATATAAGGAAATGGTACTCCAAAAACCATTTCATGGTTTTCTTTTAATTCAATAGGCGATGCCATCAAATCACTTATCAGGGTTTCTGCCTGTTCAAGTGTAAGGTTCATTTTCCAGTTAGCAGCAGCTATTTGTTTCCTCATTGTTGATCTATTTATTGGTTATAAAGATTTTTTAAAATAATGATTTCTTTGTCTGTAATGGTCTTGTTTTTTAATTGCTTCCAGTTATTAATATCTTCTACTATTTTGGCAAAAGTATATCTTTCTTTGCCCCATGTAAAATCAGAAATAAACTTTGGTGGAAATCCCTCCCCAAAAACATTACAGCAAATTCCTACTACAGTGCCAGTATTAAAAGAGGTATTGATAGCAGCACGGCTATAATCCCCCATAATTAAACCGGCTTTTAAACCCACAGGCAAATAAGACTGTGTTTGATTTTCCCACAGTTTTACTGTACCCGCTGTATTCTTTATATTACTGTTACTGGTGCCTGCTCCAAGGTTGCACCATTCGCCCAGTACACTGTCGCCCAGGTAACCATCATGGGCTTTATTACTATAACCGGTAAGCACTGAATTTTTAATCTCTCCGCCCCCCATGCAATATGGGCCAAGCGTAGTGGCTCCATAGACTTTAGCACCCATTTTTAAAACTGCACCTTCACACATTGCAAATGGTCCACGTATCATGCAGCCTTCCATTACTTCTGCATTTTTACCTATATAAACCGGTCCTATTGAAGCATTGATAATACTATGCTCCACTTTAGCGCCTTCTTCAATAAATATATTTTCAGGAGCAATTGTTTTGTTTGTCGATGAGATTAGCTGTGATATCCGGCCTTTTGTAATTAAATCATAATCCTGACGAATTGCCCAGTCATTTAATTGAAAGATCTGACAGGCATGCTTTATGCTTTTTACGATTTCACTGCCAGGTTGTGTGATTTCCCCGTTATGCTGTTGCCACCAACTTTTAGTAGGGATAATATTTGATTCGATTAATAAACCGGGCTTTTCATTTTTGTCATTTACTGAATTTAAAAAGGATTCAACACTTTCAAAAACGGTATGCCCCGTGATCCTTTCCCATTTTTCTTTAATAGTTAAAATCCCAACCCGGATAGAGGAAACAGGGTTGATGATCCCAAAAGGATACAAACCTGCACTGACAAAGGTATCATTAAGAACAATTTTCATTATTTGCTAAAATACAAACTCTTACAGGAACAGGCCAATAAAAAAATCCCCCCGGAGAACCGGAGGGGACTTAAAGTATAGCCATGAAAAACAATCTTTACTATTGCTAGTTTAGTCTTTTTTTCCGTAACGTTTTTTAAACTTGTCAATACGTCCTGCAGTATCAACCAATACATTTTTACCAGTGTAAAAAGGATGAGAAGTATTGGAAATCTCCAGCTTAATTACCGGGTATTCATTACCATCTTCATACTTAACCATTTCTTTTGATTCTGCTGTTGAACGGCTTAAAAACTGGTGTCCGTTACTCATGTCTTTAAACACTACAAAACGGTAATTTTTGGGATGCAAATCTTTTTTCATAATTGTAAAAGTTTGTGCATGGATTTTGCCATGCTATTTTTTTAAAGATCGCAAAAGTAAGGTAATAATGGTTACCTGCAAAACCCAAATGCCACTGTTTTCAATCGCTCCGCCTCCTTATATATGACAAATTAAGAAAAAAAGAGTTTAAATACCTATAGTCCATTCAATTTTTTTTAACAAATACCCACCAAATCAGACCTTATTAAACTTGCAATTAACTCTTTGTGTTTACCATTTGCAGGGCTATGCCAAGGTTCCAGCCCTTACTTGCCTGTATTACATCCTGCAAATCGTCAATTTTTTTGCCGGTTACCCTTACAATATCGTCCATAATGGCGACCTGCACTTTTAGGCCGCTGTCCTTAATCAGCTTTACTATTTTTTTAGCATCTTCCTGTTTAATGCCATTCCTCACCAGCACTTCTTTTTTTACCACTTTGCCACTCTGGTAAGGTTCCTTACTCAAATCATAAATCTCTGCAGCCAGCCCCTGCTTCATACTCCTGCTGATCATTACGTCAACTATCTGGCCAATTTTCATATCGCTGTCCGCCTCCAGCATTACTTTAAAATCCTTTTTATTCAGATCGATCACCACATGACTGCCCTTAAAATCAAAGCGGTTGGTTATCTCCTTTTTAATGGTATTGATGGCATTGTCGAGTGTCTGCAGATCTACTTTGCTGCTAAAGTCAAATGAAGGCATATCGTTGTTTTAAAGATTTTGAGAATGTTGATGAGACATACAAATATAAAAAAACGCAGCCCAATATTGAACTGCGTTTTGCTATAAATTAAAATTTATTAATTACTGCTTGCCTTTACACGGTTTTGCTCGTCTGAAGCGCCGCCATTCTTTCTTTTGGGTGCTTGTATCTTTGAATTACCAAAACGCCAGTTAAAGTTCAGGCTCACCTGCCTGCTGTCTCTTTGCTGGGTAAAATGGGTATCAATATAGGAATACTCTGCAGAACCCTTGAATTTCTGTGTCCAGAAGATATCCCTGAAACCTAATTTTACGGTTCCTTTATTCTTTAAAATTGATTTTGAAATACCGCCGTTTACGGCTCCCATTGCACCGATAAGTAACACCCCATCCAAACCTTTTGTACGGTAAAAACCACTTAACTCACCTGACCATCCTTTACCAAAACTCATTTGTGTGTTTACATTGGTTGTAAGCAAATTGCTCTGCAAATCTATATTTGCGTTATTTACAAACCCTTTGAACCTATTGTTGCTGAAGTTTGCATATACATTTATTTTGAGCCATTTTTTTACCGGTATCAAAGTAGTAACCGTAGCACCATACTGGCGCTGGCTGGCAATATTACTTTTGGTGATAAAAGTTTCATTGGTTTCTTCGTTCTGATCCAGCACATCATTGATCAGGTCGGTAACTTTTGTATAATTCAGTGTGGTGGTAAAGTTGCCTTTGTAGGTGTGGGAAAACTCAATGTTGTGACTGAATTGCGGACGCAGATTGGTATTGCCCCGCTGGTAGGTATATTTATCCAGGAAGAAATAAAATGGGTTCAGGTCTGCATAATCCGGGCGTTCGATCCTGCGGCCATAGTTCATAGATAAATTGTTCTTTTCATTTACTTCATAGCCAACAAAAGCAGTTGGAAAAAGCTGTGTATAGTTGCGTTCAAAGTTTTCACCGGTTGTTAACTGTTTTCCTTTGGAAATGGTGTTTTCAAGCCGTAAGCCCAACTGTGTACTCCATTTTTTGTTTATCTGTTTATTCAGATTAACATAGGCAGCTTTAATTTCTTCATCGTAAATAAAGTGGTTACTCCTGCCATAATCATGCACTTTTTGTCCATTCACTATGTAGTCGTATTGTGCATCATTATCTGTTTTTACAAAGCTCGCTTTCAAACCTGCTTCCAGCTTGGTATTGCCCTTCAGGGTTTGACTGTAATCAGCTTTAAGACTGTAAATTTTTATGTTTGAAGGGATATTACTCAGCAATGTATCACTTGGGGAACTGGGCTGATTATTGGCATCATAATAATGATTGTATAATCCCTGGCTATTGCTTTGGCTGTAATGAACATAATCTGCATCAAAACTTAGTTCACGACCAGTACTGTCAAAAGTATGGCGAACATTAAAGTTTGCACTTAAATTTTTCCATTTGCCATTTACCTGCGTGGTAGCCAGCGTTGTTGAATCTGTTATACCTGCACTGTTTTGCAAAAAAGTCCTGCTGTCATTATTAAATTTTTCTGTGTTTACAAACCCACTTACTACTGCCCCTACAACTGTTTTCTTGCTAACATTTACATCTATACCAAATTTTGCATTGTTAGAACGGTTGTTATTGGTGAATTTCGATTCCTGGTCAAATATGGAAAGCAATTGCTTGGAATCCTTATCCCTGAATTTTCTGAGGATGGTTAATTCTGAATAATTTTTATCTGCCCTGTAACTGTAGCTTCCAAAAACATTTACTGCTTTGTTCCGGTAATTCAGGTTAATGCTTTCATTGGTTCTTGGATATTTACCCTGGGTGTAAGAAGCATTAACGCTGCCGTTATACCCCATCATCTTATTTTTCTTCAATTTAATATTGATAACACCTGCATTACCAGCTGCATCGTATTTGGCTGGAGGGTTGGTCATAATCTCTATCTGGTCCATCTGGGCAGATCCCATACTCCTTAAAAGGTTCGCTAAGTCCGGACCTGAGAGGTAACTTGGTTTGCCATCAATAAAAACCCTTACACCCTGTTTTCCTTTCAGGCTGATATTACCATCTTTATCAACGGTGATGCCGGGGGATTTCTCCAGTACTTCCATTGCTGTGGAACCAGCATTGGAAATGGAAGCATCCACATTTACAATCATCCTGTCCAGTTTTCTTTCGATAAATGGTTTTTTGGTTTCCACCACCACTTCTTTTAAATTTTGTGTTGTTGGAACCAACTGCAATACACCTACTTCGTAAGTGCCTTTCTCTGCAGAAATGATGAAAGGGGTGCTGTAAACTTTGCTATGCCCAAGAGAGGCCGCACTCACCAGATAACTTCCTTCTTTTACATGCTCGAAAATAAAATTTCCCTCTTTATCAGTAACAGCAGACTTGGCAAGGCTGCTGTCTTTACTTTTTAAAAGGGAAATGGTGGCGGCATCAATAATTTTCTGGTTACCACCATCTTTAATTGAGCCGGTTACTTTTCCGGTTGTTTGTGCGATGCTGACAATACTTACACTCATAGCAGTCAGCAGGATAAATAAATGTTTCATGGCTATACTTTATACTTTGTTTTGAATTGTACATAACAAAAATAGGTACTTTGCATTACAAGGTATAATAGTTTACATAGACGGTCATAAGATTTGATGACTGGCAAAATGTTAAAGAAGTGTAAAGAGTAGTGAATAAAGATAAGAATTGCACTAGACGGGCATGTTACTTTAACCGAATAAACTAATTAATAATCAATTAGTTGAAAAAATATTTATCTTATTAAAAAATAAATTAGGCAAAAATTTATCGGCTTTTTAATTTACCGTAGAAGTAGAAAAACACTCCACTCTGCACCTGCAAATACATATTTGAGTGTATTTTAGGCTGAATTACAACCCAATTAAAGAGAAGATATTTTGAAAAAAAACAACATAACTACAGGAATTATCGGGAATTCAATCCTTTGCTGTTTATTTTAATCACTTTCTTCTCATTCATAAATAAGTGGAAGCCGCAATAAAAACTATTTTTTTGTATGATCTCTTGCTTTGGCAAACACAATTATAACAAGCCCGGCAATTACCAACGCTGTAGCTATCACTTGCGCTTGAGAAGGATGGAAACCGAATATTGTATATGTGTTATTTACACGGATTCCTTCAACCAGGAATCTTTCAGCTCCATTCAAAATAAAATAAAGACCAGTCATCACTCCGGCAACTTTAATTTTTTTACGAAAAAGCCATAATGCCAGGAAAAGCAAACTGCATATTATTGTTTCGTAAAAAGGGGTTGGGAAGACCGGGATCGGCAATGCCCTGTTGTGCTCATCCGTAATAGAAGGAATTTTTATTCCATCCTTATTAACGTTTTGCAAATATGGATATGCAAACATCCAGCTGGGTAACCATGAAGGAGCTTTTACAGATTTGTGTGGCACTTTTTCAAGGCTTTCACTTTTTCTGTCAGTTACTATAGTTAAACCCGGCGCCCCCGGATCAAGCACTTCCCCATTAAGGAAATAGGTTTTATATTTTTCCAGCTGAGCCTGGAATTCACCCTCTCCGGCTTCTACCGCTTTGCCATTGACGTCAGTGATATAAGCGCTGTTATAAATACCCCAGTCGCCATCTCCCGATACCTGGCAACCAATACGCCCCACTGCATAAGCTATCATCATTGCAATTGAAATAGCATCTATCAGGTGAACGAGTTTGATATTTTTTCTTGAAGCATAAACGCAAATTGCTATGCCCGCCAAAATCAATCCACCGTAGAAAGTTAAACCACCGGCAGAAAAAATTCTATCAATTGGATGTGCAATAAAATCATCCCAATTTTCCAGGTTATCAAAAAGTTTTGCACCCAGTATTCCAAATACTAATGAGATGATTACGATATCACCAACCCGATCATGCGGCCAGATGCGTACGCTTCTTTGCTCTGGTGCTTTTAATTTTTGTTTATCTTTTTCTTTCCACTTTAAATAGGCCAGTCCCAAGCCTATCAAAATTCCCCCCAGCAAATTACCTTCTGAAGAAAAAATATAAGCCTGTGGACTTACTTCATCAGGTTTATTAAAAAACAAACCAATCAATTTATAAGCAAAAAGAAATCCTGTGAGAAAATTAATGAGTAATTCAATTATGGAGGCTGGTTTTCCTACGGTAATAAATTCTTCCCGGGGAAATAATAATCCCTGTTTTTCTTTCCGTTTTAATTCACTGGTAATAACAATAGCTGCCACCACAAATCCCATTGCCACCATCAAACCAAAAGTATTTAAAAAGCTAAGCGCCTTCCACTCCACACCAAACCAGTCTTTAAAAACATAATATAAATTGGGATACATATCTGTCTGAAAATTTAAGTGCTGCAATATATTCATTCTGCGCCAATTATCTCCTATCGAATCATGGGCAAAAAAATCCCGTAACAAAAATGCTACGGGATGTATTTACTAACCCATTAAACCCAAAAAAACTAATTGCAATATTGCTCAAACGCTCCAATCAAGTTTTGAGCAATCATCTGTGCACTGCGACCTTCAATATTGTGCCTTTCAATAAAATGAACCAACTGTCCATCTTTAAATAAAGCAATAGAAGGTGAAGAAGGAGGATAAGGCAACAAATGTTCCCTGATCTTTTTAACTGCCTCCACATCAAAACCTGCAAAACTGGTTGTTAAATGATCTGGTTTTTTTTCACTGTGCTGAACTGCCATTAATACACCTGGCCTTGCTGTACCGGCACTGCAACCACATACTGAATTAATTACTACCAGTGTGGTACCCTGCCCGGTTAAATTTTTTTCAACATCAGATCCAGTCAACATTTCGGAGAATCCGTTTTCTGTTAACTCTTCTTTCATTGGCATTACTATTTCTGCTGGATACATATTTATAAATTTTTGTTTGGAGAGCAAAATTACAAACTAACCAACAATAAAGCATTCAAGTTTTTCAATGTGTTGAAAAAATGGTAATTCAAATATATAAATGCCACATGGTCATGCTATAAAGCTAAATTCAGACACAATGGCGCAATATTTAATCAAAAATGTCAATTCATCTTAAAAATAGTGATTGGAACAGCTTTTGAAACCACCTTCTCAAATAAAAAATTATAGCAATGACACTCGTAAAAGTAAACAACCCAATGGCAAAAAGCTTTGATGGCTTAGTAAATGATTTCTTTAATGATTTTCCAGCCACATTTGGAAAAACTATCAGGGAAGATGTAATTGGATTTCCGCCTGTAAATATCCGTGAAAATGCTGATGCCTATGAACTGGAGATAGCGGCACCCGGTTTGGAAAAATCTGATTTCAACCTGAACCTTGACAAGAACATTCTTACCATTAGCACCGAAAAGAAAGAGGAAATTAAAGAAGAAAATTCTAAGCTGATCAGGAAAGAATTCAGCTACAAAGCATTTAAACGCAGCTTTACAGTAGATGAAAAAATTGATGCCATAAATATTTCGGCTAAATATGAAAATGGCATTTTGAAAGTAGCATTGCCTAAAAAAGAAGAGTTAAAGGCCGCTCCAAAAGAAATTACAGTTTCATAATGATGACTGTATTGAGGTATACAGTTGGTTTTGATAATGCTGTCCTGTTTCTACAGGACAGTTTTTATTTCAACTCATTTAAAATTCATTCAATAAAAAATCCCATCCATTAGTTAACAGATGGGATCAAAAAAAAGTATTGCAGTAATTTATGCTACCGCCTTATTTACCAGTGCCGCAGCTTCACTCAACAAAATAGCACTCTCTACTTTCAAGCCACTTTCATCTATTAATTGTTTTGCCACATCTGCGTTGGTTCCCTGCAGGCGAACTATAATTGGTATTTCAATATTTCCAATGGACTGATAAGCATCTATAACGCCCTGAGCTACTCTGTCGCAACGAACGATACCACCGAAAATATTAATGAGGATAGCCTTTACTTTTGGATCTTTTAAAATAATCCTGAATCCAGCTTCCACTGTTTGTGCATTGGCAGTACCACCTACATCCAAAAAGTTAGCTGGCTCCCCGCCGCTTAATTTGATCATATCCATGGTAGCCATTGCAAGTCCGGCCCCATTTACCATGCAACCCACATTGCCATCCAATTTTACAAAATTCAAGTTGTATTTACCAGCTTCTACTTCGGTAGGATCTTCTTCTGAGATATCTCTTAATGATGCTACATCAGGATGGCGCATAATGGCATTATCATCCACATTCATTTTACAATCCACTGCAATAATCTTGTCATCGCTGGTTTTAAACAATGGATTAATTTCAAGCATTCCACAATCCAACCCTACATATGCACTATATAAATTGGTTACAAACTTTACACAATTTTTAAATGCTGCCCCGCTCAGGCCAAGGTTAAATGCAATTTTTCTTGCCTGGAAAGCTTCCAGACCGCCACCCGGGAAAACCCATTCTTTGAATATTTTTTCCGGGGTGTTGTGTGCTACATCTTCAATATTCATTCCTCCCTCGGTACTATACATGATCACATTTTGTCCTTTAGACCTGTCTAGTAAAATAGACAAATAGAATTCTTTTACCGGGCTTGTACCTTCGTAATAAACATCCTGTGCCACCAGTACTTTATTTACCAGTTTACCAGCGGGGCCCGTTTGAATTGTAACCAAAGTGCCACCAATAATATTTTGTGCAATGCGCTTGATATCTTCTGCATTTTTACCTACAGCTACACCACGTTGATCAGTACCTGTTATCGTTCCTTTACCCCTGCCGCCGGCATGTATTTGCGCTTTTACCACCGCAAACTTACTACCATATTCACTGTGTATTTGTCTGTATGCATCTTCTGCTTCAGTAGCAGTATTGCAGGCAATGCCTTCCTGCACCGGAACATTGTATTTTTTTAAAAGCCCTTTAGCCTGGTATTCGTGGAGATTCATGTGTAAAAAATTTTGACGAAGATAATAAACTGTTGTTAAGTTTCATGCTTTGATTAAATGATCAGTATGCAGTTACCCTCATAAAACAAGGTGGTGGCAGCATTAAAATATTTCTAACAATTTCTTGACATACCTTTGCCAGCAAAATTTTAATAACAGGCAACAATCAATTTAAAACAAAAGGCTGTTAATTTTTAGCACCCCGGCAGCATAAAATGATAAAGTGCACTCCTTTTAAAAACAACAAAATTTTAAAAGTACCCAGTGCTAACCAGGTAATAAAATGCATAAATATCTTTTACTCTTTTTACTGATATTGCTTTGCGGAAGCTCCTTTGCCCAACAACGAGGGAGCCAGTTAAATATGGGTGGCGGAAGAGCAGGCAAATCAACAGACTCTATTCATTTTGAACACCGGGATGATGCGAAAGATTCTGTAAACATCAGTTTCAGATATCTTGATTCCATCCGGCCGATAAGGTTCGACAGCAGCATCAGTGATTTTTATAAGTATTTTATTGTACCGGCTTACCAGCAATTTTTAGGTAACGATGGGGCCGCCGGATACCCCTTAATATTTTCACCGTATGCAAAAGCTGGCTGGGATGCTGGTTTCCACGCTTATGATGCATATAAATACACTTTGGAAAATTCCCGGTTCTTTAAAACCACCCGGCCGTTTACACAATTGATATACCAGGGATTTCCAGCTAAAGAACAAGTGATAAAAATACTGCACACACAAAATCCAAAGCCCAACCTGAATTTTGGTCTGGAATTTAAACTTATTAATTCTCCCGGTTTTTTAGCTTATCAAAATACCAATCACAGCAATCTGCGTTTTTTTAGTAATTACCAGGGTAAAAGAAAAAGATATGGGGCATCATTTTTATTATTCACCAACAAAATAAGAGGTGCCGAAAATGGTGGCATTCAAAGTGACACCTTTCTCACCAGTAAAAATTTTACAAGGCGTTACACAATACCGGTAAATTTAGGTGGAGATGAATCTTATGATCCAAGCGTTTTCAATCCAAAGTTTAATACAGGTACTACCCAAAAAGATTTTACTTTTTTTTATCGTCATTACTATGATATTGGTAAAAAAGATTCTGTAGAAATAAATGACTCCACCACCGAATACCTGTTTTACCCCAAACTTCGTTTTCAGCATACGTTTAATTACAGTACTTATAATTATGAATTTAAGGACCAGGATACAGACTCCACCATTTATCAAAATTGGTATGATACCACATTAAACCAAAAGGACACCATTCTATTAAAAGATAAATGGAAGATCATCAGCAATGATTTTTCTTTATTACAATTCCCGGATACAAAAAATTCAGGCCAATACCTGATGGCTGGTGCCAAGCTGGAAAATATCACCGGAACATTTACTGCTGGAAGCAAAAATTTTTATAACATTATTTTACATGGTGAATACCGCAACAAAACAAGAAATAAATTGTGGGATATTTTAGCCAAAGGAGAATTCTATTTGAACGGGCTTAACAGTGGGGATTATAATGTTTATGCATCTTTGTCAAGATACCTAAATAAACGATGGGGTAATGTGAGCCTGCTTTTTAATAATGTAAACAGGAGCCCTTCTTTCATTTACAATACATTGTCGTCTTTTAATTTTGAAAATACCACATCCTACAATAAAGAAAATATTATTACCCTGAAAGCAACAGCCGACAACCCATTTATTAGCTTATCTGCAGCCAATTATTTTATCACCAATTATCTTTTCTTTTCTGGTTACCGTAAAACAGAACAATATAGCAAAGTGATCAACCTGCTGCAATTAAGCGCTGCAAAAAAGATCCGGTTAAACAGGCGATGGAACTGGTATATTGAGGCAACCCTTCAGCAAACAGATGCAGCAGCACCGGTGAACTTACCGCTGGTTTATACCAGGAACCGGATTGCATACGAAGGCTTGTTCTTTAAAAATCTTAACCTGAGCACTGGTTTTGAAATCAGGTATTATACGCCGTACAAAGCATCTAATTATTCGCCGGCAATGGGCCAGTTTATGCCCCAGGATACCACCACCATCAGCAACAGGCCAGATATCAATGCATTTATGCATTTCAGGATAAAATCTTTTACAGGTTATTTTCGTGCTGAAAACCTGAATACCTTAAGCTTTACAAACGGGTTTGGCTTTACACACAATAATTTTGCTGCGCCACATTATGTGTCCCCGGGTTTAATTATCCGGTTCGGCATACAATGGAACTTTGTGAATTGATGCTGATACAATCATTAGCTTAATGACTAAAATCATCACAATTAACAGGCAAGTCATTTAATGAGACCTTATAATTACTAACTTTGCCTTGTAAATGAAAAAGATCATAGTTACGATATTAGCTTTTTTATACCTCGGTGTATCCTCCGGCATTGCGATGGAGATACATTACTGCATGGGTAAAAAAGCTGGTGTTGAATTATATGGTTCTGCTGATGAAAAATGTGGTAAGTGCGGAATGAAAGCCAAACCAGGTTGCTGTAATGATGAACATAAATTTTACAAGTTAAACGACTCTCATAAAAATGTTTCAAACAATTTAAGCTTTGAACATGTTGTTGCTGCTGTCATTATTCCCTACCCTGTTTATGACTGGAAAATAACATCCGCCTCTTTAGAAAGTAACATTCGTAATAACTCTCCCCCTGATGATACAAGCCCCTCTGCCTGTATTTTAAATTGCGTTTTCAGATTATAGAAAATTGATGGTGATCAGTCACCATTGAATGATGCATTGTGCAGCATACACAATTGCTTTAATGCAATCAGTAAATGATTGCTACTCTATAATCAAATAATAATGCAATGAAATATTTTATTAACATACTATTGATACTGTCATTTTCAATAGCAGCATTTTCTCAAACAAACATATCGTCAAAAGACACCACCCTTTCTTTTAAAGTTTCCGGCGCCTGTGAGCAGTGCAAGGACCGTATTGAAGCCGCTGCAAAAAGCAAAGGAGTAACATCCGCTGTATGGGATGTAGACAGCAAAGAACTGTTACTGGTTTACAATCCATCAAAAATCAGTTTACAAAAAATACAAAACCGCATTGTGGCCGTGGGTCATGATATCGCAGATAAAAAAGCCAAGATTAGTGTTTACAATGCTTTACCTGCATGCTGCCATTACCATGAAATGGAAAACATGAACAGCGAGCCTACAAAAGATACAGCGCAACAAATAGTTACTGCTGTAGCTGATACTGCAACAATCCATCAAACAGAAACACCCGCCATCAATCCACATTTTATTAAAGGTGTGGTGCTGGAAAGCAACAAAAAAGGAGAATTTAAACCATTAGCCGGAGCCAGTGTGGTTTGGCTAAATTCCGGCATTGGCACATCCACCGATTCAACCGGCATATTCACAATAAAACATACTGGCACAGACAGCAGGATGATAGTAAGCTACGCCGGGTATAAACCAGATACGATTGCTATTACCAATATGAATGAATTAAAGATCATTCTTGCTGCAGGTAAACAATTAAGTGAAGTACTCATTACCTCAAAACAACGCTCCACTTATCTTTCTGTAATAAGCCCGATGCGTACACAAGTGATGACGGAAAAAGAATTATTTAAAGCTGCCTGCTGCAACCTCAGTGAAAGTTTTGAAACCAATCCTTCTGTGGATGTTTCTTACAATGATGCAGTAACCGGCTCAAAGCAAATACAGTTACTTGGATTGAGTGGAAATTACACACAGCTTACTGTTGAAAATCTTCCCGGGCCGAGAGGCATTGCAACTCCTTTAGGTTTAAATTCTATAGCAGGCCCGTGGATAGAATCCATTCAGCTTACAAAAGGCACCGGCTCTGTTGCCAATGGATATGAAAGTATTGCCGGACAAATAAATGTAGAATTGAAAAAGCCTGAAAAGAGTGAACAGCTTTTTGCAAATGCTTATGTAAATGATTTTGGCAAAACAGATCTCAATCTGAATCTCTCTAAAAAGATTGGAAGCAAGTGGTCAACAGCTTTATTACTGCATGATGATTTTATTAATAACGCAACAGTTGATTTTAATAAAGATGGATTCAGGGATCTTCCTACAGGCAACCAGTTCAGTTTCATCAACCGGTGGAAGTATGAGGATGGTAAAGGATTTTTAACACAGTTTGGAATTAAAGTACTGAATGATAAAAAAACAGGCGGAGAAGTTGACTACAATGCTGCTACAGATAAATTCAGCACCCATCATTATGGTCTTGGAATAAATACAGAACGCTATGAAGCATTCGGAAAAATTGGTTACGTATTTCCGGAAAAAAAATATAAAAGTATCGGCCTTCAGTTAGCTGCCATTGATCACCAGCAGGATTCTTATTTTGGATTAACAAAGTACGATGGAAGGCAAAAAAACTTTTACAGCAATTTGATTTATCAGTCCATCATCAATAATACCAATCATAAATTCAGAACCGGCGTCAGTTTTTCATACGATCAATACGACGAAAACTTTAATACAACTAATTACAAGCGTAAAGAAATAGTACCAGGTGCATTTTTTGAATATACCTACGACTATCAAACAAAACTTTTGATAGTGGCTGGTATCCGTACAGATCACAATAATTTATTTGGATGGTTGGTAACCCCACGTATCAATATTAAATATGAACCGGTAAAAGGCACCATCATTCATGTAAGTGCCGGCCGGGGACAAAGAACCGCCAATATTTTTGCTGAAAATACCAGTGTGTTTGTAAGTGCAAGGCAGGTAAATATTTTAGGTGCTGCTGCTGGTAAGGCTTATGGCCTGGATGCAGAAGTTGCATGGAACAAAGGCATCAGCATTGATCAGAAATTCAAATTATTTAAAAGGGAGGCAATGTTCAGTGTTGACTTTTACAGGAATGATTTTACCAACCAGGTAATCACAGATATAGAAAATGTAAGAGAAGTAAATTTCTATAACCTGAAAGGAAAATCTTATTCTAATAGTCTGCAGGCGGAGCTCAGTTTAGAGCCGGTGAAAAAATTAGATATCAGAATTGCTTACCGCTATTTTGATGTAAAAGCCACCTTTGGCGACAAGTTATTACAGCGTCCGTTCATTGCATCTAACAGGGCTTTTACAAACCTTGCATACGCTATCAATGGATGGAAGTTTGATTACACCATCAATTACAATGGCAAAAAAAGAATCCCCGGTACTGAAGATAACCCGGTGCAATATCAAAGAGAACAATATTCACCAGGTTATATTTTGATGGGGGCACAAATAACAAAATCAATCGGTAAGAAAAACCTTGTGGATTTTTATATCGGTATTGAAAATATGACCAACTATTTTCAAAAAGATGTGATCGTTGCAGCAGATGAACCATTCAGTCCATACTTTGATGCCTCACTGGTTTGGGGGCCAGTATCAGGAAGAATGTTTTATGCAGGCTGGAGATTAAAAATTAAATAACTGAGAAATATTTTAGTATCCATTTCAATTAAAAAATAAATTATCTACTCACTTCAAATTAAAAAAAATGAAAGCATTATCATTCAGCACCTTCTTATTAATGAGCTTATTATTCAGCAATTTTTCCTTTGCTCAAACAAGTGTAAAAAAAGAAACCATCAAAGTATGGGGCAATTGCGGCATGTGTAAAAAAACAATTGAAAAAGCAGCAAAGTCTGCCGGAGCCAGCACTGCCAGCTGGAATGAAGAAACAAAAGAGTTAAAAGTTGCTTATGCTGCAAAGAAAACATCCGGAACAAAAATTCAGCAGGCCATTGCAAAGTCAGGCTACGATACACAGGATTTAACCGCAGACACTAAAACCTACGACAACTTACACTCCTGCTGCAAGTATGATAGAAAAGAAGCAGTAAACAACAGCAATGAGAAATGCTGTGATGATGCAACCTGCAAAAAAGAAACAGGCGATTGCAAAGACATGGCCTGCTGCAAAGAAAAGACTTGTTGCAAAATGTAAAATTTAAACACACACTATTATGAAAAAAACAATCATCATTATTACCGCATTTATATTAACAATTACTTCCCATGCACAGGTAGTAAAAGTTTCCCTGCAAGCCAGCGGGCTCACCTGCAGCATGTGCAGCAATGCCATCAACAAATCATTGAAGACACTTGATTTTACAGACAAGGTAGAATCCAATATCAAAAATTCAAGTTTTGATATTTTCTTTAAACCAGGTGCAGCAGTAGATTTTGATATGATTAAAAAGAAAGTGGAAGACGCTGGTTTTTTTGTAGCCAGTTTCCAGGCCACTCTCCGCTTTCACAATATTCCGGTGGCAAATGATACACACATTGAATCGAATGGAAAACTGTTTCATTTCCTTAATACAAAAGACCAGGTGATCAATGGTGATATAACCGTGAAGCTGCTGGACAAAGGTTTTGTTACATCAAAATTATTTAAGCAAAATGCCAGGTATACTTCAAAGGAATGTTATAAATCCGGCACCACAGCAAGCTGCTGTGAAAAGCAAGGATTAAAACAGGGAACCAGGATATACCATGTAACTATTTAGCCTGTCAAAAACCAAAGCAAACAGGAAAAGGTGTTCCCCCAAAGTACTGTTTGCTTCTTTATTTTTTTTCCATGATTACTGATTTTTTATCAAATTTTGGTGCAATCAAAAATTGATTGTACCAGAAACTTAAGTTTTAAAAATGAAAAAATATTTTTTGGTATTAATATGTTTTTGCAGTGCAAGCCTTTATGCACAGGAGCTGTTTGTTTTTACAGAACCGGCCAGTAATATGGCTGCAAAAAGCGTTGGTATCCGTATGAATAATTACCTGATGAGGGAAAGCGGAAAATATAATTATCACGTGCTGCCGGAGTTGATGTTAGGCATCTCTAAAAAGATAATGGTACACGGAGAGTTTTTTTTAAGCAACAGGGATAATACTTTCAAATACGAAGGAGCAAGCCTGTATCTGAAATACCGCTTTTTGAGCAATGATGATATTCACAGTCATTTCAGGATGGCCGCTTATGGCAGGTATAGTTGGAATAACAGCGATATTCATCAGCCAGCCATCGATTTTTTTGGACACAGTACCGGTTACGAAGCCGGGCTCATTGCCACCAAACTGGTAAACAAAGTTGCAGTTTCCATCAGCTCCTCTTTGTTGCATGCGAAAGATAATGGGAAAGAAAAATTCCCCTATGATAACAATAATCGTAATGCAGTCAACTATACGCTGTCTATTGGAAAACTAATGTTGCCAAAAGAATATGTGAGTTACAATCAAACCAATTTAAACCTGATGTGTGAATTGCTTGGGCAAACCAATTTAGCTACCGGAGATACATACCTTGATATTGCACCATCAGTACAATTTATCTTTAACAGCCGCATCCGTTTAGATGCCGGATACCGTTATCCGCTCACAGAAAAATTATACCGTACTGCTCCAAAAGGTTTTATCTTCCGGCTTGAGTATAATATTTTCAATGTATTGAAATGATCAGGAAAATTTTAAAATTCATATTATCACTCTTTCAAAAGAAAAATTGTTGTAAATGAAAAATGCAATTGCTGTTTTTTTATTCTTGTTATCCACCACATTACAGGCACAGGTAAAAGTGGGGCAACAGGCGCCGGATATATCCTTGCCTGACACAAAAGGCCATATTATCAAACTATCATCACTAAAAGGAAAAGTAGTGCTGATAGATTTCTGGGCAAGCTGGTGCATGCCTTGCAGGGCCTCTATTCCATCAGTAGTAAAACTGTATGACAAATACAAACAGAAAGGTTTTGAAGTGTACGGTGTTTCTATTGATGAGAAAAAAAATGCCTGGCTAAAAGCAATCAAACAAGACAATATTAATTACACCCAGGTAAATGATAAAGCCGGATGGTATGCAAAGGTTACAGAGGCATACGGCGTAAATGAAATACCGGCTACTTTTTTAATTGATAAAAAAGGGACAATCATTGCAGTGAACCCTGAAGGAAAAGAACTGGAAGATAAGATAAATGAATTGCTGAAGTAACGTTTACAGTACCTGTACAATCAAAAATTTTAAATAATGTGTGTACTCCTGCCCTCTTATAATAGGATGATCTGCAGACTGTGCATTAAAAACCACCTGCCGTAATTTTCTTTTAGCATCTTTTGCGGCAGCATAAATGGTATCTAAAAATAACTCCGGTTGTACCAAATTTGTACAACTGGAGGTTACTAAAAAACCACCCGGCTTTACCAGTTTTATTCCACGTAAGTTGATCTCTTTATAACCGGCAATTGCTTTGTCAATGCTGCTGCGGCTCTTGGTAAAAGATGGCGGGTCAAGCATCACCACATCCCACTGCCGGTTTTCCTTCGTCCAGTTTTTCAACACATCAAAAGCATTCACACACATGAACTCACATTTATCTTCCAACCCATTCAATGCTGCATTTTTATTGCACATGTCCACGGCATTTTGAGAAATATCCAGACCCAGTACATGCTTTGCTCCATAATGGGCAGCGCTGATCTCAAAAGAACCGGTATAACAAAAGGCGCCCAGCACATCTGCATCTTTTACAATATGCTGAATGGCTTTTCGGTTATCCTGTTGATCCAAAAAGAAGCCTGTTTTTTGGCCATTGGCAATATCTACATTAAATTTTATTCCGTTTTCATTAATAATGATATTGGTGTCAAACTCAGCAGATAAAAAACCTTTTTGTTGCTGCAATCCTTCCAGTTCCCTCACTGGTACATCATTGCGTTCATAAATACCTTTAGGTGAAAAAATTGTTTCGATAGCTTTTACAATAGCATCTTTCCAAAGATCTATTCCAAGGGCCAATGTCTGTATCACAAAATAGTCATTGAATTTATCAATGATCAGTTGGGGCATTTCATCTGCCTCGCCAAATATCAGGCGGCAGTTTTCTGTATAGCCAATTTGCTGACGATATGCCCAGGCCTGCCCGATCTTTTTTAAAAACCAGTTTTCATTTATAACCTCCGTTTTATCTCTTGTCAATAACCTTACAATAATCTGGGACTGCGTATTCACATATCCCCTGCCCACAAAATTCTTATCATGTGTCAACACATCCACAATTTCACCCGGTTTAGGTGCTGCATCCAGTAACTTGCCCCTGTTTACTTCGTTGGCAAAGATCCATGGATGCCCCAGCTCCACCCTGCGGCCGATATTTTTGTTCAGAATAATGCTCTTCATGCCGCAAAGGTAACTTTTTGAGGCTCTGCTCATCCATTATGGCTTTTACTGCTCTAAACCTTGCCAATTTGACCGCAAAACAACGCTTGGCAAAATGTTTGACAATTGTACCTTTGCAGCCAATTTAAAAATTTCAACAGCCCCGGTAGCACACACCGGGGATACTAATAAAAAGATTATGGAACAAAAAGGAACCATCAACCAGGAACAGGATACAGCGGAAACCCTGAATAATTTTGAAGAGATCAATATTAATTCAGATGCGGATATTCCTGGGAACACCCACCTGAGCAACCCTGAAGCTGAAAATATCACAGAGAAACTCCAGGCAGAACTTGAGGAACAAAAAGATAAATACATCCGCCTGTTTGCGGATTTTGACAACTTTAAAAGAAGAAATGCCAAAGAACGTTATGAGCTGATACAGACAGCCGGTAAAGAAGTGATCACTTCCCTGCTGGATGTACTGGACGATTGCGACAGGGCTGAAAAACAAATGCAGTCCACTGAAGATACTGACCAGGTAAAACAAGGCGTGCTGCTGGTTTTTAATAAGCTTAGAAGTACACTTCAGTCAAAAGGACTGAAAGTAATGGAGAGCATCAGTACTGAATTTGATGTAGAAAAACATGAGGCCATTACAGAAATACCTGCACCAACAGAAAAGCTTAAAGGCAAAGTAATTGACGAAGTGCAAAAAGGATATTATCTGAATGATAAGATCATCCGCTTTGCAAAAGTGGTGGTAGGGAAATAACCCCTCCGCTCCCTAAAGGGGGAACTTAAGCATCAAAAATTTATACAGTTTTTATTTATAAATAAGACCTGAAATACCAGGCAATAAAATTCCCCTTTAGGGGATAGGGGTATGAAGAAAGATTTTTACGAAATATTAGGTGTTTCCAAATCTGCATCGCAGGATGAGATAAAAAAAGCATACCGAAAAACTGCCATGCAGTACCATCCCGACAGGAACCCCGGTGATAAAGCATCTGAAGAAAAATTTAAAGAAGCTGCGGAAGCATACGAGATCCTTAGCGATACAGATAAGAGGGCACAGTATGACCGTTTTGGGCACCAGGCATTTAGCCCGGGCCGTGGAGGTGGTGGAGGTTTTAACGGAGGTGCCGGCATGAACATGGATGATATTTTCAGCCAGTTCGGAGATATTTTTGGTGATGACAGCCCTTTCGGCAGTTTCTTTGGTGGCAGCGGTGGCGGACGCAGGTCTTCAGGAGGCCGGACCCGTGGTGTAAGAGGCAGCAACCTTCGCATTAAGATAAAACTGAATTATGAAGAAATGGCAAAAGGTGCCAGCAAGACCGTTAAAGTAAAAAAATATGTACCCTGCACTACCTGCAGTGGCAGTGGAGCAAAAGATAAGAACAGTGTGCAAACTTGTGGCACCTGTGGTGGCAGCGGCCAGGTAAGAAGAGTACAAAATACGTTTTTGGGCCAGATGCAAACAGTAACTACCTGCCCCACCTGCAATGGCGAAGGCTCTACCATTGCCAATAAATGTACAGCCTGCAAAGGTGACGGCAGGGTGTATGGGGAGGAAACCGTAACCATCGATATACCGGCTGGTGTACAAGAAGGCATGCAGCTGAGCCTTAACGGAAAAGGTAATGCCGGTGAACGTGGCGGTGCCAATGGCGACCTGATTGTTTTAATAGAAGAAGAAGCACATGCTCAACTACACAGGGATGGGCTGAATGTGGCTTTTGATCTTCATATTTCTTTTCCTGAAGCGGTGTTTGGCACGCAGGTAGAAGTACCCACTATTGACGGTAAAGCAAAAATTAAAATTCCACCAGGAACACAGAGCGGAAAAATATTCAGGTTAAAAGGAAAGGGCTTTCCTGCAGTAAATAGCTATGAAAAAGGTGACCAGCTGATACATGTAAATGTATGGACACCCCAACATGTAACATCTGAAGAAAAAACAATGCTGGAGAAAATGCAGGCTAGTAATAATTTTCAGCCTAAACCGGAGAAAGGAGATAAATCATTTTTTGATAAAGTGAGGGAGATGTTCAGTTAATCCTCCTCTTCTTCTTCCACTTTCTTTTTCTTTTTTGATTTAGACTTGCTGTATAATTTTTTAGCAGTATCCACTAAGCCGACGAATTCCTTTTGCAGGTAATCATCAGGGTCGTGTGATTTCACTGCAATTGCTTGTATTTGATCCCAGCAATCCTTATTGGTGAGGTATTTAGAATGACGCAATTTCATTCCAAACATGGCAACTGCTGTGGCAAATTGCAGTTCCTTTTTAAGATCATTAAAGGAGGTTACTGGCCCCTCACAATTATATGAAATATGCTTAATCGTTTTTGTACTTACTGGAGTATAGCGCAGGCTCACTTCGGCCAAATGATCTTTTAATAAAGCCTGGTTGAGCATGCTGTCATCAGCAATGGCAGGTTTTACTTCAAAAATAGCCATTACACTATTACCGCTACCCACTTCTCCACCTTCCAGTGTGCCAGTGCTGTCTGCAATAGCATCTCTTTTGTTATCAAAACCTATCAGCCGGTAATCATGTACCAGTTGCGGATTGAACTGAACATTTAAGAATACGTCATCTGCGATTGAATAAAAGGTTTGTGTAACTTCTTTCACAAGCACTTTTTCAGCTTCCCTGATATCATCCAGGTAAGCGTAATTCCCATTCCCCCTCTTAGCCAGCGTTTCCAGCTTAGAATCCTTAAAATTACCCATACCCACACCCAGGCAGGTAAGATATACGCCAGTCTTTCTTTCCCTGGTTATCAGGTCTTCCAATGCTTTTTCGGTAACTTCTCCCACATTAAAATCGCCGTCAGTTGCCAGTATCACTCGATTATTCCCGTTTTTTATAAAAACGCTTTTTGCAATCCTGTAAGCAAGTTGAATGGCTGATTCTCCGGGGGTATCACCGCTTGCGGTTAATTCTTCTATAGATTGAATAATTTTTTGTTTTTCTGCACCAGAAGTTGGTTGCAACCATACTGCCACAGCACCACCGTACATTACTATAGACACTGTATCGATAGGTCGTAAATTTTTCACCAGCATCAGGAACGCCGCTTTTACCAATGGTAACCTGTTAGGCATATCCATACTTCCGGAAGCATCCACCAGGAAAACCAGGTTGCTTGGAGGAACATTCTCCATATCCAGTTTCCGGGCATTGATGTTCAGGTAAAGCAATCGTTTTTCAGCATTCCAGGGGCAAACGGCAACATGGGACTCTACAGCAAAAGATACATTTCTTGAAGGTTCCTTATAATTAAGATTAAAATAATTCAGTAACTCTTCAATCCTTACTGCATCCGGAGGCACGGTACTTTTCATGGATAAAAACCTGCGGATATTACTGTAAGAAGCTTTGTTGATATTTAAAGAGAACCCCGTATTAGGATATTTTTCAGTGTGTACCACTTCATTTTCCACTAATGAAAAATAAGATTCATCACCAATACTCCAGTTATATTTGGATGTAAAGGTTTGGTCTTTTGTAATGGAGATCAGTTTAGGGCGGTTTTTACTTGCATTAGAAGAAAGTGGCTTCATAATTATCTGAACCAGCTCACCTGCACTAACTTTTACGCTCTTATTTTCATAACCTTCCAGGCTCAGCGTAACAGAATCTTTTGCTATCGCACTGGATATTCCAAAACCGCCGGTGGTTCCTGAATAGTAAATCATCTTATCTGAATGGAGGAAGATCTTAACATTCTGCAGGGATTCATTTTTCTCATCCTTTATCTCGCCACGCAAATAATACTGAGCACTGGCATTGAGTACGAAAAACAATAAAATAATATGAAGGAGAATTTTCTTCAATGGCAGATATTAGATATAAAATATATTTTACGCAGCCAGAACGCTGCAATCGTAATCGGTATTGCTTATTCAGCTGTTAACTGATAAATCTCAGCTAAATTCCTTCCTAATCCATCATAATCAAGGCCAAAACCCAGCAAAAAGATATTGGGAACACTAAAACCCAGGTAGTCAATTACAATGGGGTGCTCCAATGCCTCCGGCTTGTGCAGCAGTGCAGCTATCTTTAATGAGGCAGGTTGCTGATTGTGCAGCTGTGGTAAAAATTTATTTAAGGTGTTACCGGTATCCACAATGTCTTCAATAATGATGACATGCCGGTCTTTTAATGGTTCATCCAGCCCGATAGAGGTAATTACATTACCAGTAGATTTGGTGCCTTTGTAAGAAGCCAGTTTAATGAAGCAAATCTCAGCTTCCACATTGATCTCCTTAAACAAGTCGGAGGCAAACATAAAAGAGCCATTTAAAATAGCGATAAAAATTGGCTTTTTACCTTCATAATCTTTATTGATCTGTGCTGCCACCGCCTTAATGCGTTCGCTGATCTCTGCAGCACTTAAATATGGTTTGAATTTCTTATCGATTACCTGGATTACTGACATTGTTATGAAGGTTAAAAGTTTCGTTGTATTATTTAAACCGGCTAAATCATTTCGCCACAATCAGCTGCTGCCCTGCACTCAAATTATTTGAGGTAAGATTATTCCAGTCTTTTATTTGCTGTACCGTTACACCATATTTTTTTGAGATGGTATACAGTCCTTCTTTTGGTTGCACTTTGTGATATTTAACCGTTGTTTCCTCGCTTTTATTTACCGTATCCATATCCAGTGGCCTGGCATGCTGGAGGTACAATTTTGTACCCGGTTCCACTGCTGCATATTTATCCAGGTGGTTATAGTCTAAGAGGTACTGAAGCTGAATGCCATTTCTTTGTGCTATATCCTGCAGCCGTTCACCTTGTTTTGTCACATAATACCCGGTCCATCCCTTTGTTGATTTCTTTTCTAAAAAGATCAGTTGGTCATGGTCTGTCAATCCATCCTGCTCCAGGTCGTTGTACTGTAATAATTTACTCAGTAGAATGTCATGCTTTGTTGCAATGGCCAGTAGCGAAGTACCTTTCTTTACAAAAGTGCATTTTACATTATTTACAGAAACCGTACTTTCACTGATGTCGCTGCCCACTGCAGTTTCCGTATGCTTCACCGGCACAGCAATACTGCTGGATTCACTGTCATCAACATAGACAAAAGGTGCTTCTTTATCACTTTCATATTTATCCGATTCAAATTTTGGTACTTCTCCCAATGCTATTTCAGAATATTGCTGCAGGTTGTATTTCTCAATATGCTTTATCAAAATAGCAGGATACTTTGGATTGGTGGCATAGCCTGCTTTTTTAAGGCCATATGCCCATGCTTTATAATCTGCAGGATCCAGCTTAAATAAAAATGCATAGCGGTCGCTGCCACGCAAAAAGTTGCTGTGATCACGGTAAGATTCTTCTGCATCTTTATAAGTTCTGAAACATTCGCCCAATGCATCATCATCATGGCTTACACCATTGCCATTCCAGTTATTTTTACATTTAATACCAAAATGGTTATTTGATTTTCTTAGCAGGTCGCTGTTGCCACTTTCGGTTTCTAATAATCCCTGGGCCAGTGTAATAGAAGCAGGCACGCCCATCCGTTTCATTTCCCTGATGGCGAGATCCTTGAATTGTTCAATATATTGTTCCGGAGTAAGGTTTTGTGCAACAGCAATCACGCCGCAGGAAAGAATGACAACTATCGTCAATAGTTTTTTCATCATAGTTTTTCTTCAATATAGATTTATAATAATCTTACAGGCTATTGTATTTTACGGATGATGCTCAGTCCGTCTCTCACCGTTAATAATACCTGTTCCGTTCTTGTATCATTTTTTACATGCTGGTTAAAAGCATGGACGGCTTTGGCATTTTTACCGGATATTTCCTGTTCTAAAACCTGGCCATGAAACAACACGTTATCTGCAATGATAATACCATTAATCTTAATAAAAGGCAAAATTAATTCGTAATAGTCAATATAACTTGATTTATCTGCATCAATAAATGCAATATCCCATGTTTCATCCAGCGTTGGAATAATTGATTTTGCATCCCCCACCAGTAATTGTATTTGATCCTTGTATGCTGATCTTTCAAAATATCCCCTGGCAGTTGCAGCGTCCTCTTCTCTTAATTCCAGTGTACACAATTTACCACCTGGTTGTAACCCCTTAGCCAAACATAAAGCACTGTAGCCTGTAAACGTACCCACTTCCAGTATCCGCTTGGGTTGCAGCAGCTGGCTGATGATGGTTAAAAAATCTCCCTGTACTTTTCCGCTCAGCATGTGTGCATGCGGATGATGTTTCATGGTATATGCATTTACTTCTTGCAGCAGTGTATCTTCTTCCATAGAAAATGCATCCACATAATTTTCTGCCAATATGTTTATAAGTGCGCCCATGATAGGTGGTTTTATAACAATAATGCCATTCATCGCTCAAGGCAATGAATGGCACTTACTAACGGTGTAAAGATATTATTTATTGAGGAAAAGCGAATTTGAAATTTTTAAGCATTAATAAATATTTGTATGCAGACTATAAACAAGAACCGTCGCTATATATTAAAAAACATAGTCAATAACATAACCTTTTTTTGATTACTAAAGCTTACCCGAAATATGAGCGGTAATTACTGTAATGAAAAAACTGATGACAAACAAAAGATATGGTCTGGTTTAAAAATAAAATTATCTGCTATGGCATTCAATAAAAACGCCGTACCTTTTTTGTACCAACCGCATATTTTAAAATATCTCTGAAATAAACACAGGCAATATTAGGTACCTGATTGTTTAATTTTTTAAAACATTTTTATGCAAAGAATTATTTTAAGAATTGCGGCCCTATGGATGGTTGCATCTACATTCTCAGCCATTAATCATCGTTTATCAGCGCAGGTATCTGGTACCAAAACAATTCCCGGTGATTATACTACCATTGGCGCTGCCATTGCAGATATACAGTCTTCCGGGCTATCCGGAAACGTTATACTCGAACTACAGCAAAGTTATTACTGGCACAATGAGTTTTATCCCCTCACCATTCCTGAAAGTTTCCCCACAGGCCACAATGCCACAGTAACTATAAGGCCTGCAGCTGGTGCAACCGGTGTGTATGTTGGCACAGGTTTTTTGGGTGGTGGCCCAATGCCTACCGGCGACGTGCCCATATTTAATATATACGGTTCTTACTTTATTCTTGACGGAAGGCCAGGCGGCACCGGTACCAGCAGGGAATTATATATATGGAGCCAGGCGCCTGAAGGTTCTGCCATACAGTTTACCAACAATGCATCTTTCAATACAGTTACTTATTGCAATCTATTAGGCATCAATGATCCATTGTATTCCGGAAGCCTGGGCAATAAAAAAGGCATTGTTACTTTCAGTCCAGAAGGACCGTTTCCGGTTGGTGTTTTGGGTGGCATTAATAACAATACCATAGAGAATTGTTTGTTTGATGGCGCCATTATATGGAAACCTTACAACGCCATTTATGCTTACGGAAATAATGACGCACCCAATGTGGGAAATAAAATACTGAATAATGAGATAAGGAATTTTACTTACGCAGGCATAAACATAAGCCCCGATGGACAGGGTGCAGGATGGACAATTTCAGGCAACAGCTTTTATTCTAATTCGCCTGATTATACTTATCCTGAATATGCCATCAATATTTTTCACACAGGTAATGTCTCAGGTGCCAACATTATTGAAGGTAATTATATTGGCGGCAATGCACCACAGGCTGCAGGCAAATGGCTTGGCGGGCCATTTTTTGGCATTGTATGCGGCACTTATGATGGCGGCGATTCTGTTTCGGTTAGAAATAATGTGATAAAAAATATGGAGAAGATCAATCCCGATCCTTATCCTTCGTCGTGCTATAACTGTGATAGATTTGCCGCTATATCCATTACCAATAGCTATGGTAGCAACAAAGTGTATTGTACCGGTAATTTTATTGGTGGCGGCAATACAGATTATGGTATTAGTGTGAGCGCCCCGGCAACAGGCGGTGATGCCGATTTTTATGGCATTTTATATAACAACTGCAGTAGTGGCGGCATTACACAAAACACCATTCAAAAGATCAGCATGACCTCGGCAGAAAGTTCAACTTTTATCGGGATAAAGGCATACGTAATTAATAATGTTACCATCGCTGAAAATATAATTCAGCAGGGAAATATAATAAGCACCGGGGATGTAACAGTTAGTCCCCTGTTCATAAGTGACGACCATCACGAAGTGATAACGTGTGAACCATCCCCTGCCCAGCCAGCTGTATTTGACCATAACCTCATCAACAGCATCACTGCATCATCAACAGCTGGCGATGCTGATTTTACCGGAATTGAAATCAATGGAAGACTAGCCAGCAATACAGGCAATGTTATTGGCTCAGCCACACAGGTAAACAGCATTAACGTAAGTGGCCAAACAGTTTCTGTAAACGGGGTGTTGGTTACAGGCACACCAGGGGATGTATCTGTGTCTGATGACATCATTGCTAATATCACTGCCAATGGAACGGTAAGCACTTCATTAAATGGCGTGCATTTTAATGGCACAGGCGTGGTTAAGGTTTCAGGGAACCAAATAAATCATCTTACTGCACCGGCTTCAAAAGGAATTTTTATTGAACCTGGGAACGGCTCTTCCACTGCAACAGTAGAAAAAAATACAATAACAGGGGTGAATATTAATGCAGGAAATGGTATTGAAGTATTAGTTCCGGCAACAGCAACTTTAAATTTAAATGCGAAAGAAAATACAGTTACCAACTGGCAAAATGGTTTCTTCATTACTGCTGATGCAGGAGGTTCATTGACCCAAACGGTACAGGGTAATTATGTTACCGGTAATCAAACAGGTTATAATAATCAAACAGGTGGCACACAGGATGCAACCTGTAACTGGTGGGGCAGCGCCAGCGGCCCTAGTGGTGCAGGCCCGGGTACAGGTGATCCTGTTGGAAGCAATGTGATATTCAGCCCATGGGCTACTTTAGCAACATTTGTATCCGTTGATGCAGGTGCAGATCAAACTATCTATATTGGGTACGGGCCAACAAGTAAAGCACTGGCACCTTCCTATACTGTTTGCGGCACACCAACTTACCTGTGGTCAACCGGCGCCACCACTCCATCCATTACAGTAAGCCCTGTTGTAACCACCACTTATTCCGTAACAGTAAAAGATGCCAATGGTCATATTGCAACAGATAATGTAATTGTAACAGTGAAGGATATACGTTGCGGCAACAATAAAGTAAAGATTTGCCACAAAGACACCAGAACCAATAAAAGACAAACGCTTTGCATAGGAACAACTGATGTAGCCCTCCACCTGGCGCATGGCGATGCACTGGGTGATTGCAGCACCACTGCAGCAAGAGAAATTGACGCCGAAATCAATACTACAGAATCATTTACTATTTATCCTAACCCTGCAACAGCCAGGCTGCAGTTACAATGGAAGGCTGATGAAAATGCAATTGCATCAATAAAAGTGCTGGATATTCTTGGCAGGATTTTAATTCAGCAAAATTTTGCTGAAACAAAGGGTATCAACAGCAGACTGTTGTTAGTGGATAAGTTAAAAAATGGTAACTATATATTCATTATAAATGCAGGAAACAAAATAAAAACTGCAAGGTTCCGGGTGCAGCATTAATATTATTTTACAATAGCGGATAAATTAAAACGGGTGAAAATATTTTCACCCGTTTTAATTTTAGATAGTTTCCTTGTCACTCTGCTATGCCAACGCTATCCCTTGAAAAAGTGATTGTATTTAAAAATTTAAGAGGTAATACTTGCAAATATTAAAACAAATTTCTATCTTATATAGCAATACCCTTCTTTTAACCTTTCTTCTTTTTTAACGATTAAAACAAACCATCATGAAAAGATTAACCAGCCTGCATTCACGTGCAATTTTCTCCATTGCAGCCGTCTTATTTTCCATCTTCTTTCTGTCATCAGCCAAGGCACAGAACAGATCGATTACCGTTTACCAATACCGCCATGTTCCGGATGACAAAATTGAGGAATTTATAAAAAGAGAAACCACTTACTGGAGTAAAGTTGCTGAAAAAGCAGCCAGTGAAAAAAAGATGACCTTTTGGGCACTGCTTCAAAAAGTAGGAGGATACGATCTACCCAACAACTCTAATTTTTTATTCATTAATACCTTTCCTGATATTGACAATACAGGTGACGTATTTAATAATGTAGAGTCAATAGCTGGCGTTAAAATGGAAGCGATGGAAACCAATTCAATGTCAACAACTACCAGCGAGTTTTTCCTTCATGATATCAACTGGGTGCAGGATGCCAAAGCTAACGGTGATAAAGATTTTAATTATGTAGTAATGAATTATCAAAACACCAATTACAGGGACAGCATGATCAGTTTAGAAAAAAAATACTGGGAGCCTTTTATTAAAAAAGCAATGGATGCAGATCAAACACCCCAGGTGGCCTGGGGCAATGCTGTAGTGTTAGCACCCAGTGGGGATAATATTAAATTCACCACTGTTTCATACGATCTTTTTAAAACCCTGGGAGATGCATTAATGTCCACCTGGGATCCAAAAATTGTTTTTCCAAATAAGGGATTGGAAATGATCCAAAAAATTGCATTAAACAGACCTGGTATTGCAGTATACCGCATTGTAAAAGTGGTGTCTGCTCCAAATTAAAACCTGCTATTCAAGAAGGATAATAATAAAGCCTGCTGAAAATTTCAGCAGGCTTTATTATTTAGTGAATCAGTTGAAATTCATTTCACCTTTTTTATTGTTGATTTATTCAACACACTCAATAAAATTGCACTTCGCTTTTTACTTCCGGTATGATTTTATTTTCTCCAGATAGTTGGGCAACTTTTTTTCATCGTCATCGTACAGTATTAATTTCTTTTGAGCCGAATAAAGAAACAACGATGGATATTTTCTTGGTTTAAACTTCAGGATAAATTCATTTTGAGTATCCTGTAAAAGAAGGATGTTTTTCTTACTCACTAAGTTCTTTCCATGCTTGTTTAAAAATACTGTTACTTTTTCCTGACCATCGATAGAGATCAAATAAACAGCAGCTTTATCCAATTCCTTTTGGTGCTGATTCAAATATTCTATGGCATGCTGGCAATGATCACACTCCGTATCAAAAAAAACAAAAAACAATATTTTACCAGTGGTAAGATCCTTATTTGTAAAAACAGTTTTATTAAACTTTAAAAAAGTAAATTCAGGAATAGTTGCTGCAGGCGTTTGTGCTGCCACTATGCCCGACATAAAAAAGCTAAATACAATTGTTTGAAGTAAATATTTCATAAGCCAAATTACTTGCTTACTTACAAACAGAAAATTATTTTTTTTAATTAAAAAGATCATTCATTATTTCCAGATACTTTTTAAGCTGATATATTCCAGTTTTTTTATGTGCAAATTATCAGCTGACTGAATATGAATTTTGCTGTAAGGTTTATTGGGAAAGAAAATTTCTGTCATCACAGTTAATCCCTTATCTGCAAATAATTCAACAGAAGCATTGTCAATGATTAAGGTAAAATCGATGTTAGACTTAGCAGATAGCCGCGGAGCATAATGAAAGCTGCCAAATTCCTTTTCAAAATTAACTTTACCAGATTCTGATCTGTCAACATAAAAATAGTTTGCTGCTTTATCATATCCCACAACTATCTTATCTCCCTGTTCATTTGAAAATGTAATGGAGAATGTTTCTATTTTATCTGCGGCAAAATTTATTTTCGCCGGGCTTGTAAGTGTGCCCACTTTTTTGGTAAGATCATAATTTGAAGCTGAGATATTCTCAGCAACAATATGCTTATCATCTATACTGTTTAATTCTTTCACTGGCAGGGAAGTAACCAGGTATTGATTCGCAATTTTTTCAATGCCTAAATCTCTTGGAACAGTCATTGCACTTCTCCATCCTTTTGTAGGAACCACTTTACCATATTGCCAGTTGTTCATCCAGCCAAGAAATATTTTCCGGGCACCAGTATTATACCAGGTTACACCTGCATAATTATCTGTTCCATAATCCAGCCATCTTATATCTGTTTGATTGGAAAGGAAATTTTTGCCATCAAACTGTCCTGTAAAATATTGTGTCGCTGAACCCCCATTTGGGCCCCCTGGATTGATGCTCACCAATAAAACCCAAATTTTTTCACCATTATAATCCAATGGAAAAAGATCGGGGCATTCCCAGGCAGCCCCATGTTTTCCAACTCCTGTACCAAATTCGCTTTCTTTAGTCCAGCTTTTTAAATCAGGTGATGAATAAAAAATCACCCGGTCAAATGCGGCCAGGGTCATGATCCATTTTTTACCCTCTTCAAACCAGCTAACTTTTGGATCCCGAAAATCTCTTATCCCTGGATTTTTTACAACCGGGTTATCACTGTATTTAGTCCATGTAATACCTTCATCAAGACTGTAAGCAATGCTTTGATTTTGAAAATCATTTTTACCTGCTTTTTCCCCCGCCATGTCGTGATGCGTAAATATCGCTACAAAAGGAACTTTACCTGTCTTTCCAAAACCTGAAGTATTGTTTATGTCCACTACTATGCTCCCCGAAAAAATATGTCCCAGGCTATCAGGATACAAAGCGATGGGTTGCTCCTGCCAATGAACAAGGTCTTTGCTGCTGGCATGCCCCCAATGCATTGGTCCCCAAACGCTGCTGTTTGGATAATATTGAAAATACAAATGGTATTGACTGTTATAATATACCATTCCGTTGGGATCATTCATCCAGTGAGCTGCCGGCGAAAAGTGAACTTGCGGCCGGTATTCTTCCTTCATCATTTTGTTATTTGTTTGCGCCAGCAAAGTGCCTCCAAATAATTGCATTATTAATATGCAAATTGTGAGTATATATTTTTCACTTTTCATATTGATAGTTTCTGTTTGTAAAATAAACTTTTTTTAAACTAAAAGAAGAAGGAAGTAGAAATCTCCTCCGTTCATTACCAAAAATAACTGCTTGCTTTAATGTAAGCTTCTTATAAAAAATTTAATACCCTCCATTGGTGCAAGTGTCCGTGGCTGTTGCACTACTATGGGCAAATTTTTATACCGATTTTCAATACGCTTAGCATTGAATATTTGAAAAATTCATTTACCTTTTTATAATACAGTGAACACTGCAAGCAACCGATAAAAAAATTATCCAGGATTATTGAAGGAGGATGAATTGTGTAACAGCCACGGATGCTTACCCCGCTATTAGAAGAGTTGCCTGTTTCATTGCCAAATATTGATAAAATGCTGATTTGCTATCCTGAGTTTGCAACTCAGGATTTGCTGATAGTAGTACTACAGAAACTCTACCATTAACAAACCACAATGCTTCCCTTTATAATAATCTCTTGCACTGCTGTACAAATATTCTTCAGCTTTATCCACTATACCTGCCTCCACCGGATTGTTATGAATGTACTCAATTTTTTGTTTTGTAAAATGATTGCTGTATAATTCCTTAGGCTGGTTATCCTGTCTCCAAAACTGGTAATAAGTATTACGGCTGTTTTGCTCACCTGACTGTTTAAATATTTTAAGCATCCACTCTTTTCTGCTTTCTCCCGGATGTTCTTCTATGGCTTTGATGATTTGTTTACTGGTAAACTTTTTAAAATCCCGTAAAATATCACTGGTATCATTATTTTTTGCACTCACCACTAAATGAACATGATTGCTCATGATGCACCATGCATATAGTATTAATCCTTTTTCTTTTTGACAATGCCTTATGCTGTCTAACACGATATCCCGGTATTCTCTTCTTGTAAACACATCTACCCATTCTGTAACAGCAAATGTTACAAAATGAATTCCTTCTTTATCTCTTATTTTATAGCCGCCGTCTCCCATAGCTTTTTATTATAAATATAGCAGTTACAGCTATAATGAACAAGTCCGTAGTTGCAAACTACGGAAAGCTATTCAACATTTTATTTTACTTCAGCAATGATGCCAGCAGTTTATTTTTTATGGAACACTACGGATAACTGGGCGTTTACAAAAAGCAAAATATTTGTTGCTGAATGAAGACCTTTCAATTTCAGAAATATCTTATAAAGTAGGATTTTCTTCACAGGCGTATTTCGCTACGGTTTTTAAATCCAAATTTGGAGTAACACCCAAAGCTTTTAAAGAGAGTAAATAGTGAAGTAAAAGAAATATTAATCTCATTGTATTTAAAGCTATCTTATTCCGCCCCGAGTCTCTCATTAAATGCCATCACTCTATAAATTTAAGATTTCCCAGGCGGGTCTGCCCTTAGGCGACCCGCCGTGCTATGGAAACGAAAGGCAGTAAGTAAATTTGTAATTTCGTGAGGCTAAAAAGTTCTTTGATTAACCTGGGAAGGTTACCATTTCAGTTACACCCTGCTGCTGCCGAGTCGCTCCCCACGCCCATTACCCACGCAGAGCATCGGCAGGGAAGAGTGGGTGCTTTCGTTATCGGAGACTTGCGCCGGAAAGAAGCTCTTCTTGTAAACACGTCTACCCATTCTGTTACAGCAAATGTTATAAAATGAATGCCTTCTTTATCTCTTATTTTATAGCCGCCGTCTCCCATAGCTTTTTATTATAAATATAGCAGTTACAGCTATAATGAACAAGTCCTGAGTTGCAAACTCAGGACAGCCATTCAACTTTTTATTTTACTTCAGCAACGATGCCAACAGCTTACTTTTTTATGGAACACTAAGGATAGCTGGGGGGAAAATTCAATACATTGGCAAGTTTTTATCTGCTGACCTTAATGCCCCAACAAATGACGTATCAGAGGGAGAATGTGTTTGGTATTTTGAAAATGGAATGAAACAAAGAGTAAGCAAATTTATCAATGGTAAGGAAATTGGTACACGTATTTATCTCAATGAGGAAGGGCACATTACAAATACAGTTCCAATTATCAATGGCGTTCCTGACGAAGAAAATATGCTTCAATATTTCTATTCACCGAAAGTTTATTCTACATTAAAAGGCAGGGTTGTGGATGATAATCATTTGGATGGTGAATTTACAAGTTACTATAAAGAGGGCGACACCATAATAAGATATATGAAAAATTCTACAATAGATATGCCTAAATGGACTGTGGTCAAACCTTTTCAAAACAACAACAAGCGCTTTGCAATATTTGAAGACAACTTTACTCCAGAAGAAAAAAGTAATGCTTGGACTTACTTTTCGGATGAAAAAGCAAAGGTTGATATTGTAGATAATCAACTTCATATTTCATTCAACACATACAGATTTCCAAGAAGCGTTCACTTAGATGATGCACCAATATCTCTTAATGACAATGATTTTTCAATAAGTGTAAAAATAAGCAAAAAAAGTACTGCAGTTGGTCAAGGAATAGAATTTGGGGTAGCTGGCAAAGGCAATTTATATAGAATCGGATTGGTTAATGTAAATGGGGAAGGCATGATAATTTATGAGAAACTTGTTGACGGTAATTTTGTTGAAGATAATACCATTGAAAAAATATATTACAAAAATGAACAGGATAATGAACTTTCTGTTAAGAAAAGAGAGAATAACATTATTGTTTCAGTCAATGGCTATGTTGCCTATGAAATAGAGAATGCTGAATTACTAGGAAATGGTATTTCCCTTTTTGGAGTGGGTGCTGAAAACCACGACCAAGCCTATTTTAAAAATTTCAAAACTAAAATTGAAGTAATTAAGAACATACCCACCCAAGTACCTGTCAAAAAAGAAGGTGGGGTTTATACACTGCCAGTAGAATTAAATGGAGTTTTAAAAATTAATTTTATTTTTGACAGTGGAGCCTCTGATGTTAGTATATCACCAGATGTCGCTTTGACATTATTAAAAGCAGGAACAATTAAAGAAACCGATTGGCTACAAGGTGCTTATTATAAATTTGCTGATGGTTCTACTGCAAAAAGCAAACGCTTCAAATTAAAGTCTTTGAAAATAGGAAATAAAATAATCACAAATATATCCTGTAGCATTTCTAACTCTCTTGATGCACCAATGCTTTTAGGGCAAAGTGTTTTAAGCAAATTTGGCAAGTTTACTTTTGATAATAAAAAGCAAGTTTTGATTTTTGAGTAAACTTATAAACCCATTAAAGTAAAAATATGAATTACAGTATTTTTAAATTGAATAATTATGTCAAATACTACGGCAGGTTAACAAATCATTATAACAGAGTTGGTGTAATAACATCAGTTGACAGATGGAATGATGAAGATACTTTTGAACTTACACTTAGGAAACGTTATCCAACTGATACAGAAACTCAAATCAGAGCATATCTTGGTGAAGTTCTACCTGTAACGCTAACAGATGATTTTCTCAAAAAAAATAATTTCCAATTTAACGAGCAGACAAATTTATACAAACGTGATAATGTAGTCATTTATCGACCTGTATTTATCAAGAATACAAAT
>JAYWII010000102.1:0-103680 GCA_043788995.1 Chitinophagaceae bacterium | reverse complement strand
CCCATCAATCAACTCTTTCAACAAACTCAATTACAATATTTCAAAGAACTAAATCATAACCAATTGAATATGTTCGACTAATAACGCTACGCTAATGTCTTTCTTTAGTGATTAATAATAATAAGTATCGTATTTGAAGGTAGGTAAGGCTTCAAACAATATGATATTTAATAAAAGGTCATGGCGCAAGCTTTGACCTTTTATTTTTTAGTGTAAAAAAACATTTTAATGTTTACAGGACAACTAACTAAAGCTTAAAAAGAAAACCAACATTGAAATAATTCCGCATTACTACTTTGATGGTAAACATAAGAGAGAAGATTTCGCCAGGCCGATTGACAGATACTAACCTGGAGTTATAAGGTTGTCCTATTAAAACTGTGTTCTAACACTAACGCCAAATGTACCGGGATTACCCAGGTGTACAGCACCAAAATCGTAAGCGTATTCAATGTATTTTTTATTGAAAATATTTCTTGCCCAAAAGAAAACATCTAAATGCTTAGAGCTTACTCCTGCCCTGCAATTAGCCAGTTGGTAACCTGTTTGCTGGATGGTATTAGCCAAATCAAAATATTGTTTACCCAAATAAAACCATTCGCCACGGGCAACTAATTTTATTTGTTTGTTGCTATTGATCACGTAACTGTATTGCACTGCCAGCATGGAGGTAACGTTGGGTGTAAATATCTGTTTCTTACCATCCAGGTTTACCTCCTGCCCATTTCCACTAACTTTTAAAGATCGAAAACTGGCATCTGTATAGCCGGCATTGTATTCAATTTGCAAACCTTTTGCAGGCTTATATAATAACTCGAGTTCTGCTCCTTTGCTGCTGAGTTCACCAGTATTTTTAGTTACAGTAATAGCATCCGGCAGTACCAGTGTAGGTACCTGTGCATTGTTGATATGTGAAATAAACAGCGTAATATTTATAGCAAGGCGATTGTTGAATAAATTATTTTTGATACCTGCTTCTATGTTATTACTGTATTCTGGTTGGTAAGGATATAACGGAGGTTGGGAAGGATCGGAAGATAATTGGGTAAGGCCACCCGTTCTAAATCCACGGCTGTAATTTGCAAACAAGGAACTAGCTGCAGATGCCTGGTATTGCAGGCCCAATTTAGGAGATACTGCACTATAATGCACCGAAGCCGCTGTATCCGGTGTAATCACAAATGCGTCGGTACCATCTTTTTGATACTCTCCTTTTACGTTTGATTTTTTGTTCTCGTAATCATAACGCAATCCTGCGGTCAGTGACAATTTTTTGGTTAGCGCATAATTCAACTGCCCATATAAAGCTATACCTGTATTTTTTGCTTCAGTGGTATTGATCGTAGAGAAATCTGTATCCGGCACACCCAGCAGGCCTGCATCTTTACCAAAATGGGTAGCTTGCTTATTTGGATTATACTGATGAAAGAAATAGGTGCCCGCTGTCCAGTTCAACTTTTTATTTGCAGTGCTGTTAAAACGAAACTCATGAGTAAGCACTTTTACTTTGTTCCATTTATTGCCGTAATCATTAATGACAGTAACTGCATCCAGCGGAGAAAAATCTCCATCCAGCGGCGCATCATAATACCGGTGATTGGTCTGCCATGCCAGCAACGAAGTAAAATTTATTTTGCTGCCGGAATGGTTCACTAATAGCGAACTGTTGAAAGTTTTATCCTTCATTGTTGCAGTCGCATTCTGGTTCACTTTATATGGATCATTCAATGCATCCTCTACTCCATTCACCATTGGGAAGGCACCATCATTTCTATTATCCTGCTGTTTTACATTGATGGTAATGGACCATTTTGCCGCAGGTAAATACTTTAAATAAAAATTGCTACTGAATTCCTGTTGCTTATCAAAGGAGCTATTATTAAAGTCATTATTGTAATATCCATTTCTTTTACTGAAAACACCAGCAGCACCAAAGAAGAGCTTGTCTTTTATAATTGGTAAACGGATACCTGCATTATACCGCTGCAGGTTATAGTTACCAACAGTTGCTTCTATAAAACCGGTCGACTTATTGGAAGGTTGCTTGGTAATGATATTGATGACACCACCCATGGCATTCCTGCCATACAGTGTTCCCTGCGGCCCACGCAGTATCTCTATCCTTTCAATATCCATTAATTGCGGAATATAAGTATCCAGGCTAAACTGGTTAACGCCATCTATATAAGTAGCCACAGCAGGGTCATACGAGGTGGTAGTAATGCCACGGATAGAAGTCACATTTCTTCCATCACCTGAATTACCGCAGTACAGGTTGGGAACAATTGCGGTAAGTTCCTTACTGTTCCATAGCCTCATGGCTTCCGCCTGCCTGCTGCCAATAGCTGTTACACTTAGTGGTATATGCTGCAGCAGCTCTTCTCTCTTCTCTGCTGTTACCGTCACTGCTTCCAGTTGTATCAATACATTTTGTAACTGGAAATCAAAAGTGGTTGTTTCATTCTTTGTAACGTCTATCACTTTGGCCAACGCCGCATAGCCTACCGCTGTTAGTTCAATGGTATAATTGCCTTCAGCAATATTGTTGATACTAAAGTTTCCTGCTTCATTCGTTAGTGTAGTGATGCCTGTATTCAACAAATGCACAGTAACGCCAGCTATGGGCTTTGATTGCAAATCTGTCACCTTTCCCCTAACCGGGGTTTGAGCATTTACTTTTGCCGTAAGCACTATTAGCGCCAGCACATAAAAAATTGTTTTCATCATATCATTCTTACTTATTCTTTGCAATCAACCGCTGCAATTATTCCGGGAAATTTTATTTTAAAATGCTTTGTTTAAAGAATAAGGTGGCCGGTCTCAAAAGACTGACCATCTTATTACCTGTTAGCAATATTACACTAAGTAACATCCACCTGATCAATATTATTTAGCATTGAACTGTACGTTCAACATACCTCCGGATATTTTATCCGCTGATTTGTAGACAAAATATATTGAATGCATTTTACCATCTGCCACCGGCTGGATAGGAATGTTTACCGCTGCCCCTGGCTGATTTTTTGCCAGCTTTGGTAGTGTACCGGTACCTAACAGTTTGCCATCTGGTGCATCCAGTCTTACTTCTACCATAAAACCGGTTTCCGGAGTTGCCTGCCATCCGCAGGTTAGGTTTATTGATCGAACTGCAGTAAGATCTATTGGGTCTATTCCAAATGAACCAGCTGCATCAGGGAATAGCATTATGTTCATACCATTGTATTTCATGAACGAGAAGCCTGTCTTTTTTTCTTCGCCGGTAAATAATAGTGTATTGCCTGAAAGGGAAACGGTATTGTTACCGGTAAGTGATTTGATATTGTTGCCACCTTTATCGGTATAGCTGGCACTTAATACCAAGACTGTATTTGGTTTTACAGAAGCTGGTGGAACAATAGTACCGGTAGCTGGCAATGATTTTTTAATTTCTGCTTTATTTGATAGTGACAAAATCCAGCTAACGATCTGCTGAACATCTTCTACCGGTAATGTTGGATGTGCAGCCATGGCTACTTCGCCCCATACACCACCACCACCTTTAATTATTTTTTGGGTGAGGTAATTCATCGCATCAGGGTTCTTTGCATATTTTTCAGACACCAGTTTGTAAGCAGGGCCAACAGATTTTTCTTCTTCTTTATGGCAAGCTTTACAATCCAGCGACATCATTAGATTTTTGCCACTGATGTTTGCCTGCCCCTGCTGGTGCCCCATTTTGGAGCCAGCTTTATCAAAGCCTTCTATGTAGTCTACCGATACAAATAAATTGGCAGGGTCAATGGCTGCAGTATCCGTTTTATCTGTTACTAAAACCGAATACTGAAGCGGTATACCTGGCAAATAAAATGATTTGTTACCACCTGTTAATGTAAGGGCAACTGTTGGAGATTCGTTACCTGCATACACTCCAATGCTGTTGCTTTTTGATGCAGCACCTTTGTCATCTTTTGCTTCTACTGAAATTTGGAAATCACCAGATTTTTTATACGTGTATTCCAGTTCCGGTGTGCTGGTCTCTTTAGTGGTGCCATCACCCAAATTCCAGGTATAGGTTATTTTGTCCTTCTCCAGATCCTTTGCTGCTGCAGTTAACTTTACAGCAAATGGTAAAACGCCGGAGGTTTTATTCGCCTTGATTTCTGAAATAACCGGTGGCCTGTTACCGCCGTTAAAATCAATACGGGCAAGGCCTGCATCTGGATTTTTAGTAAACCAGCCATTGCCATATTCCAGCAGGTACAGCTTTCCATCAGGACCAACTTCCATATCAATTAAGGAGTTTACTTTTAAAGAAGCAAAGAAAGGTTCCATTTTATCAAAATCGCCATTAGGCAGCATTGTAACGGCTTTTATCCAACCACGTATCCAGTCGTAAATAAATAATTTACCGTTATAATAAGCTGGCAACCTGGTTTCTTTTGGAAACATATCTGTATAATAAACGGGGCCAGCCATTGCATTTCTTCCGCCTGTACCTACCTGTGGAAAATCTGGGGAAGCTGCATACGGATACCAAATAAACGCTGGTTGTGCAGGGGACAACTCAGTTAGGCCAGTATTATTTCTGGAGTTGTTAATTGGCCTTGCAGGGTCATAATTATCACCACTTTTTCCGGTGCCATAATCAAACTTGCGATAGGGATAATTGTTGCCTACAAAAAACGGCCATCCAAAAAAACCCGCTTTACGTGCCTGGTTTACTTCATCATATCCACGTGAGCCACGGGTAGCAAAACTATCATTGCTTGCATCAGGGCCAACTTCGCCCCAATATAAATTGCTGTTTTTTTGATCAACAGAAATACGGTAGGGATTGCGGTTGCCCATTACATAAATTTCCGGCCTTGTTTTGGGAGTGCCTTTAGGAAAAAGATTGCCATCAGGTATTTCGTAACTGCCATCCTCCTTAACCTTTATCCGCATAATCTTTCCGCGTAAATCATTTGTATTACCGCTTGATCTTCTTGCATCGTATTGCAGGTGTGCAGCACCAGGTAAATCGTTCATTGGCCCAAAACCACTATTTACATATTTAACACCTGGTTCGTCAAAAGGAGTTGAGTTATCACCAGCAGAAAAATACAATAATTTATCAGGCCCAAAGGCAATGGAACCACCCGTATGGCAACAAATTTCTCTTTGTGATTTCACTTCAAGAATTGTCTTTTCTGTTGCATTATCAAGCGTATCATTTTTAAATATAAACCTTGATAACCGGTTAACACTGCTATCGATAGGACTGTAATAAATATACACCCAGTTGTTTTTTGCAAAGTCCGGATCTTTTGCAATACCAAGCACACCTTCTTCTACATTGTCCCCGCTTTTAGTTGTTTTAAAATAAGCATTTAAAAAACCAACCTGCGTTACTTTTTTTGTTTCACTTTTATACAGCATGATTTCACCTCTGCGCTGTGTAATTAATATATCAAAGTTTGGTAAAATAGTCATTTCAGTTGGTTCATAAAACTCGCCTTGCGATAACTGCACTTTGGTAAAGCGGTTGTCTTCCGGCGGTATTTGTGTTTTTGCTTTAGCATAATCAAGTTCTTTGTTCTCGCCGATGGCATATTGAATACCTCCTAAAATATGCTGCTGGTATAATGGATCTGCAAAAGATTCCTTGGTATGCCCCAGCTCTGTATAAAATGCCCTGCCACCATCGTAATCGTGGTACCAGGCAATAGGATGGTTATCTCCATTCTTCCCACCGCGGTATGTCTTTTCATCAATACTCATGATCACCTTTACCTCTTTACTCATCTTTTTAAAACTATAATATTCATCTGTACGTTTCCATTGTGCCGGTAAATGTTTGGTAGCTATATTATCCTTATCAATTATATTCAATACCCCTTCCTGCACATTGGGAAAAGTGTCATTAATCCCTGGATGATCTAAAAAATAAGCACCTGCCAGGCGGCCGTACCAACCCCAGTCGTATTCACAATCTGTAGCAGCATGTATGCCCATATAGCCACCGCCTGCCTGTATGTATCTTTCAAAAGCTGCTTCCTGCTGATAATCCAGCACATCACCTGTAGTACTTAAAAAAACAATGGCGGCATATTTTTTCAGGCTGTCCTCGTCAAACATGGCTGCATTGCTGGTAGTGTCCACATCAAAATCATGCAGGTTACCCAGTTTTTGAATGGTGGTATTACCATCTGCAATGGACTCATGATGAAAGCCGGCTGTTTTACTGAACACCAATATTCTTGCTTTACCGGAACGCTTACCGGAGCAGGAAAACAGGAACAATACAAGTGAGAAAAAAAGCAATCTTTTTACAATGGCAAGCGAAAGGTTCATAGTTGAGTTTGTTTATGATATTACTAAAGAATTTAATTAGCAGACAAAGCAGATAGCGATCGTAATTTTTAATATTGACAATGGTAGAAAATTTTGGTTTGCAAACATACTTTACTTTCCTAAGTATGCTATCCTGCACTATTGTTTTTGTATGAGTGGCGATAAATTAATGTTATTTGAATGTAATTAGTGAAAATACAGATGGATCTTCTTTTCAAATTTAAAGCTTTCTGCTAATAAATAATGGCAAACAAAAAAGGATTACAAATAAATTGCAATCCTTTTACATGTATGAAATTGAAAATTAATTTTACTTCCCAAACACTTTCTTCAAGATATCATTAACCTGTGCCGCAGGATCTTTTCGGATCTTTTGTTCTTCTAAACTGATGTTATGAAATAAACCTGCCAATGCTTTTTCTGTAACATAAGCAGTAAGGTCAGTATTTACAGGCTTGGAAGAAAACATATTGTATTTGGTGAAAACATCTTTCCAGTATTTAGTAGCATCCACTTTGATCAAGGATGCTTCTATCACCGGTCTGAATTTTTCAGTCAATTCAGAAGTGGTTGTTTTTTTCAGGTATTCAGTGGCTGCAAAATCTCCACCTTGTAATATTTGCAAGCCGTCATTAACAGACATTTTTTTGATCGATGTCCAGAAGATATCCCCTACTCCACTGGCTGCATCTTCAGCCGCCCGGTTCATAGACAATACTGCTTTATCCACCATCTTTCCCATGCCCACACTGCGTAAAGTTTTTTCTACGTCCTGAGCCTCCTGAGGCATTAATATTTTAATGGCAGCATCACCAAAAAAACCATCCATCGTACTGAGTTTTTTTGCACTGCTGTCTGTGCCCACTCTTAATGCTTCTTTCAGGCCACTGATAATGTCATCATTGCTAAGACCGCCTTTACTACTGTTGCCGGATATGTCATTTACTGTTTTGGTAGCTTTATTCATCAATCCCTTAAGACCTTGTGCAGATGAGCTGATACTAAACAGGGAGACGATTACAGATAGGGTAATTAGTTTTTTCATTTGATTTTTTTGGGTTCAAAAACAAAAATAGTGCCTCCTCCATTTACAGGGCATAATTAGTTTTTATCTTTAACAACTTTAACAAACTTAATATTGTATGGAACAGCTGTCTGTTTGGGAAAAAGAGAGTTTTTTTGCTCCTCAGGATGTAATTATAGTTGGCAGCGGCTTTGTAGGCCTTTGGAGTGCTTTAAAACTGCTGGAAAAGAATCCCCGTCAAAAGATCACGATCCTGGAAAGAGGTATCATACCTACCGGTGCCAGTACCCGGAATGCAGGCTTTAGTTGTTTTGGCAGTCCATCTGAATTACTGCATGATATTGCCAGCATGGGAGAACAAAAAACATGGCAGGTAGTGAGTATGCGTTACCAGGGTTTGCATGAAATAAGAAAATATTTTTCGGATGAAACGATCGGTTATGATGCTTCCGGAGGATATGAATGTTTCAGGGAAGGCTCTGCTGACTGGGAGCTAAGTGCAGCTAAACTTGACTGGCTGAACGAAAGACTTCAGTTAATCACTGGTTTACCAGATACGTTTAATATAGCTGATGAGAAGCTTACATTATTTGGCTTTAAAGGCTTTGCTCATTTAATTGAAAGCAGGTTAGAAGGCGGACTTCATTCAGGAAAATTTGTACAGGCCTTGTTACAAAAAGTGCAGGGCATGGGTGTGCAGGTACTTACTGGAATTACAGTGAAGGGATATCAACAGCAGGATAGCAATGTAATTGTAAACACCAATGAACAGATCTCCTTCACATCAAAAAAACTCCTGCTCTGCACCAATGCCTTTACAAAAACCCTGATTCCTGAAATTGATATCATACCAAACCGTGGCCAAGTGTTAATCACGGATGCAATTGATAGCTTTAAAATGAAAGGCACTTTTCACTTTGATCAGGGTTACTATTATTTCAGGAATTTAGGTAATCGCTTACTGATTGGCGGAGCAAGAAACAAGGCATTTAAAGAAGAAGAAACTACTGAGATAGCTACTACCAATATCATTCAAAATGAACTGGAAGATTTTGTCCGCCAGCATTTGTTACCTGGTACGGCTTTCACTATTACTCACCGCTGGAGTGGCATCATGGCAATGGGCAGTGAAAAGATCCCCATTGTAAAAGCAATCAGTGAACAGGTATTTTGCTGTGTAAGAATGAGCGGAATGGGTGTGGCACTGGCTCCGGTGGTTGCTGAAAAAATTGCAGCTCTCATGAGTGAATCATGATGAGCTGTTCCATTATTACATCTTTATCAATTTAGTGATGTAAGCTTTCTTTCCTTCACCGATACGAACGATATATACTCCCTTGGAAAGATGTGACAAGTTGATAGACATTTTTCCTTTGTTAATTTCTGCGTTCAATACATTTACACCCATTGTGTTGTATATGCTGATATGTTTTACACTAAATTCTGCGGCAGGTACATATTCTATGGTAGCAATATCCTGAACAGGGTTTGGATAAACTTTAAACTGATCAGCAGAATCTGTTACTGTAGCAGGTGCTGTTTCAGGTGTTGGCAAAGGAGCAGCCTGTGCTAACGTACTGTCGCAGGCAAATGAAGCAAGGAAAGAATTACGCATGTTTCCTTTTGCAAACAAAGCCCTCATTCTTTTCTTCTGACCAATGGTAAACATATTCATAACAGCATCATCAGAAAAATCCATGTAATTCATAAACATATCACCATTGGCATCCACTGAACAATCCGTTACGTGTGGAAAAACCGGTGTGCCAAAATTGTAAGTCTTTTGTCTTGGAGTATCATCCACGCCATCATCGCCGCAGGTGGCATCACCCCACATATGATTTAAACCAAGCCAGTGACCTACTTCATGTGTAGCAGTTCTGCCTTTATCAAACGAACTGCGAAGTGTACCAACAGTACCAAAAACATCGTAGGCTATCACCACACCATCTTTATCAGCAGGTCCGCCGGGAGGTGTTGCATAACCTAAACTTCTTGCACTCAATGCACAAACCCAGATGTTCAGGTAATGCTGACTGTCCCATGCATCATCACCACCACTGGCAGTAAATTTCATTGCATCGTCAGCAGTAAAAATTTCCATCTTACTCAGTTTACGGATAATTCCTGAAGTTCTTTTTCCTTTAGGATCTACCTGTGCAAGACAAAACTTAATTTTAGTATCAGCTGCCAGGCTTTTAAAAGCAAGTGGCGAATTGATCCTGTCACTATTTAAGTAAGAAAAATCTTTGTTTAAAGCATCCAGCTGAGATAATATTTGAGCATCGCTGATGTTTTGAACGCCACTTTTATAGATCACATGTATTACCACCGGTACATTGATAATTTCATTTGATGACGTATCTCTTGCTGCGTATCTTTTTGAATTGGCTATTGTTTTTACAATTTGCTGTTCAGCCTTATCAAATGAATTTTGTAAAGAGGGGTTTTGAATAAGCAGTTGTTTCTTGTATTCTGATGAACCGCATATACGTTGGGCACCGGCCTGGGCCAGGATGAAGAGGAAGAATATAGTTGTTAGTGCTTTCATAAGTTTGATTGGGGATATTACCCTGTTGCTTATGTAGATTTCATGATTAGTGCCAAATATGTAAATGCTTTACCATAGCGGCTTTCAGGGAATTGGAACCCGCTGCATTTTCCATATTCTGGAAAAAAACAGTGGTAAAATGGACATCAATACTGTCCACAGCGAAATTTTAACAACGGAAAATGGATTGAAATCAGTAAGGCAAAGCCCTAATGGAGTTTACAATGGAATAGTGGAATGGAAATAATCAAGGATAATGGATGGGTTTTAATTCCATCCCTGTTATATCACGGTGTAACTGTAATATTATTCAGCAGAAATAACCGTTTCAGAGATACTGCAATTAACAAAATATTTGTGGTGCCCCCAAATAAATTGGCAATCTTTTAAAAACCGGATATATGGAAAACTATTTCCGGTTCGTTACATTTGCCATCAAATTTTACTAATGAAGCAATTATTACCCTTACTGTTTACGGTTTTATTTATCGGATGTAATAACAACAAAACTGATGATGGGCCCGAAGAAACACCTGCAAGTACCAATGGTATTGCAGCCCCTAAAATGTTGCAGGTAATGGTGATGGCAGAATACCCCCATGATACTGCTGCATTTACCGAAGGCCTTTTTATACATGATGGAAAAATGTATGAAAGTACCGGTCAATTAAAAGAGTCAATGATACAGGTGAATGATATTAAAACAGGCAGAACCGAAAAAAAATATCTCATTAAGGACAGTACCATCTTTGGTGAAGGCATTAATATTTTTAAAGACAAATTATACCAGCTCACTTACCATAATAACCTGGTATATGTTTATGACCTGAAAGATCTGAGTAAACCAATAAACACCTTTCCATGGCAAACAGAAGGTTGGGGAATGACAAACAATGGCACCGAACTAATCATCAGTGATGGCCAACCTCAGGGCAATCTTTATTTTGTAAACCCTGATGACTTTAAAATAAAAAGAATATTGCAGGTAGTAGATAATTTCGGGCCGGTAAAGAATTTGAATGAACTGGAGTATATCAATGGAACCATATTTGCCAATGTGTGGGGAGGCGATTATATTTTACAAATTGATCCTTCCAACGGGCATGTTATTGGAAAGATATATACTGCTGAACTACTCAAAAGTTTTTATGCTAATTTCCCCATTGATTACCAAAGTCTGGATAATGTACTGAACGGAATTGCTTATGACAGCACCAGTAAGAAAATTTATATTACAGGAAAAAAATGGCCCAAGCTGTTTGAATTACAATTTAATTGATGGATGATTTTTGCTGCAGCCAATTACGGCGCTACATTTCCAAATGCATTAATACCGTGCTGGTATAAATAAATGATCAGTGCCAGTAATCCTGCAGCACCTAAAACAATGGCCAATATCCACCATTTATCTTTTGCTGGCGCTTCTTCATTCAGCAATTCGGTCATCTGTGTATTCGTTGTTTCTTTATCACCTACTAACATAGCATGTTGAGCATGCTCCCTAATAACCCTGACAGCACTAACAGGTACCTGTATATTTTCGTCCAGTTGTATTGGAGTAAATTTAATATCCCCTTCTTTGCTTTTGGTAAAAACACCAATGCCTGCCAGGTCAACCTCCCCTTCTTCATCCAGCTTCTTTTTCATCAATTCACTGATGGCTGAAAATTCATTGAATAATTTTTCATCAACCGATGGGGTAAAAACAATCTCCTGCACGGGAGCCACTATTTGCTTATTGGAAAAATCACTTGCTGCAGGATATGTAACCAACGAAAGTTTACCAATGCCGGGTAACACACAGGATTTCCTTTGAAAAAATGAAGCAGCGATAATATTAAACATACCTGACAATTTGAAGCTGAACTGAAATTGATGCAAATATCAATATCCTTCTTCAAAATACCATCAAAAGCGGCTTACTACTGATAATTACTTTAGAATTTAAAAGTAACACCGCCCAATATGTTCAACCCATAAACCGGGTAATTATACCAGCGCTGGTATTTGTTGTTGAAGATATTATTTACATCCAGCCAGGCGCTGAATCTTTTGTTGATCACTAATTCAACACCTGCACTCAGGTCGTTTCCTCCCTTTAAAGTTGCATCAGTATTATCACTCAGCAGAACCGGTCCTCCGGTAAATGCCATATAATCACCCTTGATCAATAGCTGTTTAAATGCCCACCAGCGGACAGATGCATTCAATTCAACCGGAACAGTTCCCCATGCCCTGTCGTTATCTTTCATGCCGGTATAGCCATTGAATGTAAGCCCTGCAGTTACTGTAAATTTATCCTGGCTGATATAACTAAGGTCACCATGTATGCGTAAATTTTTCACACTCCGTTCGTTACTCACATAAAATAATTGCTGGTTGGTTTTGTTATTAATAAAAAATGGCAGGTTGGTATAAGAAAGGTAAGATGCTTTTGCATTGAAATTAAAATGATCACCCATGGTTGCTTTGATACCACCGTAAAATTCAATTTCTTTTGTATTACGCTGTATTGAGTCTGTTTGCAGGTAAGGATTGATGGCTGATAAATTTTGAAAACTGTTCTTGATGAATCTACCCACTAAACCAGCCTGCAATAAAAACACCTGGTCCTGCAGTTTCAGCTCACCGTAAATATTGGGCAACACACTCAGCTTACCATTATCCCACACAGGTGTTATACCTGCATGTATATTAAATAAAGACTCCGGTGAAACATAGATCAGTTCAGGAGCGATTGAAAAAATGTTATTATTCAAACTTACATTTTCAGCAAGATTTTTTGTTTTATAAGAAGTGATGTCTGCTTTAGCAGTTACACTCACGGTAAATACATCTGCAAAAGTTTTACTTACCGGTGCTGTAACAAGCAATGAACTTTCCTGCACCTTATCCTTGTTATTAAACATATTGATCTCCAGGTTGGGATCATAATTAATTCCGGATTCATTTTTATCCTTATTTCGGAAACCTGCATTCAGTTTTATATTCTGAAAACGTTGTAGTACTTCGTCTTTGTTATAATCATGCGCCACATGATCGTATCCATACAAACTATAATCCTGTAACTTAACAGCAGCAGCGCCATATATTTCATTTTTTGCTGTAAAAAAACTGCCGGCCGCTTTTAAATTGAAGCCTGAATAATTCTGATTCTTAATATCGCCTTTGGATGAAATATAATCTGCATATACATTCACCAATTGCTTTTTGCCATCACCAAAACTTAATCCTGCGCTGAAGTAAGGTGTGGAATAATTACCAATACCAGCTTTCAAATAGTTTCTCACTCCCAGCTCCAGCATGGTATCCTGCTGCAAGGCTAATGGCTTTAAAGAAACAGGCTGATAAGTGTAGAAAAGATTCTGCTGAGGAATAGTATATGGAGATATTGCCTTAGCTGAATCTGGATTGAGCTGAGCAGCAGAAAAATTGATCTTCACTGCATTCCGCAAAACAGGCTTGTAACTGGATGTAATATCAATGGATTGCCTTTTGGTAGTATCACGCTGTGCAAAAGATACAGCCCCTGTAAAACAAAGTATGGTTATAAAATATATTCTTTTCATTGTATCATTTAAGGTTTACTAAAACTGGAGCCGTAAACTGTTATGCTAATGCGGTATTAAATTTTTGAAATAATTTTTTCTTCTTCTTTTGCTTTGTCTAATTTTTGCTGTGCCACCACTTTTAACTCAGGTATAGCTGAGTTTTGCGCCACACTTTCATAGGTGGCCTTTGCATTAAAATAGTCTTTCTTCTGTAAGAAAATATCTCCCAGTAGGATATAAGATTTGGTAACCCAAAAATCATAACTGCTGGTTTCTTTGATGGTGGCCATGGCTGCTTTTTCTGCAGCGGTCATGTTATTCAAAGTAAACTGGCAGTTGGCTATTTCGTACCGGGCCTCAGCGCCCCACGCTGTTTTATTAATGGTTGCACAATTCTTAAACGAAGCAATTGCATTATTGCAATCATTACTTAATTGCTGTGATTTACCCAGCACTAAAAATCCAACAGATTTATCATCGGTACTGATACCTTTTTTAGAAACCAGTTCTTTTGCTGCGTCATTAGCTTGTGTAAAATCTTTTAGCTGGTAATAACAACGCACCAATCCCCTTAATGCTTCCAGTTGGTTTTCCTGGTTTACTGCCCCTGTTTGCAAAGCACTAAAATATTTTGTTGCACCTGCATAATCTTTCAATTCAAAATAAGCTATCCTTGCTGCAGCCAGTGTGGAGCGTTCAAAATATTTATTGAGCCCTTTGCCATATACATAATCGTATCCCTTTAAAGCATTGGGCCAGTCCTTCGTTTTAGCATAACATTCACTGCGGAAATAATTAGCCTCAATAGCAAATGCCCCATCAGGATACTGGTTTAAATAATTATTGAAACCGTTAACAGCCGCCGCACAATCATTGTTACTGTATTTTAATTCGGCTGCAGAATAGGTTAAGGAGTCTGCTTCTGATACAGTAATATTCTTACCATTCTTTTTCATCAGCTCCACATACTCGTTAGGCCTGCCCTCTTCCACATAAATATTTTTGATATTGTCCAGTGCCTCATCCGCCTCAGTTGACTGTGGATATTGCTGGATCAACTGCTGGTAACTGTTTAGTGCGTCAGTATTCTTATTAAGATTGTAATAACTCAACCCTGATTTTAAATATGCCAAGGGTTTTAATCCGCCACTGTTGGAAGCAGTTAAAATATTTTTCAGGTAAGGAATGGCCTCTGCAAATTTTTCCTGGGCCATATAGGTGTTGGCTATTTCCATGGTAGCATCCGGCACCAACGGGCTTTGAGGATATTGCCGGTTCAGGCTGTTCAGCACCGTTATCTTTGAAGCACCACTCTTAATACCTGCAATCATCGCTTTTTGGAATAATGCATAATCACTTTGCGGCAGCGCATTGCTGATCACATTATCATACATCGCATTGGCCTTTGAAAAATCTTTCGCCATAAAGTAGCAATCTGCACTGCGTACATAAGCATCCTGCTCCAGTGCAGCAGCAGTAGTATTCATCTTTGCAATGGATTCAAAATATCCCAGCGCCTGTTTGTAGTTTTCTTTTTTCAGCCAGCTATACCCCAGGTCGTATTTTGCTGTTTGCATATTGGCCTCACCTAAGGTAGCTGAATTGCTTTGCACAAAAAATGAAAGGAAGCGAATGGCTTCATCAAACTTTACAAACCGGTATGCAATTTCTCCTCTCCAGAAATTTGCATAAGGTGTAATGTTGGAAGGAGGCAATGCAATAATATTGGCAAACAGTTCATCTGCTTTTAATATCTGCTGATCATTCATGTACTCCACTGCCCTGCCGTATAAAATTCTTGGATATACTTTTTGCATGGAAGCAGTGGGCTTACCAAATGATTTATACAGTGCCAAAGCATCTTTATAGTTATTGGTATTGGCCAGCAGCCCCACCATTATTTCTTTTGCTTCTGTATTGTTTTCAGAAGATGGATACTCCGTAATAAATCGCTCCATTTCTTTCAACGCAATATCCTGAAAACCCAGGTCGTAAGAAAGCTTGGCATAATTAAAGAGGGATATTTCCTGCTGCTTTTTGTTGCTGCTGTTAAAAGCACAATATTGAAAAGCATTACGGGCATTGGCTTTTTGATTGGTCTTTAAATAACAATCGGCCAATATGTACATGGAGTTCTGCCCCAGCGAATCTTTCTCATTGCTCAGTTGCTTTAATCCTTCAATTGCTTTATCAAACTTTTTTGCTTCATAGTAACAATAACTCAGTTCGTACATATCTTCCCTGCTCACTTTGTCACTATTGTTTACATAAAATTCCAGCAACGGAAGCGCTTTGATAAAATTCTTTTTCTCAAAATAAATTTGTCCCAGCAATTGTTTCAGTTCTTTCTCATAATATAAATTGCCCCTGCTCAGCACACTCTCTCCATATTTAAGTGCTTCATCCTTTTTATTCTGGAAATAATAAATATCGGCAATGTAATAAGGCACCACACCTTTGTATTCATCCCTGCTTTCCACCAGCCTGAAGGCGGTTAATGCCTCGTTATATTGCTTTTGATAAAAACAGATAAACCCATAGTAGTAATTGGCAGGTATATAATATTTATTATCCGGCAGCTGGTGAATTTCATTAAATAGCGGCTTAGCTTTATCCAGGTCTTTTAGGTTGAAGTAACAATAAGCCATTTCAAATTTTGCATCTGCTATTTCATCATTATCCAGGTTTGCCAACCCTGCCCTTTCATAATTAGCTATTGCCTTTCTGAAATCATCCTTCAGAAAATAGTATTTCCCCAAATGATAACTCATCAACTGTGTACGGGGTTCATTGTTTATCCAGTCTATATATTGTACCGCTTCCTCTTCTGCTATGGGTATTTGTAATTTCAGTCTGCAGACCGTGTAATAATAATTTACATCATCATGCAAATATTTTTTGGTGGTCTTTTGGTTATCGGGTTGCTGTTGTTTTACTTCCTGCAGCAATGGATAAGCTAAAGCATACTGCTGTTTTACAAACAGCTCTTTTGCTTCTTTAAATTTTCTTTCTGTATCAGTGTATACATGTGTTTGCTGAGAAAATACCGGGAGGAAAAATACAGACAATATGGCCAGGAATACAATTGGCTTTTTGATCATCATAAATATGGAGTCTTTCATTTTACTATGTCACAAAATTAACTACATTGCCTTCAGTACAAACACCATTCCAAAGCATTTGTGAATAAGTGGATAAGTACCTTAAACAAAACGAATGTACATTCGCAGTGCTGTTAAATAAATTATAAAGTAAGCAACCAATTAAAATTTTAACCTGTAAAAAACAAAATCTTTTACATTATGAAAAAACTGTTATCTACAAAATATTCAGCCGGAGCGTTCAATGCAGCCATGTTGTTGCTGCGTTTAGTGGTGGGTTTTTTAATGATCAACCATGGGTACGATAAGCTGGTTCATTTTGGCAGCATGCAAGGTAAGTTTATGAATTTTTTAGGGATGGGTCAACCGGTATCACTGGCCTTAGTGGTGTTTGCTGAATTCTTTTGTTCGCTTTTTTTAATTCTCGGATTGTTTACCAGGCTTTCTGCCATTCCATTAATTGTTGCCATGGGCATTGCTTTGTTTAAAGCACACAATGGAGATTTTTTTGGTGACGGCGAAACGGCTGCTTTATACTTGGGCTGCTATGTGGTGATATTAATTCTTGGGCCGGGCAGAATTAGTGTGGATGCTATGAGTGGTAAATAAAAAAATATTCAGTGTTGCCAACCTTAAGAAAGGTTGACAACACTTTTTTTAAAATAATTTTTAGTAATGTTTACAACAGAAACACAGATCAGGATTCATTATGCACTCACCGATCAAATGGGTGTGGTGTATCATGGGCACTATGCACAGTTTTATGAAATAGGAAGAGGTGAAGCGTTAAGACAAATTGGTTACTCATATAAAGATATTGAAGCAATGGGCATCATCATGCCGGTGGTGGATATCCACAGCCGGTTTCTCCGCCCTGCTAAATATGAGGACCTGATCACTGTAAAAACAACACTCAAAGAATTACCAGTCCATCATAAAATTATTTTTCATCATGAAATTTATAATGAACAGGACGAATTGCTGAACACCGGCGATGTTACCTTGTATTTTATGCAGGCCAAAGGAATGAAGCGAAGTGAAATGCCTGCTGAGCTTAGGCAAAAAATGGAAGGCTATTTTAGTAAGGCTGAGTAAGCAGATTAAAAATATATTAAGTTTACTTCCAACTAAAGTCAATCTAAATTCAGGGGTTGCAGTTACTGAAGTTTTATTAAAATCAATACTGCCTTAAACGGTTGAATAACTTTAGAGCAAAATAAAGTAACCGGCCACTACCGCTAATTAATAAAAAAAATGTTCGTTCCAAAATTATTTGATACTCTAAAAAATTACAGCCGGCAGCAATTCGGTAAAGATGTGATGGCGGGTATCATTGTTGGTATCGTTGCATTGCCACTGGCCATTGCATTTGCAATTGCCAGCGGTGTATCACCAGAAAAAGGTTTATACACCGCCGTTATTGCCGGGTTTATTATTTCGGCCATGGGTGGCAGCCGGGTGCAAATTGGCGGACCTACCGGGGCATTCATTGTTATTGTGTATGGCATCGTACAGGTACATGGGGTCAATGGGTTGATCATTGCCACCTTCATGGCGGGTGTAATGCTGATCATGATGGGTTTTGCAAGACTGGGTTCAGTAATAAAATTCATTCCGCATCCATTAATCATTGGCTTTACCAGTGGTATTGCAGTGTTGATCTTCTCCTCCCAGGTAAAAGATTTTTTTGGCTTAAACATGGGAGCCGTTCCCGCTGATTTTTTGGATAAATGGAAAAGCTATGTTGAAAATTTTAGCTCCGCCAATTTATATGCTGCAGTAATAGCCGCCGTTACGGTTGTTATTATTTTGGTTTGGCCAAAAGTAACCCATAAAATACCCGGCTCACTCATTGCTATATTGGTAACCACTGCCGCCATGCAATTACTCCACCTTCCGGTAGATACTATTGGCAGCAGGTTTGGCAGCATCCCCTCCTCACTGCCAATACCAGTAATTCCACACGTGGATTTTGCCACCATTAAAAATTTAATTCAGCCTGCTTTTACCATTGCATTGCTGGGTGGTATCGAATCATTATTGTCTGCGGTGGTTTCCGATGGTATGATTGGCGGCAATCATAAATCCAATATGGAACTGATAGCCCAGGGCACAGCCAATATTTTCTCTTCCATCTTTGGTGGCATACCCGCCACCGGCGCCATTGCCCGTACTGCCACCAATGTAAAAAACGGCGGACGTACACCCATTGCCGGAATCGTTCATGCAATTACACTCTTGCTGATAATGTTATTTGTTGGGAAATGGGCCGCATTAATACCAATGGCAACACTGGCAGGAATATTAGTAGTGGTGGCTTATAATATGAGTGAATGGGAAAGTTTTGTATCTGTATTTAAAGGCCCGAGAAGCGATGTGGCGGTGCTGCTGACAACTTTTTTACTTACCGTAATAGTTAACTTAACAGTGGCCATTGAAATTGGCATGGTGCTGGCGGTTTTCCTGTTTATGCGTAAAATGATCAAGTTTAGCGATGTAAGTATGCTCACAAAAGATATCGATGACAACAACCCTGGAAAAGATAATGAAGCATTGGGAAATTTTACGATTCCTGCCAATACGGAAGTGTTTGAAATTACCGGTCCGTTGTTCTTTGGTGCAGCATACAAGTTTAAGGATGCCATGAGGTTCATAGAAAAACCGCCGGCGCTGCTCATTATCCGTATGCGGCAGGTGCCCATTATTGATGCCACCGGCATAAGAACTTTACAGGAAGTTTATAAAGAATCAAAACACCGCGGCACCAAACTTATTTTATCTGAAGTACACAGCCAGCAGGTAATGCAGGAATTAAAAGATTCAAGATTATTATTTGCAATTGGCAAAGCAAATGTTACCGGCAGTTTTAAAGAAGCCATTGACCGCTGCAACAGCATCCTGGCAGATACCAACACCGCATCAACATAAAAACCAACAGGCTGCATACATTAATCATCCATCACTCTTTGTTTAATGGCAACAGTGCCACTGCCCTGCTGCAAAATACATGGTGGAGATGCGGTATTACAGAACAAATATTTGTAGTACAGCAAATGCTTTAAATGCATATACTATTTAACAATCAGGATGATCAAAAGAATACCCAACGTTGTATCTTTAGCTGGTTCAATTTTGCTGAAATTCGGGAACATTTTTACAACTGTTTAACCAGGTTTAAATCTCAAATAAATATTAAATGAAGACTTATGTTCCGTTATTGATACTGGTATTGCTGGCAAGTTTATTTTTTTTAAGGTGTGCTAAAAATCCACCACAGGAAAAACTAAAAACAAGATTAATGATCACCTTAAGAGATGATGAAGGAAAGAGTGTTGCAGGAACAGTAGTAAGGTTGTACAAAAATGCTGCTGATACAGGTATAATTAGGATAGCTGACAGTACCGGAAAGTTATATTACCCCAACCTGGAACCGACGCTTTATTACTGGACTGCAGAAAAAGGCTGCAAAAACAACAGGGCCAGCCAAACTACCCTTAACCGGCCTTTAATTGATGGGATTATTTTGTATGGTTATTCTGTATTGTCAGCCAACGGCACATTAAAAGTTAAAAACAACTCGGCAGAACCCTATAAATTATCCGATTCCACTTTTAGTGTTACGCTTCCTGCCGATACTACCTGGTTCGGATACCCAAAAATTGGTGTACATAAAATACATGCTGAAAAAATAAGTACCCCGGGAATAGGAAAAGACACTTTGATACAAATAAAATGTGGTGATACAACCTTTATAACCCTGCCATTTTAATCTAATTTAAAACTGGTCTCCATCAGGCACCAGGCTCCCGTCCGGTGTGCATTTGTTACTAATACCTTCGATTTTTTTACTGGCATGTTTATTCACATATTAGTAACAGCCTGGCACAGGAAAACTATACCACTTGTCAGTACAAGAAAATTTGCTGCTGATTGTTATTCCATCAAGCCATGTTAGCCACTTGTGTCCCGATGGGGTTTCACGGATGGTATTTTTTGAAAGTTAGAAAATGCTGTGAAAACCCCGGGACACAAGACTGATACCGGGACGGGTGGCGATGCTGTGATTGAATAAATATGCGTTCATCAGGTTTTAATTGACGGGTATATAATCAGTTGGTTAAGTGGCATACCGCTCGTTGCAAAGTACTGTTGTGCCAGTCGGGTGGCAGCTACCTGCCGGGTGCCCCGTTGCTTACCGTGATAAATATAAAAACCGGTTGGGACCTGTGGTAGGGTGTTTTCACGGTATTTTTGGGGGAATTTTGGTTGGGCTGCAGCGGATGTGGTGATCTTGGATGTATTGTTTGAGGAAGATCAAAATGGTATTAAAGCAGACCCACTATCTTAACTTCAGCATATCAACTTTTAAAATGAAAACAGCATACGCATTCCTATTATTCTTTGTCACGTTCAGTTGTTTTATGTTTTACCTGGCTGGTATGCATGGAAATTTAATGTTTCGCATACACAAACTGGAAGACTGGATTATTTGGAGTATTGCTGCTGCCTCTTTTGTTGCTGGTATCGTACTGTTAGTACAAGGGTTGAAAAAGAAGATAAAGAAAGAAGTAATTAATAAATGAATCAAGTTCTCCTGCTCTGGCGCAGGCTTATTCATACACCAAAGAAAACAAAAACAAACTATTGAAACTTGCATTAAAAATTACCCTCATTATCCTGGTAGTACTGGCATTCCTTAATTTATTCTTCTGGGTGTTGGCACATGGCAGCGGACATCGGGTTCCAACATCAACCGATAATGCTGTTGTTAGAGACTTTTTAATTTTAGTATGCCTGATTGGCGTAACAATTTGGTTGAGGAGAGTTGCGGATAAGAAAAACTGATGGATACATATATAGTAGTGTCTTCAGCAATGGTTGGTGGCAAACAGATCACTTTCGTATTAGTTAAAAAATAGGTGGTTGTGCCAGGGACCTTGGCGGACGTTGATTTGTAGTGAACCTTTTTCAGGCCGAGACATGTTACTTGTAGTTGTTTCCCGTCACTCAATTTGCTTTCTGGAATTTGTCTAAGATGTCGATTCTATTGCTGTCAATTATTACAAGTCCTGAATTATTTCCTGTAGTTGTATAAGCTGCAAACGGTGAACCGTTAGTCAAATTGTATAAGCAGATTTGCTTGTGTCCTGCAGTGATAACTTGAGATTGATGAAAAGATATTGTTTTGTTGATAATTATTTGTCTTGATAATGTTGTGTCACCTTTATGGACTGCGATAAATGTTGAACTGTCATTACAGAGAATCGAATATAGACTGTCTTTAACAGGAAATGTAACCAATGACATTGAACCATAAGTACCACGATAAAATCTAACATCGCCGATTTTACTTTTTTCCCAATAATTTTTTAGACTGTCTATTGTGGTGTACCAATTACAATGATTTTTTAATTTTTCATCAGTCAATTCATAAAGTTTGGTCGGTTGAGGAACAAACAAAAAACTCATACTTCTTCCCATATGTGCTAAGTTATTACAAACAACATAGTTGTTTTTAAACCTCAAAACCTGGCTGGCACAAGTGGCAAAATATGAGTAAGTCTTTTTTGTGTTTTTATTTAAGAAAAAGACTGAACCGCCCCATTCTCCTGCACAACAACCATAAACAAAATATAAACTGTCTTCGTAAAGTTGTTCCACATACATGCTTTCCTTTCTTTTAAATTCTATAAGTTGAAAGTCTTTATCAATAAAATAAGCCTTGTTTTTTGTTCCAATAAAAACGGTGTCGTGAAGTGTAAAAAGATAATTAGGTTTATAGATATTAAGTTTCTTCTCTAGTGGTTCTTGTCTATTATAGTTTGAGTCAAGCAATATGATTTTGCCATTGTCTTGTAAGCAAATGATTTTGTTACTAAAAAAGGCAATGGAATTTATTGTGGTGTCTGACTTTAGTAAAAGTTGTCTTGTTGTAAACTTCACTTGTGAATTGACTTTATCTCCTTGATTTTTACAAGAAGTCAAAATGAAAACAGATATGAAAATTATTAGGGTGTGTCGCATTTTACAATTGCAGGCAACGTCTGTATTGACGCTATGATCCACAACTTACAAAAAAATAACTGCATTGATTTTCAGTAGTTCCCCTGCCCGGTTCTTGGCCCACGAAACGGAAAGTATAATACTGCTACGTTGGCCACGAACTAAAGCGAGGATGAGTTTATTTGAGATAGTTACCAAGGTACAAACCGATCAATAAAATCAAATACAAAGGAAATCCAACTACCGATACCCAATATTGATAATTCTTTTGTTCTTTTTTGATGATGCTCAGCATCAAAAACACACAACCTCCGATGAGGAATATCAAGGATAGTATTGAAAAAATTTGAATGACTAAAAGTTGGGGAAAGGAACTTGTTGTAACGTGATAAAATATCAAACCGTTTACAAAGATCAAATCAACAAATAATCTAAATGACCATTTCCTGAAATTTGTCTGTTTTTCGTTATCAATCTCAATTTCTTGCAAGTTGTCTTCCATAGTGTACTACTTTTAAATTCCTGAGTTGTCGAAGTTTGCTGTGCTCTTGTTGGTGTTATGAATTAAATACTATTTACCAATATGGACGCCCCTGTTGTGTGTTTTCACCAACAGGCGAAGTGTTGTGCTGCTGGTTATTGGTACGCTTAGCTACTTACCCGCCCTGCATACACAACAACGGCTACCGTGGGCTTCGGGCTACCAACAACGGCAGCAATGTTACCTACCGTATTTCGTCGTAGCAAATTTAAAGTCGCCCCAATTGTAATTGTAAAATTCTTTGGGGTCAATATCAACCAGCGTATTGTCTTTTACTAAATATTTTTTTGTCTCTGTTTTGTAAGTTGTTTTTGGATTTCTTTTAATAACCACGGTCAAAACATTGTCCAATGAGTCTGCATAATAATCTAAAGATGTGTTAGAAGATAATTTGATGATGCTATTTTTTACATCAAAATATAACATTCTTTCAAAGCCAGGACACATTTTTTTGTCAGAGCCTAAGCTTTGCTTTTGAGGAATTGTCACTTTGCCTTTAGCGTCTGTCAAATATGTTTTTTTATTGTTGTCAAAGTCGCAACTTAAGCTCACTTTTACATTTGAAATTGGTTTTCCATTATCATAAAGAAAAGTTACTTCTACATTTTTATTTTTAAGGTTTCTACTTGAAATAATAGAATCAGAATTTTCTGTCCAAGTGCTTTGCCACGAAAAAATGATTGTGTCCTTATTTGATTTCCACTGTCCAATAGTATGTGTCCAAACAAAACAACTTCCATTCCGTGTGTCGTAGAAGTCAAACTTGTTCTCTGGATATAATTCCAAGTCGGCATATAATGATGTGTCAATTTGAGAGTATGTCCCAAGTTTTATTTGTCCAAACAAATTTTGGCAAAAGAGTAAAAGTATTATGGTGGTTGTGTGTCGCACTAATATTGCATTCAACATCTGTATTAACGCTATCATCCACAACTTACAAAAAATAACTGCATTGAAAATCAGCAATTCAATATTGTCAATTGCGCCAATACACAAACCAGTACGAATAAAATTTCAGTTATCACCAGCTGTTGCCGGGTAGCTCCTAAGCACTCTATCCACGCAAAGCAGACATCGGCAGGGAATAGTAAGTACTTTTATTATCGGAGACTTGCGCTGGATGGATGCATTGTTGTACGCTCCCTTTTTTTAAAGTCTATATTTATCACCATTTTCCTCTCCTACATTTCTGTAAATATCTAAAGCTTCATTATACTTTTTTATCTTTTCATAATGTGGAGATTTTTTGTCCTTACCCAAGGTGATCCACTTTATTATTTGGTGAGTAGCTATTGAAAATAGAACACCTATTAACAGAACCACAACCAAAACTTTCCAATTTCTTTGAGTTGTCACCATAAAAGCAAAAAGGAAAGTTAATAACCATACTCCCAGAATTACCAAGTAGGAGTCTGGTCTAAACGATCGGTTGAATTTGTAGTAATCTTCGGGATTAAGGTCAAATTGTTCAAAAGTTGGTCTCTTATATTCTTTTCCATATTTATCGGTAAATGGTTTAGGTTTTAGAGCTTCTGCCAGATCATCCAATTTGTCAAACTGGTGTTGGAGACTGTGAATAATAAAACCAAATAAGGAATAGGACAACCAAAATATAACAACTAGACTAATCCAACTCCAACCAGGATTGTTATAATTTTTATCAATATACATTTTGCCATAAACAGCTAAAATAATTGGAACAAGTTTCCAAATGAAAAATGTGAATATCGATGCAATGATTTGAAAACTTGATATTCGATTGTAATTGTTAAACCATTTTTGCATGATTCACCAAATTAAGGAATTCCTAAGGTAAATGAGCAACAGAATCACATTAGTCGAACGATGTTTGGGCAGGTAGCGAACAACATCTGTATTAACGCTTTTAGCCACAACTAACAAAAAAACCTCAACTGAAAATCAGTAGTTCAATATTGTTGATTGCGTCAATACACAAACCAGTACGAATAAAATTTCAGTTATCACCTGCTGCTGCCGGGTAGCTCCTAAGCACACTACCCACCCAAAGCAGACACCGGCAGGGAACAGTGCGTACTTTTATTATCAGAGACTTGGGCTGGAAGAAAGAATCAATGTCACTATCTAATCAAAAGTAAAATTGCAATCCCAAAAACGAAAAGCGTTGACAAAGCCAAATACGAAATAAATGTATAACGAGGATAATTGGCCTTCCTGCTTTCATCTTGTAGTCTTGTGATGAAAAGCAGTTCAAATATCCAACCAAGAGTATATATAACATTAAGAGCAAATCCTATTACAAGATAAACAAGTGGAATCGTCACATAACTAATATAAAAACTCAAAAGTCCAACGAAATACAAAATAATATTATAAGGTATTCTCCTAATTTCCCACCATAAAATTATCTCATGCCAGTTCCTGTTTGTCTTTGTGATTTTAAGAATGTTCATTGTTTTGGTGTCTCTGTCTAAAATTACTGCCAACATCTGTATTAACGCTATCATCCACAACTTACAAAAAATAACTGCATTGAAAATCAGTAGTTCATTATTGTTGATTGCGTCAATGCACAGAGCGGTACGAATAACGTAAGGCCCTGCTTCCATAAAAAACCAATGTACAAGAGTGCGACGCCAATGAAGTGCCACAAGGCTCCCCTGCCGGGTACAAAAAAGAAATACAGGTGTTTCTAAAATCAATCGCCCCCGACTGCACCAGGGCTATTGATAGATTCAGTGGCTACCGTTTAGTCCAGCACTACCTTTAGTTTGACCAGCCCCAACCATTTAGTGCTTAAAAATGTTTATTTTTATTTTTACCGCTGTTTATAAAAAAGAAACGGGCAGCGAATTGGGTGCTGTGATAGTCTACAAGTTTTTATTATGAGGATGATGCTTCGCTGTATATTTTATTTATTGTTTTGCCTGCCATTGTCCTTAACTGCACAATTATGGCCCGGTAACCTTGGGCTACCCATTGTAAACATAGACTTTGGCACTGGCCGTGGCCAGGCACTTGCGGCCGGCGAAACCCCGCTGGGATTTACCGGTGGCTGCCCAGGAACGGGCAAATACTCCATTGAACATTTTTTATTTGGCTGTGCCACCGGCGGCTGGAACCAGCTGATAGGTGACCATACCGGGGATTATGAAGGTAATTATATGCTGGTGAATGCTGCCAACAGCCCGGGCACCATATTGGTAAGAACGGTAGATGGATTATGTGGCAATACTACTTATCAGCTATCTGCATTTATAGCCGGCATTATGAATAACCTGGTATGTAATGGTATTCCGGCACTGCCCAACCTGAAGCTTTCGCTGGAAAGTGTTTCCGGCACGGTACTGGCCAGCACCACCACCGGCGAAATGCAGCTGAGCTTTGACAAAATATGGAAAGAATATGGGGTGTTCTATACCATGGGCCCGGTACCTGAGCCGCTGGTGATCAGGATCAGCAGTACCACCACGGGGCCCTGCGGCATTGCATTTATCATGGACGACATTACCCTGAAAGCCGCAGGCGGCGATATCAATGTAACATTGAATGGTGCCAATACTACAGAAATAGATTTGTGCAAAGGCTACAGCAGCCCGGTGGTACTGGATGCAACCTATGCCGGCTATGCCGACCCGGTACTGCAATGGCAACGCAGCATCGACAGTGGTAAAACCTGGCAAAACATTCCCGGTGCTGCAGCAGCCAGGTACAGCGTACCGCAACGGGACGACAGTGCCATCCTGTTTCACCTCGGCATTGCAGAACGGGTAAACGCCGGTAACCAAAACTGTACGATCTATTCGCAAGTCATTTCCACCAATGTACACGCCCTGCCCAATCATATTCCCCTGCAGCAGGTGTTAGGGTGCCTTGGCAAACCACTGGAATTAAGGCCCTCGCCAGACTTTTCTACTTACCAATGGACCGACCCCGGCGGCCAGCAAAGCAATAACACATTACTGGTAATACCCAGCCTGCAAAATGCCGACGCCGGATTGTACACGGTGTTGCTTACGGGTAGTTTTGGCTGCTCGGTAACAGATAGTTTCCAGGTAAACATATTCCCCGGTACCAGTGTTTCCACCACTTCGGAATATAATATTTGTGAAGGCACCGTTGTAAATCTTGCTGCCACAGGTGATGGCACTTTTTTGTGGACCCCTGCTACGAGCTTGTCCAATGCCGGCATTGGTAATCCAGTTACCACTCCCAAAGATTCTATACTATATAAAGTGGTACTGACAAATATCTACGGATGCAGGGATTCCGCCTACGTAAAAATTAACGTGTTTAAAAATGCGGAAGCAGATGCCGGCCCTGACAAAACCATTTTATTGGGCGACACTGTTTTGTTAAACGGGTCGGTAAAAGGAACGGCAGTTAATTATTATTGGTCGCCTTCCGCCACTATCAGTAATACCAGTACATTGGTTACCCCGGCATATTCATTCACGGAAACCAGTTATACCTTAAATGCTGTTTCCACAAAGGGCTGTGGTAATGCCAGCTCCGTGGTAACCGTTAAGGTGTATAAGGATATTTTCATCCCCACCGCTTTTTCACCCAATGCGGATGGCACCAATGATGTTTACTACCCTCCCCGTATCAATAGCTTCCAGCTTATTTCTTTTACCATATTTAATCGTTTGGGTGTAAAAGCATTTCACACCACCAATAACAATATTGGATGGGATGGCACCATCAACGGTAATCCGCAGGATGCCGGCACCTATGTATATTACATGGTAATGAAAAGTCCTGCTGGTAAATTAATCAACAGAAAAGGAAGTATTGTGTTACTTAAATAGCAGTTTTTTTTGATAAGGACGGGCAATGGAGGGCCTTCGAAATAACCGGACTTGCAGATCAAACGTTTATTAAATTTATCTGCAGTTACCAACTCCCCCAACATTTATCTTTCAAAAAACTGATTACAAGGTTACAATTGCGTATTTTTTGCATCAATTACCCTATTTTTGCCGACCTAAATTTTAACAAAATATTCATCATGGACAAATTGTTTTACGTAGTTCCGGCATTAGGCGTAGTAGGCCTTTTGTACACATTTATCAAGTTCGCCTGGGTATCTAAACAAGATGCAGGTAACGAACGCATGAGAGAGATCAGCACTTATATTGCTGAAGGTGCCATGGCTTTTTTAAAGGCGGAGTACAAAATTCTCGCCTATTTTGTAATCATTGGTGCTTTGTTACTGGGTGTAATGGGCTACAGCAATGAGGGCAGTCACTGGAGCATAGCGCTGGCGTTTGTATTGGGTGCTTTCTTTAGTGCCCTAGCAGGTTTCATTGGTATGAAAGTGGCTACCAAGGCCAATGTACGTACTGCTCAGGCTGCACGTACCAGTTTAAGCCAGGCATTAAAAGTATCCTTTACCGGGGGGTCTGTTATGGGATTGGGTGTGGCAGGTTTAGCGGTATTGGGGTTAGGCGGTTTGTTCATTATATTAAAATCAATTTTTGCTCCGGAGTCAATGGTAGACAGTGTGGAAATGGAGCGTACCATAGAAATATTAACCGGGTTTTCTCTCGGTGCTGAATCGATAGCGTTGTTTGCCCGTGTGGGTGGCGGTATCTATACCAAAGCTGCCGACGTAGGTGCCGACCTGGTGGGTAAAGTGGAAGCCGGTATCCCGGAAGATGATCCACGTAATCCTGCAACCATTGCGGATAACGTAGGTGATAATGTGGGTGACGTGGCAGGTATGGGTGCGGATTTGTTCGGTTCTTACGTTGCAACTGTTTTGGCCACCATGGTGTTGGGTAGAGAAACCACCGCAGTAGATGCTTTTGGTGGATTGAGTCCTATCCTGTTACCAATGCTGATTGCTGGTACTGGTATCATCTTTTCTATTATGGGTACTTTCTTTGTACGCATTGGCGAAAATGCCGGACTGAGCACACAAAAAGTTCAGAATGCCTTAAATATGGGTAACTGGGGTTCCATGGTGATCACTGCGGTAGCATGTTACTTTTTAGTGAATTATTTATTGCCAGATACCATGACACTACGTGGACATGAATTTACCAAGATGGGTGTATTTGGTGCCATCATGGTGGGTTTATTGGTGGGTGCTTTAATGAGTATCATTACGGAATATTATACCGCCATGGGCAAACGCCCTGTTATGAGTATCATTCGCCAGAGTGCTACCGGTCATGCTACCAATATTATTGGTGGTTTAGCGGTGGGTATGGAAAGTACCCTGTTGCCGATATTAGTGTTGGCCGGCGGTATTTATGGGTCTTATGCCTGTGCAGGTTTATACGGTGTGGCTATTGCAGCCGCAGGTATGATGGCTACTACTGCTATGCAATTGGCTATTGATGCATTCGGTCCGATTGCTGATAATGCCGGTGGTATTGCAGAGATGAGTGAATTACCAAAAGAGGTTCGTGAAAAGACAGATATATTAGATGCAGTGGGTAATACTACCGCCGCAAGCGGAAAAGGTTTTGCCATTGCTTCCGCTGCTTTAACCGCACTGGCTTTGTTTGCAGCTTTTGTAGGTATTGCCAAAATTGATGGTATTGATATTTATCATGCGGATGTATTGGCAGGATTGTTTGTAGGTGGAATGATTCCTTTTATATTTTCATCCCTGGCCATAAGGGCAGTGGGTGAAGCGGCCATGGCGATGGTGGAAGAAGTTCGCCGCCAGTTCCGCACTATTCCAGGCATTATGGAAGGTACCGGCAAACCGGAATATGATAAATGTGTGGCGATCTCTACAGAAGCTTCATTGAAAAAGATGATGCTGCCGGGTGCTATTGCATTGCTGTCTCCTATTATTATTGGTTTCGTTTTTGGCCCTGAGGTATTGGGTGGTTTCCTTGCAGGCGCTACTGTTAGCGGTGTGTTGATGGGAATGTTCCAGAACAATGCCGGTGGTGCATGGGATAATGCAAAAAAATCTTTTGAAAAAGGTGTAGAGATCAATGGTGAGATGTATTATAAAAAATCAGAGCCGCACAAAGCTTCTGTAACGGGAGATACCGTAGGTGATCCATTTAAAGATACTTCTGGCCCGTCAATGAATATCTTAATTAAGTTGATGAGTATTGTGAGTTTGGTAATTGCTCCTTCCATTGCAAAGATTCATGCTGATAAAATACAGGCTAACCGTGCTGCACAATTAGTGGTATTGAACAGGATGAGTGGAAATGCCGGTCCTGTAATTATGGAAGAAAAAATTATAAAAACTGTTGACAGTACCGGTGCTGAAACAGTGATGACTACTTCAGTTAAAGGAACTATCAATGCTGATGGTGATTTTGTTTATGACCTTGGCGCCATGGGCAAATTAAAATTAGCTGATGGTACAGAACTGAATGTAGGCGGCAATTCTGCAGAAAAGAAGCTGGTTGATTTTATTGTAGATGCATCTCAAGCAGTAGATAAAACCACCTGGTTCACCATGGACCGTTTGTATTTTGAAACTGGTAAATCTGTGTTGAAAGCTGCTTCGCAGGAGCAACTGAAAAACATTGCTGCTATCTTAAAAGCTAATCCTGCTGTTGAATTAAAGCTGGGTGGTTATACTGATAACACCGGGGATTCTGCTGCGAATGTTACACTGAGTCAGCAAAGAGCAGAAACTGCAAAAGCAGAGCTGGTAAAATTAGGTGTGGATGAAAAGCGCTTAACTGCTGAAGGCTACGGCCCTCAATATCCTGTAGCTGATAACAGCACCGAAGCTGGAAAGGCGCAAAACAGGAGAATTGATGTGAGAGTAACTAAGAAATAATAAAGACTGTTAATTATAAAGCTTACCGAAACCAACTGCTATTTATTGAGCCCTCGTAACTGAGGGCTTTTTTTATTCTCCAATTACACATTTATGCTGTTACCCGGTATAACATACAATAGAATTACAAAAATGTATCCTTATAATAAACATCCTATCCCCGTATTTCTCCTTCTACGAAATTGTTAGTTTGTGTTTTTAAAATATCCTTATATTTACTTACGAAAATGGTCGTATTATGTCAATAACTAAAATTCTTAAGCCAACAGAAGGCGAACTGGAGATACTTCAGGTGCTGTGGAACAGGCAAGCTGCCACTGTAAGAGATGTGAATGAAGAGATTTTAAAATCAAAGGAAGCCGGTTATACCACTACCCTTAAACTGATGCAGATCATGTTTGAAAAAGGACTGGTAACCCGGGACAGCAGCAGCAAAACACATATTTACAAACCTGCTGTAAGCCGGGAAAAAACACAATCCATGTTGTTAAATAAAATGATCGATTCGCTTTATGGTGGTTCTTCGGCCCAATTGGTAATGCAGGCGCTGGGTAATCACAAAGCTTCCAAAGAAGAGCTGGATGAGATCAGCAATTTCCTGAAAAGTATAAAATAGCTTTTATGCTGCTTACTGTTTTTGAGAATAATTATTTTTTACTGGCCCTCAGTTGGGGCATCATCAATAGCTTCTGGCAAGCTGGATTGTTGTGGTTTGTTTACAAAATAACAACCTTCTCTTCTAAGGCAGCGTCGGCACTCTTCCGGTATCACCTGGGTTTACTTTTGTTAAGTATTGCTTTTGCCTGGTTTGTTGTTACCACCGTTCAGGGTTATCTTTCTTTACAAGGCTCCGGTATTTATTCTTTTACCAATATCAGTTTACAGTGGCCCTTGCTTTACCAAAAGTTTAATACAGCTTTTCAGTTGTTATCCTGCGCCTATCTCGTATTGCTGTTTTTGAATGGAATAAAATTCTTCCATCGTTTCAATAATCTTTTGTTATTAAAAAACAGCCAGTTCATAAAAGCTCCGGCAGATATCAGGATATTTGTTAACAAAACTGCGGCTCATTTAGGTATCAAAAGAAAGGTGGAAGTTTGGATATCTAAAAAGGTAGACGTTCCTTGTATCACCGGTTATTTTAAACCCCTGATCCTCCTACCCTTTACTACGCTGAATAATATCAGTACCAGCCAGGCTGAAGCTATTCTTTTGCATGAGCTGGCACACATCAAAAGAAATGATTACCTGGTAAACCTGGTTCAATCTTTTATGGAACTCATCTTATTTTTCAACCCTTTTGCTATGCTGTTGGGTAAAGCAGCCCGGAAAGAAAGGGAAAATTGCTGTGACGACTGGGTATTAAACTATCAATATAGCAAGCATGATTATGCTGCGGCATTAATGGTGCTGGAACAGCAGCGGCAATTTCCGGTACAGCTGGCTTTGGCCGCTACCAGTGGAAAAAAGCAACTCTTAACAAGAATCAAGCGGCTTTTTACTACCAGCCCTGTAACAGATATCAGTATTTGGCAAAGAGTACGCTTAGCAGGCATTGGCTGTATCTCACTCCTCACTCTAATGATGTTTTTGCCAGGAATTCAAACTGAACAATCATTGGTGAATGCATTCACAAGGCAACCTGAAAAAATCCTTAATAACCCCAAGCCTGCTTTAATTACCGGCAATGAAGCTGTAAAATTTAAAAAGATTGTAAATGATAATCCACTGCCACCTGCCTTAGCTGCTGCTGCTAAAAAGGCAAAAGCTAATAAGGCCGTTGATAAAAGCATTAAAGAAATTGAATATGCTGAAGCATTAATAAACGAAGAGCTGCTTACAGCAAATACCGCATTACAAAACCTTTCAATACAGGTTGCTGATAACGAAGAAACGCCGGTTATAGAATACCTGGTAAAAATTGAGGAGGAAAATTCCGGCTCTAAGGAAAAGAAATCTTACCTGCTGCAGTATAAAAATATTAATGGCCAGTTTGAAATTAAGCCGCTGATAATGCTGAATAAGACTAAAACGCTTTCTACTAAAGCTAAAGCAAAGAAATTAACAAGCTCCAGTACGCTGCTAAAGAAAAAGATTACTTCCTGAAATTGCTGTAGCAATTCACCAGGCTTATCGTAAAATAGCGAAAGGCCCGATAGAAATCAGGCCTTTGTTTACGAACCTAATTCGGTTCTGTAACCCCCAAAGAAAACATCTTGTATAACCAAGCACAAGCGAATTATTGGGGTCGGCTATTAAACGCTCATGCTGTCTTATTATTTTATTCTGCTCAATTTTTCTTTTTCAGAAACCAAAAAATCAAACAGGCATTATTCCGGATTATCCTTTTGTGGGTATTTAACCTGTTCAATTCTTACTGGTATAAGTGCCCAAAATGAAGGAGCCGGATGAAACGGCCTGGAAGATTTCAACCTGCTATCATGATTAAATATCGGCTCATCTTTGGGATCTCTGAATACCAAGGTTAGAAGTTGTTGTAGTGTTTTCATAATTCCTTTATTTAAATATTTGAGGGTGATACGATTAAATCAGTAAGGTTTTAGACTGGTAATTCTTATTAAATTGTATTTAGAGTTATCCAGCTGTTCCTTTTACCTGATACTTAAGGTTGCTCATACTATGCCAGAATTTAAATAACTCATAATCAATACATTAATTAAGCAAGCGGTCAAAATGGGTCTATTTTATGGAAAAGTAACCAAGTAATGGAGTAAGGCCCAGTTAAATCTAAGAATCCGCTAAAAGGTTCCTGCTGCGGTTCTTCAATGGAACAAATAGAAAAGAAAATCATTTGAACTATATGGTATGGCCTAAAATAAGAAAGTCGTTTAAAATGGTGATCCAGACCATTTTTAAACGACTAAACTTAATAACACTGAAGAAACCCTATATATAATATTTTTTTATTTGTTATTTATCTTTAAACGCTCTCACAATTTTCACTTTACTGCTTCCCTTGTACGTTTATATACATGCCCATAACGTGCCAATGTAATAACTAATTGATTATAAAACATTTACTAGAAATACAAGAGTCATTTTTTTCCATTTAATAGAAAAAAATCCGGAAAAGGTAAAAAAACTCCAGACTTAACTCTTTTTCACAGAAAACCGATAAATATTGATCAGCCAAATGAAAGCAGGTAAGTAGGTGGTTACGGGAAATTGAAATATTATCAATGGGGGGAGAATACAATAAACAGTTCAGAAATCTTATAATTTAAGGATCAGGCAATCAAATAGGTCTGAATAAAAAACCAGACATTTTGTCTTTAATTTAAAAGTCAACCGACTAAGCTGGCATCCGATTTTTAAACGCATTTAAGATAACATTTGCTAAATCTCTGATAACTCAACTTCGTTCTCTAAGATCTGCTATAAAATCAAGTCTTTATATTCAAAAAATTAATTGATTCATTATTTAATAAAATATAAAATCAAATAAAATGATATAAAATATTAGTAATCAAATATTTAATGAAATAAATAATCATATTAACTTACGAAAAATATCTCAGCCAGAAAATTATAAAAAAGAAATATTCTGAAGCTTTATATCATATTTTTAAATTTAATAAAACATCATAATTTACTTATAATTAAATAACTAGTTAATAAATAAATTACTATTTAAAGTAGTGCCCATTTTGCAATTCACTAATGTTCTGTAGAGGGTGAATTACTAACATGTTTAGTTGATATAAATCCTGGTACCGGGCAATACTGAATAAAAATGTCATTAAATTGCACTACAAAAAAATAAGAATTATTAAATGAATAAGCCTTCAACTAGTTCCCTACCCTTTTTATTGATACTGACAATATTGCTTATTTCCTGTAGTGCCCCGAAAGAATTAGAGTACCGGGAGTTTAGGAATTTCTCTGTTCAGAAAATTGGCTTCTCTACCTCCTCTGTTAAAATGGATATGATTTACTATAACCCAAACGGATTTGGCCTACAGCTTAAAAGAATAGAATTGGATGTGTTTGTAAATGGAGTGCTGCTTGGACATACTTCCCAGGAATATCAAATTACCATCCCTAAAAAGGAGCAATTCATTATACCTATTACAATCGAAGTGGATATGAAAAATTTGCTCAAAAACAGCCTTACCACCCTTTTTAATAAAGAGGTAAAAGTGAAGGTGACAGGTTCCATAAAGGTGGGTAAAGCAAATGTGTTTATAAGCTTCCCGGTTAACTATGAAGGAGTGCAGGCAGTGGATTTCTTTAACTAAACAAAAAAGCCCCCACATTGCTGTGAGGGCTATTTGTAAACGCTATTCTTTCAGATCAACCAAGAGAGTTGATCAATTTTCCTTCTTACTTCACTTCTTCAAACTGTGCATCTTCTACGTGATCATTTGCGGCACCATTTCCCTGCGGTTGCTCTGCACCACCAGCTGCACCTGCACCCGGCTGTGCTCCACCAGCAGTCTCTTGAGTAGCCTTGTACATTTCTTCGCTTGCTGCTGTCCATGCTGCGTTCATTTCTGCAGAGGCTGCATCAATAGCTGTAATATCCTGGGATTTATGGGCTTCTTTCAACTTACTCAAAGCTGCTTCAATGGGGGCTTTTTTATCGGCACCAATTTTATCGCCATATTCCTTTAATTGTTTTTCTGTCTGGAATATAAGGCTATCAGCCTGGTTGATCTTCTCTATCTTTTCTTTTTCAGCTTTATCGGTAGATTCATTTGCTTTTGCCTCAGCTTTCATTTTCTCAATTTCTTCCTTGGTTAACCCGCTACCAGCCTCAATACGAATCTTTTGTTCTTTACCAGTGCCTTTATCTTTTGCACTTACATGCAGGATACCATTGGCATCAATATCAAAGGTTACTTCAATCTGAGGCACCCCACGTGGAGCTGGCGGAATTCCATCCAGGTTGAAGATGCCCAGGCTCTTATTATCTTTAGCCATAGATCTTTCTCCCTGCAATACCTGTATTTGTACACCAGGCTGGTTATCGCTTGCAGTAGAATATATCTCAGTTTTTTTACTTGGTATTGTTGTATTGCTTGCAATCATTGTTGTCATTACGCCTCCTAAGGTTTCAATACCCAGGTTAAGCGGAGTTACATCCAGCAACAACACATCTTTTACCTCTCCTGTTAATACCGCACCCTGAATGGCTGCACCCACAGCTACCACTTCATCCGGGTTAACGCCTTTATTTGGCTTTCTTCCAAAGAATTTTTCTACAATTTCCTGAACTTTAGGGATACGTGTACTACCACCCACCAAGATCACCTCATCAATTTCAGATATTGGGATACCTGCATCTTTTAAAGCCTGTTCGCAAGGTTTCAAACAACGCTCAAATAATTTATCGGCTAATTGCTCAAACTTTGGACGGGTCAATTTAATCACCAAATGCTTAGGAACACCATCTACAGCGGTAACATATGGTAAATTTATTTCTGTTTCGGAAGAAGAAGATAATTCAACCTTTGCTTTTTCAGCAGCTTCTTTCAAACGCTGTAAAGCCATCGGATCTTTACGCAGGTCGATTGCTTCCTGAGATTTAAATTCATCAGCCAGCCAGTCGATGATCACTTTATCAAAGTCGTCACCACCGAGGTGCGTATCACCATTGGTAGATTTTACTTCAAAGACACCGTCACCCAATTCAAGCACAGAAATATCAAATGTGCCTCCACCTAAGTCGAATACGGCGATTTTTTGATCGGTATGCTTTTTATCCAACCCATAAGCCAATGCTGCAGCGGTTGGTTCATTAACAATACGACGTACAGTCAATCCTGCGATTTCACCGGCTTCTTTTGTAGCCTGGCGCTGAGCATCATTGAAATAAGCAGGAACCGTAATTACCGCTTCTGTTACTTCCTGACCCAGGTAATCTTCTGCGGTTTTCTTCATTTTCTGAAGTACCATCGCAGATATTTCCTGTGGTGTATATAACCTGCCATCTATGTCAATACGTACGGTATTATTGTCACCCTGGGTTACTTTATAACTCCAATGGCTCTTTTCTTCATTCACTTCATCAAAACGGCGTCCCATAAAACGTTTCACACTCGCTATCGTGTTTTGTGGATTGGTAATGGCCTGACGCTTTGCAGGGTCTCCTACTTTACGTTCACCGTTCTTTAAAAATGCAACAATGGATGGCGTTGTACGACGGCCCTCATCATTTGCAATTACAACAGGCTCGTTACCTTCCATTACGGATACGCAACTGTTGGTTGTACCTAAGTCAATACCTATTATTTTTCCCATGATTTAATAGAATTTTTGTTCATTGTAGCTTGTCAATGATTATGCCACAGGGATTATTGTGTTAAAATGTCAGTTCATTCATACTGAGGCTGATAAATATCTGAAATTAGCTGTTATTCTTAACTTTAAAAGTGTAATGCTTTTGGCTGAGATAGCTAAAGATGATAACGATAGCTGTAGTAACAATTTTGGCGATGGTAGGAAAAAAATGAAACCGTTCTACAAATAATTTGATGAAGAAATAATTAAGCAGAATATTGGTGCCCACAATAACCAGGTAACGGAATAATTGGATACGCCCTTTTAAACTCGACTGTGTCCAAACTACGTATTTTGATAATAAAAATCCAATGGGTATTGTAATAAACAAAGAAACTAATAATGCTGCAATATGTGGCTTAAAGGCGATAAATCCCAGATCAACTATCTCCTTTTTAAAAATAAAATTGTAGCTAATAAAATACAAACAGATATCCAGCACCACATTTCCACCGCCACAGGCTGCATACCTGAAGGTTTGCAATGGCATCACTCTCCTGAAAGGAGGATAAAAAAAATCAATAACAGAAATGATAAGGTTTCTCATCAAAAAAAAAATGTGGGCAAATATAGCCCCGATTTGAGAAGGAAAATGTTACAGCAAAAAAAATCTTGCCCGAGATGGAGCAAGATGTTTCATTATTAAAAATATCTGTAATAGAATTAAAAAGTATACCTCACAGCAAAGCCTCCCCAGTTACCAGAAAAGCCATTACCATATTTATCACCAAACTCAAATGAAGGTTGCCAATCTAGTGAAAGATTAATTGGGGCATCCCTGAACTTGTAATCCAAGCCCAAAACTCCATCTATACCAACTGAACTGGACCCGCCATATTTACTGTTGTAAACACCAAGGTGAGCACCGGGACCAATGTACCATTTAAGGCCGGGAGCACCATTGATATCTCCATGAATTTCATAAAGGCCGGTAATACGGAAACCCTTGTTCCAAAAATAGGCTATCCCTTCCAGCGCATTTTTATCACTTACAAAATGCTTTAAAGTAATAGCGCCGGGATAAAACTTAACACCCAAAGCCGTGGTATAACTTTGGGAATACTGCGATGAACTTCGCTTTTGTGCCGAAACATTCAGTACCACAAACAGCATAATAAAGCTGCTTAAAAAAATTGCCTTTCTCATTTTTTTCATAAATTTTTATTTCAACAAGATATTTATAAATATCATGCCAAAACTTATTGAAGTAACTGAGAAACTATGTCTAAAATGCTGACTAATTTAATTAACTGTACAATTCTTCTTTCAATTCCTTCACCCTGCTATCTTCTAAATATTCATCATAAGTCATCAGGCGGTCAATCATTCCTTTCGGTGTTATTTCTATGATACGGTCTGCAACTGTTTGTATAAACTGGTGATCATGTGTGGTAAGCATTACAATGCCAGGGAAATTCATCATCCCATCATTAAAGGCAGTGATACTTTCAAGATCCAGGTGATTAGTTGGTTCATCCAGCATAACCACATTTGGGTTTTGCAACATCATTTTACTCACCATGCAACGCACTTTTTCACCACCGCTAAGCACATTGGTTTTCTTTAAAATTTCATCTCCGCTAAACAACATCTTGCCTAAAAAGCCACGGATAAAATCTTCATCCACATCTTTTGTATTAGGGGGTACAAACTGGCGCAACCAATCCATCAGGTTTAAAGAACCCGTAAAAAATTCTGTATTGTCGTTGGGCAAATAAGCGGAAGTGATGGTGGTACCCCATTCGTATTTACCATGATCTGCTTTTACCCTTCCGTTGATGATCTCAAAAAAAGTAGTTAATGCCAAAGGGTTCCTGCTGAGGAATGCGATCTTCTGTCCTTTTACAATATCAAACGTAATATTGCTGAACAATGGTTTGCCATCAAAAGATTTGGAAAGTTTTTCTACATTCAAAATCTGGTTACCTACTTCTCTTTCCGGTTTAAAAATAATGCCGGGATATTTTCTGTTACTTGCAGTAATATCTTCAAATACCAACTTATCCAATGCTTTTTTACGACTGGTAGCCTGCTTGCTTTTAGAAGCATTGGCGCTAAACCGGGCAATAAATTCCAGCAGGTCTTTCTTCTTCTCCTCCATCTTCTTGTTCTTGTCGCCAGCCTGCCTTGCCGCCAATTGAGAGCTTTCGTACCAGAAGGTGTAGTTACCGGTGTATATCTTGATCTTTTGTTTATCTACGTCTGCCACATGCGTACATACGGAATCCAAAAAGTGACGGTCATGGCTCACCACCAACACGATATTTTCATAGTCTGCCAAAAAATTTTCCAGCCAGCTGATGGTTTCCACATCCAGATTATTGGTAGGTTCATCCAGTAATAAGATATCAGGATTGCCAAACAATGCCTGTGCCAGCAACACCCTTACTTTTACGTTGGCCGGAATATCATTCATCAATTGCTGGTGCATATCTTCTTTTACACCCAGTTCGTTCAGCAACTGTGCTGCATCACTTTCTGCTGTGTAGCCGCCCATTTCACCAAAATCATGTTCCATTTCACCAGCTTTCATTCCGTCTGCTTCGGTAAAATCTTCTTTCATGTAGATGGCATCTTTTGCCAGCATCAGGTCCCACATTTTTTTGTGGCCCATCATTACGGTATGCAGTACAGTTACCTGGTCAAATTCAAAATGGTCCTGCCGCAGCATGGCCATCCGTTCGCCGGGAGAAATAGTAACAATACCTTTATTCGGTTCTATTTCTCCGCTTAATATTTTTATAAATGTAGATTTACCTGCACCATTGGCGCCAATCACACCATAGCAGTTTCCCTTGGTGAAACTGATATTTACTTCATCAAACAACACCCTTTTTCCGTATGCAAGGGTTACATTATTTACACTGATCATAATTTTAAAATGGGCGCAAAGATAAGCAGTGGCGGGGAAATGCCCCAAAGAGGATAGTTATTATTATTTTTGCCGCATGAGCATCGTTAAAAGCATACAGCAAGCTGTTATTACAAGTCTTACAGGATTATACAACCAGCCTTTTACAGAAAAAGATTTTCAGATCAGCCAGACCAAACCAGAATTTGAGGGAGATTATACAGTGGTATTATTTTCTTTGGTAAAGTCATTGAAACAATCGCCGGATGCAATCGGGAATGCCCTTGGTGAAGACCTTATTAAAAACAACCCTGATCTTTTTACCAGCTATAATATTATCAAAGGGTTTTTAAACTTTTCCATTGCAGATAATTACTGGATCAGCCTGCTGCAGAAAAATTACAACGATGTTTGCTATGGCAAAAAAGAAATGAATGGTAAAAAAGTGATGGTGGAATATTCTTCTCCCAACACCAACAAGCCTTTGCACCTTGGACATTTAAGAAATAATTTTTTAGGTTGGAGTGTGAGTGAGATATTAAAAGCAAGCGGATACGAAGTGACCAAAAGTGCTATTGTAAATGACAGGGGAATTCATATTTGCAAGAGTATGATCGCATGGCAGTTGTTTGCTAATGGGGCAACACCAGAAAGTACCAACACGAAGGGTGATCATTTTGTAGGTGAGTATTATGTGAAGTTCAATGATGAATATAAACTGCAAGTTGAAAAGCTGATAAGTGAAGGCGTTAATAAGGATACTGCAGAAAAGGAAGCCCCGATAATGAAAGCCACCCAGCAAATGCTGCTGGACTGGGAAGAAGGCAAACCTGAAGTAATTGAACTGTGGACGAAAATGAACCAGTGGGTGTACAGCGGATTTGATGTAACCTATAAAAGGATCGGCAGTGACTTTGATATTACCTATTACGAAAGCAACACTTATCTGCTGGGAAAAAATATTGTACAGCAGGGGCTGGATAAAAAAGTATTTTTTCAAAAAGAAGATGGCAGTATCTGGATAGATCTGACTGCTGATGGACTGGATGAAAAACTAGTACAGCGGAAAGATGGTACTTCTGTTTACATCACACAGGATATTGGTTTAGCACAGCAAAAATATGAGCAATATAAAATTGACCAGAGTATTTATGTGATTGGCAACGAACAGAACTATCACATGAAAGTGCTGCAGCTGATCTGTAAAAAACTGGGCATGCCCAATGCAGAAGGTATTTATCATTTGAGTTATGGCATGGTGGAATTAACAACAGGAAAAATGAAAAGCCGTGAAGGAACGGTTGTGGATGCAGATGATTTAGTAGATGAAATGGTGGCAACTTCGAAACAACATACAGAAGAACTTGGTAAAGTAAAAGACTTTAATGAAGTTGAATTAAAAGAGTTGTATGATACACTGGCTTTAGGCGCCATGAAGTTTTACCTACTACGTGTGGACCCTAAAAAGACAATGGTATTTAACCCGCAAGACAGCATCGATTTTCATGGATTTACCGGGCCGTTTGTTCAATATACACATGCAAGGATTAAAAGCATTTTGAAGAAAGTGGGGGAAGGATCGTCAATGGTGAATGGTGAATCGTCAATACCTAGTGAAGCACTTTTACCTTTAGAGAAAGAATTAATCGTAGAATTGGAGCAATACCCTGCTGCCATTGAACAGGCCTGTACAGAACACGATCCGTCCGTAATTGCCAATTATGTTTTTCACCTGGCAAAAACTTTCAACTCATTTTATTCAGAACATTCTGTGTCCAATGCAGAAACAGCATCAAAAAAACAATTGCGGTTGATGCTTGCATCAATGACTGCTAATGTGATTAAAAGTGGAATGCAGTTGCTGGGTATCAATGTTCCGGAAAGAATGTAAAATTATTGTTGCAATAGCATTCAAATATAAAAATGCTATTGCAACAATTTATGCTCTTTCAATTTTACAAATAAAGCAACAGGCTTTTGCACTTCTTGCATGGAGGTATTCTATTGCAGGATATTTTTCAAAAATTTGCGGTACCAGCAGATCCACATCTTCTTCATCAGCAACCAGCTTTGTGTAAAGCATTTGCTGTTCCTTACTATAGCCAATTAATGTTATTGTGAAACTTTTTTTATCTGCTTTTATTTCAGGTGGAAAACGATAAATGTCTTTATAGGCCTCTACTTTTTCTTTATTAATAAAAATGGGTCCCGGTTGATTATAGGCATTATCCATCTCAAAGGGGCTGTGCGATAATAATAACCTTACCTCTTTACCGACTTCGAATGGTTTTAAAGAAACCCTGCAGGGGCCTTTACCATTGGCAATTTGTTCAGTTACTTCATGGCCATAGTCATCTTTTTTTGTTTCCCGGATTTTATCAGCGTATGCTTCGCTGAGCGGAACGATTTTAAATTGTTTCATTTGAATAAATTTTTATGAAACAAAATTGCCAGGTTTAACAACGAATTACAACCCGATACTTGCGGAATTCATTAAAAAATGAAAAGCTATGGGAATAAATTATCGCTGCATTTAGGTATTCAGTACAAGTGAGTACTTCGACTTCGCTCAGTATAAATTACAACAGTGTCGCTATGAAATACTAAAGATGGTTACAAAAAATTATTTCAACAACTGTTCCAGTTTATACTCCAATGCAGGGCCACGAAGATTTTTGGCGATGATTTTTCCATCGGGGCCTATTAAAAAATTTTGTGGAATACTTTGAATCTGGAACTGCTGTGCTACCGAATTGCCCCAGCCCTGCAGATCGCTTACATGCGGCCAGGTAAGGCCGTCCATGTTGATGGCTTCCACCCAGGCTGGTTTTGATTTATCCAGTGATACCCCCAGCACCGTAAAATTTTTCTCCTTGAATTTATTATAGTTGGCAACCACATTCGGGTTTTCCTGCCGGCACGGCCTGCACCAACTGGCCCAAAAATCCACGAGCACATATTTACCTCTTAGAGAAGAAAGTGAAACAGCTTTGCCTGTAGTATCAGGTTGTGAAAAATCAGGCATCACCGAACCGATAGCATTGCGTTTTCCATCTGTTATTTGCTGAGCAAGATAATTACTCATGCTGCTTTGCTTCACTGCCGGTGAAAGCATATTATAAATGCGTTCTGTATTTTCAATATTGTCAGACACCTGCATATAACGAATTGCAGCTAACGGGGAAATATAAGAGGATGGATTATTTTTTATGAACGCTTCTGTCAGTTGCTGAACGGATGCTTTTGCTGCAGGATCATTGGGAGCATTTTCTCCAAATAAATTTTGATACGGTGCCAGCTGACTGATAAGTGTTTGAAACTCTTTATGCGATGCAGATCCAGTAACAACTGCTCCGTCAAGCGCCGTATTTTCTCCCATTATTTTCACTTTGCTATTATCTAAAAACAAAGTGATATAGGGTGGTTTTTTATTAAATAAAATGATCTTAAAATCCGGCGTTTGAACTTTTCCCGTGAAGCTGAACTTATTCTGTTTTACAGTAGTTTCTGATTCAGCTGCACCTGTTTGCCCATTCAATAAAGAAACTGGCGTTCCATCTGCAAAACCTTTTATGTCTGCTTCAATGGTAAATCCGTCAGCAATTTTTGTTGTTGCAGGCGTTACAGTTTTGGGTTTAGTTACAGGCTTTGCTTTTTGCTGAGCCATGGCAAATACAGGAACCAACAGGGTAATGAGAAAAAGTCTTTTCATACGTTTTTATTTACAGGCGCAATTTAACCTGTTTTAAGGAAATGACTTACCCGAGCACATTATTTAAGAATTCTTTTGTAGTTGCTTTAACATCTGCAGTGTTTTCCAGTGCCTTAATGTAAGCGCTGCCAATAATGGCGCCATTGGTATACTTACAAGCAGCATTAAAAGTTTGTTTGTCTTTGATACCAAAGCCCACCAGTACTGGATTGGTCAACTTCATATCTTGTAGTTTTTTAAAATAAGCCTGCTGGCCTTCGATGGCTTTAGTATTACCTGTGGTGGAAGAGGATGAAACTGCATAAATAAATCCTGAAGAAAGACTATCTATCTTCCTGATTCTTTCTTCGCTTGTTTCTGGTGTGATGAGAAAAATAAAATTGAGCCCATGTTTTTCAAACAGTTCTTTGTACTCTGTTTCAAATTCATACATGGGTAAGTCGGGTAAAATGATTCCATCTATACCCACTGCTTCTGCTGAGGCACAAAATTTTTCTAACCCATATTGCAGGATCGGATTCATGTACCCCATCAAAATAGCCGGAACGGTTACCTGCTTCCTGAAATCTTTCAACTGTTCAAACAATGTTTCAATGGTCATACCATTGTCAATGGCAATAGTACTGCTATGCTGTATTACCGGGCCATCTGCTAGCGGATCACTGTAAGGCATTCCGAGTTCTATCAGGTCGGCACCATTTTCTTCCAGGGCCTTCATTATTTCTATCGTACTGTTTAAAGAAGGATATCCTGCCGTGCAATAAACATTTAGTATGTGATTGCTTTTCCTCTTAAATAATTGCTCAATTCTGCTCATGATTTTTTTTATTGCTGTCCTATCAGGATTTCCCTGCCATCTAAAATAATACTCCGGTAAGGTGGTTTGGCATCAATATCCAGCGTTAATTTAAAGGACGATTTTATTTCTGCTGTATTTGGAAAACTTACTATAATACTGTCACCTTTTCTTTCAACTAAATAATTTTTCCCATCAAAATTATCATCCATGCAACTAACAAACTCATACCGTTCGCCACTGATGTTAGCGATCATTTTAACCGGCACTTGTTCATTGCTGCATGCACCAAGCTTTTCATACTTTAAAGAATGATTGATGAAGGAATCGCTGCAGGAGGATAGCAGGATGGCTGTTAAAATTATTAAGATGTATTTCATATTTTCCTCACCCTCGTTCCCTCTCCTTTTGGAGAGGGAGGCCAGGCTTTTGTTTTAAATTTTGCTTTTGTTTTTTACTTTTCATCAATATTATCTTTATTCAGCATTTATTTGCAACCTCTCTGATTTTTTTTATTACTGCTTCAATGTCATTCATTACTTCTTCATTTCTAAATCTTACAACAATTATTCCTTCTTCATTCAGTTGTTGAGTTCTTGTTTTATCATAATCCATATTTTCTTTCGTCTCATGTATTGCTCCATCCAATTCAATCACCAACTTCTTTTCATGACAATAAAAATCCGCAATGTAACTACTCAACGGATGTTGCCTTCTGAATTTTAAACCGTTCAATTTTTTGTTACGCAACCATTCCCACAATACCTTTTCGGCTTCCGTTTCAACCTGCCTTAATTCTCTTGAAAATTCATACAACTTTCCATTAGCTCCTTTATGCAAATTATCGTTGTATGATCGCTCCATCGCTGAATTACAAAAGAAAAAAGATATGTTATTACAAATGATCCATTACTTCCTTAGCTTGGCCTCTCCTCTCTTCAAGGAGAGGAGACCGAGAGGAGAGGTTACAAGTATTTCATATAAGTCGCCAAATCCTTATCACCTCTCCCACTCAAACAAATCACAACGGTATCATCTGTATTAAATTTTATATCATTCAACACTGCAAATGCATGTGCTGTTTCCAGTGCTGGAATAATGCCCTCTGTTTTGCTAACCATAAACCCAGCCTTCAATGCTTCCTCATCTGTTGCACTCATAAAAATGCCCCGGCCACTTTTATATAAATGTGCATGCAGCGGACCAATGCCCGGGTAATCCAATCCTGCTGAAATGCTGTGTGGCTCTACCACCTGCCCATCTGCTGTCTGCATTAATAAACTTTTGCTGCCGTGTAAAATGCCCGGCTTACCCAGCTGCGTAGTAGCTGCACTCATGCCGCTGCCGATGCCACAACCTGCAGCTTCCACGGCTACCAATTTCACTGATTCATCATTTAAAAAATGATAAAAAGCTCCGGCGGCATTACTGCCACCGCCAACACAGGCAATCACATGCGTCGGTAATTCACTGCCAGTTTTTTCCTGCAGTTGTTTTTTTATTTCATCGCTGATCACACTTTGAAAACGTGCCACCATATCCGGGTAAGGATGTGGGCCTACCACACTGCCAATAATATAATGTGTATCCACCGGATTGTTGATCCAGTCACGGATCGCTTCATTGGTAGCATCTTTCAGCGTTTTACTTCCACTGATGGCAGGTATCACCGTTGCACCCAGCATTTTCATTCTTGCCACATTGGGCGCCTGCCGTTCAATATCTTTTTCACCCATGTACACAATGCACTGCATACCCTTTAATGCACACACGGTAGCTGTTGCTACACCATGCTGACCAGCCCCTGTTTCTGCAATAATTCTTTTCTTGCCTAATTTAATTGCCAGTAAAATTTGCCCAATGGTGTTATTTATTTTATGTGCACCGGTATGGCAGAGGTCTTCTCTTTTAAGATAAATATTTGTTTGATATTTTTCACTCAACCTTGCTGCGTAAAACAAAGGCGTTGGCCTGCCCACATAATCTTTCAGCAGCTGATGAAACTCTTCCTGGAAAGATGGTTCATACATAATGGATAAGTATTGCTCCTGCAACTGCTTTACATTCGGGTATAACATTTCAGGAATGAACGCACCACCAAAGCTGCCATAGTAACCATGTTCGTTAACACCCCAACCCCCTAAAGGGGCTTTTAAAGACTCTGCTATTTCCATAAACTCATTTTTAATAAATGCATTTAATATTTTGTTATCAGCATTCGTAATTCTATTTTACTTCAGTGGCGTCGCACTCTTGTACATTTTATTTTTATTCAGCTTTTGAGCCTCATCCTCTTATCCTTCTCCCAAGGAGAAGGACGGGACTTTATATCCTATCTAAACATTTTATCTTCCACATCGTCTTTTATTCTTTAATCAACAATCATACAACCACTCTAATTTTTTCAGTAAGAGCTCAAAATTTTGAACTCTTGTCTTACTCCTCCCCATGGGGGAGGTTGGGTGGGGCTATAATCAACTCCAAAAACTTCAAATCCATCCACCTGCCAAACTTAAATCCCACTTCTTTAAAATGAGCCACTTCCTCAAAGCCAAATTTTTTATGCAGTGCGATACTGATTTCATTTGCTGCTTCTATACCAGCAACAATTGCATGAAGATTTAGTTCTCTTGCTGCATCAATTAATGGGGGCATTAATAAATTTGCAATCCCTTTTCCCCTGCTGTCAGATGCTACATAAATAGAATTTTCAACAGTATGCTTGTAACCAGGCCATGGCCGGAAGGAACCAATGCTGCTAAATCCCAGGAGCTTTCCATTTTCAAAAGCAACAAATATGGGGAAACCCTGCTGTTTCCGTTGGTCAAACCATTCTTTTCTCATTGCATACGTATGAGGTTCGTAATGCCACACGGCAGTAGTGTTTGCAATTATATCATTGTATATCTCCAGCATGGCCGGAATATCTTCTTCCATTGCATCTCTTACTTCAATCATAAAATAATTTGTTTGAATCTATTATTTTTTCAATTCCTGTAACAACTGTAATATTTTGGCCATATCTTTTACACCAGGTTCTTTCTCAAACTTGCTGTTGATATCAATGCCGTAAAAATCCGGGTGTTTAATTTTTTTAATTGCAGCCACATCTTCCACGCTGATACCTCCGCTAATAAAAAATGGCTTTTCAATTTTAGCTTTGGTAATTATTTTCCAGTCAAACTTTTTCCCGGTACCACCCTTTGTACCATCCTTCGGTTTGGTATCAAACAAATAATAATCGCAAACATCATCATAACCTGCAACCAGTTCATCAATATCGACTTTGCCATCACCAATGCTGAAAGCTTTTATCACTTCCACTTCATCGGAAAGATCCTGGCATACTTCTGGATTTTCGTTGCCATGGAGCTGTATCACATCCAGTCCGTAATCATCAATGGCATCCAGCATGTCGATCATTTCAGCATCTACAAACACGCCGGTTTTTTTAATGTCAAAATCAGAAGATTGCAATTCCTCTTTGGTGATTTTTCCATCCAGGAATCTCGGTGAATCTTTATAAAAGATCAATCCTGCAAAATCAATGTTTAATCCATCTAACTGTTGCAGTTGTTTCAGTTGGGTAATACCACATACTTTAATGTTCATTTGGTTGTTTTTTATTGGAGTTCCTGTATAAATTTTTTAACTAATTCTAAATCTTTTATTCCGGCATGTGTTTCAAACCTGCTGTTGATATCAATCGCAAACAGCGCTTTCGCTTCAGGAGATTTTTCAAAATCTTTTAACCGCTGCACATCTCCCGGTTCAATACCGCCACTTAAAAAATAAGGCTTACCTACGGTTACTTCTTTCAATTTGTTCCAGTCGAATTTTTTGCCGGTACCACCATAGCCTGCGCCTTCTGTATCAAACATAAACATATCACATACATCCATGTAATCTTTTATCCGCCAGCCAATATTATCTGTTTCACTTACCCGGAATGCTTTTACCACAGAGATATAATCAGCGATCTTTTCACAATACCTGGGTGTTTCATCACCATGCAACTGTACCATGTGCAGCCTGCATTCATCCACCATCTGCAGCACTTCTTCAATAGATGCATTTACAAACACACCTACTTTATTTACATTGTTTTCTTTTTTGATCTGGCTCGTGGTCATGTGCCGCAGCACATAGCGCTGCGACTTGGGATAAAATATTAACCCGGCAAATGTTACACCCACTTGGTGCAGTTTTACTAACTGTTCTTCTTGTGTAATACCACAAACTTTTACTCTCATGTAGTTGTTTCTTTTGCTTTTAATCGTTGTACAAAATCAGCAAAAGCAATCGTTGGATCAGGTTGTTTCATAAAGTTTTCACCAATTAAAAAACCCCTGAACCCGGCATCCCTTAAGGTACAAATTGTTTCAATATCATGTATCCCACTTTCTGCAATTTTAATTTTACCGGAAGGAATTTTTTTACTCAGTGCAATGGAACGCTGAATATCCACCGTAAAAGTTTTCAGATCCCGGTTGTTCACTCCCACTATTTCCGTTTCATCGCAAATATGAAGCAGTTCTTCTTCTGTATGAATTTCTAATAAAACTTCCAGTTGCAGGGTTTTAGCATATACCGCTAATTCCTTTACCCTCTCTGGGGATAAGCAGGCCGCAATTAATAAAATCACATCTGCCCCCATCGCCCTTGCCTCCAGTATTTGGTATTCATCAATCATAAAATCTTTCCGCAGGATGGGAATATCATTTACCCTTGCCCTGGCCAGGTCTTTTGCAGTACCTCCAAAAAAATGTTCATCGGTTAACACAGACAAACAGCTGGCGCCATATTTTGTGTAGGCAGCAGTTACATCCAGTACATCCGCCTTATCATTAATAATTCCTTTGGATGGTGACTGTCTTTTAAATTCTGCGATGATACCTGTTTTGCTTTCATCCAGTAGAAATTGTTTCAGAGAAAAAGTCTTTCTGCTGAACAGATCCTGTTGCATCAATGCTGATTCAGTAACCTTTGCTTTTGCATTGGCTACTTCAATTCTTTTGTGCGCTATTATTTTATCTAAAATATTCATTGCGTAACTTTCAATTTATTTATCCCACCAGCTTTGTCAATGCTTCATAAGCCTTACCACTTTCTAAACTTTCTACTGCCAGTTGATAACACTCATCGTAATTTTTATACTTGCCGGTGCACTGTAATGCCATAGCTGAATTAGCAAGCACTACTGCATTTTGAGCCCAGGTACCGTTGCGTTTCAAAATGTTCATAAAAATCTTACCAGCTTCCTCCACGGTATTGCCTCCGTAAATATCAACCGCACTCACCAATCTTTTACCGAGCGCTTCAGCAGTCATAATTTTTTCACCATAGTTGGTGATCACTTTGGTATCGCCTGTTAAAGAAATTTCATCGTATCCATCCAGGCTGTGTATGATAGTGAAATTTTTATCTGTTTGTTGCAACAAGTAATTGTATATCCTTGCCATCTCCAGGTTATACACTCCCACTAACTGGTGCTTTGGAAATGCCGGGTTGACCATTGGGCCAAGCATATTAAAAAATGTTCTTACGCCTAAGCTCTTCCTAATTGGCCCTACCACTTTCAAAGCCGGGTGAAATAACGGCGCATGCAAAAAACAAATATTGGCACCTTCAATTTCTCTCTTCAGATCATCACTGTTGCTTTTAAATTTATAACCCAGTTGCTCCATCACATTACTGCTGCCGCTGATAGAAGTGGCGCCGTAGTTACCATGCTTGGCTACTTTGTTTCCCGTTCCTGCCACAATAAAACAACTGAGTGTAGAGATATTAAAAGTATTCTTTCCATCTCCGCCGGTTCCCACAATGTCTATCACTTCATGTCCGTTCAGATCCACCGGTACACAGAGTTCCAGCAACGCATCCCGGAATCCTTCCAGTTCATCAATGGTAATGCTTCGCATTAAGTACACCGTAATAAATGCAGCGATCTCACTTTCATTGTACGTGCCTTTGGAAATATTCAACAATACTTCTTTGGCTGTTTCTTTTGAAAGGCTTTTGTGTTCGAACAGGAAATTTAATATCTTTTTCATACGCCTAATCTTTTACCCCAAACCCCTAAAGGGGCTTCAGAGTATAATTATTAAAAAGGTCTTTGATTGCTCAAAAGTTATGCTTATTTAATTTAAAAGTTCTTCAAGCCCCCTTCAGGGGGTTTGGGGGTTTAACCAGTTCCTCATTATCTTTTCTCCATCCGGAGTTAATATACTTTCCGGATGAAACTGTACGCCTTGCACATCAAATGTTTTATGGCGTAATCCCATGATCAATCCATTTTCGGATTCAGCCGTAACTTCTAATACTTCTGGAAAATTTTCTTTTGATACCACCCAACTATGATAGCGACCTACTTCTATTGTATCAGGTAATTCATTAAACACATCATTTTCAATTTTTGACTTTTGACTTTTGACTTTAACCGGCGTAGCCACACCATGATAAACAGTACTCAAATTTTCCAACGTTCCACCAAATGCCTCTCCTATTGCCTGGTGGCCCAAACATACTCCGAGTATTGATTTGGTAGCAGCATATTCCTTTATCAATGGCAGCAGCAATCCTGCTTCTGATGGAATGCCCGGGCCAGGGGATAAAATGATCTTATCATATTCTTTCACCTTCTCCAATGCAATTTGATCATTGCGGTATACATCCACTTTTTCATGAATGATCTTTTCAACCAAATGAACCAGGTTGTAAGTGAAAGAATCGTAATTGTCAAAAACCAATATTCGCCCCCATCCCCTAAAGGGGGGCTTTGGAGTATTATAATTTTTAGTAGTATTATCTTCCATCTGTTGTTTTATTTAAATATTCCTTTGCTTAATTATGCATTTGCCTTTAAGCCCCTTCAGGGGTTTGGGGTATCAGATATTTTGTGCCAGTACAATGGCTTGTTTCAATGCGTTTAATTTATTGTTTACTTCCTGCAATTCACTTTCCGGTTTGCTGGCAGCTACTATTCCTGCACCTGCCTGGTAGGTCAATGTATTGTTCCTGCTTAAAAAAGTACGGATCATAATGGCATGATTGCAGCTTCCGTCAAAGCTCATGCTGCCGATGGCCCCACCATAATAACTTCTGCAGGTAGGTTCGTTCTCATCTATTAACTGCATGGCTTTAAATTTCGGAGCGCCACTCAACGTGCCGGCAGGAAAAGTAACGGCGAGCAATTGAAATGGATTGGTATTTGGGCTAACCTTTCCTGTTACCTCACTCACCAGGTGAATTACATGGGAGTAAAAGTTTACTTTCTTATAATCCGTTACCTGCACTTCTGTACACATCCTGCTCAGGTCATTTCTTGCAAGGTCAACCAGCATTACATGCTCTGCGTTTTCTTTTGCATCATTTTCTAATGCTATTGCCAGTAGCTTATCTGTTTCATCATTGCCCGTTCTTTTAAATGTACCGGCAATTGGATGCACCACCGCTTTTCCATTGTTTACCAGCAACTGACTTTCCGGTGAAGACCCCATCAATTTATAATCTCCATAATCAAAATAGAATAAGTAAGGGCCGGGATTGATGCTCCTCAACGCCCTGTACACATTAAATTCATCCCCGGTAAAGGATTGCTGAAACCGTCTGCTCAGCACAATCTGGAAAACATCTCCCCGGTGACAACTGGCGATACCATTTTTTACCTTTTGGATGTATTCTTCATCTGTAAGATTGGAAGTTTCTCCTGTTGTTGTTTTGAAAGGAAATACGGGGATATCCCTGCTTCTGATCAGGCTTTCCACAACAGCCAGTTCACTTTCAATTCCTTTGATCACATTTTCACAGATAAACAATTCATCTTTAAAATGATCGAACACAATAACGTATTGGTATAGACGGTAACGCATTAAAGGAATGGCAACGGGTTCTCCGGCTTTGCCAGTTTTCAATTGAATGGTATCAAAAAACTGAACTGCGTCAAAAGAAGTATATCCAAACAAACCTTGCGCTGTGTTGGCAGGCTTTACAGCTTTTTCTTTTATTTCAAACCGCTGCATAAAATCCCACAATAAATTCGGCACTTCACTGGGATTACTGATCTTGATCTTCTCTGCTGGTTGGCCAGGCAATTTATATTCAATCACGGCAGTATCTCTTATTTCAATACCTGCAATAGCGTTGATACCAATAAAGGAATAGCTGTTTTCTGCAGCATGAGAATCTGCACTCTCCATCAGGATCGTATCCCTGAAACGGTCTCTCAGCCTGAGATAAATACCCACCGGTGTATACACATCGGCCAGCATTTTTTTAACTGTGGTTTGTATTTCTATTTTTGCCATTTGTCTGAACGGGGATTTTGGTGGATTGTTTGGATTTAATGGATTCTTAAATTCGGATTGTATTTTGGATTTTCTAATCTTTTATACTCCAGGGAAATACCACCAAAATTTAACAGGAGTCCAACTTCAAGATTATACGCCTCTAAATAATTTCTTGCCTGTGAGTAGTGACCCGGTTCTAATATCTCTCTTGCTTTTAATTCCACACTAATCAAACCCTCTACAAAAAAGTCAACTCTTCTTTCCCCTATTTGTATTCCATCATAAAATATTGGCATCGAAAATTCCCTTACAAAAGCTAAGCCTGCTTTTATCAACTCTATTTCCAAAGCCCTTTGATAAATCACTTCCTGGAAACCATTACCCAAAACAGCATGAACTTTCATGGCTGCACCAATAATTTTCTTAGTAATCTCAGCATATTTAAACTCTTTCATAACAAACTAAAATTTCAAAGTCATAAAACTATTACTACCGCTTTTAAACCCACTCTTCAAATCAAATCATACAATCAAAATTTTCAGACTGCCAATCTTCTTAATCCTCTCAATCCACCAAAATCCCCGTTCAGACGATAAGCAAAAAGCCCCAACACATTGTGCCGGGGCTTGAATATTTTTATTGATATCAATAGCATTGCGGCACACTCATTAGTATGACTGCCACCACCAGCTATTTGTATTTGTAATTGTTAATTTCATTTTGATGCTGCAAATATGTAGCAGATTTTATTAATAAAAAAACTTTTTTTCGGTAAATTGTAGAAATCTAAAAAATGGACATCCTTCAACAGCAAAACGGATCAAAAGGAAGTTTTTATATACAAAGTGGTGATGAAGTATTGGCTGAAATGACCTTTTCAATAACGGGTGATTCGCTGATGATCATTAACCATACGGATGTGTCAGATGAATTGAGAGGAAAAAATGTTGGCTACCAGTTAGTAAAGAAAGCAGTGGACTATGCAAGAGAACACCATATAAAAATTATTCCGCTTTGCCCTTTTGCGAAATCGGTATTTGATAAAAAAGCTGATGAATTTAAAGATGTACTGAGAGGTAATTAATTAAAAAAACTAAACAATAACTTATGAAACTGATCATATTTGGAGCCACGGGCATGGTAGGTAAACAATTAGTAAAGCAGGCTTTGTTCAATGGCCATCATGTAAAAGCATTTGGCAGAAATGTGTTCACAGAAGATCTGCCGAAAGATGACAACCTGGAACTGGTACAGGGAGCTTTATTTGACGGAGGACAGGTGTATCATGCCATCAAAGGTTGCGACGCAGTGCTTTCTGCCTTGGGCGGAGCCAGTGATGGTACAGATAAAACACGGAGCCTCGGTATGAAAAACATTGTGGCACAAATGGAAAAAGCTGCGGTTAAAAGGATTGTTGCCGTTGGAGGAATGGGTGTATTAAATGCAGGTGAAACCGGTTTATTGATTGATGAAGAGGATTATCCTCCACAGTATTTTGCAGTAGGTAAAGAACACCAAAAGGCATACGAATATTTAAAAGCCAGCAGCCTGGACTGGACATTTGTTTGTCCGCCAGACCTGGTGGATGGAGAAGCAACTGGCCAGTTTATCACCAGGGCAGATTATCCGCCTGAACCAAATAAGTTCAAGATCTTTACAGGAGACCTGGCGTTATTTATGCTGAGTGAATTAAATAAAAATGAATACAGCAAACAGAGGGTTGGTATTTCTAACTAATTAATTGTTGGCAAATACTTAAAGTTTTTTAACATTCATTGCCTGGCATCATATTTTCAACTTTATAGTAAAGCATTCAACATTGAAAAGATATTTACTATTATTATTTATATTAACAGGTTCCGTTTCAAAGGCGCAAAAGATAGACAGCATCTATGTAAACCTATATACGGACAGTTTAAAAAAGGGTACTTTCAATTACATAAATATAGATGGGCTTTTACCTAACGGCAGTTATATTCCCTTAGATAGTACTTACCTTATTTTTTCAGCATCCGCAGGAAAGTTTATTGGCAACAATCTTTTTATCGATAAGAATTTTAAAGAGGATAAAGTGAATATTAAAGTTCAGCTAAGACAAAATCCTGCACAAATCAAAACCTTTGATATGTACATCAAAAGAAAACCCGATGATGAAATTTTAAAAACACCAGAAGAAATTATACGGGACATGGAAAATAAACAAAAGAAGAAAAAGAAAAATAATAGCTAAAAAAAGCCCGGTAAATGATACCGGGTTTTTTAATATTTTAATTTTTTATTTATGCAAACTTCTTAGCATCCTCCAAAAATTTAGCCAGCCCAATATCTGTCAGCGGATGTTTTAATAATCCCAAAATAGATTCCAGCGGACAGGTACAAACATCAGCACCAGCTTCTGCACATTTAATAATATGGTTTGGATAGCGGATAGAAGCAGCCAGTATTTCGGTTTTATATCCCTGGATGGAAAATATCTGGCGCAGTTGGTGAATCAATTCCATTCCATCCCAGCCACTGTCATCAATCCTGCCAATAAAAGGTGATACATAAGTAGCACCTGCCTTAGCTGCTAATATTGCCTGCCCTGCAGAAAATATCAACGTGCAATTGGTTTTAATGCCATTGTCTGTAAACCATTTTAATGCTTTTATACCATCTTTTATCATCGGTACTTTCACAATAATATTTGGATGAATGGCTGCAAGTTTTTTTCCTTCTGCAATAATGCCGTCAAAATCGGTAGAGATCACTTCTGCACTGATATCCCCATCTACCATTTCGCAAATGGTTTTGTAATGTGCCATCACGGCCGCTTCCCCCTTGATGCCTTCTTTTGCCATCAAGGAAGGATTGGTGGTTACACCATCCAGTATACCTAAATCGTTTGCTTCTTTTATCTGTGCCAGGTTGGCTGTATCTATAAAAAATTTCATGCTTTTATCCCCTAAAGGGGGATTAGCTTTTTAAAATGTGAGAGAATTTATTCAACGCAAAAGTATATTAATAAAAGATTTTTAAAGGAAATAATTTAAAGGATGAATAAAAGAAAAACGCTTTAAACTGTCAAAGTCTAAAAGCCCCTTTAGGGGTTTGGGGCATGGGCAAAAAAAATCGGCAAGTTACTTACATCGCACCGCTCAACCATCTACCCTTGCTACCTTCCGGTCCTGGGGGAGTTCAACAGGAGCTGGTCGTATAAGACTTGCCGGGTGCAAATATAGGATGATAAGTTTAAACTTAAAAAGGTTTATCAATTAAGATTAAATATTTCGGAAAACGCTTTGGCAATACAACAATACAAAAACTAAAAACTAAATCCCGGCTTATCTATCCTGCTGTTGATCCTTGCCACTCCTATCAGTTGGTCACTCTGGTCAGAAAATGATTTGTAATACACCAGTATGGTATAGCTGTTTTCTGTTTCCCAGTAATTGCCTTCCAGGTCTGTTCTCTGTGAGGGATCTTTTTTATCGGTGAGTAAATAACTGTAATTATAATATCCCTGCTTTAAAAACTGTATTCCTTCATACACCCCTTTTTCTGTATTGAATTGCATTTTATTTTCATCCTTTAGCTGGTAGTCGGTTAGCTGGCCAATGAGGTAAAGATCCTTATCCGGGTAAGGCGTTTGTGAAGGCGTTACAAATGTAAAATGTGTGGTGGCATAATCTCCCTGCCAGTATGGATTAATGGTTTCATAAGTGGTGGTAAGATATTGCCCATCCAGATCAGAAAAATAAATATACCGCTGTGCATTACGGTCAATGTCCGGCTTTACATAAATATCCACACTGTTCTTTTTATTACTAGCACTGTCCACCCTTTCACTCAGTAGGCGCAGGCTTCTCAGATCAAGCCAACGCCATTCCTTACCTCCGGGAAAATTAAAATTATTTTCACTGTTATACTCCAGGGAATTACTCCGTACAAAAGTGGGGAGAATATTCCCTTGTGCATTGTCCCAGCGGAAATTTTGGAGCACCATTACTTTTATTTCCCTGCTGGCACTAAAACTGTTGATTCCTTCCAGGTTCACCATAAATTTTACCCGCTGGTGCGATTTATATAATTGTGGCGTAAAGGGCTGTATCACCTGTGCACTAACCGATGATTTTGCTCCCAGCACCAGCATGCCCCTTGTAAAAACAAGTTTATTCGGATCTCCATCTAAAAAAACTTTTAACAAATAGTTGCCACTCCTTGATGGTATTGAATTAGCTTCCGGCAATATAGCCTGGTAGTGGGTGTACCTGGTATAGGCGATGGAAGAAAAGCGGTAATTACTGATACGCATTTGTGTGAATCCTTTTAAATAATCAAAAGGACTCAGGTTTACCGGCTGCCAGTTGTAATCGCACAATTGATATGTGTAATAATAACTTTTTACATTGGCATCCAGGTCATCAAAATGCAGCTCCAGTTTATCACCACTCCTGAGATTATACAATGGCATTGTTTGCTGATCCCCATATACATGAAACTTCACCGAGTGAATGTTGGATTGGTAAATGTTATCCGGATTTGCCTGTGCAGATACGGTACCTTTATCAACTAAAAGGATACAGGTAAAAGTGAGTACTGTTTTAAAAAGATTCATGTACTTGTTAAAATAATTTATTTTTGAAAGGTAACAAAAATTATTCCGATTGAATATTTCCGCTTTTATTGCAAAGCGCATGTCGTTTAACAGTGAAAAGACATTTTCACGTTTTATTATCAGGCTCGCCACGGTTGCCACTGCGGTAAGTGTGGCAGTAATGATAGTGGCGCTCAGTTTCATGAATGGCTTTACCAATGTAATCAGCAATAAAGTTTTCAGTTTTTGGGGACACATACATGTGCAGCAGGATATTGAACAGCGGGTGAGCAATGCGGAGGATTATGTTATTACCAAGGATGATGCAGTGGAAAGCTACATAAAAAAACTGCCAAATGTAAAAACGGTGGAACGCTTTGCCACCAAATCGGTAATACTTACTTATGGAGATGACATCGAAAGTATTTTATTAAAAGGAATTGATGCTTCTTTTGATTACAGCAGGCTCAATCCTTTTTTACAGGAAGGTAAATGGGTGGCATTTGCGGATAGTGGTTACAGTAAGGAGATCAACATCTCTGCATACATTGCCAAACAACTGAAGGTAAAAGTGAATGACACACTGCTTTCTTTTTTTATACAGCAGGATGGATCTAAAAGACCAAGAAAATTAAGGGTTGCAGGTATATTTAAAACTTCCATTGACGAGTATGATAAACAATTTGGTATTTGCGACCTCAATTTGATCCGCCGGATGAACGACTGGAAGCCAGATCAGATTGGCGGATACGAAGTATTTTTAACGGATTACCAATTGGCTGACAGCCTTGCAACAACCATCCAGGAAGAAACACCTCCCGGCTGGAACACTAAAACTTTCAGGGAGATGAACCCCAATATTTTTGACTGGCTTGCACTGCAGGACAGGATCAAATTAATACTCATTGGTATCATGATGGTGGTGGCTATAGTAAATCTCATCACCTGTTTGATCATCATTGTGCTGGAAAGAACAAAGATGACCGGTGTGTTAAAAGCAGTAGGCGCCAGCGACTGGATAGTGCAAAAAATATTTTTATATAATACCACCCTCATTGCTATTTCAGGTATTGTGGCGGGAACATTGCTGGGCCTTGCCATTTGCTGGTTGCAGGAAAAAACAGGTTTTATTAAATTGGATGAAGAGGCTTATTACATGAGCTCTGCACATGCAGAAATTGTATGGTGGCAGATACTGGTAGTTGACCTTATCACACTGGGTGTTTGTTTTGCCACTTTAATTATACCCACACTTTTAATAAAGAAAATAAAACCAGTAAAGGCAATACAATTCAGGTAAATACTTCGCCAGCTCAATGGTTCTGTTTTACGGTAATTGTAACTTGACCAATCTTAAAACAATATCTTTATAAAATAAACAAAAAGCATGTCTGTATTTCCTTTTAAAATATTTTCTATTTTATTTTTTAGTATGGCGCTTACTAAAACTGCTTCCGCACAGGATACAGCCTTCAATCCTAAACATGCTGCAATTTTTTTCCCTTACCCGATGTATAAAGAAAAATGGCGTTCTTCTATTGGCTTCACTTTATTAACCACACCGGAAGACATTACTGAAGAAGTAAGGCTGAGGGTGCCCTGTGGTGATTATCGTGTTTTAAGAAGGATCAACGATCACTTTATTTTGGACAACAGGTTATGGTTCCAGGTTTTGCAAAATCACATTTCAACAGGTGTTCAATATGTGATGCCGGTAAATGATAAACTTTACCTCGGTGCTGGTAATGATATTGGTTTTTGGTTTGGATTTTTAAAAGTTGGAGGTTTTGACAGCAAAGCATCGGGGTGGCTGAATTATTCTAATATCTCCATCGGTTATAAAACAAAAAAAGAGCTGTTGATCACTTTCAAAGCACAAATATCTTTCAACCTGCATTATCAGTCTGCTAATGGAGAAAGTAAATATTCTTCCGGCAAAGGTTTTTATAATGGCGAAACTTTTACACTGGCACTGGAACAACCTTTTTATGGTAAAAAACATTTAACCCTGGCCTTCTCTACCATCAACAATTATTTTTACTGGCAAACATGGGCACTGTTTTATAAAACAAACCGTAAAGTATTTTACCCTCAAATAACCGTAGGATTTATTCTATGAAAAAAGCAATCATCATATTTCTGCTGTCGGGCTTTTTGCTATCCTGCAAAAAAAATTACGAGGTCATCATGCCCGACACTTCTCAATGGGATCTGTTTAATGAACCTGCTGCAGCACCACTCAATCAAATTACAAGAACTGCTATGGAAGGCGTTTACAGCCTTTCAACCGGAGCTGATGTTTTTGGTGAACAGGTTGCCATTAAATGGAGCTATGTAATTAAGGGAGATGATACCACTTTTCATGTTTCCGGTTTTTTTGGAAAAGACATTGCTTACTTTATCTGCGAAGGAAAGCAATTGAACGGCTCCATTTTAATGAATGGCTACTGGCGAAAAATGATCAGTACTGAAACAGGCGTTATCCGGTTAACCATTGCTCCCGGGGATGGTGCTGCTGTTTTATTAGGGCCTACCCCTGTTATCAATCCGGGAAGTATTATTGTAAACGGAGTTTTTGGATATGGCCCGGATATTCCCGAACGGCCCATTGTATTTACTTATAACCGAAAACTAAATAAAAACCCAGCTGGGTTTCAGATCCTGGCACACCGTTCTGGCGGACGAACTTCAGATCTGTTACCTGCTTCTGAAAATTCGGTAGCCATGATTTTAAAGACTGCAGAATTTGGCTCCACAGGAATAGAGATTGATGTACGGTTTACAAAAGACAACGTACCCATATTATATCACGATAATACACTGAACCTTCGTGAAATTCAAAAAAGCGGATTGGTGGGCCCCATTGAAAATTATACGTATGATCAGTTGTCCACTTTTGTTAGACTGATACATGGCGAAAAAATTCCCACGCTCAGGGAAGCATTAAACGCTGTAGTATATCAAACAGCTTTATCTTATGTTTGGTTAGATACAAAATATGTTGGTTCGCTTACTCCGGTAGCAGCGCTTCAAAAAGAATTTATACAAAAGGCTGCAGCGCAGGGCAGAACACTCAATATTTTAATCGGGCTTCCGGCACAAAAGCAAATGGATGAGTTCCTGGCACTACCTGATTATACAAACACACCTTCACTTTGTGAACTGAGTATTGCGGATGTGGAAAAAACAAATGCAAAAGTTTGGGCCCCCCGTTTTACAGAAGGTACTCAAAACGACCAGGTAGATATTGTACATGCACAAGGCAGAAAGGTATTTGTGTGGACCCTGGATGTTCCTGAATTTATCGAACAGTTTACTAACGAAGGACACTTCGATGGCATCCTGTCAAACTATCCATCATGCGTAGCATATAATTATTATGTACATCAGTAAAGCTATCTTTTTGTCAGTTGCGGTAATGGCAGTGATGTCTATTAACAAATCATTTGCCCAATCAAATGTTAAATCAGACACATTGGTAAAAAGAAAACAGTCATTGGTTTTGCAAATTGGCGGAGGGCTGTCCAGCTATGTGGCGCCGGTTAATATCAAGCCGATAGAATTACCCGGCAGCATAAAAAGAAACAGTCTTGCTGCTACTGTAAGGCTGATGTGGTATCCTAATTACCGCCTGCGGCTGGGCATTGAAAGCGGTTTCATCAACTTCTATTCTTACAGCATAAAGAATGGTAATATCCCCGGTAAGGTTAGCGTGAATGCCATTCCTTTATTGTTTGTTTGGTCAATGCAGGTGGTAAGAAGAGTGAACGTATACGCAGGTTTTGGTACCTATTTCCTTTCCACCCATCTCAACTACCAGGGGCAAGTGAATTCGAAAGCCTTTGTTTTAGGCTCGAATATTGCTTTATCTTATACCCAGCCAATATCCAAAAATCTGGGTATTGCGGCAGAAGCAAAATGGATGAATGCATTTGAAACAAAAGATTATGCACTGGGCTTGCAGGTACAAATGATTTGGAAATTTATACAATTGTAGTAATGTAATTCAGCATGAAAAAACAACTCTCTTTTTTATTTACCATAGTATGTTCTCATTTTGTTGCAACAGCACAGTTGAACCTGCCACCCATTTCCTCATCTCCTGAACTTTATTTTGTAAGCGATACTCAGCAACCCATGATGGTTGAAAAAATCATTCTTAAATCAAACCATAATTTAAAAGCTACTGAAGATATTTTTGCTTCCATACTAAAAGACAGACCCAAAAGTTTGTACATGCTGGGAGATGTGGTTGGCCTTGGCTTTGCCAATAGAAAATGGAAAAAGGTGGATCGCTTTTTAGATAGCTGCCGTAACCAGGGAACTAATGTGTGTGGTGTGTTAGGCAATCATGAAGTGATGGGCAGGCAAAAAAAAGGGGAAGCCAATTTTCAAAAAAGATTCCCGATGAATGTGCGGACTGGATATGTTTCTGTAACAGATTCTGTAGCCGTGGTATTATTGAATTCTAATTTTAATGCGCTTTCCGCAGCAGATGAAACCAAACAGCAGGAATGGTATACTACCACATTGGCCAGTTTGGACCTGGCTGATTCCATTAAGTCGGTCATCGTTTGTTGTCACCATGCACCGTTCAGTAACAGTAAAATTGTAAAATGTTCCAACAAGGTACAGGAGCATTTTGTACCGGCATATATACAATCAAAGAAGGCACAGCTTTTTATCACCGGCCATGCTCATGCTTTTGAACATTTTAAAATAAAAGGAAAAGACTTTTTAGTAATTGGCGGTGGTGGCGGCCTGCATCAGCCACTGAATAATTCAGCAGGCAGCCTGCCCGATTTAGCTTTGGAATACAAACCGATGTTTCATTATTTATCAGTGAAAAGATCAGCAGGTAATTTATTGATCACCTCTCATTTTTTAAAGAAAGATTTTTCAGGCTTTGACGTTGGCGTTAGTTTTAACACCAATCAGCAGTTAAACAACATAGCATTGGCACAAAAGAAATCTGCAGAAGAAATTAATAAATGATCCGTAAATAAAAAGCTGATTTCAAAAGAAGTTACGGTATCATCAAATATTGGCCATTCATCATTCACGACTCCCCTTACACAATATGTGATAAAATAATTCCGGTTGCTACTGCCGCATTCAGTGATTCCGCATCTCCCAGTCTGGGTATGGTAATTTTTTCGTCTGCTATCTCAATCAATGCTTCGCTGATACCTTTGGCTTCATTACCAATCAGAAGCAGCCCTTCTTTCAGCTTTATTTCTTTTACATTTTTTCCATTCAATGCTGCTGCATATATTTTCACCTGGCGGTTTTGTTGTATCCAGTCCCCCAGTTCCGTGTATAAAACATTCACCCTCCCCAGGCTGCCCATGGTACTTTGCACCACTTTAGGATTATAGATATCAGCGGTATGTTCAGAGCAGATGATGTCTTTAATACCAAACCAGTCAGCAATGCGTATGATGGTACCCAAATTACCTGGATCCTGTATATTATCCAGTACCAAGCATATTTTACCTGATGGCGAAACTGGCTTGCTGCCAGCTTTTTCAAAAACCGCCAGTACCTGGTGGGGGGTGGCGAGTGCCGAAATTTTTTCCAGCTCATGATCCTGCACCACTTCTAACGGCCCGGCAAAATTTTTTCTTATCAAACCTTCATTACTGTTTAGCCATTCCTGCATACCATATATTTCCCTGCACCTGAATTTTTTCGACAGTAAAAGTTCCAATACTACTTTACCACCTTCAGCGATAAAACAGTTTTCTATATCCCTGAATTTTTTGTGGTGCAAACTTTGGATATATTTGGCGTGTGTTTTGCTCAGCATTGTGTCTTAAATATTAATGATTTGTACAGATTCTGTAATAATATATTATTCGTTTGGTCAAGGAATATTTTTGTCATTTCTATCCTGCTGTCTGCCTGTACCATTCCCCGAAAATATCAAAAAAACAAACCGTTTGTTTTTAAAAATATTATTGAAGTGAACGGAGGTAATTTTTCAGCTGATGAAAGAAGCTCCCTGAAACAAAAAATGATCACCCAGCTGGATGACAGTATGAAAACAAAAGTGAAGGATTTTGTTTTTCTTTTTCACTTTATTAAAGAACCTCCGGCTTACGACAGCGGTTACGCTGCCATCTCTTCCAGGAATATGCGGAACACCTTACTTCACCTCGGCTATTATGGAGCCACCTCCAGTTTTAAAGCAGATACCAGTGTAGTGGATGATCAGCAGCGTGTTGCTGTTACGTATAATATTGAAGCAGGCAATCCTACGCTGGTAGATACTTTCAGCTACCGTTTACAAAAACCAGCACTGCAGCAACTGGCAGATAGTACACAAAAGCAATCGTTCCTGGCCGAATCAAAACCGGTAACAAGGGATGCAGTGCTAAATGAAATTAGCCGGCTGGTAGAACTGTACCGCAATAACGGCTTCTACAAGTTTACCTCGGAAGACCTGAAAATGAGAGGTGATACCACTATTGAAGCGCTAACCAATATTTCCGATGATCCTTTTGAAAATATCCAGTTACTGGCAGAAGCAAATGAAAAAAGAAATAAACCCACCATCAAACTGGCATTGGTGCTAAATCCTGCGGCAGACAGCCAGCGTATAAAAAAATATTACATCAACAACGTTTATATCTACCCTGATTTCACTGCAGCAGATGCTGATAGCCTCACCAGCTTTAATGAGTCAACTTTAGATAGCTATATCGTACGGTATCATAAGAACATTATCAGGAATGAGTTCCTTAAAAAAAATATGTACCTGAAAAATGGAGAACTGTACCGGCAGGTCGATTATAATAAAACGATCAATAATTTTTCAAGAACCGGGGTTTGGCAAAATGTAGATATCCAGGTAAAAGAATTAAAAGACAGTACGGATAAACTGGACATGATTGTAAGATTGATTCCGGCAAAGAAATATGGATTTGAAGCCAATATCGAAACCAGTTACTCCGCTAACACTAATGCTAACAATGCCAGTGTAGCCAACGCCGGTAACCTGCTGGGGTTTTCGGCCAACCTTTCTTTGCAAAACAGGAATGTGGCAAAACGGGCAATTAAAATGACACACGCCCTCAGGGCCGGTGTGGAGCTTAACCTGAATGCAAGACCCAGCTCCGGTAGTTTTATTAATTCAAATGAGCTGAGTTATACCAACACCATTTCAATACCCAAATTATTATGGCCTTTCAGGTGGCTCGATGAACGTAAGCTCAGTTCTGATCAAACTTTTTTCAGTACCGGGGTTTCCAACGCCAACCGAATTGGTTTGTTCAAATTAAATTCACTCTCCTTCGCTATGGGATATGAATTCAACTTCAGCCCTAATCAGTCACTTACAATTAAACCCATTAATATTGAATATTCAAAGCTGTATGATCGTACACCCGCTTTTGATGAAACACTTGAAGCTAATCCATATTTAAGATATTCATTTAATACAGCTTTGGTACTTGGCAGTACCGTCGCTTATTCCATCACTACTATCAATCCAAAACACCTCAACCGGGTAAATTCTTTCAAAGTGAACCTGGAAGAATCAGGTGCCTTATTATACTTTGCTTTTCCGCTGGATAAATTAGATTTTTTAAGCAAAGACCTGCGTAAGTTTTTAAAACTGGATATTGAAAATACTTACACCATCAGCAATAAAAAATCTTCCATCGCTGTCCGGCTTTTTGGTGGCTTAGGTATTCCTATTGGAAAGAAAGACACTACCCTGCCATTTTTCAAACAATATTTTGGCGGTGGCCCTAATAGTATGAGAGCCTGGCCTATCCGTGGTATTGGTCCTGGTTCAAAGTCGTTGCCGCCTTACGGAAGCACTTCGCTTAGTGACAGAACAGGCGACATCAGGCTGGAAGCAAATATCGAATACCGGCATGATCTTTTTCAGATCATTCCCAATTCTCTTACCCTTAAGTGGGCAGTGTTTGCAGACATTGGAAATATCTGGAATTTTAAAAATACAGTACCCGGAGGAGGGTTTGACAGTACCCAATTCCAGTTTAAAAATTTATATAAACAATTAGGTGTAGGCCTGGGAACCGGTCTCCGGCTTGATTTTAATTATGTTTTAATGCGGTTTGACCTGGGCTTCCGTTTTAAAAGACCGGAGCTTACTGAAAACAATGGATGGAAAGCGCCTGACATAAGTTTTAATGATATGTTCGGAAAATTATTTGGCCGTGGCCCCAATGATGAATACCGCATATGGCGCTACGAAAATTTTAATTTTTCTATAGGGTTGAGTTATCCTTTCTAACTTTTTTTTTGTGTTACAAGCTTTATTATTTCATGGCAACATGCTTGCGTCGCACTCTTGTACATTTATTTTTTCATGGCATCTTTTTCTGCAACCTACATTATACTTCCGCACCTGGCTTTAGCAAAGCTTCAAAAGCTTCCATGTCCATCGCATCTTCCGTTTTAAATTCTCCAATTGCAGTCCGGCGCAAACTACTGAGATAGCCACCGCATCCAAGCACCTTTCCAAAATCATTTGCCAGGCTTCGTATATACGTTCCCGTGGAGCATACCACCTTAAACTCCACCACAGGCATTGTAATGCTGGTAATGGAGAACTCCGCTATGTTTACATTACGGGCCTTTAGTTCCACCTCCACTCCTCTCCTTGCCAGCTCATACAATGCCACGCCATCTTTTTTAATGGCAGAAAAAATTGGAGGGAATTGTTCAATATCTCCGGTAAATTGTTTGGTGGCTTCCTGTATTTGTTCTGCTGTAATGGTTGAATAATCTTTTTGTTGTTCCGGTTCACTTTCCAAATCATAAGTGGGTGTTACTGCACCCAAAGTAATATGGCCGGTATATACTTTTTGCTGCGCCATGTACTCGTTGATCTTTTTAGTAAACTTACCGGTGCATACAATCAACAGGCCCGTAGCCAGTGGATCTAAAGTACCAGCATGGCCGATCTTTTTTATTTGTAACAGGCTTCTTAATTTTCTTACCATATCAAAAGATGTCCAGTGCAGCGGCTTGTCTATCAATATTACTTTTCCATCTAAGTATGATTGCTGTATGTTGGGATCAATGGGAACTCTCTCCTTTCGCTCAGGCCTGTCCGGAACAGGATCGCCTGCCGCTATTATTTTATTCGTATACCGCTGCCTGTAAGTTTCTTTTCTGGCCACTATTTTTTTTGTAAAGATAAATGTGATTGGTGAATGGTGAATGCTCAATGGTCAATAATTCACGATTGACCATTGAGCATTCACGACACTAAGTTGCCTGCCTTGCTTTCAGCTCCAAATATTTATTAATTGCATTCACGGTAAGTTTATCCGGTGGTGTAAGTATAGAAAGGATGCCATATTTCAAAAGCTCTTTTACGATCAACCTTTTTTCGTAAGCAAATTTTTCAGCAATTGTTTTTACATATACATCTTCTAAGTTGGCTGCACTTTTTCCTGCTAATTGTGTAAGCTCAGAATTTTCAAAGAATACCACCAGCAATAAATGATGTTTAGCAATGGATCTTAAATAATTTAGTTGTCTTTTTAAACCCGATAAAGATTCAAAATTGGTAAACAATATCAATAAGCTGCGTTGCTTGATACGGCTTCGGATCTGCAGGTAAAGCATTTCATAATCGCTTTCCAAATAATCTGTTTCCTGGTTGTACAGCAGTTGCAATATGTTGGCCATTTGTACCGGCTTTCTGTCAGCAGCCAGCAACGTACCCATTTTATTGGAGAAAGTGATCAGCCCCACCCTGTCCTGTTTCTGCAGGCAAACATTGCTTAAAACCAGTGTGCTGTTGATAGCATAATCCAGCAGGCTTAAATTGTTAAACGGCATCTTCATCAGCCTGCCTTTATCAATAATGCAATACACCTGCTGACTTTTTTCATCCGTGTAATTATTCACCATCATGGATGATTTACGGGCAGTGGCTTTCCAGTTGATGGTACGGATATCATCACCGCTTACATATTCCTTGATCTGCTCAAATTCCATACTGTGGCCAATCTTACGCATGCGTTTGCTGCCTTGCTCAGCCTGAATAGTAGTGGAAGAAAGTAACTGAAACTTACGCAGCTGCATAAACGAAGGAAATACCGGCACCACTTCTTCCGCATCTGTTTTATGCCTTCTCATCAACAATCCCAGTCCTGATTTTACATACAGCAGCAGCTTTCCAAAATCATATTCCCCCCGCTCTGTTGGGCGTAAAGTGTAAACAATATTTTTTTGTTCATTTGCTTTAAAAGCAGCCTCTGTCAGTTCATCTCTTTTTTGAAACTGTTCCGGCAGTTCATCAATAATCTGCATCCGTACCAGGAAACGCATGTTGTTGGTCACCTGCAGTGTGATCTTATTTTCATCACCATTACTAAAGCGGTCTGCCATCATTCTTTTTGCAGCGGGTGCTTTACCAAAAAATAAAAAAAAGTAATCTACCACCACTAAAAACACAATGATGAAAAATAAAATTTTGGGCAGGATCAACAACGGTGGATAATAAAAAGACACTACAAACAATGCTGCACAAACTCCCACCACCACATACAAACGGGTGGTTAAAAAAAGACTGCCGATATATTTTGAGATGAAAGTCATACCCCTAAATCCCCTAAAGGGGACTCTGCGTTTTTAATTTTATAAATTTCAATTATCATCATTACTGTTCAAATAGACAAGTTCTTAAAGTCCCCCTTCAGGGGGATTTAGTGGGTTACCTCGGCACCTCCACCGATTTCAAAATACTATCAATCAATTCATCTTCTGTAATGCCTTCCATTTCTTTTTCAGGTGTTAAAATAATGCGGTGCCGTAATACCGGCGATGCCATTTCTTTAATATCCTCTGGTGTTACAAAATCTCTTCCCTTGATAGCTGCATTAGCTTTGGAAGCTCTTAGCAATGCCAGCGATGCCCTTGGTGATGCACCCAAATACAATGCAGGATTATTACGGGTTTCATTAATGATCCTGGCAATGTATTCTATCAGCCTTGGCTCCACAATAATGGCCTGCACAAGGGAACGGAAATGCTGTATATCTGCCGGTGAAACAATTTTAGTTATTTCATTTACCAGTTCTAACTGTGTTCTTCCATGCTGTCCGTTTAAGATGGCGATCTCTTCCTGCAGGCTGGGATATTGCACATCGATCTTAAAAATAAAACGATCTAATTGAGCTTCCGGCAACCTGTAAGTTCCCTCCTGCTCTATCGGATTTTGTGTGGCCAAAATGATAAAAGGAAAACGCATTTCGTGTGTTACACCATCTACGGTTACCTGCCTTTCTTCCATCACTTCAAATAAAGCTGCCTGTGTTTTGGCAGGCGCCCTGTTGATCTCATCAATCAAAATGATATTACTGAACACGGGGCCGGGCTTGAATTTAAACTCCCCTTCTTTGGAATTGTATACTGTGGTTCCCACCACATCACTCGGCATCAGGTCTGGTGTAAACTGTATCCTTGAAAAATCCACATCAATTACTTTGGCCACCAGTTTGGCGGTTAATGTCTTGGCCACTCCAGGCACACCTTCAATTAAAATATGCCCATCACAGAGCAGGCCTATCAGGATGAGGTCAAGCATTTTGTATTGCCCCACTATTACTTTATTTAATTCTGTACGGATCCTGTAAGTGCCATCGTGAAGCGCTGAAAGATCGAGCCGTTGCTGAAAAAGATTTTCTTCCATTATATTTTATGTTTATAAAAATTTTCTATTTGCTGGTTCAGTGATAATAATTGCCGGTCGTCTAATTCAAAGGATTGCTGCACCTGGTTAATGGTATGGAACAGCTTTTCTGTTTGTTGTAAAGGCACATTGCTCTTGCGGCTGAGTGTATCAATAAACTCCTCACTCAACTGATTGGTATTTAAAAAATACTGGTTGCGGATATGCTCCAAAAAATAAGTGATCATCTTATCCGCAATATTCCGGTTGTCCTTTTTTTGCAGGTACAGGCGGCCAACTGTTTCTGTAAAAGCCACCGAGGTATTTACATTGGGCTGCAATGGTTTTATGATCCGTTGCCTGCGTTTACTGTCGAACAATACAAACAAAGCCAGCAGGGAAAGGATCAGCCAAAATGCCCAGGCCATCGCCGGGTACTGCATTAAAACGCTGAGCCATGATCTGTCTCCGCCTTCCTGCGGCGGAAAATTTCTTTTATTATAATAATCATCCCAGTAAATGTGTTCCGGTATCGCTGGTGTAAATGAAAACACCTGCTGCAGGTATTTATAATTTTCTTTCTGCAACAGGAAATAATTACTGAATGCCCTTGGATCGCAGTGAAGATAAAACCGGCCCTTGCCATAAAACAATACAATAAAATTAGCGGCTCCATTTTCGTTCCTGCCCAGCACTTTTGTACTTGCCTCAGGGTAATCGCTGAAATAATTTTTAAAAGGCAGGTAGTAGTAAGTAAAAGCAGTGCTGTCGTAAAATATACCGGGCTGCAGTTTTACATAAGTGTAATGCATGGAGAAAATAAAATCCTCAAATCCGGCTTTGGATGTTCCCTGATCAAAACCAATCGTCTTAAGAAAAGTAGTATCGATATTTTCACTGGCGATGAACATGCTGTTGCCATTACTTACAAAATTCAGCATGCTGTTCATTTCATCTGTATTTAGAAAAAGATTTTTGCTTACAGTTATGTACAGCGAAGCCGTATCGTAATTTCCAGCAAAACTTTTCTGCATACTTTTTTTTGAAACATAAATATTATTATGAAAAAACAACTGGTTCAGTTGCTGGTTCAATACATACGTGCCAAAAGGATTCTTATCATTCAGCGAATAAGTTTCCCTGAGTGACGGCAGTTCAGGTTTACTGCTGCAGGAACTAAGCAGTACTGCCACTATCACAACAAATAAACTATATGGTATGATCCTTCTCAATTATTTTTTAATTTGTTATTAAATTGTTTAAACCTGTTCTGCAATGTTCCAAATGCAGCTTCATCTATTAAAAACTCTCCGTACCAAACATATTCATAATTGAGTGTAAGCGATGCAAATTCACTTTTATAAGGCTTGCCTGCCAGTTCATACAGGTACTGGGAATTGGTTTTATCAGCAGCGAAATTGATGGCACCTGCAGCTGATAATTTTTGTATGGTCTGCAGATACAGATACCGGGTGGCCAGGCGGTAATTTTTATTACTCACGGCAAGCGCTACCTGTTTATCGTAATCTGTATTTCCTTTAACGTCGTTATCATCTTCTGCAAGCAGGTTCACTGTAGCTTTAGTTGATTGCCGCTGAAGAAAACCTTCAGTAAAAAATAATTTATAAATGATGAAGAGCACAAAAAAACAAGCCAGTGACCAAAATACAAACCTGGTAATTTGAGAAGATAAGAACTGTTCAAAAAAAGAGGGTTTTTCAGGCTGCATATTAGCAGCATCCACCTGTTTTTTTTGAAGTTCCTTCAACAGGCTGTCCATTACTTTTGCGTAAGCTAACTGTTTTAAATTTTTTAAAATGCGGATGGAATCCCTGGATAGGGCCAGTTCATTATTCAGTAAATTGGTATCTGCCGCATAGGAGATTACCTGGGTAGCCGTGTCAAGATCAGTGTCTTCCCCGGGCGTCTCTTCTTCGGGTGTGGTATCAGTTTCTTCAGGATATAAAAGAGTGGAATCTACATAAACATACTCCTTTGTAGTCTGCGCCTGCAGGCTAATACTGCAGCACAACAGCAGCACAAAGGGTAGTAAGAGTTTATAAAAATTCATATATTATGTAAACACTGTCAGTTAACCAGCTTATTCTTTTTATGTAAACGGATGGGATAAATTACAAAGTACCAAAGTATAAAGGAAAGAGATGCTGCCAATACCAAAGCGCTAGCCCATACCGGCAAGCCTGCATTATTTTCTTTATCATAGGTATTGCTCATTAAATGGGTAATATAGGTTTCAAAAAATGCGGCGGTTATAAAAATGGGCACCAGCACCATCATGATCTTGAGTGCATCTTTAATGCCCTTCTTTAATGAAAGCCACCTGCTGAAGGTGCCGGGAAACAGCATACTGTTGGCTATGATAAAACCTGCTGTGGAAGAGATCACCAAGGCTAAAATTTCCAGTGTGCCGTGTATCCAGATCACCATCACTGATTTTATGCCCAGCCCTTTTGCAAAGAACATGTATTGAAAACATCCCAGCATCAATCCATTGCTCCACATAAAATACAGCGTTGCCACACCTGCCAGCAAACCGCCGATGGCCATGAGGAAAGCAATAAAAGTATTGTTCATCGCAATGCGGACAAACATAGAAAATGGATTATCGCTTTTGTATACACCAAAGGGATCGCCTTTTGAAATATTATCTTCCGTCATGTCCACATAGTTATCTCCCAGCACACCCCTGATAAAACTTTCATCTTTCATGGAACTGAATACACCGATAAAAACAAACGCCGCAAACATGAGGAAAGTAAACAGTAAAATTTTATGGTATTTCTTAAATAAAAAAGGCAACTCATATTTCCAGAACCGGAACAGGTTGGAATATTTTTCTTTTTTATTTTTGTAGATGCTGAGGTAAATACCAGCAGCAATACTGTTGATCCAGCGGGTGGCCTTGCTTTGCGGATAAAATGTTTTGGCATAACTCAGGTCGTCTACCAGCGTAACAAAGCGTTCAGCCATTTCATCAGGGTCATCGGTTTTTTCCTGCTGGTACCGGTTCCATTTATCCACGTTCTTTTTTATAAACATCCCTTCACGCATGTCCTAAAAATAAAGAATTATATGTTACAAAATCAACCGGGAGCATTTCTTATTTTAACAGCATTTGAAAGTGGGTTGCCAACCTTTCGAAAAGTGTAAAACTTAAAATGTACTCCTTTATTAAGGAGTATAACGTACAACTATCTGTTATGAAGGTTGGCAACCCTTGCAAGAATTTAAAATGGCACCCATTAAATTTTACTATTTAACCCGAATACAGTTAATTTGTATAATGCCCGCAATACAAATAGCCACTCCTTTTAATATTGACATCGAATTTGAACTGGCCGAGTTTCATAAACGGCTGCTGGCATATATTATTGATTTCCTGCTCATCATCATTTACCTGTTCAGTATGCTGTACTTCCTGTATGGCGGCCTCAGCCTGGGTGAAGGAAGCGATGGCTTTGTAATGATCGTACTATTGCTACCCACACTGCTGTACACCATGATGAGTGAATTGGTGATGGGCGGGCAAACCGTTGGTAAAAAGATCCTGAATATTAAAGTGGTAAGCCTGGGTGGTGATGAACCTACACTCGGGCAATATTTGCTGCGGTGGTTCCTGCGCTTTTATGAATGGGGATTTATTATGTTCTTTCTTTTTTGGCAAAATGGAGGATTGGGATTTATTATTTTGATCATGGGCGGCGTTGTTTCTATTATTGTGATGGCCATGTCTGGCAAGAACCAGCGGCTGGGAGATATTGTTGCAGGCACCGTGGTGGTAAATACCAAATCGAAACTGACGGTAGATGATACCATCTTTATGCATGTGGCACAAACAGGTTACAAGGTGAGTTTTCCGGATGTGATGAAACTGAGCGACCGGGACATCAATACCATAAAGAATGTAATTGCACAGGCAAGAAAAAACAACAATTTTGAAATGGTGAACCGGGTGGCTTATAAAGTGCAGGAAGTATTGAAACTTTCACCAGATATGTATGCACTGGATTTTTTAGAAAAGATAATGGAGGATTACAATTACCTGGCCACAAGGGAGTAGTGAGTAGTGAGTGGTGAGTGGTCAGTGGTCAGTCGCTCATAACTTATCACTCATAATTCATCTCTCACAACTCACAAAATTATTTTCAAAACAAGAATTATGACCAGGATTGTATCATTATTTTTCATACTTATTTCATGCACTACCATGGAGAAAAAACAAAAAGAAAAAATTGTATTTTTTGGTGACTCCATTACTGAACAAGGCATGTTGCCAAAAGGGTATATCACAGTGATGAAAGATAAGCTCAGTCAAAAAGAGCTGACTGATAAATATGAATTGGCCGGTGCTGGTATCGGAGGTAATAAAGTATATGATCTATACCTGCGGATGGATGATGATGTGCTGACAAAGAACCCATCTACTGTGGTGATCTGGATTGGAGTGAATGATGTATGGCACAAAAAATCCTATGGTACAGGCACCGACCCTGACAGGTTTGAACGCTTTTACAATGCCATTATTAAAAGATTAAAACATAATAATATCAAAGTAGTGTTATGTACGCCTGCAGTAATTGGAGAAAAAACTGATTTACACAACAGCCTGGGTCTTGATACAGACTTAGATAAATATGCCGGCATGATCCGGGATATTGCAAAGATTAACAACTGCTCACTCATAGATCTTCGCAAAGCTTTTTTAGATTATAATTTCACAAATAACAAAGGCAATAAAGAAGCTGGCATACTCACTACTGATGGTGTGCATTTAAACGATGCCGGTAATGAATTTGTCGCTGATGAAATGATGAAAGCATTGGTGAAATAAAGATTCAACTTCGGAGAAAATCAAAAATCATTATTGGACGAATGCAGCAGGAACACCGGTACTATATTATCAACAAACCATATAATATGGTATCGCAATTTGTAAGCTCTCACCAGGTGAATTTACTGGGTCAGCTGGATTTTAATTTTCCTGAAGGCACACATGCGGTTGGAAGATTAGACAATCATTCAGAGGGGTTACTGATCTTAACCACCAATAAAAAAGTAACCCGTTTATTGTTTTTAGCTGATACCCCACATAAACGAACTTACTTAGTACAGGTGAATAATGTATTAAGCAAAGAAAATTTACAGCTGCTGCAAACAGGCATCAGCATCCGGATAAAAGAAGGGGTTAATTATTTAACGCCTCCCTGTGATGTGTCCATTGTCGAAAATCCCGGATCAATATATGAAGACACTGCAACACTCCCTAAATATGGGCCACACACCTGGTTACTGATCACCCTTACAGAAGGAAAATTTCACCAGGTAAGAAAAATGATGGGAGCAGTTCATCACCGGTGCAAAAGACTGATCCGGGTGTCTATTGAAGATCTTGAATTGGGTACCCTGCAGCCGGGCGGTGTAAAAGAAATAGAAGAGCCGGAGTTTTTCAAATTGCTGAAAATCAACATGCCGGCACACGCAGGTGAGTAAGCTCAACGTTGTATAAAGACTTTTGTAAGTCCTTTGGGTTTCGGCCGACGGAACATTTACCCTGTTAAGGTGCTGTCTCTTTTTACCTGCGGCGCTGGCAATAAAGACTGGAAATATGCTCCACCGATGCTGTTTATTCCCATGCTCCGGATAAATGACCGGGTACCTGATGTTGCCTTCATACACAAACGTTTGTTTTGATAAATACTTTTATAATGCCTGCATCGTTATTTAAATAACGGTAAGATGAAGTTACAGCTGCATAAAACATTTTCGTTATCCGGCATCAAAAAGATATTAAAAAATATGGCCAATCAAACTTTAAGAAATGAAGTAATTGATACACCTGTTACAGATAAACAGGGCAAGGTGATCTATATACATGATAAGCGCAAAAAAAAATCAACTTTCAAATCTAAAAAAGATGACCGGCCTGGTTCACCATACATAACAGAAATTTCCCGGGCCATAAAATCTGCTGAGCGCAGGCAAAAAATAAAGGATACTTCAGCAGATACGGAAGAACTGTACAAAAATGTTTTTGACAACAGTCCTTTTGCCATTGGCATACTGGACAAAGAAACCATGCAACTGCTGGAAATAAATGAAACCGCCACCAAACTGTATGGTTATACAAAGGAAGAGTTTTTGCAATTAACCGCCTATGATATCCGCATACCGGAACAGCATGCAATATTAAACCAGCAAATACAAAGTGGAAATTATACAGTTGATAAGACCACCCGTTCTCATAAAAAAAAGAATGGTGAAATTATACAGATAGAACCAACCATTACCCAAATCACCTACAAAGGGAAAGCAGCTTATTTAATGACGATCCACGACATTACAGAAAAGCTGATGATGCAGGAAGAATTGACCCAGGCAAAGATCACCCGGCAGAAAGAAATTACCAGGGCCTCCCTGCTGGCGCAGGAAAAAAGCCGTACAGAAATAGGCAGGGAATTACATGATAATATTAACCAGCTACTGGTGGCTTCTATGTTGTTTCTTAAAAAAGCACAGCCTGCCACCGCTAACGATAAGGCACTGGTTGAAATGGGTACAGATATCATTGGTACTGCTATAACAGAGATCAGGAAATTATCTTCCACACTGGTGTCGCCCTCACTTAATAAACTGAGCCTGAAAGATGCCATTGTACATCTTTTACCAAGCCTGACGGTAATAGACACGGCTGTTGAGTTTGATGTAAGAATCCATGAAGACAACATACCGGAAGAGCTGAAGATATGCCTGTTCCGCATCATCCAGGAACAGTTTAGTAATATTATTAAACATGCCGCTGCCACCAAGGTAAAATTGATCATGATTGAATCAGATGACTTACTTACACTGGAGATTAGTGATAATGGAATTGGATTTGATCAGCAGCAAAAAACCAGGGGTATTGGGCTTAACAACATTATTAACCGGGCAGATTCTTACAACGGCAAAGTGCAAATAGAAAGCAGCCCCGGCTGTGGTTGCAAATTAAATATTGAGTTCCATATTTAATAAGTAATACTTTTTAATAGTTGAGTTTTACAACTAACTGCTTAGATATTTATTTGGTATGTTGGAAGGATGATATTCAATACCGTAACTGGCTTTAAGTAATAACGATACTACCTCATAAATTTGTTGTTCGGATCTTTGGAATTGACGCAGCAATCCCATCATAGCATAACTGATTGGGTTCACAGCAGGAATAAATGTCTCCCATTCATAGCCTTTACCCCAAACAAGTCCTTTCACTGTTAATGCCAGGTCAGCCTGTTGATCAATAAGATATTTCATTACATCCATACACTTGTTTTCATTTTGATTTACTGTATGAAAAACCGGGGGGTGTCCTCCAAATCCATTTTCGTCAAGCCCTGCCTTTGCATCAATGTCAGCTCCATGTTGTACAAGTATTTTTGCACAAGACAGGTGATTATATTCCGCACAAATATGCAATAGTGAGACTTCATAAAGTGGTGTGAAAGTACAATCAAATGAATATTTTTTTTGCAATGCCTCCTTGTTGTCAGACAATTGAGCGTTGAGTAAAACAGCGTCGTCTAACAGAACAGCCAATAAAATTTTATCTGGGAACTCCAATCCATACTCAGTAAAAACTTTGATACATGTTTTAAATAATGGTCCACGGGTATACATATTTATCAACTCGTTTATAAGCGGCCGGCCATTGATATTATCATTGGGATGAATGCCGTTTTCAAAAGCCTCCCTTATACCCTCAACAGAATGGAGTTCAAATGCTGTTATGATTTTTTGTAAATAGTCCATAAATAAACTGGTTTGACTTTGTAGGTTTAAAATATCAGCTGTTAAAAATACTATTTGCAATTGCCATTAAAATGACAGCACAAAAGTTGGCTGCCATTGTGTAAAACCTGTGTAATTAAGTTTTATAAATTTAAGTGGCATTAAATATTTTCTAAAAATAAAAAATAGAATTATCAGCATAACTATATTCACACTTAACTTTAAATATGTTTTAGCTGTCTAATTATAAAATTTCAAATCATATGTCTTCAACTAAGTTTCGTTTAATCATTTTATCCATTTTAAGTATCTCCTGCATTTATTCCAAAGCAGCTACAGTAGACAGCCTGGATGTACCGAGTAAAGTAATGAATAAAACCTACAAGGCTGCGGTCGTTCTGCCGGCAACCTATTCAAAAGATAAAAATGTTTATCCAGTTTTATATCTTTTACATGGTGGAGGTGGACATTTCAGTGACTGACTACAACAAACTCCGGACAAAATGCTGGTTAAAAACTTAGCCGACCAGTACAATACCATCATCGTATTGCCTGAAGGAGAAACTTTTGGCTGGTATTTGGATAGCCCTTTTGACCCCAACAGTAAATTTGAAACCTATATCACTAAAGAAGTAATTCAAAAAATTGACGATACCTACCGTACTGTCCGAAGCAATAAAGGAAGAGTTATTACAGGTCTTTCCATGGGTGGACATGGTGCCATGTATTTATCCTGCAGACATCCGGATTTTTTTGGAGCTGCAGGAACGATGAGTGGGGCAATGGATATGAACTATACTAAATTTAAAATCAATGAAGACTTTACAAAATCGCTCAAAGACCGGTTTGAAAAATTACTGGGAACATCGGATATCTCAAATGATGTATTTGTGAAAAATTCCATTATGAATATGTCAGAAACCATTAAAAAAAATGGGATACCCATTATAATTGACTGCGGAGTGGATGATTTCCTTCTTGACGTAAACCGGGAATTACATAGTCGTTTGGTATACAACAATACTCCTCATGATTATACAGAAAGACCCGGAGGCCACACCTGGGAATATTGGCAAAATGCATTGCCCTATCACCTCTTATTTTTCAGTAAAATTTTTAAAAATAATGGCGTAGCTGTAGAGTAATTTTTTTAATGCCTGTTTCAAATAACGAACGGCCAAAAGAAATTACAATATATAAAGTGCTGCAAAGACAACTGCCTCCATCACTGAGAGCTGTTGTCTTTTTTTTAACTACAAGATGATCCACTAAACGCTTTCGGTATATTTTTTAAAATTGTCCAGGATAGCCTGCCAGCCGCCCTTCTGTAATTCCGGAGTATTAGTGGTTTCTGCCTCAAAACTTTCTGACACTTTAGTACTGCCATCCTGGGCGGCAAAACTTACTTTAACTTTTCTTGCATCGTCCAGGGTATATTCAATGTATTCGTTGGTACGGATGGCATCGTAGGTTCCGCCAAAATCAAAACCCATACTGCCGTCCCTCGGTTCCATCCTGCTTACAAAACGGCCACCCACTTTCAAGTCATTAGTTGCATTGGGAGTATGCCAGTCGGGGGATGCATTATTCCATTGAGTGATATGCGCTGGTTGGGTCCAGCATTCCCACACTTTTTCTATGGGAGCATTCACCGTAGCTGTTACTGTAATGATTGTTTTTTCCTGAGTTGACATGTTATCAATTTTTTGTTTGATGATTATTTTTCAGCAATGCAAACATCCAACAAGTTTGACAAAACAAAGCTGTGTGAGAACGAAATTAAATGGGTGGTTTACGACAGGGGCAATAATAGTTTTATAAGGTCTTGTAGATACTTCAGCATTTTCTATGCAGTTCTTTTCCCATCGGCATACAATGCTATCAGCGACTCCATGCTGTCTTTTAACACTCCGGAGGCTTGATCAAAAAAGCTGTCTTTATTTTTTTTGGAAGCTTTATTGTCTGTTGATTTTTTTATGGTTGATCTTACCTTATCCAGGTCATCAAAAAAAACAGCCGTATTTTTTTCATACCAGGTATTCACGCCTTCGATGTCTTTTAAAAGGTCTTCGTATTCTGTTAAGATGCCGTAGATGTCTTTTACATTATCTGTTGAATGCCTTCTTGGTATCTTTTCAAATAATGCGGTTAATGCTGTTGTGATAGAATTCATCTGTTAGTATATGATAGAAAACAAATGTACAGCAAAGCCTGCGTAACACGGTATGTTTATCCGGCATACAATATTGAGTATGGCAGGTGAATTAATAATGGGCTGCTAAACTAAAATGGGGAACTACCCGGGAATATTTTTCAACATTGTGCGTACCCCAGCAGGTAGTAAACAATAATAAAAACAACGATGGTACCCAGGCAACCACCACCCCATTTCCAGCCAGCGTAGCCAGCTATCAGTGTTCTGAAAAATCCTTTCATAATAATATATTTTAAAACGTGTAATAAAAAAACTGTGCCAGCATTTTTATTGAATAAAGATACTGCGGTTAATTTTTAGCTGATACCCATTCGAAATAATTACATTTGCCGCCAAATTACAAAACAGGAAATATGAAACTGGAAGAAATACTGCTTAAAAGAAGTGAGCACAAATGCGAATTGTGTAAAGCTGAAACTGCACTCAAACTGTATGAAGTATTGCCACAGCAGGGCAGCAATGAAGATGACTGCATTATGATCTGCGATACCTGCAGGGCACAGATAGAAAAGAAAGCAGAACTAAACAGCAGCCACTGGAACTGCTTAACAGAAAGTATGTGGAGTGAAGTGCCGGGTGTGCAGGTAATAGCATGGCGCATGCTAAACCGCCTGCGTAACGAAAGCTGGGCAGCAGATAACCTGGATATGATGTATATGGATGATGAAAGACTGGCCTGGGCCAAAGCCACGGGTGATCATGATAACGATAGCTCCGTTGACCTGCATAAAGATTGCAACGGACAGGTGCTGGAAACCGGCGACACCGTGGTACTCACCAAATCGCTGGATGTAAAAGGCTCCACCCTCAATGCTAAAATGGGTACCGTGGTAAAAAATATTCGTGTGGTGGATGATAACACCGAACAGATAGAAGGTAAAATTGAAGGCCAGGTAATTGTGATCCTTACCAAATATGTAAGGAAGCAAAACAGCTGATGAATGGTTGCCTGAAGTTGTATTCAATTTTTTATAAAACAATACCCGGGTTTGCAAACCCGGGTATTGTTTTATGTCGTTATTTATTATTTGACCGCTGTGTGTTGTATTGATAAAATGATCTTCTTAATATCCAAGCAGCTTATACATTTCTTCCAGCTTGGGAGAAAGAATAATCTCTGTTCTGCGGTTACTGGCCCTGCCCTGCGCTGTAAAATTTACATCAACCGGTTCATAACTGCTGTGGCCAGACGAAATGATCCTGGTTGGATCAACGGTATAATTATTTACCAATATCCGCACAATTGAATTAGCCCTTGCGGTACTCAGGTCCCAGTTATCTTTATAGGTGCCACGGATTGGAATACTGTCTGTATGCCCCAGTATGTTCACCGCCACATCTGTATTCAGGTTGAGTACAGCCGCCAGTTTAGCAAGTGCTTCCGTACCTTTTTTATTAACTGTTGCACTGCCGGATGGAAACAATAAATTTTCTGACAGGCTCACATAAAGTTTACCATTTTTTTGTACGATGCTCAGATCTTTTTCATTGTATCCCATCAGGGCCTGGGTCATTTTATTTTTTAGTTCATCCGATTTTTCTTTTTGCTGTTGCAGTAAATTCTCCAGTTGTCGTAGTCTCTCCTGTTGCTGCTCCAGGGTGAGCTTTGTTTGATTCAACTGGTTTTGCTGCGTAGCAGTCTGCTGATCCAGTTGAGAATTTTGTTTGCTCAAACTGGTGATCTTATCATTCAAACCTGCAATGTTCAATTTCATCGCATCAATATTTGCCTGCAAATCAGTAACTGATGACGCAAGCCTTGCACTGTCATTCCTGAGTGTTTGGGTTTCCAGTTGTGACTGGCGAAGTACTTTTTTTGATACGCAACTGGTAAATGCTGCTGCAAGCATGGTAATGAGTAGTAACTGTTTCATAAAAACTTTGTATTTAATGATGATGCAATGTTTGTATCATTAACAATAAAAATTGTGCTACACTTTTTAAAATGCTGAAACTGCTGTCAGGGCTGCTTATCAGGACGGAGATTATTATTTTTCCAGCCAGGCTTTTGAAGGAATGGAACTTGTATGGGAAAATATTTCTACATACAGGGTATCAGTTATTCAATAAAAAACATCGGAATGTTTTTACAGCACATACCTGGATGGAGAAGGCTATCCGTGCAACTGCTGCATGAAAGTGCTAAGCATATTTTGCACCCACACTATAAATTATTTAACGGTATTCAATGCAGATAAAACAGCACAGTTATTTTGATTGATGGAGTAATTGAAATTTAAAAGAAACCACTTTAGTTTTTGCATGCCTTATAAATTTGTTTTTCACACAGAAATAGTAACACACCCAGCACAGGCTTTCAGCTTTCTTTCTTCCGTAATAGAGACAGGAATCTATTTTAGCTAACAGTAAAAACAGCAGGAAAAAGGGTTTGATCTGATGCCTTAAAACAGCAAATTGTTTGAAATTCGTAATGATTGCTTTTAACTTCGTTAGAAAAACTTTGCCGGATAAAGTTTCTTTGCATCATAAAATTATAACACAATTAAAAAGATGCAAAAGAATACCCATTTATTAGTTTTTGTTTTTTTATTGCTTACGCATTGCTCTTTTTCTCAAAAGACAGACAGCACAAAAAGTTTCCCTTATGTTTCCGGTGCGGTGAGTGTTACCAATAACGGTATTTCCATTGTACCCAGTTTTTCATTGGATAAACCTGCAGTTCAATTCAACATTTATATGGGAAAAAACAGGTTGAGCTTTGAACCCGACATCCGGTTCTCATTGAAGGGGAAACCCTGGTCCATGCTTTTCTGGGGCAGGTATAAAGTAGTAACCGGCAACAAATTTAACATGAATGTTGGTGCACATCTCGGGCTGAATTACAGAACATCACCGCAACTAATAAACGGAGATACCAGCACCACAACAATCGCAAGACGTTATTTGGCAGCAGAAATTTTTCCCAGGGTTTCGCTTACAAAAAATATCAGTGTTGGCATCTATTATCTGTATTCACATGGCCTTGATGCAGGCACCATCGGGAACACACACTTTGTTACGTTCAACACAAATTTTTCCAATATCAAAATAACAGATCAGTTTTTCATCGGGTTCAACCCTCAATTCTATTATTTAAAACTGGATGCAGAGGATGGTTTTTATTTTACCTCCACATTAACTGTTGCAAAGAAAAAATGTCCGCTTTCTGTTTCCTCCACCATCAACAAAATAATTAACACCAATATTACGGGAAGCAAAAATATTTTGTGGAATGTAAGCCTGGTGTACGCCTTCAATAAAAAATATCTCAAACAATAACCAGGTGTTATGAAATCAGTAAGTTTGTGGGAGATGAGAACAATTGAAACCATAGAAGAATTCTACACACGAAAATTCGGAGGGGTACCTGATGATATCCGTAAGGAGATCGGGCATTTCAATGTATTTAAGTTAGATCCTTTTGTAGGCATTAATGCTAAGCCAGTACTATACGCCAGGAGAGATTATTTCAAGATCATGCTGGTAGTGGGAAACTACAAGATGCACTTTGCAGATGAAGTAGTTGAAAGCTCTCTGGCGCAGGACTCCGTCCTGTGTCATTTTGTTACTGAACCAACAAGTTTGAAACGGTTTCTATTTTGAATAGTAGTAACAAGTGGTCACAGGACGGAGTCCTGCGCCTGTCGGACTTTAAATTTTGAAGTAAATGCAAACTTCACGTGCAACAGTATTTAACTACAACCTTTCTCCGGTTGGCTGGGAAGCACAACCGGGGCGTTTTTGGAATAAGTAAAAGTATTAGATTTACAACGCCAACAAAGGCACGTGCTCAACATAAAAAAATAGTAATTATGAGGACACTTTTTATTTTGTTTATTATATTACTATTTTTTTGCGACTGCCACCACTCTAAGCCAAAGGAAGAAACCAAGAAAATATTGAGCGAAACCGAAAAATTAGACAAAGTTTACGAACGTATAAATGACAATCTCTCCTATGACAAAGAGAAAATTATTTTACTATCCGAAATTCGCAAGATACCTTTCGACACCTTAAATTTTATACTTCGAGATTATTATGTTGTTACCGACACAATTTCAAGTTTTGATAAAAATTCAAAATACCTTTATCAAAGTTCAATAACAAAGATTTCAAATAAATATAAAATTTCAAAATCAAAAATTGCTTCCTTGATTTTCAGTTATAAATATGAAATGGTTGCAAAAGAAAATATTGAAGAAAGTGCGATTGAAAATTTCAAAGATAATTATGAAGAAGAAGCACCTGAACCAGAAGATCCTTATTAACTCACATTACTCCTTCCCGGCAACGTCTTATTATTAAATACAAGCCACTCTAACAATTTATGAATTTCCAGCAATGTCTCTTTGCTTAGCAATGAGCGTGGGTAAAGGACGTTGCGCCCTATACCTAAAACTTCTTGCAATAAAAAAGCCTTTTGCTACTATCTTTATTAAATGTGCGTAAAGTGGGCTTTAAAAATAGGAAGCAGTGAGTAGAATAGGAGCAATCTTCCACACACACAAGGCCCGGAGAAAGGCCGTTACTGGGAACAATGTATTGACCATGTGCCTTACTTGCAATATGTAGCCGGAACAAAAGTTCATCACTGATTCAAAGCAAACAGCCAGCAAGCGGCGAAACCCGGGAATGGGAAACCGTGGAAAGGGTAAGAGATGGTTTACTAATGGGGCAGAAAACTTCTTTGCTGGTGCTCAGCCATTCTGTGAGTGAAGAAGCCGGTATGGAATATGCCGCCAGTTGGTTGCAACCCAAAGTGCCCGGAGTTAGTATTACGCATATTGCATCGGGTAGCCCGTTTACTTTTTTATAGAAAAAAAGAAGAAACTAAAATGAAAAACAACGCACTTTTTTTAATTATTATTCTGGCACTTTTATCTTGTGCAGTTAATACCACCAAAGGGCAAACTAACACTAAGGCTGAAAACAATAATATTAAGCTTTTTGAAGTAAGGGTTTTAAATAGTGATTATTCAATGGCATATTCAGTGTTGACAATTCTAACTAATAACGAATTGAGAATAATTTTTAAAAGTGACCTTGCCGGAGAAAAAGATTCAGTTCTTTTTACAAGGTCTTTGCAACCATCGGACACATTGCAACAAATCAGTAATATTAATCTTGATTCATTAAAAGAATATTATTCAAACAACTGCGTAACTGACGGCTCACAAATGACTGTTACTTTAAAGAAAAATGGAAAAGAAAAATCTATTCAACTGAGTAACTTTTATCAAGAAGATGTTGGAAAAATAATTTATCTAATTAATTCATTGGTTGCTGACAAGTACAAGGTGTGGTACAACAAGGAAGAATTAATAGCTGATTATAAAAGGTGTAATGGAAATTAAAGACATAAAGGTTAATGTCTTTGCGGATGTTAGCAAATAATAAAATTTTCACACCATCATTTAAAATCATCCGTCGATTCCGTATACGCCGCAGTTGTGCTTCCCAGCCAACTGCCGAAACCATAACCAGCTAACTGGAACTATATTTTATTGAGCTTAAATTTTCAAGTAAATGCAAACTTCATGTGCAACAGTATTTAACTACAACCTTTCTCCGGTTGGCTGGGAAGCTCAACCGGGGCGTTTTTAGAATAGGTAAAAGTATTAGATTTACAAGGTCAACAACGGCAAGAGAAAATAAATAGCTGAAAAGCTGCCGGAAAGAAATGTAAAGCCCGATGAAGAACACCTCTGGCTCCTCCTGAAAGGGGAGAAATGCAGCGCTGCTTTGCGCCGGACTTGCAATGTATGACCGGAACAAAAGTTTATCACTGATTCAAAGCAAACAGCCAACAAAAAATTATTGTATCGTCAGGTTTCCATTTATCAACAGCTTCTTATTTGGCTGCACTACTATTTTACCCCCGGCAGCAATTGTTTGCGGCACGTCCAGTACACATTCCCCTGCGGAAGGATCAATGATTATCTCGCCGCCTGCAGGCAGCATGGTGGGTGGCAGGGTGTTGGTACTCCAGTTGGCCGTATTGCTCCAGTTGCCATTGCCGGTAAAGTGATACACATTGGTGGATAGTTTAAATGCAAGGTCCCATGCAATAGAAGGCAACGAAACATTCAACAAACCAGCAGCAATATTACTGTTAACAGAACTTACCAACAAGCTGGTACTGCAACTGTAAAAATCAATTCGGCAGGGACCGTTTTGCAAACCTGTTAATTGCAGGCTGGCACCATTGACTGCAGCAGGTGCAGCGCCGCCGGAGGCTTGCAAATATTTCCAGTTGTAATTATTGCTGATAATGTAACCGGCAGCTTTTGCATTGTTAGCAGATTTTAAAACATAAGTAGTAAGCGGTGAACCGATGTTGGTGAAAACATAATTGGAAACTAAGAACCAGTCGGTACCGAGGTTATCTATTTTGATAGTATGTGCACCGGCGCTTACGTTTACACTGTACGTAGTATTGATAGCTGCATTGGAGTTGAGCACTTCCACACCATCTACGCTAATATTTATTTTAGGAGCCGTGCCTGCACTGCCGCCTGTTACCACTTTAAATTGCCCGGCAACGGGATAGGTTACACTAAAAGTGGGAGGCTTGCGGTATTGTGTATTGTACACATTGCCATACATATATTTAGACAACTGTGTGGCAGCAGGCGTAACAGCACCTGCGCCATCAATGGTAAAACTGCCGGCAGGTGGCGTTCCCCAGTCTGCACCAGGTACAATGCTGGCATCTGCTGTACCGCCACCGGTGGTAGTGGCTGTTATTTTTTTATAATCTTCTTTTACAAAGTCGATATTGTTCAATATTGTAGTAAGTGGTTTAAAATACGGATATAGATTTTGGGGATGAATATAACTATCCCACCACCAGCTCATGCCGCTGCCCATGGCGCCGCTGAAAGCTGTTCCCCACAAGGCATTGTGAATATGCACACCGGAAGGATCCATGGTTGACAGCGATGCACCATCTGGCCCTAAACCAAACTCTCCGTTCAATGTGGGCTTTTGATATTTAGATAAATAGGTTTGTGATGCAGCAGCAATGGTGTTTTCAATATTGGGTGCATCCAAATAAAAATGTGTTTGGCTAAAATCAATATTGGCAATGTTCCAGGTGGCATCATCATACACGTCTCTTGCAAAACTGGTAGTAACTAAATGTTTGTACACATCTTTACTCTTGATATAATTCGCCATCTCTTCATGCCAGTTTTTTACATCTGCTTTTCTTGTATCAAACTGGTCTGTCCAGTCCACTTCATTAAACAGTTCCCAGCTCTGTATGGCCTGTGAATAACCATACCGGGCAATGGTATACCGCAGCCTGTTCTTGTGCAGGTTCTTTGCAGTGGTATTGGTAAAGAAATCCCAGGTGTTGGTAGCGGGACCGCCATTGGCTGCATTGTATGGATTATCGGTCCACTCCGGATTTACATTGGTGGACACCTGGCCATGATTGTTTAACGCCGTCATGATGTACACTTTATTTTGTTTGCAGTAATCCAGCAGCCAGTCAAAATAATAAGCGTTGGTTTGTTTGTAATTTTTCAAACCGGCAAAGCCGTTATAATTATTTTTCCACTCTAATCCAAAGGCCCAGCTGCTCATCCACACCCTGATAAAATTAGCACCGTTGGCAGTAAGGTTGCTGACCCAGGTGGTATAATCATTTACCACATTGCTGCTTTGCCAGCCCACGTTTTCCCCTGCAGGAATATATTGTGTACCGTTATCAAAGCTTAAATAGTTGGTAGCGTTTTTTCTGATAAAGCCAGCTTCATCAGATGCCGTGCATTCAAAATTTTGTGTGGCATAGCTGCCTGTTCCGCTGCTGTTGGTGCAGCTGAGGTTATAGATCCAGCTGCCGGTTTCGTTGGGTGCATAGCGTACTTTAAAATTGCCAGTACCCGTTGCCGTAAGGTTGCCATTGCTGAGGATATAGTCCTGCATAAAGAAACCATCCACCGTATCCTTTCTTCCGGATGGCGCCGTGAAAATGCATTGCACTGCAATCTGATCATAATCGTATGGATTGCTGTAGCTGGCAGTGATGCTGGTGATGAGTTCTAATTTATTCAGCTTTGCAATACTACTGCTGTTAGCCACCACCGAATTGATAACAGGCTGTGCCATACCTGGCGGAATAAAAAATAGAGATGTTAGTATACAGGCAATGATCGTTTTCATTTGATGTTCCGCTTTTTAATATTTAGCCGGCAAATTTTATTAATTAATTACTGATTGCATACTACCAATTATTCTGCAAACCATGCGGCTTTGGCTGGAGTAAAAGTGTTGGTTGAGTATAAAAAGATAAAAAACGCATATTAACACCAACGATCATCGACTGCTGCAGTAAACCAGTAACATAAAACTATCCTGCACCTATGGCGCTCCTTTAATGCATTAATAAATTATTATCCTATTGTTATGTTACAGAAACTTTTTAAAAATGGTTCATTTTAGAACAGGCTATTTTCTATTTTGCTTTGAAAATAATAATACATGCTTCAAAAGCTGAAACCCGTATGCTTTGAAATCTTTCCAAAAAGTGACGGCACCGAATATACTGAGAGAGACGTAAAATCAACTTTAATGTGGTGGAGTTTATTGGCGATACTTTTATTTTTAGTAAGTATCCGTGCAGGCGTTATGCTCTTCCCGCTGGCCATTCCATTTTATAATAGTAAAATCATCAATTCAAATTGAGCACCGTTATTTCCACTCACCTTACATTAATCTCACACAAAAAATCCCAGGCACACAAAAGAATAAATGATCATGGACAATTAGTTGCTGTAAAAATTAAATGACCACCCTCACCTGAAACAACCGTTCTTAATTTTTTAAATACTCCGTTGCTATCCTGTTTCAACAAAGAAATTCCTGCCTGGTATTTTTCAAGAATAAAGGCCATTGCCATTTCATCTGTACCATTGTATTGATATTTTATTTCCCTGAACTCATCTACTATACTCACAGGAAAACCGGGAGGACCACCGGGAAAAGCCGGCACTTGCCGGGCATAATTTATATTAAACGCTGCAGCTGCTGCCGGGTTGGTTACCAGCAATGCATATACTGTTCCTGCTGGTGTTACAACAAAGCGGCTGTGATAACCATTGTTATTTCTTTTGATGTCAATTAATCCATATAAATCACCGGCATCGGGAGGCGTATTATTGGGATGGTTATGTAAATCGGCAAAGGCATTTTTTATACCCGGAACGGTACCACCGGTTGCACTTCCATTGGTGATGCCTGATGAGAAAATATTATTGCTGGCATCTTTACCAAATGTAACAGCATGTTCTTTCATATCTGATTGAAACGCCTGCGTTATATTTTTAAAAGCAGCATTAAACACAGCATCTTTTACAAAGCCTGTTGCCCTGGCAGCACCGGATTTTGCATCCTCACAGGGGTCTGAATAAGGGACCTCTCTAAGAAGTAACACCAGTAAGGCAATGAATAAAACTGGTAAATGATTCATCGGCTATATTTTTAAATTTACCTGATGTAAAAATTCTTTTGGTCAGAAGAATGGGTGATATTCCAATGTTATGAAATTTCAAAGTAACATTGTGACATCACAAAATTAAAATTAGAAAAAGCATTTTGGTATTTACTGTTAGATAATAAAATCATTTTTTCTTCAACTTTTCAATAATTGTTTCAGCAGCCTGGCGGCCTGTTTTGGCAGCACCATTCATAAAGCCCTGGAACTCGTAACTGCAATGCTCACCTGCAAAAAATAAATTATCCACTGGCTTCCCGGTAGCGCCGGAAATCGTAGTGTACTGCCCCGTGGTAAAGCCGGTATAGCTTCCTTTACTGAGTGCAAAAGAAGGCCAATGCCAGCGCTGAAACCTGCCGTTAAAAGCTTTGGCAGATCCGGGATACACTTTATCAAACAAGGACAGGTATTCATCCTGAAGAGCCTGCGAATCTTTATTTACAGAATCAATACTAAGCTTGCCACCAAGGTTAATGGTAAAGCCGCCGGGGCCTTTATTATTGCCCTGCATCTGCGTATGGTCGTATCCGTTTTGCAAGTTGGTATCAGTAAAACAATAACCGGCAAATCCCTGTTGCCGCCAGGTGCGTTCATTTACGCCAACAAATAATTTAGAGCTTTGCCCATACCCCAATTTTTTTATGGCATTCATTTTCCATCCGGGAAGAGACATTTTAAAATCTACTTCTCTCAATACAGAAAATGGCACCGTCATAATTACAATATCTGCTTTGATGTCTTTCAATGCGCCTCCAGGTGTTTTGAAAGTAAGCAGGTATTGCTTACTGTTGTTTTGATCAATAGCGGTTAAGTAATGATCAAATTGTATCTGACCTTTCAATTCCTTTTGTAATGCATCTGTTATTTTATTATTGCCACCGATCACAGAATAACGTTCATCGCTGGAGCCAAAGAGTTCATTCTTTTTTTCGTTGGCAGGATTAAAGATGCCCAGCATATTAATGGAAGACTGGTCTGCAGCATCCAGCCCTATCTCTGCCAGGTAGGCAATTTCAAACATATTTTTGAACCATCCTTTTATACCCAGTTGATCCAGGTAGGCAGTGATGCTCATCTCATCAAATTGTTTATCAATGGCAGTGAATTTTTCAAAAGTTATTTCTTTAGAAAGTGAATTAACATCTTTGATCAGCTGTGTACGGAATGGCTGTATCTCTTTCAATACATCCTGGAAACCATACTGCTTTCCATTGAAGTAATAAGCAAATTCTTTCAACCCGGCAGCAAGATCTGGTTCCCGGTCCAGCAATGGCAGGTTGAATTTTTTACAGAGGCTTAGCATGTCTTCATGAGTGGAATCGATGAACTCCCCTCCCATCTCTGTCCACAGGCCCGGGCCCATGATATCTGAAACGGTTAAGATGCGACCGCCGCAACGATGAGCAGCTTCGTACAAGGTTGCATTGTAACCTGCGTTCTTTAAAATATACGCTGCATGCAATCCTGCTATACCTGCACCTACAATGGCGATGCTGGGTTGTGTTTTAGTATTTAAAAAATTACAACTTTCATACAGGCCTGCAGCTGCCATGGCCAGCGAAGCTTTACCCATATCTCCTAAAAATTGGCGACGGTTATAGCTGTTGTATTTTTCTTCCTGGTATAATGCCAGTGTATCCTGCGTTTGTTGCTGTTCGGCTGCGGCTGAAAATGCAAATGCTTTTTGCAATGCTGCCAGTGCATTTCCTTTAACTGATTTCTTTATCATAAAATGCTGTGATTGCTTACAGGCGTTTCAAACTTTTTGAAAATAAGAAACTAAGTATTACTGTAAAATTGATTACTGAATTAAAATTTTGTAGATAGCAGCAGATGCTGATGGTACGCTAAGTAAAAGTTGTTTGGATTGTTTTGGAGTCTTCCAGTTCAATTTGATTGATCTCAATTTCATACTCCCGGATAAGGGCAGGGTATTTTTTACTGAACAGCTTTATTTTTTTTAAGCCCCTGTTTTGTATGTATGGTTGAATGTTGTTCATCCGGGATGTTAGAGAATTTACCCAGCACTAAAGTAAGAGCAATGTTTCAGCGAACCAAATTATTATTTACACTTTTACAACTGCAACAACCCCGCTTTATACAAAGTATTAACCGGCTTATTATCCCAAAACAATTCAAAATCATCAAGCCCCGCTGCTTCGTAATTATCTTTTATTTCCTGTAAGGTGAAAGATTTTTCTGCAATAGCTAATTTACTGATTAACGCTGCCAGCCACCTGCCCTGTAGTTCGTCTACCTTAATATTGAAGGTTTCTTTTTTTGTTTGAAACGTTAGTGAACAAAGTTCCCAACTGCTACCCTTTTTTGTTTTGGTAATGGTTTCCACTGAAGGCAAATGACCGAGCCAAATTATTTTGGCAGTGGGTTTGTTGTTGATGAGTTCTTGTTCTTCCAGCGCCTTTACAATGTAATCTGCCGGCACAGTTGGTTTAGGTGTTTTAAAATCAAACCATTTATGCAGCGGATAATCTAAGCAGGCACCATGCATAAAATTGAGCAGGGACTTTTTCAGCCCGAAGCTGAACACTTCATGGTCTGCTCCTGTTGGATCAATATGCACAATATCGTTGTTGGCAAAACTCCCGGCAACGGCTGTTTGTTTTTCTACTTTATATTTTTCAGGCTCCATTCCCACCGGACTGTGTGCCGTCATGGTAAACTGGTGCCAGAAAGCAGATTGCAAAATACCTGCTTCAAACAGCTGCCGCACCATCTCTAATGAATCGATGGTTTCCTGTGCTGTTTGTGTTGGGAATCCATACATGAGATAAGCATGTACCATAATACCAGCTTCTGTAAAATGCTTGTTTACCCTGGCCACTTGTGCCACAGTGATTCCTTTTTGTATCAGTTGCAGCAGCCTGTCGCTGGCTACTTCCAGTCCGCCGGAAACACCGATACATCCCGATTCTTTTAATAACAAACAAAGATCCCTGGTGAAGCTTTTTTCAAAACGGATATTGGTCCACCAGCTTACCACTAATTTCCTTTTGATGATCTCCAGTGCCAGTGAACGCATCAGTGCTGGCGGTGCAGCTTCATCCACAAAATGAAAACCGTTTTGCCCGGTTTGTGCAATCATCTCCTCCATCCTGTCGCACAAAATGTGTGCAGTGAGGGGTTCGTAATTTTTGATATAGTCTAATGAAATATCACAGAAGGTACACTTGCCCCAGTAGCAGCCATGCGCCATCGTTAGTTTGTTCCACCGGCCATCGCTCCACAGGCTGTGCATGGGGTTGATGATTTCGATGGCAGAAATATATTGATCGAGAAAAAAATCACTGTAGTCTGGTGTGCCCACCTGGCCCTGGCGGTAATCGGTACAGGCGGCGTTATTGATATACGTTACTTTATTATTTACCAGTGTGAAAGTCCGTTTAAGCTCTTCGATGGTTTTATCACCTTGTATATGCTGCAATAAATTTTCGATGGGAGCTTCTCCATCATCGAGTGTGATAAAATCTACGAATTCAAATACCCTTGCATCTGATAAAGAACGCAATTCTGTATTGGGGAATCCCCCACCCATCACCACTTTTGCGGAGGGAAAGTGTTGTTTGATCCATTGTCCGCAACGCAGGCCTGCATAGAGGTTGCCGGGAAAAGGAATGGAAAGCGCCACTAACTGAGGTTGTACTTCCCTGATTCTTTTTTCTAATAGCTGAATAAGGATTGTATCAATGTAAGTGTATTCTTTTTGCAATGCTTCATACAATTCATCAAAGCTGTTGGCCGACCTGCCTAACCGTTCCGCATACCTGCTGAAACCAAAATGTTCATCGATACATTCTTTGATCAGGTCAGACATATCTTCCAGGTACATGGTGGCTAAATGCTTGGCCCTGTCCTGTATGCCCATATTGCCGAATGCCCATGTTAAGTCTTCTATTTGTGCAAAGCGGCTGGCCTCGGGCAGAAATCCCCTCTTACAAATTTGATGTGCCAGCGTAGGATTTTTTCCCTGCAGGAACAGCATCACCGGATCAATTGTCTGTATATAATCTTCTTTCAGCGTAATGATCCGTTGAGCATTTTCTGACAGTTCTTTTTTACTATCAATAGCAGCAAATAAATTGATCAATCCATTTTTTGAAAATAACTCCACCGTTACTTCTATACCAAGATCTGACTGGAAAGCAGAAATGTTTTTAGTATTCAAAAAACCTTTTAAATAAGCCGTAGCCGGGTACGGTGTATTGAGTTGTGTAAAAGGAGGTGTTATCAATAAGACTGCTGAAGCCATAGGTTGCAAAAGTAGTTTTCAATTATGAATTATTAGTAATGAATTATGTATCCTGCCATAACAGAACCCAAGTCAAATGAAATAAATTTTATATCCCATCTCAATTTTATCCACATTAAATCACTTCTATTAAACTTACGCCGGTTATTTTGGTGAATTGGCATGATATTAGAATCTATTTAGAAAATCTATTACCCACCAAACATTAAAATTATCTGACTATGAAAATTAAATTAATTGCTGCTGCAATTGTGATCAGCACTGTAACCTTCCTGGCTTGTAAAAAAGACTCCCATCAATCAACACTTTCGTTACGCATGACCGATTTTCCCGGCGACTGGGAGGAAGTGAATATTGACTTAAAGCAAATTGAAGTAAAGTTTAGTGACGATTCTACCCAGTGGCAAACATTAGAGACCAATGAAGGTATCTATAACTTACTGGGCCTTCAAAATGGTATTGACACTTTGATAGCACAAGGAACTTTTCCTTCATCTTACATTGTAAAAGAGATCCGCTTAATTGTTGGTACTGAAAATACCATCAAAACAGGTGGACAGGTTTTTCCGCTTACCATTCCTAGTGGTGAAGAAACAGGTTTAAAAATTAAGGTGAATAAAAAACTGGAAGCAACCTTAGAAACAATACTCATTGATTTTGATGCGGCTCTTTCAGTTAAAGAAGAAGCTGACGGTTTTAAATTAAGGCCTGTTATCAGAATAAAATAAGAACAAAAATAATTAGCATTAGAAATGCCGCTCCATTTAACAGGGCGGCATTTTTTGTTACCCGTTTAGTTACTGCTGATATTTTTCTGATTGCTTAGCATTGTATTTTTTAGTCCTCTTGCCGATATCAATTATCTTGCACCCAATGCAGGGGCTTTCAAAAATAACCATCACTCAATTTAAAAATTATGATTTTGAAACTTTCAGTTTTACTGAAAGAGTGGTGAGTATTTGCGGACTGAATGGCAAAGGAAAAACTAACCTGCTGGATGCGATCTATTACCTGTGTTTTACCAAAAGTTATTTTGCTAAAACAGATGCGCTGAATGTGAAATTTGGCAAGGATGGTTTTCGCTTAGAGGGGAAGGCTCCCTCTAACTCCCCCGGTGTGGGAGAACAAGAAAAGACAGACTCCATAGTTTGCATTTACAGGGGCACAGGAAAAAAAGAATTTTACCTGAATGACGTAGAGTACAACAAATTCTCAGAACACATTGGTAAGTTTCCTGCAGTGATGATAGCACCAGATGATGTGGAACTGATTACCGGAGCCAGTGAAGAACGGCGGCGATATATGGATACCGTACTGAGCCAGGTAGATGCCGGATACCTCCAGCAGCTGATACTGTACAATAAAGTATTACAACAACGCAACAGCCTGCTGAAAAGATTTGCTGAGCAGGGTAAAAACAACTGGCCGCTGCTGGAAGTGATAGATGAACAACTGGTGCAGCCGGGTAATTATATTCATGCTAAAAGAAGATCGTTTACAGAACAACTGATACCGCTGGTACAAAATTTTTACCGGCAGATTGCCAATAACAATGAAATAGTAACACTGCAATATGAAAGCCAGTTAAACAGCGCAGGTTTTTATGAACTGCTAAACCAGGTAAGGGAAAAAGACTTTTACCTGCAACGCAGTAATGCTGGTACTCACAAAGATGACCTGCTGATACAATTGAATGGACAGGTATTTAAAAATATTGCATCCCAGGGCCAGCGAAAAAGTTTACTCTTTGCACTGAAGCTGGCAGAATTTGAGATCATCCGTTCCAATAAAGGTTTTGCTCCCATCCTCCTGCTGGATGATGTATTTGAAAAATTAGACAACAACCGGATGCAGCACCTGCTGCAATGGGTATGTTGTGAAAACAAAGGACAGGTTTTTATAACCGACACTCACAAAGAAAGGCTGGAGAAAGCTTTTTCCACCTTAAATATTTCTTACCAAATTATAGAATTGTAGAATTTTTCTCAGCAAAAATTTTACAAATCATTTTACAAACGGTGTATTTCCCTTAAAAATACCATGAAAACACCCTTTTTCAGTTACCTAATTGTACTGACATTTGCATCGAAAGTGATGATGAAAGAAAAACGGGTAAAAAGCAAGAACGCTGCGGAAGCTAAAAAAGATAAGACCAATTATCATTTTGCAACTTCTTTGATCTGTTTTTGAAAGTTCATATTTACAGCTATGCATGAAACATTGCAGCTGTAGCAGAAAACATGCAGATACAAAATAGGTGAAATTGCCGACCGTGGTTTAGAATATATTCACACCAATAGTGAGGCTGCAGTATTTACAATGTAAATGGATATTAATTGAGCCCTAACAACTGAAATGTACCTGATAGAATTATACGGACCCTAACTCGTTTTTAATATTGTAACCCTATTTACATCCAGCAAAAATACCCTGGGGGTGGAACATTTTAGAACGGGATATTTAAGATAACAGGTAGCTTCGGCTACCTGTTCCACCCTGTTTTTAATGATCTACTCCACTTTCAATCCCCAGTCTTTTCCTTTTTCTATTGCCGGAACACCTTCTGTGATCCATTTAGCTGGTCGTTCACCTTTCAGCAACCAGTCGAAAAATTGCTGCTCTCTTATTTGTATGTCTTTTCGGTTTCTTCTTTCCACCAGGTTATGGGCTTCGCCATTGTAGTTGAGTAACCAAACAGGTTTGCCTAACCTTCTTAAAGCTGTAAACAGTTCAATACCCTGGTACCAGGGTACTGCACCATCCGCATCATTACTCATAATAGCCAAGGGTGTTTGTACTTTTGGCAAATGAAACAGTGGTGAGTTTTCAATGTAGAGCTGTGGCTTTTCCCATAAAGTTGCTCCAATACGGCTTTGTGTTTTTTCGTATTGAAACTGCCTGTTCAAGCCACTCTCCCAGCGGATGCCGCCGTAAGCACTCGTCATGTTAGCAACCGGTGCACCGGCCCATGCAGCAGCAAATAGTTTTGTTTTGGTAATAATAGCGGCTACCTGGTAACCACCCCAGCTCTGGCCCTGGATACCCAGTTTGGTGCTGTCAACAAAACCTTTTTTTACCAGTGCCCTTGCGCCGCTTACAACATAATTGTAAGCATCATTACCAGGATGGCCTTTTGTGTAAGAAATATCCGGTGCAAAAACAATATACCCACGGCTTACAAAGAATGGAATGTTGAGCCTGCTGGGAGTAGGCGCAGGTGCGATATAATTATATAAACCGTCTGATAATTTTTCGTAGAAATAACAGATCATCGGGTATTTCTTTTTAGGATCAAAATCTTCCGGCTTGTAAACAATGCCGGTACTGGTTTTACCGGTATAGGTTTTCCAGGTAAACAATTCTGCTGTGCCCCAGTTGTAGTCATTTTGTTGTGGGTTGATGTCTGACAGCTGAGTGGAGTAATGGTTAAAGTCTGAACTTACAAATGAGGTGGCTTTAACCTCAGCACTATTTTGTTTATCATAAAAATCTACACTGCCAACCTGGGTATAATAAAGGTTGGGAGAAAAATTAAACGATTCTTTTGTGAAAATAAAAGTTAATGTATCCTTCGCCTTCACCAAATTATTACTGGCGTTTAAAGTAAAGCTGGTATCAGAAAAAGTATACGGTGCATTTGTATTTGTTAACGTATACCTGCTGCATTTAGATTTGTTATTAAAAACTCTGAATGCCAATTGCCGGCGTTCTGTTATAAAACGTTCTTCCCTGTTGGTGATCACATACCTGTAAGTAGTTTTATTTTTTCTTGCTTCCACTGATTTGTCAAACAAGAGGGTTGGGATATTCTTGGCTGAAGGGTCTGTCTTCCAAACTTCATACCTGTCGTAAACTAAAAGAGCAGTATCCTCTTTGCTCCATCCCATTACACCATAATTATTTGGCAAAGCCGGTACATCATTTTCCTCATCGTACAACGGCGCTTTAATTTTAGCTGTTACATTTTGTGTAATGCCTGTAACCACTTCGTAAGTAAAATAATTTTTCAATTCAGGATTGTACCAATACACAAACTTGCCTGCCGGAGAGGCTTCGGCATTTACATACAAATTTTTGAATACTGTTTTTCTTTCGCCTGTGTTGGTATTAATAACGTATGCAGTTGATTTGGTTCTTAACGTCCACTGGCCCTCTACCCTGTTACCTTTGTTGCTTTCAGCCAATACCCAATCAGCGTTCCCTTCATTTACAATGGTTACCCTTTCCGCATCATCTGCACCCAGCTGAACTATTTTATTTTCTTTTAAATGATATACCGCTGTATAGCTTCTTTTCAATTCAACATCTGCATTTTTTAATTGCTGGGTCTGCAGATAATCATCTTTGTAATTCCAGATATCTACTTTGGCTGTTTCAAAGTCTGCCAGCGTGGTATCTTTTGGGGTACGGATGGGAGCATTGCCAAAATATAGTTTGCTGCCATCTTTACTAAATTCTGGTTTTGCATTTTCACTTACAACAAATCCCAATTGCATTCCCACGGTGTTTTTATCTGCAATTACTTTAGCAGTGTCTTGCCCGGCTGTATAATACCACAGTTTATAAAATTTTTGCAATGCTTTTTCACTGCTGTCTCTCTCCGCAACAAAGGTTAGTTGATTGCCTTCTTCATCAAATGCATAGTTTTTGGCATCATTGAATTTTGCCATGATGGTATCTGTTTGCTCACTTTGCAAATGATACAACAATACCAATGCACTGCTGTTGCTGTCCTTATTTTTCTTTGATGTTTCAATCAGCAGCCTGGTACCTTTTTTATCAAAGTAAAATTCATTTACCAGTTTGAAAATAGTTTCCTTATTGTCGCTTAGATTTCTGATCACTAAATCCGTTCCTTCAGATGTAGTGCTGCCTGCTGCATCATCTCCCTCTGCATCTGCCGCGTCTTTACCTTCCTTGATAATTTGAAGAACAGCTTTGTTTACGATCGTTGTCAATTCTTCTTTACTGATATTTCCTTTGATGGAATCAATGGACCGTTTTATCAGGGAATCAGCCAGCTTCACCAGCAGGTCATTTTTACTTAGTGAAGAATCTTTTGATACTTTCTTTTTGCTGGTATCCGGTAATGCTTTTTCCAACTGGTAAGCTAAAAAACCAATCCCTTTTTCAGGTGTCTTATAAGCTTTAACCCTGGATTTTTTAATGATGTTGTCTTCGCCTAACACAATAATACCAATTGAATCCTTTGGCATATCATCGGTCTTTTTCTTTTTTATTTTGGCCTGCCTTGTATCCTGGAAAAAAGGTTTTATTTTGAACACCAGGTATTTGCTGTCTTCGGTTATTACCGCATTGTAACCTCTTGGTATTACTTTTTTATATTTGGTTTGAGGATTTTGTATCACCAGTTCGCCATCTCCTTCCTGCGGATTTACGGTGTACACCACATAAGCACCATCATTGCTGATGAGGCGTTCGCCAATGCTTTTCCAGCTGTCATATACAGTATGATCCAGTGGCTTTTTTTGTGCTATTGTAATTGTTGTAATAAATAAAAATACAGGGAGCAGGAGTTTCTTCATAAACTAATTTTTGATGCAATAAAGGTATTTGATTTTAAAGTTTGACGCAGATTAAAAGTTTACACGTCTCTTAAGAAGTGTAAACTTTTGCTGAGGCTTAATCTTCTTCAAAAAATCCCCAGTTGGTTCTTAATGTTTCTAATTGTTCGCCCTGGAGTTTTTGCTGGTTGTAATGCCCGGAATTGTTCTTCTGACGAAAAGCTTCATACAGGGTAACCGCACAAGCCACGGAAATATTCAGTGATTTAATGATACCGACTTGCGGAATAATAAAGTTACCATCTGCTATGGCAATGATCTCTTCACTTACACCGCTGTGCTCATTACCAAAGACCAATGCTACCGGTTCTGTTAAATTCAGTTCATGCAGGCTCACTGCATCACTGCTGAGGTGAGTGGTGTAAATTTTTTTATAACGTTGTCTTAATTCCGTAAAGCATTCTTCTGCATTGGTAAACTGGCGAATGCTGAGCCACTTGGCTGCACTGGAAGAACTCTTGGCGCCCCATTTACGGTGTGGTGGAATTTTGTGATTGAGAATATAAATATCCTGTATACCCACGGCATCGCAGGTACGCATTACGGCGGAGATGTTGTGTGGATCAAAAACATTTTCCAACACAACGGTGAGGTCGGGTTGGCGTTTGTTTAAAACAGATTCTAATCTTTCAATTCTTTCGGGGGTCATCGTTATTATTTTTTGAGGCACTGCTGAAAAACCTATAAGGTTTGCAGCGCTGCTTTACCGGGCGGCAAACCTTATAGGTTTATGAGGCGCTTTTAGTCACTTTTTACTACTACATTATATTCCTTTGGTGTTATTTCACGGTATTTTGATTCAAAGAAACTTTTATTATTTGTGATATATTCAATAATTGAATTGATCTTGTTAAAGGTCTTTTTGTTGGAGATGTTATCATTGCCGATAAGAGATTTTGCAGTGATGTAATCAAGATTAGTTATGCCGGTAATTTTAAATCTATCCCCGTAAGCATAAGGTACCCTGTATACTTCAAAAGTAGTTTTACCGCTTTTTAATTGAAAGGACTGTATTTTAGAACGCATGCCATTTTTACCATTATCCACCAAGTTTGTTAAGTATAACAAGTTTGCTAAGAATGAATCTACTTTGTTCGTTTCTACAGGAAAGTAACCTGATTTTATTTGTTCCACTGTTACACTGTCTGTATAAATTATTGGCTGCTTCAGGTTACTTGATAGCAGCGCAATTCTTTGTGCTGAAGAAAACAAGCTGATAAGGGTAAAAGTAAATAGCAATAGTGTTTTCATTTTATAAGTTTTTGAAATAAACTTTTGAGCAAATTGAACAAGCCTATGAATAGTGTAGTAAAGAACTCCAACAGCACCTTTAGGGATTTGTGATATTCTCAATCACGATCGCACTGGCTCCCCCACCTCCATTACAAATTCCTGCTGCACCATATTTGGCATTATTCTGTTTCAGCACATTGATGAGTGTAATAATAATTCTTGCCCCACTACAACCCAGTGGATGACCTATGGAAACTGCACCGCCATTTACATTTACTTTAGCAGGATCTAATTTCATACGCCTGCTGTTTTCTATACCCACTACAGCAAAGGCTTCGTTCAATTCCCAGTAGCTGATGTCCTCCATTTTTAAACCTGCTTTGGCAACTGCTTTGGGTACTGCAATTGCAGGTGTAGTGGTAAACCATTCAGGAGCCTGTTCTGCATCGGCATAACTCAGTATTTTTGCAATCGGTTTTAATCCGAGTTCATCTGCTTTCTCTTTACTCATCAATACCAATGCCGCAGCGCCATCATTCATGGTACTTGCATTGGCTGCAGTAACTGTTCCATCTTTTATAAAAGCACCTTTCAATTCTGGTATCTTATCAAACTTTACATTAAATGGTTCTTCATCTTTTGCAAACAATACCGGGTCGCCTTTCTTTTGCGGAATGACAACGGGTACAATTTCATTTTCAAATTTACCAGCACTAACGGCGGCCTGTGAACGCTGGTAACTTTCTATTGCAAATGCATCCTGGTCTTCTCTTGATATGCCACAAGTGCTGGCACATAGTTCAGCTGCGTTGCCCATCGCTTTTCCATCATATACATCTGTGAGACCATCTTTTGCAAGGCCATCAATCATTTGTGTGTTGCCATATTTATTTCCCCAGCGCATGCTGTCCACATAAAAAGGCACATTGCTCATGCTTTCCATTCCGCCTGCCACCACAATGTCTGCATCACCGAGTAAAATACTTTGTGCTGCCTGTGCAATGGCTTTCATGCCGCTGGCACATACTTTATTTACCGTGGTACAATTCACCTCATTTGGAAGACCGGCAAATTTGGCTGCCTGTCTTGCTGGTGCCTGTCCGAGGTTGGCCTGTATCACACAGCCCATCAACACATCATTGACTGCTTCCGGTTTTACACCTGCTTTTTCCAAAGCCCCTTTAATTGCAACAGCGCCTAATTGTGTTGCTGAAAAACCTTTTAATGATCCGCCGAAACTGCCAATTGGCGTACGGACCGCGGAGATAATATATACTTCTTTCATTTGGTATAATCGTTTAGGTGGCAAAGTTAGGGCTAAGCCGTTAAAGGAGGAATTATTGCTAAGAGCATCAAAGAGAGAAGGAGGCAAAAGAGACTGCGTTTTTTCACCACTCACTATTGACCACTCACTACTCACCTGAAATCAAACAATGTCGCCGTAAACACTCCTCTTTCCCGTTTTTTAAAAATGGCTTTCCAGTTGCCATTGTATCTTATGAGTGAAGGCACCAGGTATTCCCCTGCGTGGGTCATTTGTACTTCCATGCTTACTTTAAAATCATACACCCCGGCACCATAGCTTAAAGTGTAATTACGGGCCACCACTTCATACGTTTTGTCATTGAACCAGGTGGTCATTTCATCCACCACCACCTCATCTTCTTTGCCGGATTTTACTTTCTGCTTAAAAATATAGCAGCTGGTTTTATTGTAATCATCCATGTCGATGCTCATATCGTACAGCTCCGCCATGTTATCATCATAAATAGCAGTTTTATTACTCATAAAAGGAAGCCCTTTTATTTTTTTGCCGGGATTAAAGAGCAGCATTTTTAATTGTTCCTTATGTTTCTCCACACCGCTTTTTCCTTCGGTGCTGAATTCCTTTCCGGCTACAATATTCGTTTCACCGCATACTTTCCCGGTGGTAAAAAAAAGTGAAGCATACATCTGTGCAGTATAGTAATTGTACTGGTGGGTATCATCATAAAAATCACCCGTGCTGTTTTCCTCCAACACTTCCATCCTGCGGCAGCCGGCTTCACTCAATTGTTTTGTTTTGCTGAATAATGCCGCCTGTTCTTTTCCTTCCTTATCCATCATCCGCACATCGTTGATAGCAGAAAAACTTAATATCCGCAGGTTACGAAAGGCTTTATAAAAGGTACTGTCGTTTTTGATACGGTTGATGAAGGTGGGTACATTCAGTTTATTATCCACCACAATTTCTGAAAGAGTAATTGTTTTTTTTCCTACTGATACAGATGAGTCCCCGCCCTGGCGGGGTAAGCTTTGTGCAAACATCGTTACCAAAGGTATCATGCAAAAAAAAACAGGTATGATCTTTTTAATCATACCTGCAAATTATCACAAAGCTTTTAAAGAAAACTTATTTTACAAAAACCATCCGGTAGTCTGTCTTTACTTTTAATTTGCTGATATCATCCAGCTTCCTTTTCAGCAGGGTGCGCTTTAATGGTTTTACGTAGTCGATGAAAAGCTTGCCTTCAATATGATCGTATTCATGCAGGATCACCCTGGCGGTAATACCGTTGAATGTTTTGGTATGTGTTTCAAAATTTTCATCCTGGTATTCCAATGTCACAGTTTCATTCCTGGAAATGTCTTCTCTTATTTTTGGGATGCTTAAACAACCTTCATTATAAGACCATTCGTTGCCTGTTTTTTCTACAATATGAGCATTGATAAAAACCCCTTTAATGCCGGGTGAATCCGGATACACATTTACTTCCTCATCCTCTTCCATGTTTGCAAATATCTGTGTGCTGTCCACCGTAAACAGGCGGATAGATTTATTGATCTGCGGAGCTGCCAGGCCCACACCATTGCTGTTATACATGGTTTCCCACATGTCTTCAATCAGTTTTGGCAAGCCGGGATAATCTGCGTTAATATCCTCAGAAACCTTTCTTAATACCGGCGAACCGTATGCTACTATTGGTAAAATCATAACCTATTTTGTAAATGGGATAATTTCTATTTCTTTTATTTTGAAAAAAGCAGCATCAGAAGTTATCAGTGGTGTATCTAAATATTTTGATGTTGCTGCTATAATGGCATCTGTAACAATTAAATTATATGAAAGCCTGAATTTAATTGCTAATTCATTAATAAGTGGCGTGGTCTGAAATGGAGTAACCCCTTCTAAAAAATCCCTGATCAGTTCTCTTTCTTTAGGAGTTTGTTTTTTACCGCTCAACAATTCTATCGTAGTAATTGAAGATATAACAGTGTTATACTGGCGTACCGCTTCGCCTGCATTCTCATTTCCTGCAAAAAAATAGATCAGCACATTTGTATCAAAAACGACACTTCTACCTTTCGCCATGCCTTATCATTTTTTGATACTCAAGGCCATCACCAAAAGATTTTACCTTGCCAAAGAATTTTTTTAACCACTCATCTTTGGAAAGCATTTTCCCCGCTTTTTTAGCAGCCTTCTTTTTTGCTTTTGCTTTTTCCATGGCCCAAAAATACAATTATTTATTTATTGAATACTCTGCAGGTACTCCTGTAATATAATGGTGGCAGCAATCACATCAATATTTCCTTTTACCCGGCGGTCTTTCTTTTTCATGCCCATTTCCAGCATGGCATCCTTTGCCATTTTGGAGGTATATCTTTCATCCACCGTTTTAATGGGCATTTCCGGCAATGCCTGCTTCATTTTTTTTATCACCTTTTTAACCAATGGTGTGCCATGTGTATCGCTGTCGTCCCAGTTAGTTGGAAGCCCGATGATGATGAGTTCAACTTCTTCGGTTGCAATGTATTTTTTTAAATATAGGATCAGTTCTTTTGAATCGATGGTGGCTAAACCCGTGGCGATAATTTGCAATGGATCAGTAACGGCAATGCCGGTACGCTTTCCTCCATAATCGATTGCCATAATACGTGCCATAAAGCCCCTCCAAACCTCCCCGGTGGGGAGGTTTTATATATTTTAATATAAAAAAATATCATTAGCGTAGCGTTATTAGTCGAACATATTCAATTGGTTATGATTTAGTTCTTTGAAATATTGTAATTGAGTTTGTTGAAAGAGTTGATTGATGGG
>JAYWII010000101.1:0-8623 GCA_043788995.1 Chitinophagaceae bacterium | reverse complement strand
GCCGTTTAGTTAAGACTTCAAGTGGCGGGTGGGGACACCCGCCACGGCTTACCGCCGGGGTTGGTGTCCTCACCAACCCCCTTAACTAAACGACATTGATTAACCATTAACCATTCACCATTCACCATGCAATACTTAAGCAAAGAACAGATCATTGCAGCAGCAGAAAAAATATTCAGTGCATTTACACAAACCTGTAATGAAACTGAAGCGGCTTCTTTTTTTTATCATCCGGCAGGTAAATGGTCGGTGGCAGAAAATGTTCAGCATTTGATTGTTTCCACCAATACCACCACCCTCGCCTACTCGTTACCTGCTTTTATTGTAAGATGGATTGGAGGTAAACCCAACCGTAATTCCAGCAGCTATGAAGAACTGGTAAGTAAATACAAAACGAAACTGGCAGCAGGAGGAAAAGCGTCCGGAAGATTTGTACCAAAAACAATTGACTTACCATACGGTAAAGAAAAACTGATGCAGGAATGGAGCAAAGCGACATCAAAATTTATCAGAGTGCTTAAAAATAAAACATCTGAAACAAAACTGGACGATTACCTGGTAAGGCATCCGCTGTTGGGCAGGATCACCCTCCGGGAACTTTGTTATTTCACCATTTATCATACAGAACATCATCTTACTATTATCAGCAATCTTAACCCTAAACACTAAACTTGTAAACCTCCAATGATACAATATTTTAAAAACTTTGAACACCATACGGTAGCCATTGATAAACCGGAAGCAGGCATCTGGGTAAATGTATTGCCACCACTGAAACAGGAAGAGTTTTCTGAACTGAGTGAAACACTTGAAATACCATTGGATTTTTTAAAAGACTCCCTGGATATTGACGAACGCAGCCGGTATGAAATTGAAGACAATGTAAAACTCATTGTTATTAAAACACCTACAGAAAATAATTCTTTTAATGAAAGTGATGCCTATTATATCACTATCCCAATTTGTATCATACTTACGCATAACCAGATTGTAACAGTCAACTCTTTTGAGAATGAGGCCATCAAAAAATTCCTGAATACATTTCAGAACCGCAGCCCTGATAAAAAAAATATGATGGTACTGAAGATCTTTGAAAAGATCAGTACCAACTTTCTTGAATTTTTGAAAGAGATCAACCAGCGGAGAAATTTACTGGAACAAAAACTGTATGACTCTAACAGAAACTCTGAGTTATTGGAACTGGTAAGGATACAAAAAAGTTTAGTGTATTTCATCACTGCATTACGCAGCAATGAATTGCTGATGATGAAAATTGCAAGAACAAATTTTTTGCAGCTGAATGAAGATGAGAAAGAATTTTTAGATGATCTGATTGTGGATACCAGCCAGGCACTGGAAATGGCCAATACTTATACCACCATACTCAGCAGTACGCTGGATGCCTTTGCCAGTATCATTTCTAACAACCTGAATAATGTAATGAAAAGGCTTACTTCCATTACTATCATATTGTCGTTGCCGGTGGTGGTTACCAGTATTTATGGAATGAACGTACCGATACCGGGACAAAACTGGCCACACTCATTCTATGTACCCATCGTTATATCACTGATATTGGCAGTCATCATCAGCGCCTATTTTATGAAGAAAAAATGGTTTTAATTTTTTTGTATTAATATGATTTCAATAAGAGTTTACGGAATATTAATTAATGAAGCCAAGCAGGTATTGGTTAGCGATGAATTGATACGTGGCAACTACTTTACTAAATTTCCCGGCGGCGGATTAGAAATTGGAGAAGGCACCCGGGATTGTTTGAAGAGAGAATTTATGGAAGAGATGAATTTAAAAGTGGAACCCGGTGCACATATTTACACCACGGATATTTACCAGCGAAGCGCTTTCAATACAGCACACCAGATACTATCCATTTATTATTTTGCAACAGCACTGGAACCTATTACAGTGCCGCTGAGAACAAAGCCTTTTGATTTTGATGAACAACAGTTACAGATATACGAAAACACCAAGCAGATAGAAACATTCCGCTTTGTTAACTGGGATCAATTTAATGAAGCTGCTGTTACGTTACCATTAGATAAAATTGCAGCCACACTGGTTAAACAATTAAAATGATCATTACTTACGATAATTTTTTTGACCAATCCATTATACTGGAAGACGAAACAGTGAGGTTGGAATTGCTGCAGGCTGCACACTTTAATCAATTGCTGCCAGTTGCATTGAATACTGAATTATGGAAGTTTACCATTAACAAGATCAATATTGAAGAAGATTTTCGAAATTATTTTAATACAGCATTGGAAGAAAAAGCATCAAAAAAATCATATCCCTTTGCCGTGTTTGATAAACAACAACAGCAATATGCCGGCAGCACCAGGTTGCTGAATATCGATTTCAATAATAAAAGATTAGAGATCGGTAATACATGGATAGCTCCTTATCTGCATGGCACCGGTTTTAATAAACACTGCAAGTTCCTGTTATTAAATTTTTGTTTTGAAACATTACTGCTTAACAGGGTGGAATTAAAAACCAACTTACTTAACCTGCGTTCTCAAAAAGCCATGTTGAAGATTGGTGCATTAAAAGAAGGCGTATTCAGAAGACATATCGTAAATGATGATGGCTCTATAAGGGATTCTGTTTATTTCAGTTTCATCAATGATGAATGGCCGGAGATAAAAAGAACCATCTTCCATGAATTTAATTCCTGATCAGCATATTTACATTGCCAGGTAAAGCTTAGTTTTTTTAAGTTTGCCAGGTATCGCATCAATACAGGAAAGATACTCATGTACCAATTCAATTTTTATCAATACCAAAACCAGATTTCAGTTCATCATCAATTTATTCAAAGCTGCAGAACCAAATGAAAAAAAATAGGCAGGCAGCAGCCCTTCACTTTCATTGGATCTTAAGGCACTTTTTTTATAATATTCAACCAGGTAAGTTCTTTTATCATCAGTGGGCATTAAATAATAAGGAAGCAGGTTCACCGCAAACAACAAGGCTGGTAACAACAACAGCCAGTCATACTTTCTAAACTTAAGTTCGCCCTGCAACACTGACCTGGTATATAAATAAGCAGCAGGATATATCAGTAAGGAAAAAGGGATTGCAGTTTTGTGAAAGCCGGGATATTTTATAAACCAGCCAGTATGAAATAAAACGCCATTTAAATTGAGTATGAAAAGCACCAGTAACAATAATACCAGCATGCGGTTGCTATGTATCTTATCTTGATTTACCAATAGCAATATGCCAGCGGCTAACAAGGCAAGTAAGCAGGAAACAGATTGAAAAATAATACCGATAGATTCCATGAAAAGGGCGTTGGCTGCAGTTCAATAATTATTTAGAAGTACTATTAAATGTAGTTATGATGAAACAAACATGCGGTTGACTGAATTTGTTCGTAATAAAAATGAAAGCTGCCAAATAAAAACTATTTACTTTTTAAGTCTTGTGTATTTAGGGCCGGGGGAACAGACAGGTTGCAATTTTTTACCTTATTCAATAAAAGTTACTTTTCCCGTTTTAATATCGTAGTAAGCACCAATGATCTTAATCTCACCTTTATCAATCATCTCTTTTAAAACAGTACTTTTCAATTTGATTATTTCAATGCTGTTTAATACATTGGTCTTACCTACCAAATCTGTAAAGGCTTCGTTCTTAGATTTTTTTTCTCCTTCAAAATTTTGAGATGCGGCTACTGCCGGTTTTATCTTTGCCAGCATGGCGGTAATGTTACCCAGTTGAACATCATCCACTGCAGACTTGATGGCGCCGCAATTGCTGTGGCCCATCACTAAAATTAATTTTGCTCCTGCTACTTTGCATGCGTATTCCATACTGCCCAGTACATCTTCGTTTACAATATTGCCTGCATTTCTTGCCACAAACATATCCCCAATGCCTTTGTCAAATACATCCTCCACAGGTATCCTGCTGTCTAAACAAGACAGCACCACCGATTTTGGATACTGCCCGTATGCTGCACTTCTTACCAGTTTTGAATGGTCCCTGGCAGTAATTGAATTTTCAGTGAAACGTTGATTGCCTTCTTTCAATCTTTGAATGATGATATCTGGTGTTACGGCTTTCTGCTGTTCTGCAGTGGTAACCGTTTCTATACGTGGCGGGGGAACAGTTCCATTTTTACTATTGGTGCAGGAGTTGATTGCAATCGCAAATAGTGCAATGGCAAATAGTGTTTTAAAATTTTGCATGGTAGTTTGGTATAATTTAAATCTGCATCTAAATTATATTATTTTTTCCAGCGATTATTTTAAACAAGCTATTTTATTAAAATACAATTGAACTTTTAAGAGCGCAAAAAAAGAGTGATCATTTGTTAGCAGGTGAACAGGGTGTTTATTAACCCAGTGGAATGGTAAGTGTAAAGCATGTTTCTGTATCGCCAGATATTACTTCCAGCGTACCGCCATGTGCTTTTGCAATTTCAGCTGCAATATACAACCCCAGGCCAAGGCCCTGCTGTCCTTTATTTACATACCCCCGGTTAAAGGGTTGAAAAAGGCGCTCCATCGTTAGCGCAGGAATAGGGGCACTGTAATTGGTAACAGATAATATAAAATTTCCTGATTGGGTGAAAGCCTTTACCGTAACAGTTTTACCAGGGCTGCCGTAAGCAACCGCATTGCGTAAAAGATTGGAAAAAAGTTGTGCTATCCGGTTGCCATCTGCATGTACTGGAGTGGTGATATCCAATTCCATTTGTACCATTCTATCCGGCCACACAGCACTGGTTTCTGCAATTACCTGGCTCAGTATTTTATCTATGGGTATATTATTTTCACTGTTCAATGGTATGCCACCACCCATGCGTCCGCTTGCAAAGTCCAGCATATTTTTTATCAGCACCGTCATACGGTTAGCGCTGCTCTTGATAATATTGGCGGTACGCAATACATCTGCATCTGCAGAAATCATAGTAAGCAAAGCTGCGCTGTTGCTAATGGCTGCTACAGGATTGCGCAGATCATGCCCCAGGATAGCGATAAACTGTTCCCTCAGGATGGCGTTTTCCTGGTCTGCTGCTATTTTTTGCTGAGATAGATCCAGCTCCTCCACTGCATTCAAATGAAAAGAGATGAGGTCTGCAAATAGCCTGAACATACCAATAGTGGCTGCTGTATTAACCTTTGCAGGCATGGGGTCGATAGCGCAAAGTGTACCAAAAAAACTTTTATCCCTGCGGAATATTGGAACGGAGATATAACTTTTAAATCCATACAAAGCAGGCGTGGTATGTTGCCGGTACCGTTCATCTTTTTCCACATCATCCATTACTACCGGCTGCTGGTGTTGCCTTATTTCATTACAGATAGTGGTTTCCAGTTTTAATTCGCCACCAGCTGCAAGCCCAAAATTAATTTCATCCAGCACACTGCATGCCACCCACCTGTCTTCAGTTACGCTTGCAACGGCGGCAAACCCCATACCTGTGGTACGGCAAATTACTTCCAGCAGTGATTTGATGATTGGAATACCATGAATGGCTTCCACGTCTGACTGAATAGTATTATTTAAATTTTCCAATTGCCAAAACTTAACATGAAATATGAGAAGAAAATTAAACGGGTTTATGCCCGTGCCACCACCTGGTTTACTGCAGAGAGCACCGTATTGATATCAAAAGGTTTAGAAACAAAAGCATCTGCATGGCACTCCTTTGCCAGTTTTTCCAATTGCGTATTGGCAGACATTAGCACCACGGGTATATGCTCACATTCTTTTTTGATCATTTTACAAAGATCAATGCCGTTTTTGCCTACCAGGTTAATATCTATCAGGTACACCTGTGGGCAAGGGTCATGTTCAATATCCAGGCTGTTTCCATTGTAATCTGCTATTACAGTAAATCCTTTTCTTTGAAAAAAAATATTTAGAATGTTGAGTATATCAACATCATCTTCTATAATATGTATCATTCTTTTCATGGTTTTCAATGAGTGGTGACCTTTTAGGCAGACCAAGTTTTAATGTCTCATTAACAAACTCATAAACCATACCGTTAAAATTTACGTGTAATAAAGTACAGAAAGTGGGTGATTGAGTAAAATATTACCCTTGGGATTACCCAAAATGATTGTGTAGTAGTCATGTGCATCCGGGGCTGCCAGGCTAAGTTGACATAAACAGCCGTTTTAAGTATACAGAAAGCAAACTCACCATCTGTGCGAAAGCGGTAACTGAAATGCGTACCCGGTTTATAAGCAGCCATTAATGCGATGCGATGGGGTCGCTTCTTTATAAAATTTTATCGCATCCTTTTTTAAATGTTCTTCCACTTCAAAGTTTTCTGTAAGAATATTGCTGTGCAAAACAATGGTTAACCTGCTGCTGAATTTATAATTATAATTATTGTTGTCCGACTAAACTTGTGAAACCCTTGCCAGCATTGATTGACCTCACCCCAACCCCTCTCCAAAGGAGAGGGACTAAAACCCTTTATGACAAAGCGTTTTAGCGTATTCAACCTTTTTATCCCGAACAATAGTGAATTATAATTGATGCCCCGCCCCGGGAAGGCAACGATAAACATTTTTTATTTCCATGTGCCTGTATCCCCTTGCTTACATTTGTATGGTTAATTGATTAAGCTCAATGTGTGATGAGGATTAAATGTCTCCTGTTCATCATTTTGGCAATATTAAAAATGAGCAAAAAAATAAACCTGCAACTAAAAATATTTTTTCATATTGTTTTGTCCGGCTGCTTATTTTCTAAACATCTCCATTAATGCAACAGCCCCCAAGCTGGTAGCAAAAGGTATGGCTGCCAAATCCACTTTAAAATCTCCGTTATGGTTATAGTAGGGAAACATTTTGCCGGCCTTATTAGCCTTTGCAGTTTCCTCCGGATTAGCAATACCTATCAACAAATAATCGTACACTGCTTTTGTATTATTAATTACAAGGTGCTGAAAATCTTCGGAACCCATGGTAGCAGGAATACCCTTTATATTTTTTCCGGGGCCAACAAATTTTTCCAGTGCTGCACTTACTTTAGCTACCATAGCAGTGTCATTCACTAATGGCGATACTCTACCTTTCATTAACATTTTTGGATATAATGAAGCAGGCAGGTTATTGGCAATGGCAATGCCACTATCGATACGGTTGATACTGTTTACAATAAAGTCCCGATCCTTATTATTAAAAAAACGGGTGTTTACTTTTAATGTTGCGGATGCAGGTATTACATTGTTATCTATACCCGCCACCACTGCACCAACCGTAACCACTGCTGCGGCCTGCGGATCAATATTGCGGCTGATAATTGTTTGATATTGTAAAATTGCGTTGGCAGCCATTACAATCGGATCAATAGCTTCATGCGGTGAAGAGCCATGACCGCCTTTACCAAAAAAAGTGACATCAAACTGATCGGCGCCAGCCATGCGGTATCCGTGTGCATTCATATAATAGCCCACTGCTACCGGTGCCGTATGCATGCCCAACAGATAATCTGGCTCAGGTACTCCTTTTTTATACATTTCTGCAGCCATCGCATCTGCACCACCACTAGGTTCTTCGGCAGGTTGACCAATCATAATGAGCGTTCCTTTCCACTGACTTTTTAAAGTGACCATAATTTTTGCAATGCCCATCATCCAGGTAGTGTGTGCATCATGGCCGCAGGCATGCATTACAGGCACTTCTGTTCCATCCTCTTTTTTTGCTATTTTATTACTTGCATAAGGCAGCCCGGTAGTTTCCTTTACCGAGTTGCAATCCATATCTGCCCGGTACATTACAATGGGGCCGTCTCCATTTTTCATAATACCCACCACACCGGTTTTACCTACCCCTTCCATCACTTCAAAACCTAAAGCCTTTAATTCTTTGGCAACAATGGCGGCAGTTCTCACTTCCATAAAACCCAACTCAGGGTTTTCATGAATGTCTTTAAAAATGGTTACCAACCTTGCTGAATCGGCGTAGGCCATTTTTTTAATTTCGGCAACTGGAAGTGATGATGCTACTGCATTCTTTTTTTGAGCATAGCCAGAAAAGGATAAAACTACAAGTGTGATTAATAATTGATTTTTTAGTTTCATACTAAATAATAATTTTAAAAATAAATTGATGGTGGGATTTCGATCTGGAGTATTGGGAAAGAGAAAGATATAAACTAAAACTTGTATTCGATACAAACTAAAGCGATTATTATCAATTTTTTTGATGAGGCATTTTGTGTTTGACTTTGTTGAAAGTATATGGACTTTATTTATAAAAAAACTATACAATAATACCCGCCGCTTAAATTAACAATGATTTTAATTGCTTCTCCATTTACAACAGGGTTGCCTGCGCTTAACGCATCAGCCTGCTTCCACCATTACCCTCTCGGCTTCCGTTAATCCATACAGTTGGTACACCATATTGTCTATTTCTTTATCGGTAGTGTTGATGAGTTGCTGTATGGTATTGGCCTTTGCTTTTTCTGCTTCAAAATATTGCATCCACTCTGCCTGCTGCGGCAGGGATAGTTTTATTTTTTGTTTGTCTAAGAAGCTGTTTGAGTTAATTATTTTATTTTTTGTATGTGTATAAGTTGAGAACTAAACTTGGATAAAAATGAAAGTTGCCCGATAGTAGTGGAATGA
>JAYWII010000100.1:0-8637 GCA_043788995.1 Chitinophagaceae bacterium | reverse complement strand
TTTAAAATGTTTGCCCTATTATACTGTAGTGTTTTTTAGTAGCGCAAATTTATACAAAACGCAGTAATATCAGCTATCTTTAATTAAACGACATTGATATCAATATATAAGCAAGATAATTGCCTGATTGCCACAGTGACTGTAATACTCCAATAATACTTCTGTTTTCTTTAAATAGTTTTATCTCCACAATGAAATGTGCGGAAATGTCTATTTGAAGCATGTCTTTATACAATCCCAATCCTAAAAGCACCATAGAAAGCAGGTGTAAAAGCAACAGCGTAGTTTTTTGACGGCCCATAGAGGTAAAATTATTTTTATTTTAGAAATCCTATTATTTATTTGTGTTTTTTTTGATACAAAACCCTATCTTTGCTGCCCAAAATAAAAATTAGTAATGGCAAATCATTCAGCTACCAAAAAAGATGTTCGTCAAAGCCGCAAACGCAATGAACGTAACCGTTATTATGGTAAAACTACCCGTAATGCAATTCGTGATTTAAGATCTATTGAAGAAAAAAGTGCAGCAGGAGAACAACTACCGCTGGTTGCATCCATGATTGATAAATTGGCTAACAGGGGTACTATTCACAAAAACAAGGCAGCTAATTTAAAAAGAAAACTGGCCCTTAAAGTGAACGCTTTAGCAAAATAATTTTTTGCGTATAACAATAGATTTAGAACCTGTCGAAAATTTGACAGGTTTTTTTCGTACAGAATAATTTGTTATCCTATGGCTACCTCTTTTACTTGTAATTTTTAAATGAATGAATATGCCAAAACTTCTACTACCACTGCTTCTATTTTTTTCCTTTCTATTTTCAAATGCGCAAATACCTCCGGGTTACTATAACTCTGCGTCAGGTTTAACCTGTGCGGCTTTGAAAACAGCTTTATTTAATCAGATATCATCCAATACTACGGCAATCACTAATGTCGATGTACTGGTAGCATTTTCTTCTACCGACGTTCACAGAAATGATGCTAACACTGCAGATATTATCTGGGATATTTATTCAGATAATCCAACCGGACCTGAAGCTTTTACTTATATATCCCAGGTTGATAATTGCGGATCAAGCATAGCCGGAGATGGTAGTTGTTATAACAGGGAGCATACTTTCCCACAGGCATGGTTCGGTGCTACAGGAGCTCCTTTAACAGATTTATTTGCGCTTTATCCTACTGATGGATATTCAAATGGACAGCATAATAATTATCCATATTCGGAAGTGACCGCTCCAACTTATATTTCAGTTAATGGCAGCAAACTCGGTACTAATACTTTTCCAGGCTTTGTTACTTCAGGTATTGAAGCAAGAACATTTGAAGTAATTGATGAGTATAAAGGAGATATAGCCCGTAACTATTTCTATATGGTAACCCGCTATCAAAATAGTATGGCTTCCTGGCAAGGTAACAGTAATGCTAATGATGTGTTGGATGGTACCACCTGGCCTTCATTTGATGACTGGTATATCAAATTACTTTATAAATGGCATTTACAGGATCCCGTTAGTCAAAAAGAAATTAACAGGAATGATTCCATTTATAATATTCAAAATAACAGGAATCCTTTTATAGACCATCCGGAATATGTAGCGCTGATTTGGCAGTGTACAGGATTATTACCAGTTACGCTGATTGATTTTACTGCTAACAAATACAATGAATCTGTAGTACTGAGCTGGCACGCTGAAAGAGAAAATAACTTCAAAAATTTTGAAATTGAACGTAGTACAGATGCTGTCAATTTTACTTATGCCGGAGTAGTTAAAGGAGAAAATTTTGCAAATTATTCGTTTACTGATAAAGAACTTCCAGCAGTGAAGACTGTTTTTTATCGATTGAAGATGATTGATATTGACGGTAAAATTTCTTACAGTAAAATAGTTTCTGTAAGGCTGAGCAAGCTTTTCTCCAGCGTATTGGTTTATCCAAATCCTGCCCGAAATTCAATAACGGTAAAGCTTCAGAATAACCTGAAAGCTGCCAGTGAATTAAAAGTGGTGGATGTTTTGGGAAGAACGGTGCTGCAGCAAAAGGTTAATGCGCTGCAAAACAATATCCAGATTGATGTGAAATCGTTACCCGCCGGCAGGTATTTTGTTTCCATTATTAACAAGGATATGCTTATCAATGAATCTTTCGTAATTACTAAGTAAAATTATAAAATGCATTAAAAAAGCTATCACATTTACGTGATAGCTTTTTTAATTATGTCAATGTTGCTTTATAATAATTGCCTTGAGAATCTTTATTTATTTTCTTTTAATTCTTTCTGCAGTTTCTCATTCATCCTAACATAATCGTTATTGTTAGCTTCTTTTGCAAGGGTAAGCGATGTTGCTGAAGATGCTAGTGCACCTGCATTGTCACCCATCTCTTTTTGAATCCTGGCCTTGTATAAATACATCCAAAATGCTTTTGGGTTACCTTCTATTGCTTTGGATACATTTTCCAGGGCTTTAGGTAAGTTCTTATCATATTCATTATAAAACTGAGCAGCCTGCCAGTATGGTTTATTATCAGTAAGCACGGCAGCTTCAATCTGGGCTTTTACCTTTTCTTTAATGTCAGTTGTAATTGGAATGTTAACGATTTTATTTTCCCACATTAGCTGGAGCACACAGCTTTCAGCTTTTATGTCTGCAAATTGCATGGTAAATGTTTCAACAGATGATTTAGTTTTTACTGGTTCTGTTTTAAAACGAACCACATCTTCGCTTTCTTTATAACCATCCACGCCGGAATTTTTTAATCCCTTATTTAATATCACTTCCCAGTTATCTTCATTAGGGATAGTATATAGCACATAGGTACCCGAATCCAGTTTTTTACCACCTACTTCAACAGGATCAGAAAAAGATATGCTGGTGGCTGCATTGGCACCAGTACGCCACAGCTTTCCAGCTGGCACCAGGTCTCCAAATACTTTTATTCCTTTGGCACTGGGTCTTGAATAGATGAGCTCAATGCTGCCCATTCCAAAATCTTGTTTTAGTGTTTGGGTGGGAGAAGGACTCGGCATTTTTACCTGGGCTCGTGCAGCACAGAAACATAGCGACATAAATACTGAAGCAGCAATAATAAATTTTTTCATGCCTGATTTTTTTAGGTTTAAAAATAAAACAAGCCTCTAGGAGGGAAACTATTTTATTATATATAATATGCAGAGAGTATCAGAACTTAATCTTTACTTTAGCTTTTTTAGCTTTATTGTTTTTTACATCCCACTTAGGGCCGTCTTTTACAAGCCGTATTGCTTCAGCATCACATTCGGGACAAAGTGGTTTATTTACTTTTACCTGTGAGATGTCTCCATTGTTTTTAAGCTTCACAAAAACTTCCACCACACCATGAATATTTTTTTGTTTTGCCTCGCTTGGAAAAACTAAGTTATCACTGATGTAGTTATTGTATTCATCCCACCCAATAGTGGGTTCGGCATCCTCATTCGTGTCGGCATTTTCAATATTTTTTTTCAATTCAGCCTTTGCAGTTGTTTTGCTTTTAGCAGAAGAAATTGTTGTTAGGTGAATTGTGTCCTGCTGCAAAATAATTTTATTTTCTGTTGCAAAATTTTTAAGGCTGAACTTTTTGGGAATATACCCTGCAGAAGTTACCACTCCATTGATTGCAGTATCAGTGGCAGGTATTTTAAAATTTCCTTTCGCATCGGTATAAACTGGTTGCCTGTTTTTTTGTACACTTACATTAGCAAATGCCACGGGTTTATCATCAGCAGTTACTACCTGTGCGTTGATAAAATTACCTGCTGCGTTACCAGCCTGGTTTTGTACCGGCAATCTTTTATCATTTACTTCATTTGACAGGTTATTATATCCTTTATTGGTATCAGAAATTTCACTTTCTTTTTTAGGTGAATCTTCATTTGGATTACTGGCAGCAGCTATATCATCCTTATTATAATTCGGTGTAGTACTTGCAGAAGGCTTATAAATAAAACTGCTGTCTGATCTTTCTTTTTTAGCTTCTGCCAATAATATGGTTGCTTTTTTAGAAGCTTCTGTTTCAGCAGTGCCTGGCAATTTTACTTCATTATTTGTTACTGCTTCGTTTGCCGCAATGCTGTTAACAGCGGCATCAGAATCATCTTTTGCTGCAAGTACAGAATCTGTGGCAAAAACCTGGGCAATAGCAGGAGTTTCTTCTTTTTTGCTCTTGTTAAATAAATAGGCAACGGCAACTCCGATGGTAAGGATAGTAACAGCAGCTGCTGCCCGCCACCATTTCCTGAACGAATATACCGGTGCTACTGAAGTATTTTCTGAAGCATCTAATTTATCTTTTAGTGCAGCCAGTTCTTTACCCCAGTCTTTTTGTTCCATTGCTTCATAACCCTCCATTGCTTCAGCCAGTAAAGGATCATCCATTGCAGCTTTTTCAATGGCATGCATCTCCGGGTTGCTCATGCCTCCGGAAAGATATCTTTGAATATCAGCTTCTGTATAAATGGTATGTTTTTTTTGTTCGTTCATAGTTTCGCTTTCAGCAATTGCTAAAAGCATTTTAACTTAATGGCAGGCTTGTTAAAAATTTGTTTGTTCCTCCATGCAAATTTTAAGGTTGCGCTTTCCATTTTGTATGTGACTTCTTACTTTATTCCATTCAAAACCTGTTATTACAGCTATTTCGTTGTAGCATTTTTTTTCAAGAAAAAACAGCCTGATACTTTGTAGCTGCTCACCCGGCAGTTGTTCAATACATTGCTCTAATTTCTTGAAATTTTCTTCTTTTTCCAATACCTCATTTCCCAGATGCGTTATTTGTCCTGATTGCATAATTTCAGTATTAAACTCAGCTGTTTTAAGATTCTTCGGACTTCTCAGCTGCATCAGGCAATGATTCCGGGTAAGCACATGCAGCCAGCCTTTAAAATTTTCCACTTCATGCAGCTTCAATTTTGCAGCCAGTTCCATATAGATATCCATTACCGCATCTTTGCTTCTCTCGGCATCTTTGAAATACTTGAGACAAATACCAAATACAAGGTCCATATATCTCTGGTATAGCGTACTTATATATTGCTGGTTATTACTGCTTTTGTAGGCAGCTATTAATTCCTGGTCGGTTATTCCGTGAGTTGATATGTTTTTTACAAAGGTCAAATTCTTTTGTTCAGGTTAATAAGCATATTACAGTTGAAAATACCTGTTATTAATTGAATATTGGTTACTCAAAATATACTTTCACGGTTTGATAAAATAACCTGTTATTGACGTATTGATTCTGGCTTTGTACCTGTTTTTCCGAAAAACCCTGTAAACCAAACAGCCCGGCGGCATTTCCTTTATTGATGGCTATTTCCAGGTAGGAGGCAGAGTTGAACATGGCCAGTTTTTCACCTTCCGGCACATCTGCATAGGTATCGCTTATACGCTCTATTATCTCATCTCTTTTAAAAACAATCTTAAAACTTCTGCCTTTTCTTTGTGTTTCAAACTCTTCCTGGGTAATATTTACAATTACATTCTCAAAATTATCAATAAAGATGATCTGGCCTTCAATCCAGTTGTTTCCCAACATGGGCCGCAGCGCATTTTTTACATGAATGGATACTGAGGAGTCGCCAATTTCTTCTAGGTTTTTTCCAATAGCCAGTTCATTGATGGCCTTACCAAAAATGCTGGTACAATAAACCGCATTTTTTTGTGCAGTTTTATCCATTGGCAATGCCACCACTTTTTCCGGCAGCTCCTCCAGTATCATGGTGAGCAATCCATTATCTGCACAGCCAATATAATAGCCATTGTGTTCTGCCAGCAACAGGTGATCTGGTTTTTGATCAAATAGGTTTACCATTACCAGGTGTACGGTGCCGGGTGGAAAATTTTTGATAGCATTTCTGCAAACATAGGCAGCCTGTGGATAATTGAATGGCGATAACTGGTGTGTAATATCGATGATTGAAAAACTACCTGCATGTTGCAGTAATTGCCCCTTTATCCCTCCAACAAGGAAATCCCTTTGTCCAATATCAGTTGTGAGTGTGATTAAAGGCATATTATTATAATGATGGAAATTGATTTACCTACTGCAGACTGGGGCATTAATAATCAGCCACGTTTTTTATTTTATATGGTTGATGATGATATATTGTAAGCTTTGACAAATTTAAAACTGTGATAGTACGAAGATATATGTTAAGCCAGCAGCTATTTCACCAGTTCTCCATTTTTAAAAAAGAATTTCTTTACCAGGTTATCTGCCCAGCCGGGAAAAAACTTATTTATAAATACCGTGCGTTTACCTGTAAAAGTAAGTACCAGGGTACGCTTACGTTTTTCAACTGCATTTAAAATGTGTTTTGCACAATTGGCAGAGCTCATCATCCTGCCCTCATCCATCGGGCTTTCTCCCTGGCTTCGTCCATCTTTATTCAAAGCAACATTACGAATATTGCTGGTGGTAAATCCAGGGCAAACCCACATTACATTTACACAACTGTCCTGCAATTCAGTTCTGATGGATTCAAGCCAGCCATTTACAGCAAATTTAGAAGCAGAGTAACCACTCCTGCCCGGAAGGCCTCGGTAACCTGCAATAGAAGATATACCTACAATAGAGCCCTGGCGTTTGATAATACTGTCCAATGCAAGCTTGGTGCAGTAAACAGTACCGTAAAAATTAATGTCCATTACTTTTTTTATCACCTCTACATCCAGGTCTTTTAGCAGTGCCCTCATAGAAATACCTGCATTGTTGATAAGGATATCAATACCGCCAAATGTATCAATGGTTGAGTTGATAAAGTTTTCGCAATCATGATAACGGCTTACATCTGCCACCATAGTGTGGAGCAAGTGGTTAGAATATTGTACCTGCAGGTTGTACAATTTATCCTGGTTGCGTCCGCAGGTAGCAATTTTTGCTCCCAGGGGAATCAGTGCATCTATCAATGCCTTACCAATCCCGTCGCTTCCACCAGTAATTACTACCACCTTGTCCTTAAAAAAACTACTCATAAAATTATTATTACCTACAAAAATAAGTGAGTTAATCCGCTGTTTATAAACAAAACAGTAATATTAATTTTTAATAATGGATAAAAAGTTTTCTAAAAAACTTTGGTACAAAATGTTTTTGCCTTATTTTCGCACTCCAATTAAAAAAGGGGTACGGATTAATGAATCAATTTTATTAAATCAGCAGCTTTTTAAAAGGATGAATTGGTAGCTCAGTTGGTAGAGCAATACACTTTTAATGTATGGGTCCTGGGTTCGAGTCCCAGCCAGTTCACAGAGACGGTTTTACAAACGTCACAATGCAATACAGAAGCGGATTTCGGCGAAAGTTGAAATCCGCTTTTTCTTTCAGGCACCTCCCCAAAAGGTGCTTTTAGAGGTGCTTCTCACAAATCTTCGAGGTGCTTCAAAAATGCCTCTTTTCAGCCCTGTTGTCGCTATTCATCACGTCATCAAAAAATAGCGATATGACATCACAACTAAACATCTTGTTCATGGCACTTAGTTCAAGGTCTAACTCCAATGGAGAAACGCCCTTGTACTGCAGGCTAACTTACAAGCAAAGACAGAAACGGTTTATGATTGGCTGCACAGTACTGTCAAGTATGTGGGACCAACCTAAACAAAAAGCCAAAGGCAAATCCTCCAAAGCTGAAACGGTTAACCAGCAAATCAACAAAGTGGTACAGGAAATCTACAAGGCTGAAGCCGGTTTTATCAAACAAGGAGAACCATTTGAAGTGGAGGACATCGTCATCAGAGTACAAGGTAGGGAGAAGTCGGCTTGCCGTACACTCATGCAACTCTACCAGTACCGTTTTAAACAGATGAAGAAGTTAGAAGGGATCGATTACAAGGCTTCCTCTCTTCAGAAGTTTTTAGAGATGGCTGCTGCAGTCAGGTACTTTCTTATGGACATGTACGGAACAGAAGATATACCACTTTCAAAGCTCAACATCATGTTCATTCAGAATCTGGAATCCTATTTAAAGACCGACAGAGCAATGAGACTGATCACAGTAAACAAAGTGATACAGAAATTGAAGTCTGTCACAAACATGGCAATGGACAATGGGTGGATGAGCATTAATCCATTTCCCGGTCATCGTTTCAAACACGACAGGCTGAACGTGGTATATCTCACTGTAGACGAGTTAGATCAATTAGAGAACTTTGACTTTGCATAGCAACGGCTGGGAAGAGTTAGAGACATTTTCCTGTTCAGCGTTTACACCGGGTTACATTACCTGGACGCCATGAGCCTCACCCATGATAACATCATCAAGGGGGTTGACTGCAAAGAGTGGATCAAGTACCTGCGGCAAAAAACTGGCAAGTGGATTCAAATACCACTTTTGCACAAGGCTAGTTACTTAATCGAAAAGTTCAGCAAAGAGAATGTTCAAACTGTTCTGCATTCATCCTGCATTGTACCAAGAATAAGTAACCAGAAGATCAACAGCTATCTGAAAGAAGTGGCAGATATTAGTGGCATCAATAAACCACTAACTGATAAATAGCATAACATAGGTTACACTTTTTGTCGTAGCACAACATAGGTAACAGTTTTTACAGTTCTTTGACATAAAAAGTTGATACTCATCAAAAAATATGATGAATGAGTATGAACAAAGGCAAGAAGCAATTA
>JAYWII010000099.1:0-35819 GCA_043788995.1 Chitinophagaceae bacterium | reverse complement strand
AATAAAAACAGTAAAATAAACTGGCAGTTTACTAACAAGGATGCAAGAATTAAATTGAAAAAATTGTATCCGTCATTACACGATTAACATAACACTAGTAATCAATAAGCTTTAACGATGGTGCGCTGTTGCAGTTAAGTAAAATGCAATATATAAAGAACGGTTATCCAGTTATATTTTACGTAAGCTGGCTACTTTTTTAAAAAGTTAATAAAGTGTAAAAGCAAGAGAGAAGTTTTTTCCCAAAAAAAATTGTGGCACGGTTTTAGAATTTAGGGTATATAGATTAAACCTTACCCTCATTTATTAAAAATTTTAAAAACAATTTATTCATTAAGAAAATTCATTATTATGAACACTTCAAATGTTGAAACACCATTTCGCCAGAATGAACCGCAAAGCAGTAAGGGTAAAAATATCGTAATCGGTGTATTGGCAGCATGCCTGCTTGGACTTGGCATTTATACTATTTCAGATAAAAATAAATCTGGAGAACAAATAATGCAACAGCAAACACAAATTGCTAAAGTATCAGAAGAAAAAACTGATGTTCAGAAGAATTTTGATGCATCGCTTGCAAGGCTTGATTCAATGTCAACTACTAATACAGATCTTCAGGGTAAACTGACTGCAAAAAACAGCGAGATTTCAAAGGTAAAATCAGAAATCCGCAGTATCTTAAATAAGAAAAATGCAACTGCTGCTGAGTTAAACAGGGCAAAAACGCTGATAGCAGATTTGAATGGTAAGATAACAACCATGGAAGCGGACATTGCAAGACTTACTGGTGAAAACCAATCATTAAGTGCTGATAAAGTTACTTTAACAGCAGATAAAGAAAAACTGACTCAGGATCTTACCACCACTACTACAGCAAAACAGGATCTTGAAAAAAAGGTGGATATTGCTTCTACACTGAATGCTTCTAATATTGTAGTAACACCTATCAATATAAAAAAGAATGGTAAGGAAGATGTTTCCAGCAAAGCTAAAAAGGTAGATAAATTAGTAATTTCCTTTGATGTTGATAACAGGTTAGCTCAGCCAGGAAGCAGTACAGATGTATATGTTTTGGTAATGGGACCTGATGGCAAATTGCTGGCACCAAATGGAGAAGCTTCTGCTATGTTTACAACACGTGAAGAAGGTGATAAAGCTTACACAGCTAAGGTACCTGTAAACATTGAAGCAGCTAAAAAGAAGAATGTAGAATTCGGATTTACACCAGGTACTAATTTCCAAACAGGAAGTTATAAAGTACAGATCTATCAAAATGGATTTTTAATTGGAGAAGGAACTACTCTATTAAAGAAAGGTGGAATCTTCGGTTAATAAAAACAGCGATGTTTAAATATTTTAAGAGGCACCCTGGATTACTCAGGGTGCCTCTCTTTTTACGTAAAGCATGATGAGATTTTATAAAAGGAGTTTCTTGAATTTATCAAGTTCTGCTTTTTCAGCAGCAGATAAATCTTCATTATTAATAAATTTTGCTTTATAAAAAAGCACTCTTTTATGTTGTGGATACTTTTGAAGGATGGCTTCAATTACCTCTCCGGAGGTGGTATCCCTGGTAACCCCTTCAGTTACAATAGATGGTTCCGGAGATTTATACCGGGTAACTTTCTTTAAAATAATGGCTTCCAGTGTAGCTAATTTACCCGGGGGAACGGCTTCCACTTTTGCGGCTTTGTCATAAAGACCTTGTAATTGTTTTTTACTAAGTCCTCCTCTTTCTTGGTATTGAAAGATCAGGCTCTCAATAAATTTTGATGATGGGTAAGCTGATTGAGCGGCTTTCAGGATATCCATTGTTACATCCACACTCGGTTTTTTCTTAAACATATTTAAGTGTAATCTATTAAAGTGTAAGCTAAGAAATCTTGTAATAATATGACGGAGCTAAAATCTGGTGCGAAGCTTTGATAAAAAAAAGAACCAGGGTGGAAACCCCGGTTCGCTTTTAATCCGTACCCTATGAAAACTCAGGTGAAAGTATAATATTTATTTTAAATATACAAGAACAGGTAAAAAATTTTTCTATAGGTAAAAATGAAGCTCGTAAATGCATAGCCAATACACCGTCTTGCAGCAGGAAATCAGAACCAGCCTCTCCTCCTGAATATCCTTATCATTACCAGAGGGATAAACAACATTAGGCAAACTGAGAGTAAAAATCCCCACTTATTGTGCAGCAATGGAATTGTTTCAAAATTCATCCCGAATATGCCACCGATAACGGTAGCTGGTGCCAGTAAACAAGTTACTACCGCCATCACTTTCATTACTTCATTCATTTTAAGGTTTACATTGTTCAGGTATAAGTCGTGCAGGTTCATCATCATATCCCGGTAATTTTCTGCAAGATCATTTGCCTGTATAATATGGTCGTATACATCTTTAAAATATTTTTCAGTTCGTTCCTCCACCAAGTCACTATCGCTGCGTAAAATGCCATTTATCAATTCTCTAACAGGAGCTACACTCCTTTTTAATACAATCATTTCTTTACGAAGCATATTGATCTTTGCAAGGCTACGGGTATTGGGGTTTCGTACTATATCTTCTTCCAGGGTTTCTATTTTTTCTCCCAGCTTTTCCATCACCACAAAATAATTATCAACAATCAAATCAATCAATGAATAAAATAAAAAATCAGCACCCTGCTGTCTTACTTTGGTATTATTGAACTTTAATCTTTCCCTGAGTGGATCAAAAACATCCCTGCTGGCATCTTCCTGGAAACTGATCACAAAATTTTTGCCCAGTATAATACTGATCTGTTCTGTTTCCACCGCAGAATCTTTATCGTTGAAATAAAGCATATTCAGAAGGCAAAAAACCAGGCCATTTATTTCATCCATCTTTGGCCGCTGTCCAAGGCTTAAAATATCTTCCACAATCAGGTTGTGAATACCATAATGATTACAGATCGTCTCCACATCGGTCTTGCGGATGCCATCTACATTTATCCATGTTACTTTTGGGGAATCAGCATAAGGAAAACAGTCTGCCACATTGGAAAGCTCTTTTACTACTATATCGGCAGCATCATAGTCGTACACAAAAATTTTTAATTCTTCAGGTTCTGTTCTCACAGGTACTATCGTGGGGTTTACATGCAATACTTTTTTTGTACGCAGTAATTCCAGCGGATTTAATATATAAGAAAAATAATTACGGGTCTTCATTTTTTAATTATTTGCAGGAAGTTAAAGATTAAATGATAATTAAGTCAAATTTTAAAAAAGAATGCTAATTAAAAGTGAGAACCCTTTCGTTATTGCCAGTGAAGTCACCCTATAAATTTTTTTAAAAGCTGTAATTTTTTTACGTTTTCATATATTCATAATCTTAAAAATGATTTTATGTTTCAAAAACTTACCAGGATTTTTCTGCTGCAGATTTTTTTTACACAAGTGATTTTTGCACAGAAATCAACTACCAGGTTTGTTGATAAGTTTTTGCCCCTGGCAAAAAAATTATCATCTGAATTTGGGATTCCGGTTTCAATAATTTTAGGTGTTTCCATCCATGAATCAGCAAGCGGTACCAGTAGAAATTGCAAAGATTTAAATAATTATTTTGGAGTAAAAGGTAAGAATCATTTAAAAAAAAGAAAAACCAATTATAAACAATATGAAAAGTCTGAAGATTCATTCAGGGATTTTTGTGGAATTATATCAAGGAAGAAGTTTTACTCAAAATTAAAGGATACAAATGATTACAAAAGATGGCTGACTGAAATGAATAATGCATCGTACGCAGGCGCAAAGGAGAGTTGGATAAATGCTGTCAGTAAGATCATCCGTTATTATAAATTAAGTGATTATGATGAAGAAAAGTAAGTCATGATTATATTGAAAGACCGGGGCAATACAACGTAGCTTATTGAAAAACAGTATCGTTTACCAACTGGTTTATTTTAGAAATTTTTTTGAGCAGTAGAAAGAATATTAAAAAACAACTATCATTATTACTGTTGCTGCTGTACCATCTGCATATATTTTCTGTATGAGTTGTCATCTCCGGCACCATCTTCTAATTTGCTTTTAACAACTTGCGGAGTTAAGATAGCAGCCACTTGTTTTGATACAACCCCATCTTCATGCGATACAGAAACACCTACTTCCAGTGTTTGCTTGGCCGTGCCTTTATAGGTGCCTTTTACTGGTGAACAGTCACTAAAATTTCTCCCGATAGCCAGCCTGACATGCAGATCACTTGCCACACAGTTGTTGGTAGGATCGAGTCCTATCCAGCCATGAAAAGGAACATACGCTTCCACCCATGCATGGGTGGCACCCTCGCCACGCAGGTTATTATCATGCGGACATACATAGCCGCTAACATAACGGGCAGGGATACCCAGCAGTCGCAGCATAGCTAATAATATATGGGCAAAGTCCTGGCAAACACCTGCTTTCAGGTTCCATATCTCATCCACTGTGGTGGTTACGCTGGTAATACCTTTGATGTACTGAAAGTTTTTATAAACATATTCAGTTAACTGCAGCAAAGCGGTGAACACAGAAACAGATTTGTAAAACCCGGCATCCGCAATTTTTTTCACTTCCGGTAATGCTTCAAAATTTTCCTGCTTTAAAAAATCAATAAACGGAACCATATATTTTAGTTCACTCAAATGGTTCCATTGTGCACCCGCAGGTTTTTCGTCGGAAGGAAATATAACAGGACGGGTAATGATACTGATGGTGGAATCAATCCTCAGCTCTGTATGAGGAGCAATATTCATAAACGAACCCACTTCGTTACCATAGTAATCTTTGTAAACTTCCACTTTTGGTTCACCGGTTATATACAATTGCTGGCTTTGCACCGTTTGATTTTCATCTTTAACCGGAAACAGCATGATCTGGTTAGCGCTGTCTCTTACAGGTTCTGGATAAGTGTATTTAGTAACGTGATGTATAACAAATCGGGGCATAGTTATTAAATTTTTTAAAGCCTTGCTTAAAGAAGTTCTTGCTGGCTGTAATTTTCTATTAGTTAAAAATATTTTTCAGGAATTTTATGAGTAGGCAAAATATTTTTGACTCAACATATCTCCTATCTCAAACAAACATCCTTTTGTATCTTCTAAAAAATGATGAAGTCCTTCGCTGGTGATTGAATCGACAGTAGAAAACCGCACCTTACTTTTTATCCTGCCAATCATAAAATCAATTTTATTAAATGCCGCAGCATTGCCATCATTTTTTAATCTTTCAAAGTAACGGTGCAGCCTGTTGACAGAATAGACCACTGAACGGGGAAACTGGTCATTCAGTACAATTTGCTCCACCACATTTTTTGCTTCAAAACCACTGCGGTATGTTTTTAAATACAGCTCATAACCGGAGATGGACATTAACATATATTTCCAATAGGTTGTATCGGCAGTTTTATCCATCTCGTAATTCAGGTTGCTGAATTTTATATCTAATATATCTGTTGACTGAATTGCCCGTTCAAGGTATTTTCCAATACTGATGAAGGAATTTCCTTCGCCTCTTGCCATGGTAACATCGGTAGTACCAAAATATAACAAACCATATTTTAAAAGATTATCCAGGGTGGAAATTGGATCTTCCTTTTGCAGCCATCCATCCAGCCCCGGATCTCTGATGGCATGGTAAAAATCGTTGAGGCATTGCCACATTTCTTTGGTGATATGATCCTGTACACTGCGTCCGTTTTCTCTTGCCATGGTTACAATATTCAACACAGAGTTTGGATTATCTTTTCCTGTTACCATGAACTGTAATACGGCCCTGGTATTATGTGCCATGGCTACAGCTTCTTCTTCCTTTAAAAAGGTAAAGATCTTCAATACCGGCATCCATGAAAATTCATGTACATCATCCTGGGATGATGCGTAATTTATTTTCAACATACGCAGGATGCCATCGGTACGTTCCATGTACCTGCTCATCCAGTATAAACTATCGGCTACTCTGCTAAGCATATTTCCCCCCTCCGCCCCCTAAAGGGGGAACTAAGGCAACAGCCTTCAGTTTTAAGATTTACAATAAATTGATTCATCAATATTCTATTTAAAAAATCACTTATTATTATTTGAAAAACACTTTAAAAAATAATACTCCTCGAGTTCCCCCTTTAGGGGGCTGAGGGATGTCAGCTGCCCAACACCCAAGTATCCTTACTGCCACCACCCTGGGATGAATTTACAATTAACGAGCCTTCTTTTAATGCAACCCTGGTCAATCCCCCCGGTACTATTTCTATTCCACTTGGCCCACACAATGCAAATGGCCGCAGATCTACTCTTCTTGGTTGCAACTTGCTATCCATGTAACATGGCACACTGGAAAGGCTGATGATTGGTTGTGCAATAAAATCTCTTGGTTCCTTTAATACCTCCAGTTTATATTCTTCAATCTCATTGTCTGTAGCCGCACTTCCCATTAACATGCCATATCCGCCACTTCCGTTGGTTCTCTTGATCACCATTTCACGGATATTTTTAAATACATGTTCCCGTTCTTCCTCTTTGGCTAGCTGGTAGGTAGGTACATTTTTTAATATCGGTTCCTCATTTAAGTAATAGCGTATCATAGCTGGTACAAAAGTGTATACGGCTTTGTCATCTGCCACACCATTGCCTACCGCATTCACAATTGCTACATTTCCTTTCCGGTAAGCACTCATAATACCGGCTACACCAAGCATACTGGAAGGATTGAACATCAATGGATCCAAAAATTCATCATCCACCCTGCGGTAAATAACATCTACCTGTTGCAGTCCGGAAGTGGTTTTCATATACACTTTGTGATTGTCTACCACCAGGTCACTTCCTTCTACCAACTCCACTCCCATTAGTCTTGCCAATGTGGTATGTTCAAAATAAGCAGAGTTGTAAATCCCGGGAGTAAGCAATACAATCGTTGGATTGCTGATGGGTCTTGGTGAAAGTGATACTAAATTTTTATGCAGGATGGTAGCATACTCTGTTACACTACGAACATTGTTTTGAGGCAGCAGGTCTGGGAAGATCCTTTTGGTGATCTCCCTGTTTTCCAGCATATAACTTACACCACTCGGTGTACGCAAGTTGTCTTCCAGAATATAAAAAGAACCATCTTTATTGCGAATCAGATCAATGCCGGAAATGTGTACATAAATATCATACGGCACAGGAAAGTTGTGCATCTCCCTGAGATAGTAAGGACAGCTGTAAATCATATCAGCCGGCACCACGCCATCTTTAATAATGAACTGGCTGTTGTAAATATCTTTTAAAAAAAGATTGAGTGCTTTCAGACGTTGTTTGATGCCTCTTTCTATGTAATCCCATTCTGTTGCGGTGATGATACGTGGAATAATATCGAAGGGGAATATTTTTTCGATGCCTTCCCCACTGCTGTATACAGTGAAGGTGATACCCTGACTCATAAAGAGGCGTTTGGCCAGTTCTTCTTTTTTATTTAATTCATCAATGGAAAGCTGGCTTAGGAAATTGACTGCTTTTTCATATTGCTCTCTTACAGTGATACCAGATATCATTTCATCCCACACACCGGAGTCAACTAAATAAGATTGCAGCAGTTCACTTGTAAGCATATACAATTAGTTTAGGAATGAATATGGCTGGCAATCGAAAAATCTCAGATAATCAAATATAAGAAAGGAATTTAAAAAAACCTTCAATCAAATTAAAATGGTTGGGTAGTTGTTTTATGTTGCAACCACAGCAAATGATTTGCTACAGCTCTTATCTGTGTGTAGCTGTAGGCGTTATTCAGCATGCCTCTAATTTCCCCATGTGTTTTTTCAGAATTAGTGCTAATGTACTGCGTGATAATTCCTTGGGACGCTTCATCTGTAAAGGCATCAATTTTTACTTCCCCGGTTTTAATAAAATTAGTAAGGTGGCTTTCAATAGTACTGGTGCCAAGCATTCTTTCCTTCGCAATTTCTGGAATGGTTTTGCCTTGCTGAAAATATTGTAAGCTAATAACGGCAGAAGGAATTTTTTCTTCCTTTTTTTCAGATGGTTCTTTCCGCTGCCGTTTTGGGCTGGCAGCTTTTAGTTCCATATGGCTTTCTAATCCATGCTGGTTACAATAGTCTTGCACCATACTAATAACTTCTTCACCATATTTATCAGCCTTGGCTTTTCCAAATCCGCTGAGCAATTGTAAGTGTTGATTTGTTAATGGAAGGTAAGTGCAGATGTCTTTAAGGCTGGCCGAATTGGCAACAATATAAATGGGAAGATTCCGCTCTTCACAAATTTTATCTCTCCAGTTTTTTAAAGTATAATAGAGTTCAGGATTTGGTATATCTGAAGCGGCCAGTTGTTTTTTATTCGCTGCATAGCAACTAATATGAACTCTTGGAATAGCTAAATTTAGTTTGTGTTTTAAAAAATCCGCCACCGAAAAAGATTGCCTGCAATACTGCAAAAAGTAAATTGATTTTACAAAAGCCACCAGTAACTCCAGCAGGCTTTCATCAATGGCTGCTGCCGCTTCCTTATGTTCTGTAATGATGGGATGTTTTAGTAACTGATCTTTTAAACTGTTCAGCAGTGGTAAAAAATAATTGGCTGCATCCTGTATCCTTTTTTGAAGTGCCGGGTTGTTTTCAATCACGGGTTCGTTTTTCATGAACTCATAAATGCGGCCGATAAATTTATCTCCAATTAATTTTTCCTTTTTTAGTTGTTCCAAAAAATGCTGCAGCCATTGGACGGTTTCATCATTCAGTTTTTCATTTTCTTTTTCAATGGTTGATTGAAGGGCATTAGCAGCACTTTCTATTTCTTCCATTAAGAACAGCTCACTCAGCAACTGTAAAGTAAAAAGCTGGCGGGCACCGGCAAAGCGTTCTGCCAATGATCCTTTCGGAGCCAATGCTGATTGTGCGGTTATCACCTGTTCATTACTGTAAATAGCCGATGGGGGAATTTTTGAAAGTAACACTATACCACCCAAACTGGTACAGCGGCTAAGCGCCACATATACCTGCCCGCTGCTGAAGGAAGAAGCAGCATCAATCATTACTTTATCAAATGTGAGGCCCTGGCTTTTATGAATGGTGATGGCCCAGGCCAGCCGTAATGGGAACTGATAAAAACTGCCCAAAATCTGTTGCTCTAATTTTTCATCGCTTCTGTTTAAAGTGTAGCGAACATTTCCCCAAACTTCTTCAGACACTTCAATATCTTCCCCATCGCAGTTCACAAAAATTTTTTCTGCTTCTAATTTTGAAACCACACCGATCTTTCCATTGAAATATTTTTTGGTAGCCACATCATTTTTTATAAACATAACCTGTGCACCTTCCTTTAATACCAATTGTGCTTCAGCAGGATAATTGTTTTCCGGAAATTCACCCTCAATCTTCGCTTTAAAAGTATAAGCTGCGGCATTGAGCTTTTGCAACTTGGCCTGGTTTATATTATCTGCCTGGTTATTGTGAGAAGTGAGGGTAATAAATTTCTCTTCGGTAGCTGGCTGAAATCCTTGTATGAACCTGTTATGAAGTAAATCGTAATCATCCCTGTTCATTTGGTTGTTACGCACTTTATTCAGCAACTCAACAAAACTTTCTTCTTTTTGACGGTAGATCTTATTCAGTTCTATTAATAAGGGCTGTAGTTCTTTTACTGCCTTGCTGTCAAAGAAAAATGGTGAACCATAATATTCATTTAAAATTCTCCATTCTTCATTTTTAGCAACAGGCGGCAGTTGATACAGATCTCCAATAAATAAAATTTGTACGCCACCAAATGGGGTGCTGTGATTTCTTCTTACACTTTTTAGAATGGTATCAATGGCATCGATCACATCGCATCGAACCATACTGATCTCATCTATCACCAGCAGTTCCATTTTACGAAGCAGCTGTATCCGTTGTTTATTGTAACGGATGTTTTGCAGCAGTTGCAGTTTATTCGATTCTGTTGGCAAAAAAGGATGTAACGGCAATTGAAACAAACTGTGCAGTGTTACACCGCCTGCATTGATGGCTGCCACACCTGTTGGTGCAGCTACGATCATGTTTTTAGAAGAATGCTCCCGTAGGTATTTTAAAAAAGTTGTTTTGCCCGTTCCAGCTTTGCCGGTGAGGAAAATACTTTCCTGTGTTTCTGTTATGAAACGATAAGCCAGGTCGAAAATATCGTTGCGCTCAATAGTTGCCATAAATTAATTTTTGCTACGCCTGCCCGACTGAACATTCAGGCGGGAATTACACGAATGAACACGAATTTAATACACCAGTCGTTTGTATTCAAGGGATGTTTTACCAAAGTTAATGATCAAAGCCAGTTTGATACCGGAAGCTTTCAAATAGTTAAGCGTTTGGGCAATCGCTTCATCTGTAATGCCGTCTTTAATAGCTTTTACTTCCACAATTATTTCATCATGCAAAGTAAAATCAGCAAAAAAATGATGTTTTAATAAATGGCCTTTGTATTCAATACGATGTTCATCCTCCCTTTTGTAATCCATATCCCGTTGCAGGAATTCAACTTCCATTGCATCTTTATACACCACTTCCAAAAATCCGTAACCAAGCGTATTATACACTTCCATACAAACGCCAATGATTTGATAAGTTTCCGATTTATGAAAAAACTCTTCCATAATATTTTTTTGATTGATTAATAAAGGCCACAGATTACACTGATTAACACAGAAAAAAATCTGTGCAGATTTGTGCAATCTGTGGCACTAAGTTTAGGCTCTTTCTTTTTCGCCAATCAGCAGCAATTCGTTCACTACTACTTCAGTTATGTAGCGTTTGTTACCATCTTTATCATTGTAGGTGCGATTCACCAGTTTCCCTTCAATTGCTACTTCCTTTCCTTTGGTAAGAAATTTTTCAGCAATCTCAGCCACTTTACCCCAGGCGATGATATTATGCCAGGTGGTTTCTGTTTCTTTTCTGCCGGTACGGTCACGATAGGTCTCGTTCGTAGCCATGCTAAAACGGGCCATCTTTTTTCCACCATCTAATATTTTTACTTCAGGAGCGTTGCCTAAATTTCCAATCAGTTGAACTTTGTTTTTTAATGCGAACATGACATTTAGTTTTAAATTGTTTTATAATTTTTTATTTCAGCCAAACCGGCGACGTCATTTCCGATTGACAACACAAAGATGGCCTGGTGTAAAAGCAGGAATCGGTTTTTACCCGTTTACTCCCGAAGCTAAACGTGTAAAAACGTTTGTACACGGATAATTTAATGTATATTACTCTTCTAAAATCATTGATATGACTGCATCCGCTGCTACTGAAAAAAAAATCTGTTTAGCCTGTGGAAAACCCCTGAAGGGAAGAGTAGATAAAAAATTTTGCGATGATTATTGCCGCAATAATTACAATAACCAGCAGAAGGCTAAGGGGAGCCAGAGCAGTTTTGTCCGCAATATCAATAACACCTTACTAAAAAACCGAAAGATATTAGAAGGCATTTTGCCGGATACAGAAGAAACCGCCAAAGCCAGTAAGGATAAACTGCAACGACTCGGTTTTCATTTTAAATACCTCACTCATATTTATACCACCAAAACAGGCAAGACCTATTTTTATTGCTACGATTATGGCTACCTTCCGCTGGAGCATGACTGGTATTTAATTGTAAAAAAGAAAGAAGAATAATGGAAGAAGCACAAGGCCCGAATGCCGAATTATTACTTCAATTAGTAAAAATGAAAATGCCATTTGGAAAATACAAAGACAGGTTACTTTGCGACCTGCCCGTTTCTTACCTGGAATGGTTTGCTCGGAAAGGGTTTCCAGTAGGTAAACTTGGTATGCTGTTGCAAACTTTGTATGAGATTAAACTGAATGGCCTGGAATATTTATTAGCACCTTTGAAGAAGTAAATTTCATAATTAAAAAAAATGTGGGTAATTAATTATACCGCCAATTTTATTATTTAGTAATTTTATTTAGCAATTGCAGCCATACCAGCAAAAAAAAATTTCCCCTGCAATTGCAGCCCTTTTATGAACGTACTATTCAGGCTTGCAATATTTATGACTTATTTTATTGTTGCAAGAATTTTTTTTATCGCCATCATGCCACCTGTAAATTGGGCTAAAAAGCACTACCCATTACTAATTTTAATTATTGGGCTAATTTTTTTGGGTGCTTTTTTAAAGCACTAATAGGTTGCTTTTTATTTACAGCTTTTCCTGTTTTATAAAATCGTGATTATTTTTATTGGGCTTTAATGTAATTGATTCTCTGGTCACCTTCAGTTGCGGCTTTTCATTACTACTCCGGCACAGAAGCCATTGCACAAAAACCTTCACCGGGGTATCCATTTCAATCCGCCAGCCCGTCAGCAATAAATCTTTTTTCAGCATTTAAAAATGTTCACATGGTAAGCCACCCTTTCTGGGGTGAACCCCACCAAAACTTGTCACCAGCAAATACCATAATCTTCTCCATGATTAGAACTGCCGCCCCAAAATGAATGGTGCTTCCAGTCAAAATAAATAGCATTGGTTGGCCCGCTGGTACGGTCATCAAATGAAAGTGTATAGCCCATCTGCCGTAATTCTTTTCTTACCCACTCCGGTGTATTTTCATGCAAGAGTAAATTACCCGGCCTTGGTTTACGGTCATCTATTTTTGCTCCGCCTAAAGAAAGCCACAATTGATTGGTATTAATGTTGGCTGCTTCTGTTGCTTCCTGCACGGTCATTCCAAATTCAACAATATCTAAAAAGAACTGCAATAAATTCTGATCCTGTGTATCCCCACCCTGCACCGCAAATGATAAAAATGGTTTGCCATCTTTTAATGCCATCGAAGGTGTAAGTGTAACCCGTGGCCGTTTGCCCGGCTCAATCACATTAAAAGGATTTAACGTAGAATCCAGTACAAAACTTTGCAAGCGCTGGCTCATGCCGATTCCTGTATTACCTGCAATGCAGGCCGGCAACCATCCACCAGAAGGCGTGATAGAAACCACCCAGCCCTCTTCATCTGCAGCTTCCACAGAGGTGGTGCCTGCCCACAAACGTTGCATATATTCGGCCCCCTCTAAATCTCCCTCAATAGGGGAGACTTCTGCTACATTCCTTACATCATGTGCAGGAACAAAGCCAGGTTTGTTGCTGGTTGAATCAACACTAAATCCTCTTTGTTTCAACATATTTAAATAGGGGTTGATCTTTCCCTCAAATGGATATGGATCACCGGGGCCAACGGCTGGATTGTTCTTATCGAATGTGATGAGCTTAGCTCTTTGTTTTGCATAATCTTTATTTAGTAAACCCTGCATTGGTTCTGCCGGAGGGAAATATGGATCGCCATAATAAAAATCACGGTCGGCAAATGCAAGATTCATGGTTTGATAAAGCGTATGAATATACCGGGCGCTGTTAAAACCCATTTCTTTCAGATTAAAATTCTCCAGGATGTTGAGGCTCTGCAGCAGCATTGGTCCCTGTGTCCATTGTTGTAATTTATAAACATCTATTCCTTTATAATTTACCTGCATCGGTTCTTCCTCAATCGGTTTCCATTTAGCAAGATCTTCCATCGTGATCAATCCGCCCTGCTCCTGGCAACCACGTACAAACTCCTGGGCAATATCTCCTTTATAAAAGCGATCGTAAGCCGCCATGATCGCTTCTTTCCTCGTCTTGCCTTTTTTCAAAGCATCTTGTTCTGTCGTTACCATTTTGATCAATGTTTCCAGCAGGTCTTTTTGTACAAAGATTTCTCCGGCATCCGGTGCTTCTCTTTTCTCTCCCTCATGAGTAAGAAAAACTTTTTTACTGTAGGGCCATTCCTTAATGCGTTGCTTACCCCGTTCGATACTGTTAGCCGTTTGTGCCTCTATAGGATACCCTGCTGCTAACTGCATGGCTGGTTCCAATACTTCTTTCAGGCTCAGCTTTCCATAATTGGCCAGTATATAACAAATTCCTCCGACTGTACCAGGAGTTACTGCTGCCAGTGGACCATATTCAGGAGGAAAATTGTATCCTTTATTTTTAAAGAAATCTACCGTTGCACCTGTTGGTGCAAATCCCAATGCATTAATACCAATCACCTTTCCTGTTTTAGGATTGTAAATCAGTGCTTGTGTTTCACCGCCCCAGCTCAATACATCCCACATGGTACAGGTAGCGGCCAGCATAGCACAAGCAGCATCTACCGCATTACCACCTTTTTGAAATACCATGGAGCCTGCAGTGGCAGCTAATGGTTTGCCGGTAATAGCCATCCAGTGTTTACCATGTAATAGCGGCTTTTGTGTTTGTTGGGAAAAGCTGTTAGTAGTTATTAAAAGAAGAATGATAAGATATTTCATCTGCAGGAAGTTTAGATACTAAAGTTAACAAGAGATGATTGAATTTGTTGAACCTTGGTGAGTCACCCTCTTGGGGTGGCTTACCATGAGAACGTTTCAGACAATTACTTGTTGGCTGTAATTTAATTGACACACTATGAAGTGACATAGCATGATAAACCTTCAACTTTTAAGTTTTAACTTCAGTAAAATATACCAGCATGAAACAAATTAGCCTGTTACTACTTTTTACTTTTCCACTATTTTGTATAGCCCAGGAAACTGTATTTTATAATGCTAAGATCTTTTCAGCAGACCCTCAAAAACCATTTGCAGAAGCTATTGCCATAAATGGAAAAATAATTACAGCAGTGGGCAATTATAATGAAGTAAAGGCAAAAGCAGGTGCCTATGCCCAATGGATTGATTTGAAAGGCGGTTTCCTGATGCCAGGATTTATTGACAGTCATAATCATGGCATTTTTGGTGGTCGTGAGTTAACGAAGCCCAATTTCAAAAACTATATATCTAGTGTGGATGAACTTCTTGCCTATGCAAAAGGGAAATTGGTAAACAAAGAGGGCTTGACCGGAGATGTGTTGGTTGTCTATGGTATAGATATCTCCGCCTGGAAATTGCTTGACGATATCAATACTGTTTTCAATAGTGCTGAATTTGAAACACAGCCGTTGATATTGCACGGCGGGGATGGGCACACCGCATGGAGCAATAGAGCGATGATGGCAAGAGTTGGCATAAGTAAAACGTTTATTGACCAACTAAAGCCGGATGAAAAAATATACTATGGGATTAACAATAATGGTGAACCAAACGGTTTTGTTTCAGAAGAAGCCGTTAATAAATTAACTGCGTCATTGATTGTTGAAACAGATTTCAGCCAGGCTGCTGAAAAAACCATGGAATACAATAACCGGTATGGAATTACCGCATGGCTAGATCCATCAGTATCATCAATTAACCCCTTCATACCTAAACCATACAATTTTATAGAATGGTATCACTATCTGATTAACAAGGGGCAACTAAATGCACACATTGCTGCTGTAATTGTTGTAGACGCCAATGCTGACCCGACTACTACGATCTCTACGGTGAAGGCTTTACAGATAAAATACAATACCGAAAATTTTTCAATTATTGGTTTAAAAGTTTTTTCGGATGGAGTTATTGAATATCCTACACAGACTGCCGCACTGTCAATACCTTATACCAATACACAATCAAAAGGTATTTTATTGTTTGAACCTAAAAACTTTATACGGTTAGCAATATTGGCGGATAAAGAAAATATGCTGATGCATGTTCACGCCATTGGCGACCTTGCTGTAACAGAAACACTCAACGGTTTTGAGGCGGCACGAAAAACCAATAAGAATTTTAAGATACCACACACCATCACTCACCTTCAAATTGTGCAACCTGCCGACTTCGACCGGTTTGCTGAACTAAATATATTGGCATCGTTCTCGTTATTTTGGGCTGTTGGTGATACCTATACAATTGATATGGTTAAACCTTATATTCATCCATCACTTTATCAATGGCAGTACCCGGCCCGGTCATTGTTACAGGCAGGTGCCACAATCTGCGGAGCCAGTGATTGGCCTGTAACTACAGCTAATCCATTTGAAGCAATTTATCATGCTGAAACTAGAAAAGGCCCATTAGGCGTGCTGGATAGTACTCAATGTATGCCACGAATGGCGATGTTATATGCCTATACTTCTGAGGCAGCAAAAGCCCTGATGCTTGAAAAAAAGACAGGCTCCCTTGAAGCCGGAAAATTTGCTGATATGATTTTATTAGATAGGGATGTGCTTACTGTAACCCCGGAAGCAATGAACAATACCCAGGTATTGTGGACTATGTTTGAAGGAAAAAAAGTTTATGAAGCAGTAAAGAAATAAATAGGTTTTAAAAACTTAATGGAGCCGGGTTTCAGGACCATTTTCATAACTTCAACAATATATTCCTGCTGCCGGGAGGCAGGTTCAATTGAGTCCCGCCAGAGGGCGGGATACCGGGCTGAACACTCAATAAATTCCCTGCCTTCGCAAATACTCAACGTTGAATTAAATGCATTCATTTCAAATAGCGCATATCATCCCTGAAACAAAAGATGCCAAAACTTTTTTGCTGCAGCCAACAGACAATGCAACGATAAATTATAAAGCAGGACAATTTCTAACACTGGTTTTTGATACAAGATTTGGTGAAAAAAGAAGAAGCTATTCTATTTCGTCCTCCCCTGACTTAAATGAACCTTTCAGTATCACCATTAAAAAAGTAGAGAATGGAGAGTTTTCAAGATTTCTGATCAGTCATGCAAAAACGGGAGATATTTTAAATAGTTCCGGTATCAGTGGTTTCTTTCATCTGCCAGGTAATTTAGACGATACTGATCAGTTTTTCTTCCTGGCGGCAGGTAGCGGTATCACACCCTGTTACTCCATTATCAAAACATTGCTGGCAACTACAAAAAAGCAAGTGGTATTAATTTATAGCAACAGGACGGAAGACGATACTATTTTCTACAAACAATTGCAATTGCTGCAACAACAATACCCACAGCAATTTAAAATTCATTTTTTGTTCAGCATTTATAAAGATGTTTATCAAAGCCGCCTCAGTAACTGGTTACTCCAGCACTTATTAAAAAGATACTTGAAAACAGAAAAAGCGCTGTTTTATTTATGTGGCCCGTTTGATTACATGCAGATGGTGAATATCACTTTACTGAGCGAAGGCATTCCGTCCTCTAACATCAGGAAAGAAAATTTTAATACTTTGCCCAGAAAAGAGAAACCAGCTCCACTGGATAAAGATGTTCATACCGTAACCATTCATTTTGAAAATAAAATTCAACAGGTAACTGTTCAATATCCAGCTACAATTTTAGCCGCAGCCAAAGCGGCAAAGATTGATATACCCTACAGTTGTGAAGCAGGCAGGTGCGGAAGTTGTGTTGCCACCTGCATCAAAGGAAAAATCTGGATGGCTTACAATGAAGTATTGATGGATGATGAAATTGCCAAAGGAAGAATATTATGTTGCCAGAGTTATGCTGTGGATGGAGATTCAGAGATTGTTGTTTGAGTAACTTGATTGACTATTGCCAACAAGTTGATTCTTCATACTGATCACAGCTGTATAATTTATATCCTTCCTTTGTTTTTATGAAACTGAATGTAACAGTCGTTTGAATTGTTTTTGCTTTTCTTTTATTTACACTTATTTTCCAGAATAAATCTTCTTTTTTATTCAGTTTATTTTTAGACATAAAAAAAGCTTTGGTATCAGAAGAAATTTTATGTATCGAATAACTAATTTTTGTACTGTCTATAATCGAAAGGAAAAGATCTTGATCGATGATCCCCCTACTAATAAGATTATCTGATTTATTAATAGTGTCATTAATTACAATACTATCAAGATCAAAAAATTTATTTTCTTTCAATTTAGATTTTTCTAAAGATTGTAAACTTGACTTACAAAGAGAAAAAATAAGTTTATCGTTTTTGCTTGCCCTTCCTAACACCTCGGCCATTTGAGTATCTATTACATCGATATCACCAGGATTTCCATTTCCAAATAAACCCCTTGCGCTAAGTACTCCTTCCTTTTTTATTCTGAATAAATCTTCTATATAATTACCATAAAGAGCTATTGCTTTATCTCCAGCTATTTTATAATATGGTTCAGGAAACCAGCAATCAATTTCATCTTTTTCTACAAGGCTGAGAGGGTAAGAAACTTCTTCTGCAAAATCAATTTTTTGTGGTTGAACGCTTTTATTTCTTTTGCCCTCCTGTCCAAAATTGTGGACAGAATAAGCGCCTGCCCACCTGTTATCCTTTGTTTTATAAACACTATGAAACTGATACTTTTCATGATAATACTTTCCATTGCGTTTTGAAACAAATAGTAAAGAGTTCTTGTAGTTACTGAAATCAGGAGTTCCATAATGGTCGTAAGCGATAAATTCAATAGTATTGTCCCCAGAGTAGTTGCCATACACACTTTGTAGGATTTTATATTTAGCGGAAAACTTGCCATCCCATGAACCTTCATCTTGTGGAAGATCTTTCACCTCAATTTTTTCTCCAACAAAAACAAAAAGATTATTATTCCTTTCATTTTCATTCGATTCATCTTTCTTAATTAATGGCTTTTTATTGCTGCAGGAAATAGTTAGGGCAGAGAGAATAAATAAAGGGAATAACAATTGTTTTGGTCTCAACATACAAAGTTTTCAATGAGATGCAGCAGCATAAGATTTCCATAATAATCTTAACTCACCAACTGCTTGCTCAAAAACTTATCCCAGTCTTCCAGCATCTTGCCTTTGAGCACACGGGGAAATTTGTGCTGGCCACCAACCTTTCCTTTCGACTTCATAAAATCCATAAAAAACTTTTCAGACAATACGGTTACAAAAACATTTTTCAATGCATGTTTTCTTTCCACTTCGTAATCGTCATTCAGTTGTTTGATCTTATTATCAATCATAACTGCCAGCTTTTTTTCATCCACCGGATCATTCGTGGCTACATACCAGTGGTGGGCAAAAAAAGTTCCGGATGGTACACCTGCCACGGTAAATTCGGGAATAGAAATATTCATTTCCTCACTCGCCATTTCTATGGCTTTGTTCATATTATCTACACTCAGGTGCTCACCCACCAGGCTTAAAAAATGTTTGGTCCTTCCGGTAATGATGATCTCACTTTTTTCTTTATTCACCAACCTGACGGTATCTCCAATGGCATAACGCCAGGTGCCTGCGTTGGTGCTGATCAAAATAGAATAATCCTTGTTTTCTTCTATTTCATGCAGCATATATGCTTCCGGGTTGCTTACCATATTACCGTCGCTGTCAAAATTATTGTCATCGAATGGCACAAATTCAAAAAAGATATTGTTATTTAATGCAAGGTGCATGCCCACAGCATCCTGCCTGTTTTGATAAGCTAAAAAACCTTCGCTGGCAAGATAGGTTTCTATATATGTAATAGGCTTGCCCAATAATTTATCGAATCCCTTTTTATAAGGCTCCATTGCCACTCCGCCATGTACATAAAAAGCCAGGTTGGGCCAGATGTCGTGAATATTGTTGAGCTGATAACGGTCAATAATTTTTTCCATGCACAGTTGCAACCATGCAGGTACGCCTACAATAAAACCAATATCCCAGTTGGGTGCATTTTCTACGATCTCATCTAATTTTTTTGCCCAGTCTTTTTCTTTGGCAATTTTTTTACCCGGCTTGTATAAACCGAGTCCCAGGAACCAGAAAGGAATATTTTTTTGCTGAATACCGCTCAGGTCACCGGCATAATAAGTAGGCCCCTTTTGTAATTGAGTACTGCCGCCTAAAATCATCCATCCTTTACCAACCGATCTTCTTGGTACATCATCATACTTGGCAAGGCTGAGTAGCTGTCTCAAACTGGTGATGGTATTACTGCGGATAAGGTCTTTGGTAATGGGTATAAATTTACTGGTAGATTCACTGGTGCCGCTGCTGAGTGCAAAATATTTTATTACACCGGGCCAGCACACATCAGGTACCCCTGCCTTGGCCCTGTGCCACCATTGATCATAGATCTTATTATAATCGTAAGCCGGAACTAATTGCTGGAATTTCTTACCTGGGTGTTTGCTCATCAACACTTCATCAAACATATACGCTTGACCAAACTCTGTGAACCTGGCTTTGCGTAACAGTTTCTTTAAAACACGGAGTTGCTGTCGTCTTGGATCTCGTACCTGCAGGCGAAGTGCTGCGGCAATCGTTTTTGATAATTTTAGATCAAGAAAGGCCATGCGCTATTGGATTGTTAAGCAGCGCAAAATTACTATTTGCTGGTATTTTTTCTGCTTAAAATTTTTGAATGAAAAAATGTTCCTAAGTGCTGTATTAACAAATATACCTAACAGTTTTTAAGAAGTATAGTAAATTATCTAAATGGTAAGATGCAAAGCCAGCAAATCTTTACAAAAAAGTGACTGCAACATTTTTTAAAACATATTAAAATTGCTTTTGCCCGGCACCTTTTTTTATATTACCACCTTATCTTTATTGTATGGCAATTTTAAATATTGAGTTTAAGGCAACATGCAATAATCTTACTGCAGCTGAAAATATTTTACAGCAACACAACCCTGTTTTTAAGGGAACAGATCACCAGGCAGATACTTATTTTAATGTACCGATTGGCAGGCTGAAACTAAGGGAGGGAAATATTGAAAATGCCCTGATACATTATGAAAGGGAAAATACCGGCGGCAGTAAATCTTCTCATGTATTGCTGTACCAGCACCTGCCGGATGAAAACTTAAAAGCGATCCTTACAAAAGCACTGGGAATAAAAGCGGTGGTAGATAAGCAACGTAAAATTTATTTTATTGACAATGTGAAATTTCATTTTGATACCGTAAATGAACTTGGCACATTTATAGAAGTAGAAGCAATAGACAAAGATGGTAGTATCGGTAAAGAAAAATTACAGCAACAATGTGATTACTATGCTGACTTACTGAAAGTTAGTAAAGATGATTTTATGTCTGTTTCTTATAGCGATATGATAATGGAACTTAGCAACCGATCCTAAAAACTTATGAACAAAAAAGTTCTATAAACGTTATTGGGCAATTAGCAGGTAAGAAGTTGACCAGTTTGATAAATCGTTTTTACCTTTAAATATTAATCAATCATTCATCACAGTAATTAAAACATAAAAAATGAAAACTTTATTTTCAATCGCATTCATCATGATATGTATAAGCCCGGTATTATTGAAGGCTCAGAATAATACAAGCATCAAAGGAGAAGAAGTTACCTATACCTCTGCTGAAGGCATTCCATTGAAAGGATATATTGCTTACAGTACCAAGCTAAAGGGTAAGCGACCTGCAGTTGTAGTGATACATGAATGGTGGGGTAGCAATGCTTATGTTCGTAAGCGTGCAGATATGTTGGCTTCACTAGGTTACATAGCCATTGCACTGGATATGTATGGAGAAGGTAAACAGGGAGCCACACCTAAAGAAGCTGGCGAACTGGCTACACCATTTTACAGCAACCCTGACCTGGTGAGAGCAAGAATAGAAGCTGCTGTTTTAAAACTAAAAGAATACCCGGAAACAGATGCAAACAAAATGGCCTGTATCGGTTACTGCTTCGGTGGTTCCATGAGTTTGTATGCTGCCAAGCTGGGCATGGATTTTAAAGGAGTGGTGAGTTTTCATGGTGGCCTTGCAGGTGTGCCTGCAGAAACTGGGGTTACCAAAGCAAAAATATTGGTATGCCATGGAGGTGCAGATAAATTTGTCAGTGCAGATGAATTGAAAAATTTCCGTAATAACCTGGATTCAGTAAAAGCAGATTACAAATTTATTTCTTACCCCGGAGCAGTGCATGCTTTCAGTAACCCGGAAGCATCTAAGCTTGGAAAAAAATTCAGTATTCCAATTGAATACAATGCTGATGCTGATAAAAAAAGCTGGGCAGATATGCAGGTGTTCTTTAAATCGATCTTTAAGAATTCAGCAGCTGAAGATCAAAAGTAATAATGTTAAAAGGGATATTTATTGAACTTTGCCGCAGGTATACTAACCAACTATCATTAACAGAAGATCTGTGGAATGAGATTGAAATTAGTTACAACCACCAACAAAGATTTTATCACAATCTTGATCATCTGCAACATTTAATAAATTCTTTAAAAGATGTAAGAGATCAAATCAAGAACTGGGACGCTTTATTATTTTCAGTTTTCTATCATGACGTTGTTTACAATCCCATTAAAAATAATAATGAAGAGCAAAGTGCATTGCTGGCAGTAAAACGACTAAAAGAGATGGGAGTAGATGACGAAATAATGAATGAATGCAGAGAACAAATTCTTGCAACAAAAAGTCATCTACTTTCTTTTAATGCTGATGTAAATATTTTTACAGATGCAGATCTTGCAATACTGGGATCGGATTGGGAAACCTATTGTTCCTACACAGGTAAGATCAGGCAAGAATACAAAGTTTACCCGGATATTATTTACAAACCCGGAAGAAGGAAAGTTTTACAGCATTTTCTTTCGATGGAAAAGATATATAAAACGGATCACTTTTTTGAAAAACTGGAGAAACGGGCAAAAGAAAATCTTAAAAAAGAATTAGCATTATTATCATAACAATGGCAGACGATCTATCCATCATACAGGGAACAAAGGAAGAACAATACCAGGCATTGCTTCCACAAATAAAAGCATTGACAGAAGGCGAGCCGGACTTGATTGCTAACCTGGCAAATATTTGTGCGGCACTTAAAGAACAATTTAAATGGCTTTGGGTTGGATTTTACCTTGTTAAAAATGCTGAGCTGGTATTGGGTCCTTTCCAGGGACCAGTTGCTTGCACCCGTATCAGTAAAGGAAGAGGTGTATGTGGTGCTGCATGGCTGCAGGCAGAAACACTGATAGTGCCAGATGTAGAAAAATTCCCCGGCCATATTGCCTGCAGCAGTTTGTCCAAATCAGAGATTGTGGTGCCGCTTATTAAAAATAATGAAGTGACTGGTGTGTTGGATGTGGATAGTGAATTGTTGTATCAGTTTGATGAAACGGATAAAAAATATTTAGAGGAAATTGTGAGTTGGATATAGAACACAGATGACACTGGTTTGGCGGATTAAAACGGATAAGAAGTTTTAGTGCAGATCAGTTTTATCTGTGTAATCAGCGTTCTATCAAAACAAGTTTAAATCCGATGCCATGCAGCGTCTCAATTTTTACAGCACTGTCAGCAGCAAATATTTTCCTCAACCTGGAAACAAACACGTCCAGGCTTCTTCCAAAAAAATAATCATCCTGCCCCCAGATGGCTGTGAGTATTTGTTCTCTTTTCAATACGGTGTTTTTGTTGTCTAAAAAATACTGAAGCAAGATGGCTTCTCTTTCTGTTAATTCTACCTGTTCATTATTTCGGATCAAAATAAAATTAGCAGGATCAAACTGGAAACTCCCTGCGGTATAAATTTTTTTACTGGTGCTTGTATTTTTCTTTGACCTTGCAATGAATATCTCAATCTTCAGCACCAGTTCTTCTATACTGAATGGTTTTACCAAGTAATCATCTGCACCAATCCGCAGTCCTTTCAGCCTGTCTTCTTTTAAAGTTTTGGCTGATAAAAAAATGATCGGTATTTCATGGTTCACTTTTCTGATAGCCTCCGCTATTGAAAAACCATCCATTCCCGGAAGCATTACATCCAGCACACATACATCATACGGTTTTGTTTTAAAAGCTTGGAGACATTGCTCACCATTTATATAATGATCCACATCAAACTGGTGCTGCTCCAAATTATCTTTGGTTAAAAATGCCAGCGTTTCATCATCTTCTGCGTATAGTATCTTGTATTGTTTCATAGTAATTTTAAGTATCCTTAATTCATGCTGTTCCCGGTCTGACCTTCGGTGCCGACCGGTGTTTAGAACGGTCATTATTATATCATGACTAAAGTTATAACAGTTCCATTATCCGGCATACTGTCTGCCTGTAACTTCCAGTGGTGCAACTCACAAATTTTTTTTACATAATACAATCCCAGTCCAAAACCATTTACTGCAAGCCGTTTACTTTCCGGCACCCGGAAGAATTTTTCAAAAATTTGTTTCATGTATTTAGGCTGAATCCCAATCCCATTATCTGTAATCTTCATTACTACAGCTTCATTCTTATTTTCCAGGTCAATAGTTATGTTTGGTTTCTTATCACAGTATTTAACAGAGTTATCTAAAAAATTATAAATGATGTTGGCAAAATGAAAAGCATCTGCCTGTATAATTTGCTGTTGCAATTTGTTATTTACTGAAATCAAAGCCTCAGGATATTTCAATTGAATGATTTCAATTGTTTTGTTGATGCTGTCTACAATATCAACAGGTTCTTTATTCAGCAATAATGGATTATTATCATTTTTTGCTACGTTCAGTATCTTCTCTAAATGACTGTCCAATTTTTTTCCCTGTTCAATAATGATCTGGCTGTATTGTTTTAATTTTTCATCACCAGTAATGTTTTTATGTTTAGATAAAAAGTTAGCTGCAATGAGAATGGAGGACAGGGGTGTTTTAAACTCATGCGTCATATTATTGATAAAATCTTTTTGCAATACTGCAAACTTTTGCTGCTGCAAAATAATGTAGATGGCATAGAGATAAATAAACAGCGTAATCACCATCACAATGCAGAGTATGATCCATCCTTTAAGGGAGTTATAAATAAAACTGTTTTTTTCAGGAAACCTGACTGCAAAATAATAAACCAAATTCTGGGCTTTTGGAAAATAAGTATTATTTTTTGCTACTCCTGATTTATTCAAATTTACATAACTGCCATACAACATATCATCTGTTTCGCAATCGTAAATGGCATATTCAAAATTGGTATTGATGCCCTTTGCTTTAAATTTATTCACCAGCAGCAGCTCCAGCACTTTGGCATCAAAATCGTTCCGCATGTTTACGATGTAGTAATCTTTCGAAATTTTTTCGATTGGATTTGCATGAGGTGTGGTATAGCCATAATAGGCATTGATTTCATTTGCCACTTCCAGCAGCGATACCTGCATATTCTGGCTGAATTTCTTTTCTTCAAAGTCAAAAGCCTGCTTCAGCCAGTACACCTGTATGGCGATGATGCCGATAAATGCTGCAATACCGGCCAGTACAATTGCTTTTACTTTATTCACCTTCACTTTACAATGTTAGCACAAATCTATTTTTGTTAACAACGTTTACAAATCATTTACAATTGATTTCAAATTGGTTAACAGCCTTTCCGGGTTAAGCCTGTTACTTTTACCCTGTCCTTAACTGCAGTGAGGATGCAATCATTAACCAATAAAAAAATATTATGAAACAGATCAAAACATTTTCCATCATTGCAATAGCTTGTATTGCGCTGATGTCGTTTACTACTTTATCTGCAAGCAACAGCCAGTCTTTAATATCAGCTGTCAGCAATTTTATAAAGGTATCATGGGAAAAAGAAACCCATGACTTTGGAGAAATTCCACAGGGTAAACCTATATCCGTAGCGTTTACTTTTACTAATGCAGGAGATACGCCACTACTGATTGCAGACGTAGCTACCAGCTGTGGTTGCACCGCTTCTGATTATTCAAAAGAACCTATTGCTCCGGGGAAATCTTCTAAAATAAAAGTTACTTATAATGCAGCCAATATGGGTGCATTTACAAAAAGTATCACCGTAAACTTCAGTGATGCAGAAGCTAAAAAAGTTTTGATGATAAAAGGAACCGTGAAATAAAACCTCACTCTCCGTCTCCCTCTCCTGAAGATAGAGGGAGACGGTACTTTATATCTTTAATTAATATTTTTTCTTCCACATCATCTTTTTTTCATTAATCAGCAACTGCTGATCAGCAAAAGATTTTTAATAAATGAACTGTTGCCTTTAAGCCCCTTCAGGGGTTTGGGGTACATTATCTTTCCAGCCCCACAAATACCTGCAGGCATAGGTTCTGTAGGGGCTCCATTTGGCGGAGTGATGCAGCATTTTTTCCCTCAATTCTTTTTTGTTCTTAGTATCCAGGCCGTATAATTTAGCCATGCTTTGTTGTATTCCAAGATCATCCAATGCCAGCACATCTTCTCTGCCCAGCGTAAACATCAGTATCATCTCCACGGTCCATTGACCCACGCCTTTTATCTGGCTCAGGTATTTGATCAATTCTTCATTGCTCATTTTATCCAGCGTCGCATCGATGATTTTTTCCTCCACAAAGAAAACGCAGACATTTTTTACATAGTTGGTTTTAGCATTGCTGAGGCCAATACCACGAAGGGTTTCAAACGGGGTGTCTATAATTAATTGAAGGGTTGGTTTTTTCCGGGGATACAGTTGTAAGAAGCGCTGATAAATAACATCTGCCACTTTAGTACTTAACTGCTGGCTCATAATGGAAGCACAGAGATGCAACCACACAGGTTTTCTTTTTTGCAGCACATACGGCTCCTGCAGGGCAATTATTTTTTTTAGTTTTTTATCTTTGTTGAGATGGGCAAGATGCTGCATGGTAAATTGATTTTAAATCAGAAAGCAAAGTAATGGATAATTAGTTTTAACCTGCTGCAGGATTTTTATAAATGGCAATAATAATTGTTCAGGAATGCGTAGCATTGCACCATCAATTAACAACAGGTATGAAGAAAATAACCGCCATCATTTTAGTTTGCCTTCCTGCACTTTTTGCATCTGCTCAAACCGCCACTGATTCCATAAAAATTGTTGTTAATAATTTATTTGTTGCCATGAAAAAAAGTGACGGCGAGAGTGTAAAAAAATGTTTTGCTGACGGGGCAATCTTGCAAACTATTTTTACGGACAAGGAATTAAAAACAATAGTGGAGAGTGATTCAGTAGCAACTTTTGCCCGTATTGTACAATCTATGCCTGCAGCAGCGGCAGATGAAAGAGTGGTGTTTGCATCCATTCAAATTGATGGACCAATGGCTGCTGTATGGGCGCCTTACGAGTTTTATTTTAAAGGCCAGTTTAGCCATTGCGGGGTAGACCATTTTGTAATGATACGGCAGGAAGGGCAATGGAAAATTCAATACCTGGTGGATACAAGAAGAAAACAGGGGGTGTAAGCAATGATCAACCATCGGCCCATGATTTAAATGCAGGTACCCGTTCCCGGCTCACTACCATATCTTCATTTGTTTTAACAGCTTTTAAAACAATCTTCAACCGGTTATTGAAGTAGGGTTTTACCTGTTCGATGGCATTGCTTTGTACAATGATCTTCCTGTTCAGCCTGAAAAAATCATGGGGATCAAGCATCGGTTCCAGTTTTTCAATGGTATGATTGATGATAAAACGGTTGCCGTCATTATCTACCAGGTATACAATTTTATTATCTGCCATAAAATAAGCGACATCATCACCACGGATAAAAAATGAACGTTGCCCTACTTTAGCCAAAAACCTGTTCTTGTAACGGGTATTAAAATTCTCTCTTACCTGGTCGGATAGTAAGGAATAATTAGTGGCAGCAATATTATTGGTAATGGATTTGTATTTGTTGATGGCCGCAGCCAGTGCTTCAGCCGTTACGGGTTTCAGAATATAATCGATACTGAATAGTTGAAAAGCATCCAGGGCATAATTGTCAAAGGCCGTAGTAAAGATAACCGGCTTTTGAATATTTACTTTTTTAAAAATTTCAAAGCTGTGGCCGTCGGATAAATGAATGTCTGCAAATAGCAGATCAGGAGCCGGTTTTGTTTGCAGCCATTGCACCGCTTCTTCAATGCTTTCTAAACAGGTTAGTATATTAATAGCAGGGTCGTAATTTTTTATGAGTAATTGCAATCTTTCAGCAGCTAACAATTCGTCTTCAATAATTACAATATTCATGGGGCATTTACTAATTAACGTTCAGTAATGGAAGTGTTACAGTAAAGTTCTTCTCATCTTTATCAATCGTAACTGTTTTATTGCTTACCAGCTGGTATCTTTTTATGATATTCTGAAGGCCAATACCGGTAGAGTATTCCACAGTTTGTTTTGCCTGCAGATTGTTGCTTACCACCAGGGTATTGTTGCCATTTGAGTGTACATCTATCAACAAAGGTTTATGCCTGCTTACCACGTTATGTTTAATGGCGTTTTCTATCAGCATCTGCAGGCTGGCAGGAATGATGTACTGATCTTTATAATCCTCAGCAATATTTACTTTAATTACCAGGCCTTCCGCAAATCTTTTCTCCAGTAAAAAAATATACGGCTTTATAAAGTCCACCTCTGTTCTTAATTCCACCAATTCTTTATCATGGTTACTCAATATATACCTGTACACTTTTGAGAACTCTTCTATAAAGCGGTTGGCTTCATTGTTATCTTTCATGATCAACGCAGACAACACATTCAGGTTATTAAACAAAAAGTGCGGATTGATCTGGCTTTTTATCAACTGTAATTCAGCCTGTGTACTAATATTTTTTAACTGTTCTGCTTCCAGGCTGGTTAACTTATATTCTTTAAAATAAAAGATAATGGCATTGATGAGATGGTACAGCAGGTTCACCAACCAGCAATACATGAGGTTTAGCTTTAGCGGCGTATAATTTTCTTTTAAAGAAAACGGATGTATCAGCATACCCATAACGAGAACGATGGTTACTGAAATGGTGGTAGCCAATATACTGCCGGTGAAAAAAAATAATACTTTATAACGGATTTTATTTTCCTGCGGAGGTGAAAGCTTTCTTATAACAGGTTCTGTAAGCCGGTTGATTTCTAATATTAAAAAAGTAATGGCTAAAATAGTGGCAAAGGCATAGTACCATTCAATGCGTATATTGAAATAATAGTACACTTGGCAAAACTCAGTATTGAGGTATGTGTACAGTGACAGCAGGAAAGCAAAAATATATCTGTGCCGGTGTGTAAACATTCAGAAGAAAGTTTTAAAAGCATCAACGGCTGAACAGTCATATTGTTTGCCGTTGATGCTTATTTTTTATAGGGATCTTCAGTAAAAAATTAAGGAAGTAACACCCTGTCTATTAAATGCACTACACCATTCCGGCATAAAACATTAGTAGCTATAATATTGCAGGTGTTAGTGGCAGAACCTGAAACACTCAGATTAAGCACACTGTTATTTCCTTTGATGGTAGGCCCGGTAAGACTGATGGTGGTGGATCCGTTTGCTAACATTGGTAAAGCACCATTTGCCAAGTCAGATGAAAAAGCCCTTGATGGCACCACATGGTATTGTAATACCGCAATCAATATATCAATTGGTACCTGGCTGATATTATTCAATGATAAAGCGGATAATAAGTCCCTGAATGCTTTATTAGTTGGTGCAAAAACTGTGAGTGTTACACTACTTAAAGTATTAATCAGACCCGGGGCCGCTGCATCTGCCCTTACCACAGCCACTACTAAAGAATCTAGTCCGTTATCACCACCACTGGTGGCGATGGCAGTTTCTACCACATTTCCACTTGCAGGTATTAATACCTTTTCCAGTTTGTGAATTACTCCATTGTCGGCAGTAACGTCTGCTGCGGTTACCTTAATACCATTGATAAAAACACCACTGGCATTTTTTGTAACAAAAATTGAATCTGGGGTAACATTGGCTGTTAATACTTTGGCATTTGGACCGGCCGGTACATCAGCAGCTAAAATTTTTGAAGCCACGGTGTGATAGAGCAATAATTTTTTTAATTGATCGGCAGTGTAGCCATCAATTGTTGCAGTGCTGATTCCGGAAGCAGCAAAGGCGGCATCATCTGGTGCAAAAACGGTAAATGGGCCGGTGCTTTTCAGGGTTTCGGCCAGGCCTGCTTTTACTACTGCTTTTTCTAATAGTGAAAAAGAAGCATCAGCAACCACTTTGTCAGTAATGGTGTTGGTTACAACTACCGGATCATCATCCTTATCGCAGGAAGAAGTGGTAACAACAGTGAAGGCTCCAATGGTTAAAAAAAGGAACAGATCTTTAAATGATAGATTCGTTTTCATGTTTTTCAATTGTTTTAAAATTTATAATACCCTTTTAACAACAATTGAAAAGTATAGATAGTGTAAACAGAGTGAACTGTTCAGTTTTAAGGTGTGAACCGTCCAATTCAGACTATGAATCGTATTTAAATACAAGGCATAAAAAAAACGACTCTGAAAAGAGTCGTTCTGGTTTAAAAAATTATTTATCATTAACCGATCGTCCAGCTCATCGCCCCATCTTTTTCATCCTTTAAGTCAATACCCAGTTCCGTCAGCTGCTTCCTGATCTTATCAGATGTGGCATAATCTTTTTTCAGTTTGGCTTCTTTTCGGATGTCTATTAGCAACTGCATTACTCCGGTGAGTTTACCATCGTTGTTAGCGGTAGCTACTGTTAAACCAAAAATATCTTCCAGGAAAATTTTAAATTGTTGTTGCAGCAAAATGATTGTTTCAGCTGCAAGGGAGCCAGCAGTAATATGTCCGTCTTTTACAGAGTTGATCAATGGTGCCAGTTCAAACATATTGGCCAGTACTTTTGCGGTACTGAAATCATCATCTAAAAATTCCTCAAACTCAGCCACCAGTTTGGTGATCTTTTCATTTAACTCTTGATCTGGCGTACTACCAAAATCAGCCGGGTCAAATTTTTTCAACAGCTCATAACTTTCCCACAAACGTTTCAGTGCTTTCTCACTGGCTACCAGCGCTTCGCTGCCAAAATCCAGCGGGCTGCGGTAATGGCTTTGGAGAATAAAAAAGCGAACCGTCATCGGGTGAAATGCCTGAGTTAATAATGGGTGATTGCCAGTGAACAGTTCCGTCAGCTTGATCACATTATTATAACTTTTGCCCATCTTCTTACCGTTGATGGTGATCATATTATTGTGCATCCAATATTTCACCGGTGCTTCATGATTGCAGATGGTGCTCTGTGCAATTTCACTTTCATGATGTGGAAATTGAAGATCCATTCCGCCGCCATGAATATCAAAATGTGGCCCCAGGTATTTAGTGGCCATTGCAGAACATTCAATATGCCAGCCGGGAAAACCTTCTCCCCATGGACTTGCCCACCGCATAATATGTTCAGGTGCTGCCGATTTCCACAATGCAAAATCTGCCCGGTCTTTTTTTTCGTCCTGCCCTTCCAGTTCACGGCTTACTTCTTCACGGGAACCTGACGTCAATAATTCATCAATCACACGGCCACTCAGTTTTCCATAATCATGACCGGCTGCATATTTTTTTACATCAAAATATACCGATCCGTTCTTCTCGTAAGCATAACCTGCTTCAATGATCTTTTCAATCATTCCGATCTGCTCTACAATATGACCGGTTGCTGTAGGTTCAATACTCGGTTCTTTACAATTAAATTCTTTGAATGCCCAATGAAATAGATTGGTATATTTCTGTACCAGTTCCATTGGTTCCAGTTTTTCCAGCTGGGCTTTTTTACCCACTTTATCTTCTGCCTCACGGCCTTCCTCTTCAAAGTGGCCGGCATCAGTAATGTTCCTTACATAACGAACCTTATATCCTTTTTGCACCAGGTACCTATACACTACATCAAAAGTAATATAAGGCCTTGCATGCCCCAGGTGGCTTTCGCCGCTTACAGTGGGTCCGCACACATACATGCCTACATGGCCCGGAGTAATGGATTCAAATAATTCTTTCTGGCGGGTATAAGAGTTATAAATTTTTAAAGACATTTATTTTAGTTGGGGTTTGTTGTTTTATTTTTTTTCACCAGCCTTGTATCATTTTTCAACATCGTTGTGTCACTCACTTTTACTTTTTGTTATGCAGCAACTTTTTTTTGAAGAAAAATCTGGAATACCTTAATGCAGGTTCAACAAGTTTAAGCACTGTAATGATTACAGCAGCAAAACAAATTGTATGAAAGAATAGTTAAGCACATAGCCGGTTGCAAATATAATTGTTTCAATGAATCATTTTTCTATTACAATATCAGCAATTACAGGAAAGTGATCGCTTAGCTTTTTGGTGACCCTGCTGTATTGGTTTAGGGTAAACGTTTTACTCATAAAAATATTATCAATCCTTAGTGTGGGCGCTATGCCGCTAAAGGTTCTGCCCAGGCCGACGCCTTTTTCTTCAAAGGCATTTTGCAGGTTGTCCCCAATAGTTTGGTAAGCATAGGAATTAGGAACATCATTCAGATCGCCACATACAATTACCGGGTATGGGCTCTTGTCAATCTCTGCCCTGATGTGGTCTGCCTGTACTTTCCTTTTCATAAAGGCTGTTTTAAATTTGGAGATCACACTTTTTGATTTTTGCAGATCCTGTTTTGATTCTATAGAAGGGTTTTCTATGTAAGACAGGTTACCCTGGCTGAATTTCATTGACTGTAAGTGAATATTAAACACCCTGATGGTATCGGTACCTTTTACAATATCTGCATATTGAAAATTGGAATTGTAATCATAAGGGTAAAAACTGAGGGTTTGTTTTTTTATAACCGGGTACTTTGAAAAGATCATGATTCCAAAATGCTGGTGGTTTAAAAAATCATCCCTGAAATCATACGTGTAAAAATAATGAGGCATTTTTAGTTTGGCTGAAAATTCATACACGGAAAAAAAGCTGTACTTCCTGTAATATGGGGTATTTAAATTCACCAACGTGTCTCCAGCCACCATCTCCTGGAAACAGGCAATATCAGGCTGGTATTCATTGATCAGGTCTACCATTTTGTCCCTGGTCTCTGGGCTTCTCTTATTATACAGCACATCAAACTGGGCCACGTTCCAGCTCATCACCCGTATATTGAACGGGTTTTTATTTATTGAAAAATCAGCATTTAGCCTGAAAGGAATAATACGTGATATAGGGTTAAATGCCAGTACAATGGCAATAATGGAGATGAATGACCAACCAGGTTTTATAAATATCCAGAATGATAAAAACAGCAATAATAAAATCAGCAGGTAAAATGCACCCAGCGACAACAGGCTTACCGGCCACCATTTATAAGCGGAAAAGAATTTACCGTAGCAACCCATCAAAAAACATATGGCCACAAGACAGTTAACCGTGATCATGAATTTTTTTGAAAGTCTGCGGAAGATGCTTTTGGGCATGATATAAAGATAATGCTGGCTGTTTAAAATTCTGAAACAGAAAATTATTCCAAGCCTTCATCGGCTGCCCTTTTTAGAATATTCTTTTCTTCATCGGTAAGAAAATGATAGCCTTTCTGGTTTATTTTATCAAGTATCTCGTCCACTCTTTGCTGGGTTACATTAGAGGTTTTTTTGTAAGGTTTCCTGTTGTCAGCATTATAAAACACTTTCTCCCTGATATTGCCCTGGTCGTTTTTTTTGTTTGGATTAAAGAGGTTCATAAACCAATGATAGCCTTTGTTCATCCATATACTTCCATCGTAACCCCGGCGCAAAAAATAAACAAATAATAATCCCGCCAATCCGCCAGCCAGGTGAGATATGCTGTAGGCGGCACTCATAGAGGCCACACCTGCAAAATCAATAAGTACATACACCAGCGTAAGCACCCAGATAGGAATGCCGCCGCCTATATTTTTGAAAAACCTGAAATTGGGTGCCAGTATGGTGGTGGTTACTGCTATTGCCATGGTAGCTGCATTGCCTCCCATCAGGGTAGCAGTTCCTACATAAGGTTTAAGTGGTGGTATCAGGTAATTAGAAAGTATAAAAAACAACGCACCGGTTAGTCCTCCGTAAATATAAATTGGTATTAGTTTTTTATTGCCGGTAAGCTCCTGTAAAATGAAACCAAATGCCCATAGCCAAAGCATATTGCTCAGTATCTGGATCACATTGGTATGGGTGAACATGTAGGTAAGAATGGTCCAGGGCCGCTCACTTAGTTTAATCAGTTGAGCAGGCATATCAAAGTACTGCACCACCTGTGCATCAAACAAATTTTTATCAGCCTGGAAAAAGAAATACACCACCTGTATTACCATCAGCAATAAAAAGAAAATAATATTGATGGTAACCAAGCCTACCAGCGCATTGCCGTCATCGCCCAATGTAAGTCTCCGCCGGGGCCGCTGATAATCCGAAAATCTGTCTGACTCTCCCATGTGTACAAATTTACAATACCCTTTTTAAATAACTGTTAACGTCAATAAAAGGTTTTACGGTTGCTTTTATTCCAGTATAAAATCAGTAAAAAGCCAACAATGGCACCGCCCAAATGAGCAAAGTGGCCGATATTATCTCCCTGGGCCTGGCGGATACCGCCAAACAGATCAACCAATACCAACACAGGAATTACGAATTTTGCTTTTACCGGGATTGGTATCAGCATGATGAACATTTCTGTATTAGGAAACAGGTAAGCAAAAGCCGCCATCACCCCCATGATGGCACCGGAAGCACCCAGCATTCCATACTGCTGTTTATACCATTCTGAAATTGTGGCTGCGTTTACATTATTTTCAATAGCAGCCTGCACTCCGTTGGCACTCTTAGCAAAGCTTTCAGCACTGAAAGGAATAGTGAGTTGCGTTAAAATCCCTGCACCCAATCCACAGATAAGATAGAAGACCAAAAATTTTTTTGAACCAATATAATTTTCAAGCATGCTTCCAAACATCCAAAGTGTAAACATATTAAAGAGCAGGTGGCTAACTCCATTTTTATCATGCATGAACATGTGTGTAATTATCTGATGTGGCTTAAACCCGTCAGCTTTAAAGTAATGTAATGAGCCCCATTCAGTAACATTAAATGGCATTAACTGTTGAGCCAGCCAAACCAGCACATTTATAATGATCAGGTTTAAAACAATAGGTGTAATTTTTTGCATTATTCTATAAAAATTTATCGAAGTAGTCTTTTAGCTACTCCATTTTAATTGTGTTATAAAAACATGCAAGATCAACCTGCCACCATGCGCTTGCGCCACCAAACGGCACAGATACAGCCCCAGCCCTACGCCACCCGTGCTGCGCTGGCGGCCTGCATCGGTTCTGAAAAAAGGCTCGGCCAACTGGGACAACTGACTCTCAGACACCCCTGCGCCGTGGTCGCGTACGCTCAGGCGCAGGTGATTGCCATCCTCGGTCAAGTTAATCTGGGTCAAGCTGATCTCAATCACCGCATCTTCAGATGTATCCACCGCCGGGCTGTGACGCACAGCGTTGTCCAGCAGATTGCGCAACAGTAACCGTATGCGCACCCGGTCTACTGCGATCTGAGGTAAGTCGGTCTCGGCGTTAATGACAAGTCGTGGCGTTCGCCCGGCCACATTCACGTCACTCACCGCCTCCCGCACCACCTCTCGAACCAGTGCCGCCAAATCGGTTGGCTCGAGATGCAGCGCGGCATGGCTGCCGCTCAGGCGCTCGCTTTCCAGCAGGTCGGCAATCAGCCGGGACATTTCAGTCAGATCGCGCAGCAGGGCTGACCGCTGGGCGGCGATGTCAGTCGATTCAGGCAGTAGCTCAGTGTTCAGCCGCGCCCGGGTGAGGGGCGAGCGCAGCTCGTGGCTGATGGCCAGCAGCAGGCCACGCTTAGCCTCCAGCATTTGGTGAATGTCTTGCCCCATCGTGTTGATCTGCACCGCCAGGTCGCCCAGCTCGTCGCGCCTGCGAACGTCAATCGGCTGGCTGAAATTGCCTGCCCCGAAGCGCTGCGCACCGGCGCCAATATCGTCCAGCGGTTTGAGAAGGCGGCGCAGGTAGGCGAAGGCCAGCGCGGTCAGCAGCAGCAAAGCGGTCAGCGTGATCCAGACGAACGCACCCGGGCCGCGCTGCCAGTTCAGGTCGCCCAGACCGAAGCGGATGGTATGCCCGTCCGCCGTGGTGCGCAGCAGCAGGCGGGCGTTGGCGCGGTCTTGACCGTAACCACTGTAGTTATCGGTGCGGCCATTGAACTCGCGATGTCGCCAGGGCTCGCCTGGCCTGTTGGGATGCGAGTCAAACTGGACGGTAGGC
>JAYWII010000098.1:0-8786 GCA_043788995.1 Chitinophagaceae bacterium | reverse complement strand
CCATCCATTGGTTTTGTAAGCAATGCAGAAGTACGGAGGCTATATGTACCCACTGCTTCGGGCATACCCATGTGCGTAAAAAATGGATGGGCTATTTCTTCATCATCATTCATTTGGCTTTTTTTATCATTGACATTATTAACTTTTGCGGAATCTATTTTCATTTTTGGCATTTCCTGACTGTATGCTGAAAATGTGCTGACACCAAAAATGATAAAGGAAGACAAGGAAAAATTTATGACCTTGCGAATTGAACTTATATATTTTTTCATTTTACTTTTTTTAAGATTACTGAATTTGTAACTATCCTGGATGCGTTATTTTCTTTGTTAATGATTTGTTTACTGCATTCCACCCGTTTCGTACCAATAGCTTATACCATTTGGGCCTTTGCCAACGGGTATTGTGCCAGTTACTTTTTGGGTGGCCACATCAATTACAGAAACAGTATTGTCTATACTATTGGTTACATAAACTTTTGTGCCGTCTTTACTTACTACTACACCATGGGCTTTGTTTCCCACAACAATAGTGCTGATTACTTTTGCATTTGCTATATCAATAACAAAAACCTTGTTTGAAACGGGTCTTCCCATAAGCTCTCCCTGGTCGGCTACATACAACAACCTGCTATCGGGTGTTGCATACAATTGTATAGGGCCTTGTGCACCGGCAGGCAATGGGATTCTTTTTATTTCTCCGCTTTGCAGATCATATCTTATTACTTCTTTAGTATCGTACAGGGAAGCGAAAACAAATTTCCCATCCTGCGTAACTGCAGTTTGCACTGCCACACCACCTAAAGGAATGTCTGTTATTTTACCATCAGCTATATTGATAACCGAAATACTTTTTGCATCCATATTGGCTACATACAATTTACCATTGGCATAGCGAAAGCCATGTGGAGAGTGCCCCATTCCCAAATCAAACTTTTTCACCACTTCATAAGTTGTTGCATCTACCTGTATAACCTGGCTGGTTTCCTTAGCCGTTACAAAAGCGTATTTTGATTCATTGTCTAAAACCACATGTGCCACATGTAACTCTTTACCCAGTTGAATACGTTTTTTTATTTTATTTGTGCTTGGGTCGATAACTACTAATTCATTTATAGCAGTGCTATCCATCGGTACCGCCGTTACCCAAACAGATTCTCCATTAGGGGCTACCTGCACATTATGCGCCATAAACATTTTACCCGGTTCGCTTATATCTATACTTGTATTTTTCAGGCTGTCCTGCAGGTTAATAACTGACACAATGCCACCTTCTTCATTGGCTACATAAACCTTAGCGGCTTGTGTTGCGGATGATTTTTTAGCGTTATCGCAGCCGCTTATCATCATACCGGCTACCATCAGCATGTTAACAGCCAGCGATGATGGATTTAAAAAGATGTGTTTCATTTTCATATTTTTATACTTTTTAAAAAAAAGGTTATTGCACATTAATTATAACCTTACAACTGCTCAATTACTTTTTGTAGTCTGCCCCTAATTTCAATAGCAATTTCAGTAAGTGCTTTATTTTCTATTGCCTGCATAGATGCTGCAGGATCCACGGCAGACACTTCTACCTGTCCTGATATTTTTTCCTGTACAATTACATTGCAGGGCAACATGGTTCCAATTTTATCCTCTGCCAGTAAGGCTTGGTAGGCAAAAGGCGGATTGCAGGCACCCAGGATTTTGTAATTATAAAAGTCAACATCTAATTTTTTCTTTAGGGTAGCTTTTATATCAATTTCTGTTAAGATGCCAAAGCCTTCTGCTTTGAGTGCATCCGTAACTTTTTGAATAGCATCGTCAAAACTTGCGGAGATTGTTTTACTGAAATAGTATTGCATGATTATTAATTATTTTAATTTAAAAAAATATTTATTGAGTATTATATTGGAAATATTTATTTCCCTTTCCGGGAATTTTTAAACATTACCAATACTCCAATTAATACAATGAGCATTAAGAACCACCAGCCCATGTGCATTCCTCCAAAGTAGTAATCTCCATTACGGTTCATCATAGCTTTAATTTTTAATTTTTGTTCTAAATCATTATTTCAGGAGGTTATTTATTATTTAATACCTCTATTTTATCCATCTTACTCATACAATAATTATTTGAATGATTTACATATTTCTTACATTTTCATTCCCTCCATCGGGTTAGTACCTTTTTTAAATATATATTCACTGTTTAATAAATATGCTCCCCTGATAACAACAATATCCCCTGATTGAAGGCCTGATTTTACCTGAACCCTATCGCCATCTTCCATACCAATTTCTACCATTATATTTTTAAAAAAACCCTGGCCAGTTTGTACCCACACAGTTGCGCCAGTACCTGAACGAATGATAGCATCAGAAGGTAGGGTTAAGCTGTTTTGCTGTTTACCTTTAATAATTACATAGGCAGGCATGCCCGGCTTCAATACATTTCCTGGGTTGTTTATATTTACACGAAGCAGGTTGATACGGCTTTGCGGATTAATTTCCGGGTTAATGAATTCAATCTTTCCGTTGATTTGTTTGCCCGGCAAATCGGGGAATTGAACAGTGGCAACTGCATTATTATCTATTTGCGATAGCTGGGAACTATACACCTGTGCTTCTACCCAAAGTGTTGACAAATCGGTTATGCGTACAACAGTGCCGCCTTCCATTGTATATTCACCTTCGTTAATATCCAGTGTAGTAATATAACCAGACACAGGGCTATAAAAAGTAGTTAAGGGTGAGGAAACTTTTTTAACTGCTAACGCTTGTATCTGCCCTTCTGTTAAACCCCATAATAACAATTTATTTTTAGCACTTTGTACCAGTACTGTAAAATCAATAATTGAATTGTCAAGCACTTTTTGTTTTTCCAATGCCAGAATATATTCCTGTTTGGCACTATTCAGTTCTTCGCTGTACAAGTCAAATAATTTATCTCCTTTTCTAACATAATCACCCAGGTTTTTAAAATAGAGCCGGTCAATTCTACCCATCACCCTTGCACTTACAGCATTAGTTTTACCTTGGTCAATATTAAGTATGGCGGTAAGCACCGTCTGTCCACCAAGCATTCCGCTGCGTATGGTATCAGTCAAAATATTGCCGAGTTGTATTTGTTGCCCGGTCAATTGTACCCCTGTGCTATCAGGAGTAGAATTTTTTGTAGCCTGTATCAGCGCCATCCCACAGATAGGACAATCACCCGGTTTGTCTTTCATCACTTGTGGGTGCATAGAGCAGGTATAATATACCTCTCCGTGTCCGGCATGGGCTGCCTCACCGGTATCTTTTATTTTATCATTTTTACAGGCGGCCAGTAAAAAGATAAGTACTGTTAAGAAAAATATTTTTTTCATTTTTACTTTATTTTAAACAACACCAATACACATTTTTACTTTGCGATATCATCACTATAATAATTTCCTTAACCATTTACTATTGTCCTATATCTAATTACTAATTTTCATTATTAACTTTTATAAAACTTTCACTATCCATTAAATACTGTGCATTTACAGCCACGGAATCAGCAGCGGTAATACCGCCAGTTACCTGAATAAGATTTTTATTAGCTACCCCTGTTGTTACTTTTTGTGCTTTATAGCCATTACCGCTTTTTACAAAAACAATTTTTTCAAACCCTAGTGATACAATGGCCTCTTTGGGTAACCATGCTGCGTTTATCGGGCTGCTGAAAATAGTTGCCTTTACCTGGCTGCCAATGGGTAATTGCAAAACACTGTTATCAATATTTACACGGGCTGTTAATGTCTTACTACCGGGCCTGAAAAATGGCTCAATAAAATAAATTGAACTTTGAAAAGTTTTTTCCGGCCTGGATTCTGGCACAATGCTTACCCTGGTGCCTGTTTTAATAAACACCTGGTCTGATGAATAAATATTTAGTAAAGCCCATATTTTGTTTGCATTGTAAACTTTAAAAACTGTTTGTCCCTTTTGCAGGTACATACCTTCTTTCAGGCTAAGTTCTTCTGTGGTTAATGATAGGGCTTCATTCATGGAAGCATTTGCAGGTATATCTTTGTTCATTCCCTTATTCAACGCTTCATGAATATGGCCGCTGTACCTGCTGTAAACCGAAACAGTAAGCAAAGGTTTTTTGGTTTTTATTAATTGCTGTAGTTGTTCGCTGGGAAAACCAAGTAATAATAATTTTTCCCTTGAAGCATTGATTAATGAATAATTAGCGGCATCATTTTGTAGCAGAAATAAATGATTTTGCTGAGCCGTCAGCAACTCAGGGCTATAAATGTCCATAATTTTCTGACCCTTTTTTATCAACTGGTATCGGTACTTGACATACAACTTTTCGATCCTGCCATTTACACGGGTTGATATAGTACCCACTTCATTGGTGTTGTAGGCTGTATATCCAATGGCATTGATTTCGATGGCTTCTTCACGTTGTATTAAAGTAGTAGCAGGTATACTGGAAATAGCATAGCCATTCGCAGGTTGCATCAGCGTATGTAAAGAAACATCGTGTATGTTGTTGTTTTCATTTTTACCTGTGTCTCCGGTAGCCGCATTCATTTTCTCATTTCCATCTTTACCATCCATCTTCATATTTTCCATACCGGTTGTTGCTGTCTGTTTTGTTTCCTTTTTTGGAAGTATAACTTTAAAATATATCCATGCGGCCGCAGCCAGTATCACCAGCACCGATATTATAATAATTGCTATTTTTCTTTTTTTCATAACCGGCTAATAATTTTCTACTTAAATCTATTTGTTCCTAATTGCTGTTTTCATTATAAATTTCACAGCATTTCATAGTCGGAAGATTTTAATGATAATTATTTTATTTGTAAAATTCTTTCCAGCTCCACCTGCATCGTAAGCAATTCCTGTAATTGCTTTAAATATTCAAGCTGCGTCATATTTAATGTTTCCCAAGCATCAAACAGCATAAACAATTCTTCTGTATTCTGCTCATAGCCTAATTGCATTGTTTTATAATTATTCTTTAATGCAGGTATGATGTTTTCGTTGTACAGCTTCAACTGCTTTTTCTTCAGCTCTATTTCATTACGCATACCATAAGCCATGCCGCTGTATTCGTTCACCATCATCTCCTTTTGTGATTGCAACGCACTGGCTTTCCATTTCAGGCTTTCAATATTGGCTTTATTCATTTTAGAAGACCATTTCGCTAATGGTAATTTCACCATTCCCATCAACGTGTATTGCATGGGAAAACCTCCAAACCCAAACATGTGGTCATATCGAACACCGAACTGGGGTTTGAGGCTTTGCCTTTCAGTCTCCTGTTTTAAAAAAGTAATATTGATGTCTTTATCAATGGCTATTAAATCGCTGCGGCTACTATAAAAAAGCGTACTGTCAAATACTGCAGTTGAATAGTCTTTTATCTGATAGCTGGTATCAATATCAAAATCAATCATGGCATTCCGGCCCATGAGTGAATTGATGCGTATGCGTTTTTCTTTGATGTCGTTTTCAAACATCAGTTGCATATTCTCATTATTGCCTATTGCTGCTTTTGCTTTATAATAAGCACTTATTTTTTCCAAACCATTTTTGTAACGTACCTCCGCATTTTTAATCATGAAGTCAAGCAGTTTTTCATTTTGCACCAGTATCAGCAATTTCTTTTCCAGGATGATCCATTCATAATAAAACTTTTTGGCATCATTGATCAAATCGTTGAGTGTAGCTTTCTTTTTTTCTTTTTCTACCGAAGACATGGCTTCCATGTAAGCCACATCTGCATTTTGTTTCTTTTTGTTTGGGAACATCTGCTGGCCCCCAATCATGTATTGGCCCATACCCGTTTCACCCATATCATTTTTCTTCCACAGTGCCGGATTATAGGGAACCATCCAAAGTCCTGTACTGACCTCCGGTGGCATCCAGCTTTTAGCGCCCTTTGCTGCTTCATCCATTGAACGTATTTCTGCATCGTACATTTTTATAGAGGGGTGTGATTGTTGAATCGAATCTATAATGGCATTGAGCTGCAAAACCGGTTGCCCGAAGTTTGTTTTGGCGGTAAACGTAAGGAGCAGTATGAATATAATTTTTTTCATTTTTTTAATCATTGAGTTCTGCAATTACTACTTTGCCTTTTTTCTTTAATTCATATTCCCGAACCAACGCGTACATGGCTGGTAAAACAATCAATACAAAAAAAGTAGAGGTAACAAGGCCAAATACAAAAGGAATAGCAATGGGTTTCATTACATCGCTACCGGTACCGGTTGCCAGCAACAGCGGTAACAGCCCAAATATATCTACCAATACCGTCATTAATTTTGGCCGCAGCCTGAGCGCTGCACCTTCGAACACCGCTTCTTCAATATCACTGTTGTTTAAAGGTTCGCCTGCTTCCTTTTTTTTACGCACTTTGTTAAACAACGAATTATTTAAGTACACCAGCATCAGCATACCCGTTTCTACCGCTATGCCGAATAATGCAATAAAGCCAACTGCAACAGCTACAGAAAAGTTTACATCAAAAAAGAAAAGTGAATAAGCACCTCCTACCAATGCTACCGGAATGCTGGACAATACAATCAATACTTCCCGGAAAGTATGGAAGGTGAAATAAAGAATGACCGTAATAATGAGCAGTACAATAGGAATCAAAATTTTTAATCTCTTCTCTGCCCTTACCTGGTTTTCATATTGTCCGCTCCACTCTATAAAATAACCTTTAGGTAATTTTTGTACCAGGCTCTCCAGTTTCTTTTTGGCATCATTTACTGTACTGCCTAAATCTCTTTCCCGAACATTAAACAATAATGTACCACGCAGCATAGCATTTTCTGAAGTAATCATAGGTGGGCCTTCGGCTATAGAAACATCTGCAACTGCTGAAAGCGGAATGGGACCGCTGGGGCTGGTGACGAGCAGATTTTTTAATTGCGTTATGTTATTTCTAAAATCCTGGGCAAAACGGGCATTCACCGAAAAGCGTTGCCGCCCTTCAATGGTAGTGGTAATATTCATTCCGCCAATGGATGATTCAACAACCATATTAACATCATCCACACTTAAACCATAACGGCCTAGTTCTTCCCTTTTAATTTTTATCTCTACATACTTGCCGCCAATAATAGGTTCTACATACAAATCTTTGATGCCTTCTACACCTGCTAATGCTACTTTAAATTGTTGCGCCAGGATGTTGATTGAATCGAGGCTTTGTCCGTAAACCTTTACGCCAACATCGGTACGGATACCTGTAGAGAGCATGTTGATGCGGTTTATAATGGGCTGTGTCCATCCATTAATTACCCCGGGAATTTGAAGCTTATTATTTAATTCTTCAATGATCTTATTTTTCGTCATCCCATCCCGCCATTCGGATTGAGGTTTTAACAACACAATGGTTTCTATCATGCTGATGGGAGAATTGTCTGTAGCCGTATTTGCCCTTCCGGCTTTGCCTAATACATTTTGCACTTCTGGTACCGTTTTAATTATTTTATCCTGTACCTGAAGAATGCGTTTTATTTCGGTATTGGAAACATCCGGAAGTGTTACCGGCATAAATAAAAGTGAACCTTCGTCGAGAGGTGGCATAAACTCTGAACCTAACCGCATTACCAATGGAATACTTGCAGCAACCAAAAGAAAAGCAATGGCAATGGTTGTTTTTTTCCAGCGAAGGCACCAGCGGATTATCGGATTATACAACCAAAGAAAAAACCTGGATACCGGGTGTTTTTTTTCTGGCCGCATTTTACCTTTCAGCATCAAAGCCATTAACACCGGCACCAAAAAAACAGCTACCAATGCAGAGCCAATCATTGCAAAGCTTTTAGTAAGTACCAGTGGCGTAAATAATTTTTTTTCCTGGCCTTCTAAAAAAAGTATGGGTGCAAACGATACCAGAGTAATTAATATAGAACTGAAAACAGCCCTTCCCACCAATACGGAGGAGCTTTCAATTCTTTTTAATCTTTCGTCATTTGAAATCATAACAAATTTTTATTCGGTTTCTTCCGTAATAGATTTTAAAGCATTTTCCACCATCACAATTCCGGCGTCCACCAGATCGCCTACTGCCAGTGCAACACCTGCAAGCGACATGATGTTAGAGCTAACATTAAACCAATCCATCATTATAAAGGAAATCAACACACTCATTATAATCGTTATAACCACTATTAAAGCGCTGCGTACATGCAGCAGGAAGATGAGCAGTACAAGGGCAACAACAATAATTTCTTCAATTACTGCTTCTTTTAAAGTTGCAATAGTAGCTTCAATTAAATCTGACCGGTCGTAAGCAGTATGAAACTTAACGCCGGCGGGTAAACCCTTTTCAACATCTTTTAATTTTTCTTTTACTTTATCAATAACTTCTTTTGCATTTTCTCCATATCGCATAATTACGATACCACCTACTTTTTCTCCTTCCCCATTTTCTTCTATAATTCCTAATCGCAATTCACCACCCATTTGCACGGTGGCAATATCTTTAATACGTATGGGGATAGACCCTTGTGTTAGTAATGCTATTTCTTCAATGTCTTTTATTTGAGTAATGTAGCCTACACCCCTGATAATATATCCCATATCAGCCATCTCAATTTTTCTGCCACCAACATCGTTGTTATTTGATCTTACCTTTTCAATTACACTCATTAAAGGAATGTTGTAGTAACTCAACTTATGCGGATCAATTATAATCTGATATTGTTTTTGAAAACCACCATAAGATGCTACTTCACTCACACCAGGTACTGTTTGCAAAGCAAATTTTATGTACCAGTCCTGCAAGGCCCTTAATTCT
>JAYWII010000097.1:0-37703 GCA_043788995.1 Chitinophagaceae bacterium | reverse complement strand
TCAAAATGAAGAAAAAGAAAAGCGTGCAGCCGAATTGATTATTGCTAACAAAGAGCTGCTGTTTCAAAATGAAGAAAAAGAAAAGCGTGCAGCAGAACTGGTGATTGCTAACAAAGAGTTGGTTTTTCAAAATGAACAAAAGGAAAAAATGACCGCCGATTTAATTCAGCGTAATAAAGACCTTGAACAGTTTACCTATATCATTTCTCACAACCTTCGGGCCCCGGTAGCAAACATCATCGGACTTTCGTCCAGGCTGCAGCAAGAAAATTTGGCAGCCGATTTAAAAAAACAAATTGCAGACGGGCTTACCACCTCAGTAAAAAAACTGGATGAAGTAATCAGGGACCTGAATGATATTTTAAAGGTGAGGCAGAAAGTAGATGAGAGTAAGCAAGCAATAAGCTTAACCCAGTTTGCAAGCGACATTCATTTAAGTATAGAAAAAATGATTGAAAATGAAAACGCAGTTATTATTTGGGATTTTTCTGAGGGAGATGAAATTGTAACTATAAAAAGTTATTTGCACAGTATATTCTATAATTTAATTTCCAATAGCCTGAAGTACCGGCAACCGGGCATTGCTCCTGCTATAAAAATTAAAAGCCAAAAATTAAACAATAAAATTATTTTATTATTTAAAGATAATGGCCTGGGAATTGATTTAAACACCTTGTCTGACCAGGTATTTGGTTTGTACAAACGTTTTCATACAGACGTAGGCGAAGGAAAAGGGATCGGGTTGTATATGGTGAAAACCCAGGTAGAATCAATGGGTGGAAAAATCAGTATCAGCAGTGAAGTGAATGTAGGAACTGAATTTAGAATTGAATTTGAAGCTTAACAATCAAAATAGTTTACATGCCCATTCGCTTTATTATTATTGATAATGACCCGGTGAATAATTTGCTTTGTACTTTATCCATAAGAGACGTACAGGATACCGCAGAAATTCAAAATTTCAATTCTCCTGTAAATGGTTTTAAATACCTTGCTGCAGAATATGCTGACACTGCTAACCCCACCGTATTATTATTAGACATTAATATGCCGAAGTGGTCGGGCTGGGATTTCCTTGACAACTTTGAAAAACTGGATGATAAAATAAAAAAACAAATTAAAATTTATATTCTTTCCTCTTCCATCGATGTAAATGATAAACACCGGGCCAGGGAAAATAAGAATGTAGTGGACTATGTTGAGAAACCACTTGCTGAAAAAACAGTGTTGTCCATGTTAGATCAAAAATGGATGTAGTAAAAGTATCCTAACAGCTCTTTTTTGTTGTGTAAATAACACCACGAAGAGAGGTGAATGAGCAGATGTATTTTATAAATCAACTGGAGACTAAAGCCATTTATATATCGACCGCTCTATTCTTCTATTTTTAAATATATCTTGAATTCCGTCCCCTCGCCCAACTGGCTTTCCAGTAATACTTTTCCACCGGCATTGCTAACAATTTCTTTCACCAGGTATAATCCAATGCCCGAACCCTCAATGGCATTTTCTACTCTGTAATACTTTGAAAAGATGGCTTCAAATTTACTTTCGTCGATACCCACCCCATTATCTTTTACTGATATTATTATATAATCATCCTCCCGGTTAGTAGTAACAATAATTTTAGGTTGCCTGTCCGGGGACTTAAATTTTATGGCATTGTTTACCAGGTTATAAATGATGGTTCTTAATTTCCTCCTGGAAAAAGTTATTTCAGAAATATTAATCTCACTGGTGATGATGGCGTTTGCAGCTATGATATTGTTATTCAGTGTAAGACGAACATCCTCCAGGATGTGTTCAACATTCAGCAATTCTTCCTGAGTTTTATATTTATGGGTTTCCTTTCTTACTTCTGTTAATTCTCCAATAAGTTTGTGCATTTTTGTTAGCGCATTGTCCACCACTTTTAAAAGGGTTTTAAATTCCTTTTCCTCGTTAGGAGATACCTCTTTAAACAGCTCTATCGCCATTACTAAAGTTGAAAGCGGATTTTTTATATCATGAGAAATGGTGTCTAACAAAATTTCATGATCAGCTATTAATTTTTCCTGTTCCTGTAAATCTTTTATCCGCCTGGTAATTTCTACAAAAGTTATAATTACACCATCCGTTGTGTTATCTCTTCTTTTTACATAAGGGATAATATTCATCTGGTACCAGCGCAGGTCAGTAGTTTGAATTTCTTTTTCAAGGATTTCATTGCTTTCAATAACCTGCTCAATATTGTCTAAAATGGATGGGAACCGCAAATTATCCTTTACATCACTAATAGGCTTGCCGATATCACTGGCAGACAGACTAAACTGTTTCATAGCTGGGGGTGTAAATTTCTGTAATTTCAAGTCCCTATCTATATACAATTGTGGAATGATGGTATTTCTAAAATAATTCTCCAGCTCATCATTGTGTTCTATCAGTTTCTCTATTAGTTGATTTTTGTCGGACATTTTGTGCAATATTTAAAACCAATTTTTAAAATCGTAGGGTATCAGGTACAATCGCAACCTTATTTGAAAAAGCAATATTGAATAAACAAATATACTTACAATGGAAGGAACTAGACGAACGAAGTATTACCATGATGAAAATGCTTGCCTACACATTTATTAACATTGCGCCTGCTAACTAAACCCTCTTAACTTGCATGGATACGAATAAAAATGGCCCGGTTATTATAATTGAAGATGATACAGATGATCAGGAATTATTAGAAATTGTATTTGCTAAACTCCGTTTGCCTAACGAGATTATTTTCTTCCTGAATGGCGTGACTGCTTATGAATATTTAACCAGCGTTCATAACCAGCCTTTTTTAATTCTTTCCGATATTAATTTACCCAGACTGGGAGGATTTGAATTAAGAAAATGTAAATAAAAAAAGGCCATCTTTCATCCTGATAACTATGGCCCGGAACACACCGGTCATTATTTATATAGAAAGGGCCTGATCGTTGAAGGAATTCAATATTCAAAATGAAATCCTTAACAGCACTTATCCAGTAAACAAGAAGACCATCTATTATGCCTATAACAGATGGCCTGGAAATGCACTACGGATTATTTAGAAAGGGTCTAATGATTGAGAAGAGATCAAAGCTACCATGAGTTTTTACCATTGTCAAGTACTATTTTAGATAATCTATGTCAGTTCATCAGCATATAAAGCCCGTTATTTTCCAAAAGCTGATTTTAATTTACCTGCGGCCAATGCCTGTGCTTCCTTTGCCTGCGGAACTACAGCGGCCATCCCAAAAAATTCATGTGTAACGCCGTTATATAATTCATAAGTGGTTTTTACATTAGCGGCTTTCAATTTATCGGCCAGCAGTTTTCCTTCCGTTTGCAATGGATCTATTTCCGCACCAATAATCAATGTTGGAGGTAAACCAGTCAAATTAGCCTTCAACAAACTTATCCGTGGATCAGCAGCCTGTGCTGTGTTGCTTAATGCATTCTTTACAAACCATTCCATCATGGGTTTATTCAATGGTTTTGCAGCAGCATATTTTATATAGCTCTCACTATTAAAGTCATTATTAGCAATGGGGTAAACCAATACCTGGTACACCGGCATTTTTATTTTTTTATCTCTTGCCATCAGGCTTACATTCATTGCAAGATTACCACCTGCACTTTCACCTACCACAGCAATGTTGGCGCTGTCTCCATTGATAGCCTCCATGTTTTTAAGCACCCATTTGTAAGCATCAAAAGCGGTAGTATGTGCAGCAGGAAATTTATGCTCCGGGCCTTTAGGATATTCTACGGATACTACCACAGCACCTGTTTGTTCACAAAGCCCCTGTGCGCCGGCATTGTATACATCAATGTCTGCAATTACCCATCCGCCACCATGATAATAAACAATTACAGGAAATGGGCCGGTAACATTTTTGGGCGTATATATTCTTACATGTGTATTGCCGCCTGAAACAGGAATATCTTTTCCAATGGTATCACAACCTGGGGCAGGCAAGGCTATGTTATGTTCTTTGATCACTGCCATTACTGCATCGGTGGGAGTAGGTTGCTTACGTGCCGCTGCAGCGTCCAGGGTTTCAATCGGCTTGCCACCCAGGCTAACTAATTTTTCAATTACTACAGCCATCTCTGGTTTTATTGATGAACCCCAAGCCGGGGCAGTACCTGCCGGTTCCAGCTTGTTGATGGTGGTTTCTTTTACATTGCTGTCCTTACTTTCTATGATCTCAGTGTCTGATGATTTAGTATTATCGCTGCAGGAAATAAACGCAGTGATGAAACTGCAGCAAAAAAATAATTTTACGGTAACAAAAATTTTGGGGAACATGGTTTTTAATTTGTAGATGAAATGGCCAGGGGCCAGTAACATTAAATTAAAAAGCGTGCCATTAAATTGATAGTTTATTTTTTAAGCGTACTTGTATTTAATTTCTTTTCTTGTATGTCTTTCTAAATTTAATATGGAACGCATTATATCTTGCTGAACGCATGGTTTCCAAAACTAATAGTTATCTGCTTTGACGTCATTTTATTAATATTTCATTTTGTTTACTATTTACGAGTAAATGAATTGTTCTCGTTCAACAGAGGGGAATACGGGTTTTTAGTAGAGAAAAATAATCCCCATGTTGGTATAAAATATATTAAAGGTTGAACGGATATGGATATGGTACATCTTTAGCATTAATTAAATACCAGTATTATGTATTGTTCGTTCTGCATTGGCTATTTTAATTATTTTAATACGTTTATTTGAAAAATTTATACCCATCATTAAGTCAGGATATAGTTGAAGGTTTTATATCCGGCAATCAAACTGATTTTGAATTTATATATCATGCTGTTTCCACACCGCTGTTTAAAATAATATTATTGAAAGTAAAGGATACTCAAATAGCTGAGCAATTACTGGAAGCAGCTTTTGTAAATGCATGGCAATGCCGTAAAGCATTTGATCAGGCTAATGAAACTATTATACAATGGTTGTATAAAATGTGCCGCCAGGTTTGTGATGCTTATTTGATTGGTGATAATATGCTTTCTGCAACTGTAGTAGCATGAAGGATTTTTTATCAGAGACAGATTCATACTGTTGTTAGACCAGCATCTGCAAAAAAATTTTTTTAGCCGATGCCGGTATTTCTATCATAGGCTAAGCCATGCCGCAGACGCCGCTGTTGGTTGTTCGCCTTCAAGCGCAGGATTGTTATGACTTCCGGATAGACTTTACCCTATTCCCTTTTTCAGGATATAGCTTCCGGACAGACTTTAGCCTATTCCCGTTTTCAGGATATGGCTTCCGGACAAACTTTACCTTATATTCAGTTTTAAGATATGGAGCCAGATATATTTTAGGAAACACTACCAATAGCTTGTACCGTACCCTGCTGGATAAGGTTCGTCCCCTGTGCGATTGTTTTACACTATATAGATTTTTATTGCGGAAACCCTGTCGAGACCAAATGTTAATCCTTTCTAAAAACTTTTGCAGCATTAACTTTTCTGACCTTTATTTTCAATCTTGTTGAGCAGATCTATATAACCAGCCAATCCATTCACTGCTCAACTTTCATTATGATCAAAAACTACCTGAAAATTGCATGGCGAAATTTGCTTAAGCACAAAAGTTTTTCCCTTATCAATCTTCTTGGTCTTTCCATTGGCATTGCTGCCTGCCTCATTATTTTTTTATATGTGGAGCATGAGTTAAGCTTTGATCAATACAATGAAAAAGCTGACCGCATTGCAAGAATAACCACCCGGGTAAAAACCCCGGAATCTGATATGCTATTCGGCACTACTCCCACGCTGCTGGCCGATGTATTGAAAAAAGATTTCCCCGAGGTGCAGGCCACGGTACGGCTGGAGCCAGCTGCACAGGTAATGAAACTGAATAATGAAATGATCAGGGAAGATGCATTTTATAAAGCTGATCAATCAGTATTCTCCATTTTTGATTTTCAATTTACAGAAGGCTCCCCTTTGCATGCGCTGGAGCAACCGCAATCAATTGTCATCACTCAAACCATTGCAAAAAAATATTTCGGCAATGATGCTGCTGTTGGTAAAGCAATGATTTGTGGTGATAAGGAATGGATGGTAAAAGGCGTGGTGAAAGACAGGCCCTCTAACTCGGATATTAAACTGGATGCACTAATGGCTGCAGACTTTTCAGCAGTTACCAGCTGGATGGATGATTTTGAAGATTACACGTTTATCCTGTTTCACCAAAAACCTGATCTGAAGCTATTCAGTAAAAAAATTGAATCACTTGGTATTAAATATGCACAGGGCGAACTGGATGCACAGGATGCCAAAAACTATCATCTTTATTTTGACCTGGAACCATTGAGTGCAGTACATTTCAGCGAGGCAAAACTGGTTGACACACCTAAAGGCAACAAACAATTCAATTACATGTTTTCATTGCTTGCTGTTTTTATACTGATGATTGCGCTGCTGAATTATATTAATCTTTCCACAGCAAAGTCAACAGAAAGAGCAAGGGAGGTAGGCATAAGAAAAGTAATTGGCGCAGGCCGCTTTCAATTGATCAGGCAGTTCTTGCTGGAGTCTGTTTTACTCATCGCAGCCGCATGGATCATTGCACTGTTGCTGGTGCAGGTTGCATTACCATTCTTTAATCAATTATTACAAACGCAACTAACTGTTAACTGGTGGCAGGCAATTGTTTTTATGGGCAGCATTTTATGCATCACATTATTATTAGCCGGCCTGTATCCTGCTTTTGTTTTGTCTTCCTTTAAACCGGTAAAAGTTTTAAAAGGAAACTGGCGGCATAGCAGCAAGGGCCTGTTGTTGCGCAAGTCAATCACGTTTGTACAATTTGCCATTGCTGCAGCACTCATCCTGGGTACCACGGTAATTTACCAGCAACTTCATTTTATTGAGCATAAAGATTTGGGGTTTAATAAAGACAATTTGCTCAGCATTTATCTTCCACGGGACTCTGTTTATATGAATGCTGTAAAAGTTTTTCAAAATGAATTGAAACAGCGACCTGAAATAGCAGGCGTTACCATTGGCAGCGGACTGTCTTCTGATGGAATGACACTTGCATCCACTACTCTTTATTCAAATGGAAAAAAAAGAGAAATCATGTGCCGCTATTCAGCAGTTGACACTTCCTTTATTCCGCTGTTTCAAATTAAATTACTAGAGGGAAGAAATTTTTCCGCAGCGTTTGGCACTGATGAAAAAGAAGCATTTATAGTGAATGAAGCATTTGTAAAAACAATGGGATGGAAAACTGCCATTGGTCAAACGGTAGAAGCATGGGGGCACAATGGCAAAGTGATTGCGGTGATGAAAAACTTCTACTATAAATCTCTCCACAATGCTATCGAGCCGCTGGCGATTGTGATGAATATTTTTCCTGCTAACACCACCACCATAAAAATAAAACCGAAAGACCTTCCATTGGTGAAGGGGCTTTTTAAACAACATTTTTCATCCTTACCTTTTGATTATTCTTTCATGGATGAATCAGTGGAAAAACAATATGTAAAGGACAGGATTACCATGCGCCTGTTTAATTATTTTACGGTGCTGGCTGTATTCATTTCCTGCCTTGGATTATACGGTCTTGTTGCGCTGATATCTGTACAGCGTACCAAAGAAATTGGAATACGAAAAGTTTTAGGTGCCAGCATTATCAATCTCTTTTCTTTGCAGGCTAAAGTATATTTAACACTCGTATGCTGGGCGCTTGCAATTGCTTTACCGGTGGCGGGTATTGCGATGAACAAATGGCTGGCAGCTTATGCCTATCATGTTCAACTTACCTTGTGGATGTTTTTAACCCCGGTATTGATCATTCCGCTGACTGCTTTATTGGTGATTAGCAGGGAAGTGATAAGAATGGCATTGCTAAACCCGGTGGTTAGTTTGAAAACGGAATGATAAAATGTAATCCCGAGGTGATCTTTGTATGCAATACCTGGCTTAAAAGCTTTGGCTTTAGTAGAGTTTTCCTGGAGTAGATGGATGTAATTCCCAGCCTTTACCTTCATCGCTATAAACAAGCGACCTCAAATCACCATTGAAACAATTGTTTGAAACGCTTTTAGCTAAACTACTTTATTTCTTCTAAGAGCACAAAGTCTAAAAAAGCCAGGTTAGCGCCTGCATTATATTTAAGCGTTAATAAGTTTAACCCTGCAACCGGGAAAATTATTTCACCAATGGTGGCTTGTGTCCAGTAGTGCCAGTTGCCGGTGTTTTCAGGAAGCTTTAGTTTTACTGCCTCTTTACCATTCAACCACAGGGAAGCGTTGTTGTCTTTGTTGCCATAGATGGTAATGATTTTATATTTACCCGGTGCTTTAACATCTATTGTATAGTTGGTCCATTCACCATCAGACTGCCATCCAATATATAGTTGGTTTACAGCCGGATCAACTTTGTTGGGATGATTAAAATCAGCCCAATCTTTGGTGTAAGAAACATCCACCCCTTCATTTTCCCTGAAGAACGCAGTATATGCAGAAATACCGGGCCGCTTGTGACTTCCATAATCATGTACTTCATGATTTAATTTAGCCCCTTCATTCACAGGTGTGCTATCGTGGTATGCAATGCCTTCTCCTCCTAAATCATAATAGGCGAGTTGCACTCTTCCTGGTATTGCCTGCGCTCCTGCTTTATACAACTTGTCTTTAAAAGGTTTTCCCTTGTAATCCCCGGGTACCTGCGCAAGTAATACAGTATCTGTGCAGGATGCAAAAATGGTAACAGCTAACATTTTCAGAAATGATCTCATACTAATTATTTAAAAGGTTAGTAATTGCAGCATACAGGACCCCAAAGATAATTGCCAGATGTATTATTGCTAATGAAGTTTTAATGAGCAAATCCGTAGATGCAATCTACGGACAGCCTTCAACTTCTTTTCCATACTGAGCAATGGTGGGAACGATTTATTTTTTTGATACATAACGGATAGCTGGGGGCAATGCTATGACGTATGCCGCATTATTTTAGCGCCCGATTAGAAATATGCCATCCTGTAAATGGTTTTACAGTTGCACAATTGGGCCCATTGTCTTTACCTGTACCTGGAACCTTTGCTTGCAAGATCTTATTATTACTAGTTGACAGTTCTTTGATAGTATTCAAACTAATTCCGGTTAAAGGGATTTTCAGCCTTCGGCTCCAAATTGTGTCTTTTTGACCTGCATAGGTTCCAATATCTATATAAATAAAACGCTGATTGGCTGGCCCCTGCACAAATACACCAAGAAAGTTAGGATGCCCATCTTTATTCAGCTTGACAGTAATTGGGAACTCAAACTCTAAATTTTTATCGCCGGATCGTTGTATTTGAATGGTCTCGTAATTATTTCCGCTCCCTTTTTGTAATCCAAAGTCTACACCAACGGGCGGATTTTCTAAAATAATTTTCAGCGTTAATTCCTGATTCATAAAGTTATAGAATTTGATTTTTAGAGCGTTTGAACAAATGACCCCTGCTAGCCTTAGAATGCTTGACTTATTGCCGTTTATTGATGATATGCTGAGTCGCTATCCTTAGCCTGTGTAAATTATTTTGTTGTGCTGGCACCAATTTTAACACCAAGCTTTTCAAACTCTAAATCGTTTGGTTCCCATAGCTCAACTTTATTGCCTTCTATGTCCAGGATATGAATAAATTTTCCATAATCAGCCGTTTCAACTTTATCCAGTATTGTCACACTGTCTTTTCTCAGTTGATCAATCAGTGCTTCCAAATTTCCGACCCTGTAATTAATCATAAAGTCTTTGGTTGATGGCTCAAAATATTTCGTTTTTTCATTAAACGGGCTCCACTGGGTAAAGCCTTTTTTTGTTGTATCAGCACCTTGTCGCCACTCAAAAACTGCCCCATATTCATTTGTATTTAAACCAAGATGAGTTTTATACCAAGCTCTGACTTTTCCAGGATCCTTGCATTTGAAAAAGATGCCGCCAATGCCCGTTGCCTTTTTCAATGGTTGTTCGCCAGTGGAATTTGAAAGCAGGGATTTGAAAGCAAACCCAAGTGCGAATGTGGTGATCAAGGTGAGAGTGATCAATATTTTCTTTTTCATTTGTAGGTATTTTAAATTACGATGATGACCAAATGCAGAGTCGCTATCATTAGTCTCCCGGAATTCTCCGGGACAGGTGGCACTAAAGTAAGAAAAAAGTGCAGTCCGTTGACAGCCCTCTTTTCTTATTTCTTATTTATCCTGCCAGGTATTATTATCTAAATTAATATCGGGATACACTTTATCGGGATCGATGGTTACTTTGGTTAACGGATTGTTTGCCGGTAATTTCACTTTAAAATAAGCGGTATTGTTCCAGATCTCAACAGGTAACTTTACCCGTTCTTTTGCGCCGGTGATGGTTTCATATTCTATTACCACGGGCATGGCCATCTGCTCTAAGTTGGCAATGGTAACCACGGCACCATTTCCTTTTTCGTATTTAACAGACAGGATGGTTTGATCCAGTTTATAATTTTCTATGAACCAGCTTTTCCAAAACCAGCTGAGGTCTTCTCCTGCTGCATTGTCCATAGTTTTAAAAAAGTCCCAGGGTGTGGGATGCTTATAGGCCCAGCGCTGGATATAAATTTTGAAGGCGTAATCAAATTTTACCGGTCCGAGTACCTGGTTTCTCAATAGCTCCAGCCCATAGCCGGGTTTTGAATACAGCAACCTGCCGATATTGGCTTCGGGCATTGCATCAGGAGTGGTAAGTATGGGATCCAAATTTTCGGCAAAATAATAGGGAGCATAATAGCCCATGTCTTTTTCTTCGCCCTTGTATTCTCCTTTATTAAAATCATCGTCGGCCAGCGAATTGATAAAGGTGTTAAAGCCTTCATCCATCCAGCCATACTTACGTTCGTTACTTCCTACAATCATGGGGAACCAGGTATGCCCGAATTCATGATCGGTGACGCCAAATAAACCTGCGCCTTTTGAACCGGAACCACAAAAAACAATACCGGGATATTCCATGCCACTCACATTGCTGGCCACATTGGCAGCCACCGGGTAAGGATACTCCATCCACCGTTTGCTGTAATTTTCAATACTGCCCTTTGTATATTCAGTTCCCCTTCCCCAGTTTTTGTTGCCGGCACTTTCTGCCGGGTACACACTCATAGCCAGTGCTGTTTTGCCACTGGGCAAATTGATCCTGGCAGCATCCCATATAAATGAGCTGGAAGATGCAAAGGCCACATCCCGGGCATTGCTGATCTTGTAATGCCAGCTGAGTGTATTGCCGGCAGGCCTTGAAGCTGGGTCTGTTACTTCTTTTTCTGAACGGATCATCACTGTTTTATCGCTTTGCTTAGCGGCTTCCATTCTTGTCTGCTGCTCGGCTGTTAATACTTCTTTGGGGTTTTGTAATTCTCCGCTGGCCACCACAATATGGCTGGCAGGCACGGTAATGGTAAAGTCAAAATCGCCATATTCTAAGTAAAACTCACTGGGGCCCAGGTATGGCAAGGTGTTCCATCCCTGCACATCATCGTACACACACATACGGGGATACCATTGCGCCACAGCGAAAACAGCTCCGTTATTAGTTTTCAAAATACCGCTGCGGTCTGCACCATATTCCGGCATGGTGAAAGCATACTGAATGGTGATTTTCAATTCACCCCCACCGCCTTTTAAGTTATCATTAAGCCGAACCTGCATCCTGCTGTCTGAAATTACATATGTGGCATCTATGTCGTTTACTTTTACGGAAGCTACTTTGTATCCGCCATTAAAAGTGGTTTTGGAATCACCATAGCGGCTGCGGCTGTCCAGTGGCATCCTTGCCTGGCCACGACTTTCCTTATTAAATAAATTCTGGTCTAACTGCAGCCATAAAAAAGGCAGGTTGTGCGGACTGTTATTTTTATAGGAAATCACAACAGTTCCGGTAATGGTATTGGCCACCTCATCCAATGTAGCGTTGATTAAATAATCGGCCCTGTTTTGCCAGTAACCCGTATTGGGACTGCCGTCTGCTGACCGGGTAATAGTTTCTCCCGTGGGATAAAAAGATGGAGAAAAAATATCTTTGGGATTGTACCTGGTTTCAAAAGACTCTTCTTGTGCGGAAACATTAACAGCTAAAAACAGTAACGTAAAAAAAGGCAGCAATTTTTTCAACATCGATTTTTTTTGGTGGCGAAGTTAATTGAAAACAGTTGGTTTTCAGGTTAACACTATTGCCATTGTTTTAATAATATTTTTCCCATTGTTTTTAAGGCTTCATCATCTTCTGTTTGATTGGGGAAATTCAGTAATGCATTGATGGCAGCAATGGCTTTGTCTTGCTGGTTATTCTTTTTATAAGCTTTTGCAAGCTCCATATAATTAGCAGCGAAACTTTTAATGCTGCCTGCTTTTTCAAAAGCCCTGATGGATTCAGGAACCGTGGAATGCGGCAATCCGCCAAACATGATTTTAACAGCAGCCCTTTCAAAAACATTCAGGTCGCTTAATTCAAAATGCCACCTGCCCAGCACATGCCAGGCTTTGTAATTGAGGGGATCGTTCTTTAAAGCAATGTCCACATACTTTTTAATTTCTTTTGCGGCAGTTACTTTTTCCTTGCTGCTGCCGGTTAAAGCAATGGATCCTAATATGATGGCCATTGCACAGTTGGCGTCTGCATTATTGGGGTTGATCTTTAATGCAGCAGCAGCGTAATTTTTGGCGTATTGATAATAGGACGTCCTTATTTTGCTGTCCGGATTTCTTTTGCCTATGCGGCTGCAAAGCTCACTGCATTTGTTGAGTGCTGTAATGTTTGATGGATGAAGTTTGAGTGCTTCTTTATATTTTTCTAATGCGGCTTTTTCATTCAGGGTATTTTCCAGCCTTGCAGCTTCTTTTATTACCGCTGCAGCATCCTGCGCTGACACAGTGGCGATGATGAATAACAACAACAAAATGAAAGACCAGCTTTTCATGCTAAAATTCCTTTTGGTATGATATGCCTACGTAACCTTTAAAATTTTTAATGGGAGGTGCTAATTTGCGGATGGTGATGGCTACTGATTTAACCCTGCTGTCTAATTCATGAATCTTTTCAACCAGTTCCTGCGCCACCGTTTCCAGCAACGCTGTGGGCTGTTCCATCCGTTTTTCAATCATTTCATAAACGGTCACATAATCCAGTGTCTGTTTTAAAGAAGTGATCTTTGCAGGAGCATCTACGGTAATATCCACATCCAGTTCAAAATTATTGCCCGTCTTTTTCTCCTGCTCAAACAAACCATGATAAGCAAAGAAATGAAGATTGCGGAGTTGTATGGTGAGCATTGATTCTTTGGTGTTGGTTGTTGAATTGCCGTTGTTAAGAAATATTATTCGACCTCTTCAGGGCCGCTGTAAAATCTTTTAATTAACTCATTTAACTGCTTCGCAGTTTTGAAAAACCTTTACTTAATGGAATTGAGTTATTCTATTGTTATTCAATGCTGCACCTATCCATTATCAATTATCCATTATCAATTACTCAATGAAATCCCTTCTCACTCAAATAACGTTCTGCATCTAACGCTGCCATACATCCGCTGCCGGCGGCGGTTACCGCCTGGCGGTAAATCTTATCCTGCACATCACCTGATGCAAACACACCTTCAATATTGGTTTTGCTGGTACCCGGAATGGTTTGGATATATCCTGCCTCATCCATATTGATAAAGCCTTTAAAAATATCGCTGTTGGGCTGATGACCAATGGCCACAAAGAAAGCACTCACCGGTACATCTTTCTTTTCACCGGTTTGATTATTGTGTATTCTTACAGCTTCCACTTTTTTATCTCCCAGTATCTCGTCTGTTTCACTGTGCCAGTAAATGGTAATATTTTTTGTGTTGATCACCCTTTCCTGCATGATCTTGCTGGCCCTCATTTCCCCCCTTCTTACAATCATGTGTACATGAGAACATATCTTGGATAAGTACAAGGCTTCTTCAGCAGCGGTATCACCAGCACCTACAATGGCCACTTCCTTTCCTTTAAAGAAAAATCCATCACATACCGCACAGGCGCTTACGCCATAGCCATTCAGTTTTTGTTCGCTGGGTAGCCCCAACCACTTAGCCGAAGCTCCGGTAGAAATGATCACCGCATTTGCTTCGATCCATTTCTCTTCATCAATTTCCACTTTAAAAGGATGACCGGAAAAATCAACCTTGGTTGCCAGACCATAACGGATATCAGCTCCCATTCTTTTTGCCTGGTTCTCAAAATGCATCATCATATCCGGTCCCTGAATACCTTCAGGATAACCGGGATAGTTCTCCACCTCGGTGGTGATGGTTAATTGTCCGCCTGGCTGAATGCCCTGGTATAAAACCGGGTGCAACCCTGCCCTGCTGGCATATATGGCAGCAGTATAACCTGCAGGCCCTGATCCAATAATTAAACAAGTTACTTTTTCTGTTGAGGCTGTGTTATTTTCCATATTTCTAAAAATCTGTAATCAGCGAATTTACATGAATATTTAATCGATAACCGTCACTTAAGTCACGGTTGGGTAAAGCGTGGACAAATTAACATTACTTGTGTACTTCACTTGAAAAGTGAAATTCAATATCCGGGTTGTTTTGTCTTTCTGTATTTAAATACCATTCACTCTGGGCCAGGTACACCAGGTGACCATCTTTGTCATTGGCGATGTTGCCTTGTTTATATTTAATGAAGTCATCCAGTTTTTTGGGGTCCTTGCTGGTGATCCAGCAGGCCTTAAAAAATGGCAGGCTGTTCATCTGAACAGAGGCACTGTACTCCTGCAACAAGCGGTACTGAATTACTTCAAACTGCAGTTCACCCACACAACCAATGATCTTCTTGTTACCACCAAACTGGGTGAACAATTGTGCCACACCTTCATCCGTAAGCTGTAATAGGCCTTTTTCCAACTGCTTGGTTTTCATTGGATCTTTATTCTGTACTTCTTTAAAAATTTCTGGAGAAAAAGTTGGTATTCCTGTATAGTAAAATTGCTCTCCTTCTGTTAGTGTATCACCAATTTTAAAGTTGCCGGTGTCAAATAGCCCCACCACATCCCCGGGGTATGCCTCTTCAATCACATCCTTTTGGCGGGCCAAAAAACTGTACGGGTTACTGAACCGTACGTCCCTTTCCAAGCGTACATGTTTGTAATATTTGTTCCTTTCAAACTTGCCGCTGCATACTCTCAGGAAAGCGATCCTGTCCCGGTGCTTGGGGTCAAGATTAGCATGTATCTTAAATATAAAACCGCTGAACTTTTCTTCTTCCGGTTTCACTTCTCTTACGGTTGTTTGCCTTGGCCTTGGTGTGGGTGCAATGCGGATAAAGGTTTCCAGCAGTTCCCTTACACCAAAATTATTCACCGCACTTCCAAAAAATACCGGCGCCACATTTCCGCTCAGGTAATCTTCTAAGTGCAGTTCGCCATATACCCCATCTATCAACTCCACATCTTCTCTCAGCGTTTCAGCATCTTTCTCTCCTATTTTAGCATCCAGTGTTTTATCGCCCAGATCTTTGATCTCAATAACATCTTCATCATTTGCCTTTGTACCGGCTGTAAACAACACCAGGCTTTTCTTATGCAGATCGTACACACCCTTAAAATCCTTTCCGCTGTTGATGGGAACGGTCATTGGGTGCAGTTGTATCTTCAGTTCATTTTCTATTTCTTCCAATAAATCAAACCGGTTCTTACCATCCCGGTCCATCTTGTTGATGAAAACGATCACAGGTGTTTTACGCATGGCAATTACTTCCATCAATCTTCTTGTCTGGTCCTCCACCCCGTTTACACTGTCAATCACCAGCACCACACTGTCTACCGCCGTAAGGGTACGGTAAGTATCTTCTGCAAAGTCTTTGTGGCCCGGCGTATCCAGCAGGTTGATGAGGTGATCCTTGTACTCAAAGGTCATTACACTGGTGGCCACACTGATACCACGCTGTCTTTCTATCTCCATAAAGTCGGAGGTGGCGTGTTTTTTTATCTTGTTGCTCTTTACAGCACCTGCCGTTTGAATGGCTCCACCAAACAACAAAAACTTTTCCGTCAGCGTGGTTTTACCGGCATCCGGGTGAGAAATGATAGCGAATGTTTTGCGTTTGTTTATTTCGTTGATATACTTCATGCCCCTATCCCCTAAAGGGGAATTGATTTCGTTTATAATTTTTGAGCGGCAAAGGTAAGGGTTGCATGGGAAGATTGTTTGATGTTTGGGGTTGGAGGTTTGATATTTGGTTGAGGACAGGTTTGATGTTGGGAGTTCATATCCGAAATCCGACATCGGACATCCTACATCCGAAATCGCTTTATGGAATTTCCCCTAAGTTTACATCTTAGCATTACAGTTGATCATTTTGAATACAGACAAGTACAAACATATCGACGATAACGAACTGCTGCAGCGTTTTTATTTGGATAAAAACAATGAGTGGTTGGGAATATTGCTGCAACGGTATACCTTACTGTTACTGGGTGTATGTATGAAGTATTTAAAAAATGAAGAAGAAGCCAAGGATGCAGTGCAGCAGATCTTTTTAAAAACAATCACTGAGCTGCATAAATACAAGGTGGATTATTTTAAAAGCTGGATGTACATGGTGGCAAAGAATCATTGCCTGATGAAGCTGAGAAATAAAAATAACCAGCCGGTAGAGATCAACGACCGGGTATTATCTGCACCTGACGATTCAGAGAACAACAAGCTTCATCAGCAAAGAGAAACTACTTTTACAATGATGGAGCAGGCGCTGCAGCAGCTCAGTGCCGAACAGCAACAATGTGTAACTTTGTTTTATCTTGAGAAAAAAAGTTACCAGGATATAACACAACTAACAGGCTACTCCCTGCTGCAGGTGAAGAGCCACATACAAAATGGTAAACGCAATTTAAAAATAATGCTGGAGCGCCAGCAGCAACATGAGTGACGATTTAAAAGACATATTATCCAACAGCAATAAGGATATTGACAACCAGCAGTTGATGGACTACCTGGCCAATCAATTATCCAAAGCGCAAACGCATGAAGTGGAGGCCAACATGGCGGAAGATCCATTTTTAAATGATGCGGTGGAAGGACTGCAGCAAATTGACAATAAGGAAAACATCGGCAATTATACTATCCAGCTGAACCAGGAATTGCAAAAGGCAATTGCCAAAAATAAAAAGGCCCGTGAAAAACGCCGCTGGAAAGATTCTCCTACTATTTATCTTGTTATCATCAGTATTCTGCTGCTGCTGGTGCTTTGTTTCTTTTTATTGAAGAAGCGTTTCTTTGATGTGAAGAAAGATAAGGCTGTTGTCGCACAGGAACAAGTGATGTCAACTCCAAACCCCAAACATCAAGTGAATATTTAAGCAGGCAGAAGATTCAGTTTTCGGCAACCCCAACTAATTAACTCCCACCGCAAGTATCTCTATCTTACACAACAATCTTTTTAGTTTTACTCTTTGATTGTTGAAAATGTAAAATTGTATCTATATTTTACAGCTTCATAATTTATTCAATTCCAACAATGACCTTTCTAATTATTGCTCTTTGTATTATTAGCCTTGTTCTGTTGATATCATGGGCAAAGTTTAATCCATTACTGGCATTTTTGGTGGTTTCCATTATTGCAGGATTGCTGCTGGGTATTCCTTTCAATAAAATCATCAGCTCAGTACAAAAAGGTTTGGGTGATACGCTCGGCTCCCTGGCATTGATCATTGCATTAGGTGCCATGCTGGGTAAGCTGGTGGCGGAAACGGGTGCTGCACAAAAGATCGCTGCAGTGATGATGAATGCCTTTGGAGAAAAATATATTCAATGGGCATTAGTAGTTACCGGATTCATTATTGGCATCCCGTTATTTTACGGCGTTGGTTTTGTGCTGATGGTACCACTTATTTTCTCAGTGGCTTATCAATACAAACTGAATGCAGTGTATATTGGTTTACCCATGCTGGCTGCATTGTCTGTTACGTTTGGGTTTCTGCCACCGCATCCCTCACCCACCGCATTGGTGGTTCAGTTCAATGCTAACCTGGGGTTAACATTATTGTATGGGTTGATCATAGCTGTACCAGCCATCATTATTGCAGGCCCTATATTTTCAAAAACATTAAAAAAAATCAACTCTGTTCCGCTGCAAACATTTCAGCCTGCTGTTTTATCTGCAGAAGAATTGCCAGGCACTGCCGCCAGTTTTTTATCTGCATTGCTTCCGGTGATCCTGTTAATCATTACTACTGCTATTCCGTTTTTGGTGGAGGTACCAGATTCAATAAAACCGGTGATCAGTTTTTTCAGTGAACCTGCCATAGTGATGTTGATATCATTGGGAGTAGCAACGGTTACATTGGGATTGAACCATGGTAAAAGCATGAAATATATCATGAATGTTTACACCGAATCAATCAAAGATATTGCCATGATATTATTGATCATCGGCAGTGCAGGTTCATTAAAACAAGTACTTACAGACAGTGGTGTAAGCAACCAGATAGCATCGCAATTAGACAGTATTCATATTCATCCACTGATACTGGCATGGCTGATGGCCACCGTACTGAGAATATGCGTGGGGTCTGCTACCGTGGCAGGTTTAACCACCGCCGGTATCATGGCACCCATGATCCTGCAGAGCCATGTAAATCCCAACCTGATGGTATTGTCTATTGGTGCAGGAAGCCTCGCCTGTTCTCATGTAAATGATTCCGGCTTCTGGTTATTCAAAGAATATTTTAACCTCAGTATAAAAGATACCTTCCGCTCGTGGACAGTAATGGAAACCATCGTTGCAGTGGTTGGCCTGGCTGGTGTATTATTATTAAACCTTGTTGTATAATTAAAAAATATTTTAAAATGGACAATCTAACACCTGAACAAAATTTTGAAAAGACTGGTTTAACACTTCCCCCGGCACCAAAGCCATTAGGCGTTTATAAACCATGTTTGGTGGATGGTAAGTATCTGTATGTATCCGGCCACGGCACTGTAAAAAATGATGGAAGCCTTATCATTGGCCGCATTGGTACCGACCTGGATTTTGAACAGGGCAAACTGGCCGCAAGACAGGTTGGCTTAGCCATTCTTGCAACTATCAAAGAGAACCTGGGTAGTCTTGATAAAGTAAAGCGGGTGATCAAAGTGTTGGGAATGGTGAATTGTGTGCCCGACTTTGAAAAACATCCTTATGTAATTAATGGCTGCAGTGAATTATTCAGGCAGGTATGGGGTGATGAAAACGGTGTGGGTGTAAGAAGTGCGGTGGGCATGGGTTCTTTGCCTGATAATATACCTGTAGAAATAGAAGCGCTATTTGAATTGCATTAAAATGGTGAATGGTCAATCAATGTCGTTTACTTAAGAAAAATATTCAATATTCAACGATCAATTTTCAATACTCAATGTAAAAGGCAGCTGTATTTTCATTGGAAATTACTTGTTGAGCATTGAGAGTTGAACATTTTTTAGTTAAGGTTGATTGATTAAATAATGAACAAGGAACAAGGAATTTTGAACGTTGAATGTGAAGAAAATTCCAGATGCTGAATTCCTTGTTCCTTGTTCGATATTCTTAACTAAATGACATTAAATCGTCAATCGTCAAATATTGAAATTGATGTTTAATTTAAATAGATAGCATGAAAGATCAAGGCACAAAGGATTGGTACAGGATCGACAATATTGACGAAGTGGATTCTCCGGCGTTGGTGGTCTATTCTGAAAGAGTGAAAGAAAATATCCGGGTGTTGTTATCAATGATTGATGATGTAAACAGGCTGCGTCCGCATGTAAAAACACATAAGACAAAAGAAGCTGCAGCATTAATGATGGATGCCGGCATTCATAAATTCAAGTGCGCCACCATTGCAGAAGCTGAAATGCTTGCAGATGCAAATGCACCCGATGTATTATTGGCCTATCAACCTGTTGGAGCAAAATTGCAGCGGTTTATTTCCTTAATTAAGACTTACCCGGATACGGAATTTGCCTGCCTGGTTGATAATATTGAAAGTGCTGAAAGTATTGCATCAGCAGCGGTACTCAACTATATCAGTATCCCGGTTTATATTGATCTCAATGTCGGTATGAACCGCACAGGCATTCAGCCTGGTGAACAGGCAATTGAACTGTATAAAAAATGTGCTGCACTAAAAGGAATATTCCCGGTTGGCCTGCATGCCTACGATGGTCACATTCACACCAAAGATTTTCAACAACGTACAAAGGAATGTGATGATGCATTTAAACCTGTGGAAGCATTACAGCAGGCTTTAATAAATACCGGTTACGCTAAACCCATTATCATTGCAGGCGGCTCTCCTACTTTTCCCATTCATGCAAAAAGACAAACGATAGAATGCAGTCCGGGTACTTTTATTTTTTGGGATAAAGGTTACCAACAGATATTAGAAGAACAACATTTTGTTCCGGCAGCATTGGTTATTACAAGAGTAATTTCTTTGCCGGGTGAAACAACATTGTGCCTTGACCTTGGGCATAAATCTATCGCTGCAGAAAATGAATTGAGCAGAAGAGTATGGTTTATCAATGCGCCTGAATTAACATTCATCAGCCAGAGCGAAGAGCATTTGGTGGTGGAAGCAGGTGCAGGCCATGCTTACAAAGTTGGTGATTTATTGTATGGCATGCCCATTCATATTTGCCCCACCTGTGCTTTATATGAACGTGCGATTACAGTGGAAAATAATATTGCCTCCGGTGAATGGAAAATTATCGCAAGAGATAGAAAAATCACTATTTAAAATTGAATACAGCACATGTTTATAATTGATGCACACCTTGATCTCAGCATGAATGCCCTTGAATGGAACCGTGATCTTACAAGGCCCGTCAAAGAGATCAACGCAAGAGAACATGGTTTAACAGACAAACCAGACAGGGGCAATGCAACGGTGTCACTTCCTGAATTAAGAAAAGGAAATATTGGCCTGGTGGTAGCAACACAAATTGCAAGATATGTCGCCCCCGGAAACAGCTTGCCGGGCTGGCATTCACTTGCACAGGCATGGGCGCAAACACAGGGACAACTGGCGTGGTACAAAGCAATGGAACTGGCTGGAGAAATGATACAAATAAACAATTTGGCATCACTCAACCAGCATGTAGCATTATGGAATAATGATACCCAAAATGATCAAAAAACCATCGGTTATATTTTGAGTTTGGAAGGTGCGGATTCAATGGTAACCGTTGAACATTTAGAAACTGCATGGCAGTATGGCCTGAGAGCTATGGGCCCGGCACATTATGGCCCCGGAAGATATGCCAACGGCACCAATTCCACCGGCGAGATGGGGCCACAGGGAATTGCGTTGCTAAAAAAAATGGATGAGTTAAACATTATTATGGATGCCACTCATTTGTGTGACGATGCTTTTTGGCAGGCATTAAAACATTTTAATGGACCTGTGTGGGCAAGTCATAACAATGTGCGGTCACTCGTAAATCATAACAGGCAGTACAGTGACGAACAGATCATGGCTTTGATAGAAAGAGATGCGGTAATCGGTGGCGTATTAGATGCCTGGATGATGAAACCAGGTTGGATAATGGGTAAATCGAATCCAACAGATATGAATGTTAATTTAGAAGTATTGATCGATCACATGGATCATATCTGCCAGTTGGCAGGCAATGCTTTGCATGTTGGCATTGGCTCCGACTTGGATGGTGCTTTTGGCAGGGAACAAGCTCCTTACGATGTTGAAACCATTGCTGATCTTCAAAAACTGGTTCCGTTATTTTATAAACGTGGCTATTCAGAACAAGATGTTGAAAATATCATGCACAGAAACTGGCTGAGGTTTTTGAGAAAGGCATGGAGTTAAATAATACAAGCAGGCATCATGTAAAACCTATCCAATATTCTATCTTCTGTTAAAGTGTATCTCCCCTCCTGGTAATAATTAATAAAGCAGAAACGCTGCATCCTTAATTTTTTGTTAACCCGTTAATGATTATTTTATTAGCTTGTACGGATAGTTTTGCAACAAAATATATTTTCTATCATGAATATGCTTTTAAAATTTCACCTGCCGTTTTTAATTTTACTTATTTGCTCATTGCATTCTACCGCACAAAAACCAGTTACCATTTTACAGGTGCCGGGCAAAGACCAGTTTTGCAGCATCAATGAAAAAGGCATTTCAGTTTTACCCAGTGGCCGTTTGGTTAAGCCAGCAGGAAATTTTGTACGTATTACCAATGATCCGTTTGGCATGTGTATTTCGCCAGATGGTAAAAAAGCGGTGACGCTGCATAATGGTGTTTTTACAATTATTGAATTGTCATCTCTGCAAGCCATCCGTGTGCCTTCTTACAATCAGCAACTCAATTCACCATTGGCGCATGATCCGTTGGGTGATACCAGCTTTGCAGCTATTGATAACAATATGAAAGTAATTCCATCACCACTTACGCATGGTTCCTTTTTAGGTGTGGCGTTTGGCAGTGATTCAAAAACAGTGTACTTAAGCGGTGGCGATAATGGCGCTGTGATAGCATATAACATTGAAACCATGCAACGCATAGATTCAATATCATTAAATGGGAAAGTGAGTGGCGTAGATTTTGAAGACAGCTTTACTTCAGACTTATTGTATAATAATGGTGAACTGTTGATATTAGACCGTGGTAACTTTCGCCTGGTACGATATGATCTCATCAATAAAAAAATAACTGCTTCTATTCCTGCAGGCAGACAACCTTTTGGACTTGCATTAAGCCCGGATAAAAAAATGGCCTTTGTTGCCAATGTTGGAATGTATGAATATTCATTAGTGGAAAAAATGGATTCCTCCAATTACAATTCCATGATGATCGATCATCATCCTTATGGCGATAATACAAAAGAATCTATTGAAGGCACAGAGATCGAAGGAAAAAAAATTCCCGGTGTTGGCAGTCCGCATTCCCCTGAGGCAATGAGTGTATTTAGTATTGATTTGCGTACCAATAAAGTGCTTCATAAATTTAAAACAGGTTATCAAATTGGTGAGATGGTGGAAGATGCTGAAGTGGTGGGAGGCGCCAGCCCTAACTCCATCGCTGTAGGTAAAAAATACGCCTATGTAACCAACGCCACCAATGATAACATTGCAGTGATTGATTATAAAAATCATAAGATCATTGCTCATATTCCCATCAGGGTTGATCACCGCATTGATAAGTACAGGGGTCTCCTGCCCTTTGGCATTACATTAAGTAAAGATGAAAAAACATTGTATGCAGCGTTGCTGGGATTTAATGCAGTAGCAGTGATTGATGTGGATAAAAGAATTACCAAAGGATTAATTCCAACCGGATGGGGACCATCAAGAATAAAGTTATCGGATGATGAAAAAGAAATGTATGTGATCAGCTGCAGGGGTCTTGGCGCAGGACCCAATGGCGGTGATGGTTTTAAAGCGCCACCGCAGGGAACTTATATAGGGGATATACAGTTGGGCAGTTTTCAAAAAATAGTAATGCCCGGCACAAAGGCGTTAGCAGCTTATACTAAACAAGCCATCAGTAATACTTTTATTTCAACCACTGTAAAGCCTGTACGAAACCCGTTACCTGCGTTGCCCGGGTTAAGTGCAAGCCCCATCAAACATATTGTATACATCACCAAAGAAAACAGGACCTATGATGAAGTGTTTGGACAATTAAAAGGTGCTACCGGTGACAGTACCCTTGCAAGATTTGGAGTGAACTGTGAATACACATTACCAGATTCATTAAAAGCCAGGTTCAGCAATATGATGGTGGCACCGAACCATCACAAAGCAGCAAAACAATTTTCTTTCAGTGATAATTTTTATTGCGACAGCGATGCATCCATTCATGGTCATCACTGGATGGTGGGAGTAATTCCAAACGAATGGGTGGAAGCGAATTCTAGTGTTGATAAAACAGCAAAATATTTTTCTAAAGCACCAGGTAGAAGATTTCCCGGGTCAACAGGAAGTATGGATCCGGAAGACTATGCAGAAATTGGAGGCTTGTGGGAAGCGCTGGAAAGAAAAAAGGTAAGCTTCTATAATTTTGGTGAAGCAAATGAAACAGCACATGTGAGAGAAGAATGGGATGATACTGCCACCGGTGCTGCACATGCAGTAATGGTGCCGATGCAAAATGCATTGTTCAGCCGTACCAGTCACAACTATGCAGGATATAATACCAATATCCCCGACCAGTTTCGCATGAACCAGTTTGAAGAAGAGTTCACCAACATGTGGATCAAGGGAAAAGAAAAACTGCCTTCTTTAATTACTGTACAAATACCCAATGATCATACTGCAGGCTCACGGCCGGAAGATGGTTATTTTTCCCGTAATTCTTTTGTAGCAGATAATGATTTGGCACTGGGCAGGATGTTGCATTTTCTTTCCCGTACCAAATACTGGAAAGATATGCTGGTGATTGTTACCGAAGATGATCCGCAGGGAGGTGTTGATCACATTGATGCACACCGCAGTATTTTAATGATGGCGGGGCCTTATGTAAAACGTGGAAACGTTAGTCACACACATGCTAACTTTGGATCCATTTTAAAAACCATTTATAATATTTTAGGTGTGCCGTATGTAAATCAATATGATGTTACCGCTTCTTTACTGCAGGATTTTTTTACCAACACACCAGACTATACACCTTACACTTTGGAGCAGCATGACAACAGAGTATTTGATGCTGATAAAGCCATGAAGAAATATCACCGCACCATGGACTGGCGCAAGATCATGCAGGGGCCTGCAATGGATAATGTAGAAGACATGAAAAAAGAATTTAAACAAAACTAAAATTGTTTTATGAGTACCATTAAAAAAATGCTGATTGCAGGATTGATTTTTTTTCCTGTTATGGTATTTGCTCAAAGCAAAGACAATAAAAAAGTATTGCTGCCAAATGGATGGACATTGTCTCCGGCAGGCCGTTCGTTACCGTTAGGTGATCTTCCTTTGAATATTGCAGTATCCCGGTCAAAAAAAATAATGGCTGTTACCAACAACGGGCAAAGTGTGCAGAGCATACAATTGATCAACCCGGTAACAGAAAAAGTGCTGGATAATATAGTGGTAGATAAGTCATGGTACGGACTGAAATTTTCTGCAGATGAAAAATATTTATATGCCAGCGGTGGTAATGATAATTGGATATTAAAATATGCAGTGATCAATAAAAAACTATTGCTAAAAGATTCAATCAAATTGGGTGATAAATGGCCCAATAAAATTTCCCCTGCCGGTATCGAGATCGATGATGCAGCACAACGAATGTATGTGGTGACCAAGGACAACAATTCTTTGTACGTAATAAATCTTGTCAACAAAAAAATTATTTACCAGCTGCAGTTAGAAGATGCTGCCTATTCCTGTTTGTTATCTAACAATAAAAAAGAACTGTACATTTCTGTATGGGGAAGCAAGAAAATAGTTGTGTTCAACATAGCCGAGCAAAAAATAGTTTCCACTATTAATGTGGGAGAAAATCCCAATGAATTATTGTTATCAAAAAATGGCCGCTATCTTTTTGTTGCCAATGCCGGAGACAATGCTGTTTCTGTAATTGACATTCAACAAAGAAAAGAACTGGAAGTGTTAAATGCAGCCCTGTACCCGGATGCACCAACAGGTTCTGCAAGCAATGGCCTTGCACTGAGTGAAGATCAGAAAACGCTGTATGTGGCCAACGCAGATAACAACTGCCTTGCTGTGTTTGATGTGAGTAAACCGGGATTCAGTAAATCAAAGGGCTTTATACCGGCCGGCTGGTATCCCACCAATGTAAAAGTAATTGGCAAAAAAATATTTGTAAGTAACGGTAAAGGTTTTTCATCATTCCCCAATGCAAAGGGGCCTAATCCTGCAAGCACCAAGCAGGAAGTAAATTACCAGCATGGCGATTATAAAAAACAACAAAGCAGGATAGAATACATCGGAGGCTTAATGAAAGGCACCATGAGTATTATTGATGAACCTTCTCCCCTTACGCTGGCTGCCTATTCAAAAACAGTTTATGAAAACACGCCTTATACAAAAGAAAAAGAACTGAATGCAACAGGAGAAGCTGGTAATCCCATTCCAATGAAAGTTGGAGATCCTTCTCCCATCAAATATGTTTTTTATATAGTGAAAGAAAACAGAACCTACGACCAGGTGCTGGGTGATATGCCTGAAGGAAATGGTGATACGAGTTTGGTATTATTTGGAGAAAAAATTACACCCAATCAGCACAAGCTGGCAAGAGAATTTGTATTGCTGGATAATTTTTATGTGGATGGCGAAGTGAGTGCGGATGGACATAACTGGACCATGGCTGCCAATGCCAATGATTACCTGGAAAAAACATGGGTCACCAGTTATGGTGGCCGTGGTGGCGAATATGACTCCGAAGGCAACCGTGATATTGCCAGTCCTGACCGTGGCTTTATCTGGGACTATTGCAAACGTGCCGGGGTTAGTTACAGAACGTATGGTGAGTTTGCAGATGATTACAAAGCCAACATCCCGATATTAGAAAATCATTTTTGTCCGTACTATACCAGCTGGGATGAGAAAGTAAGAGATACCACCCGGTTCAATCAATGGAAAAGAGAATTCGATTCTTTGTTGATAGTAAATGAGGTTCCTAAATTTAATTCACTGCGTTTTATCAACGATCATACAGAAGGTTCAAGAATTGGGAGACCCACTCCTTTTGCTCATGTGGCGGATAATGATCTTGCAGTAGGAATGTTTGTAGAGTATTTATCTAAGAGCGCTATCTGGAAAGAGACCGCCATATTTATTGTGGAAGATGATGCTCAAAACGGCCCCGACCATGTGGATGCACACCGCACTACTGCGTATGTAGCCGGTGGTTTTGTAAAAAGAAAAATGGTGAACCACAATATGTACTCCACTTCATCCATGTTGCGTACCATTGAACTGATCTTAGGCTTGCCGCCTATGAGCCAGTATGATGCTGCTGCTGAATCTATGTGGAAATGTTTTTCTGCCACACCTGACCTAACCCCATTTCAATCTGTACCTGCACTTGTTGACCTGGAGGAAAAAAATGTAAAAAATACTGCCAGTGCAAGGCTAAGTGAAACATTTGATTTTAGCCAGGAAGACCGTATTCCTGATTTAGTTTTCAGCGAAGTAATATGGAAAGCTGTAAAAGGTGAACAAAGCAATATGCCTGCCCCAAGAAGAAGTGCTTTTATAAAAATGGTGGAAGAAGATGAGGATGACAAATAAGCGTTCACAAATGAGAAAAAAATATTCAGCACTACCGTTATTGTTTTTATCCCTGTTTGCCTCTGCTCAACAAACAGAAAATGAAAAAAAAGAAGACAGCACAGCACTGAAATTAAATGAAGTGGTGGTTACAGCACAGCGTCATCAGCAGCAAAATTTACTGGTGCCCTATTCTGTGAATACACTCAGCAGAAAAGAGATGGATCAATTCCAGTATTGTACCACACCAGAGGCATTGATGGGTATGAATGGAGTATTTGTACAAAAAACAAATCATGGCGGCGGCTCTCCTTTTGTGAGAGGTGTAACCGGTAATCAAACGCTGATATTAGTAGATGGCATCCGTTTAAATAATTCCACTTTCCGGTATGGTCCCAATCAATATTTAAATACCATTGATCCCTATACCATCAGCAAAATAGAAGTTGCCAAAGGAACCGGTTCTGTTCAATACGGTACAGATGCCATTGGTGGTGTTATCAATTTGATCAGCAATACTCCAAAGTTTGCTGAAAACAAATCTGCCTTCAGTGGAAGAGCCATTGCTAAATACATGACCGGTGATATGGAAAAAACTTTTAGAGGTGAAGCCATGTACAACGGAAAGAAATTTGCACTGTTAGCAGGTATCAGCAAAAGGAATTTTGGTGATATCATTGGCGGCGATACTACCGGTAAACAATCTCCATCAGGTTATGATGAATGGTCTTTTGATGTAAAAGCAAAGTTCCTGTTGCAGCAAAACATACAACTCACATTAGCCAATCAATTTTTACAACAACAGCATGTTCCGGTTTATCATAAAGTGCGGTTAGAAAATTTCAGCCTGAATGAGATGGATCCACAACAGCGTTTATTGAGTTATGCAAGATTAAATGTGCAGGGGCAATCAGCGTTGTTTAGCCAAACAGAATTTACGGTCTCCTTTCAACAGGCTATTGAAGGACGTAGCGGCCAAAAAAATGGCAGCACCACGTTGAGAAAAGAAAGGGATGAAATAAAAACCGTGGGCATTACTGCTGATGTATTATCCGTATTTAATAAAAGATGGATCGCCAATTCCGGTATAGAAATGTATACAGACAAAGTGGGAAGTACCAGAGAAGATCTCAATACTCAAACAAATACGGTGGGTACAAAAAGAGGTTTGTATCCAAACAATTCAACCTACAGCAACTATTCGATCTATTCCTTGCATCACCTACGTTTTAGCAAATGGATCATCGATGCAGGTTTGCGTTTCAACACATTTGATATCCGCATAAAAGATACCAGCTTAGGTAATGTATCCATTGCTCCTGCTGCGCTGGTAGGTAATGGAGCATTGATGTACGTGATCAACAAACAACAAACTGTTTATGCATCTTTCAGCAGTGGTTACCGGGCTCCTAATATAGATGACATGGGCACACTCGGAATTGTTGATTTCAGGTACGAAGTGCCAACTGGTAACCTGCACCCAGAGAGATCGCAACATACCGAACTGGGTTATAAATTTCAGTCAAAAAAATTCAGTGCAACGGTTGCTGCTTATTACATGCATTTATCTGATCTCATCACCAGGATAAAAGTGCAAGGCGATACCATCAATGGATACCCTGTTTATAAAAAAGAGAATACAGAAGCTGCCATGATCAAAGGAGTTGAAACAGAATTTAACTGGCAACTAACAAAACATTTTACCATCAACAGTGGCATTGCATATGCTTACGGACAAAGCCTGAGTAAGCATGAACCACTCCGCCGCATACCTCCATTTAATGGAAGGGTAATGAGTACCTACAGGAAGAACAGATGGTTTGCGGCAGCAGAGTTACAGTTTGCATCCAAACAAAACAGGCTGGCGCAGGGAGACAAAGATGATAATAGAATTGGACCGGGTGGTACTGCCGGCTGGCAGGTCATTAATTTTTATGGTGGCTATCATTTACCTGCATTAAATTTCAATATCGGGCTGCAAAATTTATTGAATAAAGATTACCGTACACATGGCAGCGGCATCAACGGTGTAGGGCGAAGCGGATGGATTGCTGTAACAGTTAAGATTTAAATACTTTTTAAAGCAATTATTTTTTATCCTCCACTTGTTTTAATTTACTGTGGTAAATAATTATTGAATGAACCGCATTGACAGGGTTACCGCCATATTGATTCAACTCCAATCTAAAAAAATAGTAAAGGCGCAGGAGATTGCCAGCAGGTTTTCCATCAGCCTCCGCACTGTTTACCGGGATATTAAAACACTGGAAGAAGCAGGCATTCCCATAGCTGGCGAAGCAGGTGTGGGCTACAGCATTATGGAAGGCTACCGCCTGCCGCCGGTAATGTTTACAAAAGAAGAAGCCATTGCTTTTTTAACAGCAGAAAAAATGGTGGAGAAATTAACGGATGTTTCTTCCAGCAGGCATTACCGGGAGGCGATGTATAAAATAAAAGCAGTACTCCGCTATACAGAAAAGGAAATGCTGGAAGACATGGAAAGCTACATTGAAGTAGTGGAGAATCCTTACCTGCCGGTAAAAGAAAATAATTCTATTCACCTGCAAACCATTTTAAAAAGTATTGCCAATAAAGAAATATTAGACATTGGTTATTTTGCCAATCATACACAGCAATACAGCAACAGGGAGGTGGAACCGGTGGGTATATTTTACCAGGGCAGTTACTGGTACATGATCGCTTACTGCAGGCTGAGAAAAGATTACAGGAACTTCCGTACAGACCGTATCAGCTATATCAATCCCACTGATAAGCATTTTGAAAAGCAGCATCCATCACTTAAGTTTTTTCTTACTAAAATAAGTAAGGAGAAAGAAATGTTCACCATTGTAATACGGGTGGATAAACCAGTGCTGCACTATTTTGGTGATCAGAAATATTATAACGGCTTTGTTTCTCAAAAGGAAGTGGATGGCAAAATGGAAATGACTTTTTTAACGGCTTCATTAATGGGCTTTGCAAAATTCTATTTATTGTTTGGAGAATATGCGGATATCATCAGCCCACCAGGATTAAAAGAACTGGTGAAGAAAAACCTGGATGCTATCTCAAAAAAATTATCCGCCTTATAAATATTTTTCTAAATAAATATTGCCACCAATTCACTAATGACCACGAATGAAAGTTTGTTTATAGTGAAAGTTTGTTCCACTCAAGGCTAAATAAAAAACTAAAATAAATTTTTTCCTGCTGACACAGGGCTGTCACTAACTGGTGGTTACTTTGTTTTATTATCAAAAAAACAAAACATCATGACACGACTTTCTTTATTTAAAAATGAATTGGAAAAAGAAGCCATTGCCACCAGGAAAATGCTGGCAGCAGTACCTAATGACAAATACGACTGGAAACCTCATCCAAAGAGTATGAGTATCCGGCAACTGGCCACCCATATTGCAGAACTACCCACGTGGATTAGGATGGTGCTGAATACGAACGAGCTTGATTTTGCAACAATGGATTACAAACCGACAGAAATTAACGACACACCTACCCTTGTTCAAACCTTTGAAAAGAGTTTAGCGGATGGTATTGAACAATTATCCAATGGAAAAGAAGATACACTGAATGAACTATGGACGCTACGCAACGCAGAAAAGGTATACAGTGTGGAACCAAAAGCTGATGTTATCCGGATGTCGATTTCGCAGATCATTCATCACCGGGCACAGTTGGGCGTTTTTCTTCGTTTGCTGGATGTACCTATACCGGGTTCTTACGGGCCCAGTGCAGATGAAAGTTTTGATTAGTTCAATTTTATTTTTGTAACTGGCCCAGTTTGATATCAATAAAAAAAGTTGCGGAAGAAATTGTCCGCAACTTTTTTTATACAAATAGTATGAGTGATTTATGATGTAAAAGCATGCACCATTCCAAGAACGGATGCAAGCATCATTACACATTTCCAGCAATAAGTTCTTTTCATTTTTTGTTTGTTTTTATACTTGTAAAACTAGATGGTATCTAAATTAGAATTTGTTAATTTTTAGTTGCCTTCATCTGGGTTAATAAGGGGAAGGGTTAGGCTCATTTCGGGAATTATTTTACTCGATAACTGGTATTTTACAGTGAACATTTTTCTGGCACCGATTTTTCAATACATGAATCAACTAAATACATTTGTTATGGAAAACAAATTGAAATGCGAAACAACGGTTATGATCAATGCACCAGTTACAAAAGTGTGGCAGGCATTGACTACATCAGATAGTGTTAAACAATATTTTTTCGGAAATGAAGTAGTTACCGACTGGAATGTGGGCAGCAGTATCATTTTTAAAGGTGAATGGAAAAACGAAGAATACCTGGGCAGGGGCATTATATTAAACAGGGTTCCTTACAGTTTATTCAGGTTCAGTTACTGGAGTTCATTATCAGGATTGGAAAATAAATCAGAAAATTATTTACATGTCACTTATAGATTGGCTGAAGAGAGTGAAGATTACACCGAGCTCATCACCAGTGTTGACAAAATACCGAATGAACAAATGAAAATGAAGATGGAGGCTGATCTTAAGAAAGTGCTGGAGAGTCTCAAACAGCTGGTAGAAAGCGAAGCATTTGAACCATCTTTTGCTTAAAGTGTTTATCACATTTTAGTGCTGAGAAAATTATTAACACACTATCGAAAAGTTGCGGAAACCTCCTCCGCAACTTTTTTATGTTCATTATTAAAATCCGGCAGGCAAATGATAGCAGGATATAATTATTAAAAAAAAGCATACAGTTCTTTTCATTAAAAGTTCAATCAAAATGTATCCACTTTTCGTTGGACCATTTGTTTATCAACAGTTGTTTTTGCAAGCGTAACTGCTTTTAAAAATGACTTTTTGCTATTTAGTTATCAATGGATAATTATAGCGTAATTTTTACAGGATTGAAAAATGTTTCAGGCAAAACATAAGGTGCCTCATAATAGTATTTCCTTAAACATTAAACAGATAATTTACGTACGGAGTTATCTTGCTTATTGGCATACTGAGGCCTGATGACCCAGCTTTTATTATTGGGTCTGCGTATTACCAGCCAGTAAAAAAAGAAAAGTGTAGTAGTAATGGTTATTAAAAAAATACTCCATACTGGCAATACATTATTTAGATTTATCAGCAATTCATCTTCTCCATAATTTCCAAAACCAAATAAAGCAGGTATCCTGTACCAGTAATAACAGGACACACCGGCAGCAGCAAAAAAGCTGGTGAGCTTTGGTTCATATTCAGCACGGATGATCCACAGCAATGCAGCATACAAAAACAGTGTGAGGGCAAGGCCTGTTAATGGCATTTTATATACGCTGAGAAAAGCACTGAGTGTTGTTATTCCTGTTTCGTCAGGAACATGAAACCATCCCCAGATAAAACCTGGTAATCCACCGGCGATGAGAAATCCGCTTACCTGGTGAAAGAACGTTTTGTCGCCTGAACCAGGATTGATATTCGGTGTTGAATCAGGACAGGGTATTACGCAGTTTCTGCATAAATCAAAATGTGCATTGGGCACAGACATGAGCACATTGCCACCATATAATTTTTCAACCGGGTGTATGGGGCATAAGCCCGAGCACCAGGCACTTTTCCATTCATAAAAGAATCCCAGGGTTACACCAATAACAGCCATTGAAATAATCAGTATGGCAGTAGCCATTCCATTATTATTAAATACGGCATGCCTTAAAGGAACAATCGCATACAGTGCAAGCACTGCAATTAAATTGAGTTTCCCCAATTGAGCAACCGACAGTCTTTTTCTTTTTGATAAACCTAAATGACGAGGCAGTAAATTAGTGGTAGCCAAAGGACAAACATTTCTCCATACCCCAATTCCGATAACAAACAATGCCGGTGCCACGGGTATTAAAATATTCCAAAATAATACAGTACCAAGCGTTGGAAAAAATAACAAGCAAAATAAAATAATGGTACCAATTACCCAAACAGCAGCCTGTGCGATCCTCCAGGTAAAAAGAGAACGGGATGATAATGCTTGTCCCGGTTTAAAATCAAATTTGGCAAACGGCATAAAATAATTGATAAGATTCTTGAAATAATTTCCTTAACAGAAAAAAGCAAATTAAAAGAAAGACTGTTTGCAAAAAGATGATTTTGCTCATACTGGATAATGAATCTTAACCTTATACTGTACAACAAGCGCAATAATAAAAAGTAAGAACCCGCCTGTGCTTAATCAGAAAGTAAAAGGCAGCATATCTGCTGCCCTTTCAATAATTTAAAAATCAATCATGAGAATTTTTCTCTATCCAAATCCCGAATCAACATACTTGTAAAAAATGATATCAATCGTCCGGGATAAGAGATTAATATTTTTTAAAGGCAAACGTATAGCCCAGTAAAAGCCCGATGGAACTGTAAGTAGCTTTTGTAATGGTGGTGCTACCCTGTAAAAAATTACCTTCATCGGGGTTTTCTAAATTTCCATTCTGCTCTCTTGAATTATCGGTACCCCTGCTGTAAAGAAGGCCCACACTCATTTTGGAACGCCCCCGGGTAAAGGTGCTGCCTGCGGCAAAATGATAAACATCCCAGGTAGCAACATCAGATTTGATGCCTACGGATTTATTTAATTCTTTATCAAAATACGATTGGTTTGTTCTGAAGCTGGCACTTAAGATCACATCAGGCTTTAACATATATTCATAACCAATTGCGAAATTGAATACTGATTTGGCTGCTGCTTTTAAACGCAAAAACTCTTCGCTGCCCAAACTGGTATTAAGATCTGCAGGGCGAACAAAAGCAGATGGCTTAGCTTTTAAAACATCATATATACCAGTGCTCCCAAAATATTGCACCGCTATCCCAAAGGATGATTTACGTATACTCCAGTTAACGCCGGCAGTGACGGCTAAAGGAGATTTAAAAGTTGACTTTAGTTTTTCCTGCCTGTCATTAGCAAGCAAAGTGGTTCTGGCCCCTTTAAACAAGATATTTGTTCCAATTACATCTGCAGCAATGGTACCACTTCCCATTATGCCGATTGAAGGTGTGTTGATAGTAAGCCCTGCTGAGAAATTTTTATCCTGGTAATTAATGCCCAGTTTTGCTACATACCTCACATTAAAATAATCTGCGTTTCGTACAAAAGATGAACTCACCAATGGGGTACCTGATTGATTAAGAAAAAAACGGGAATAAGTAGCCCTGTTAAAACTGAGGGAGCGGATAGTAAATAGATTTGATAACCCGATTGACCATTTATCACTCAGCCTGTAACCACCCCCCACACCAAACACTAATTCACTTAGTTTAGTACTGATACTTGCCTGGCCAATAAATTCTTCCGTACCCGGGCTTTCAGCATCATCTACCACAGGCAGTTTATCATCAATACGGGCTGTGGCTTTAAAACTAAAATCAACGGCAGACATAATGCTGTAACCGATCTTTAATTTCTTGTCGCTTTTTGAAAACATACCACCAACAAATAAAGGAACAGATCCTAATGAACTGCCTTTGAAATCTTTCTTCTGGCCAATGGCATTGTAAATACGGATATTATCAAATTGATAGGCATTGCCATTAATAGATAAGGTGCTGCTGTCAATAAATCCCATACCGGCTGGGTTATAAAATACGGCGGTGTTATCTTTTACATTACCAATTACAGCACCGCCCATCAGTGCAGACCGGGCACCAAACTGAACAGTATTATAATGGGTATCCTGCGCCTGGGTTTCAGAAAAAATAATCATGAATAACAACAGCAGGCAGCAATACTTATTACTGCATATCAGTGCATTGATTTTGTAATTTTTCATAGCTTTTAATTTTGGTTAAGGCCTGTTTCTGATTTGAACGGGTAATAATTTTAATATCTCATCGCACAGATAACAAATATTAAATCTTTCTTTTCTAAAATAAAAATTTCCACCAGCTTACTTCTTCTTAAGTAAAACCTCGTTTTCTAATTTTTTTATTAACCCGGAAGTATACGTTTTGCTGAAACCTTTTAGTGAAGCAGGATTAAATATCTTTGACTGAACGGACCACATAATTTCCTCTGTTGCCACATCATATAAATTGCTTTGCATAAAATAGCTTTTCTCCTTTGAGTAATAACCTGATGTGGATACGGTTGGATAATAGTTGCTGTAAAATCCATAAAAATTACCGGTATAGGTATAGGTAGGCATGGGAGAGTAAACAGTGGAACCTGGCGTATACCGCATATCATCTTCCTTCTTTAATAAGGTGGCAACAAATATGGCGTCACAACCGCTTTCTTTTACTTTATTGATGATATCTTCTTTAGGTGGCGTTTTGGGATCTTTAAAAGAGGGAGGCATTACATCAATACTTTTTACCGTCTTGTATCCTTTTGCAGCGGCAGCAGCAGCCAGGTCATTTTCCACGATTGATCTGGCTTCTATATCTGCAGTCATTACCACAATAAACACACTGCTAAAAGACTTTCCCTGTATCTTTTCTTTATTAACCCAAACACCTGTAGGTTCATTTGCTGTGGTACAGGATGCCAATATTACAAGGGAGGCAACTACGGATAACAACTTCATTTTTTTCATTTTTTTTATTTTAAGATTACTTTTTAAAAACCATTTTTATATTCATTCTGCTATCAGAACACTTCATTTAATCCAAAGAAAATACCTGATGAGCCATGTTGTCCTTTTGCAAAATCAATGCATAATGTACTCCTGCTTTGTTTTTGAAACAGTATTCTTAAACCCAGACCTGCCCCTCTTTCCATAGCGCTGAACATATTGTTTCCTTTTTCATCGGAAGCGGTCTGGAAGTTAAGAAAGCAGACGCCACTGATCAGTTTATTTCTTAAGATCGGGAAACGATATTCCGTTTCAAGGTATGCATACGAAGGTCCTTTAAAGCGGCCAATAGTATAAGCTCTTCCACTTCGCTTATAATTATCCGATCCTGTAGATGGCATTTCTAAATATGGCAGTGTGCCGCTTAATTTATAAGATGCCCAGTGCCATATAGCGAAAACATGTTCCGGATTCTTTGTACTGAGCGACCAGTATTTCCTGAAATCATATTGAACCTGAACAGCGTTTTTAGTACTGCCCATCCAGGTTTGATTGAACCTTAAACTTACATCCGCATATATGCCACCATAAGACCGGGTGGGATGTTCACGATTATTATATTGCAGTGCAATTAAGAATCCATTGGCTGAATATTTTTGTGGATCAAAATCATTCTCCAGGCTGTACCGTTGGTGTGGCGTATTAAAATCATCAGTTTGCTTTTCATCTTTTATATTTCTGTAAATATTAAAACTAACACCGCCACCTGCATATAAATCTTTACCGATCTTTTTATACACTTTTTCATTTAACCGTGTGTAACCATATTTAACTGGAAATGCACTGTCCGCATTCTCAACCGGAAATTCATTCAGTATAAAACCTCCACCACCTTTTTTGCCTGCTCCTGTACCTACACCATAATCCACAATTCCAAACCTGGATAATTGCCAGTTCCCCTGCCAGTTCAGTTCATTACCAGGTGTAAAAATATTGTGTATTGCTTGTGCTGTAATAATACCTTTTGAAGTATAGAGGGCCTCAAGCCCGATCGAGGAATAATCAGTATTAGCAGGATCTCCCTTCTGCATTCCTGCGGCTACTTTAGCACCTATTACAAAACCAAAACTGGGATTGTATCCAAAGGATGGTAAAATAGCAAAACCCGGAGATTTTGCTATTTTACTGCTATCAGTCTTTTTTTTAAATATCGATCTCAGCACATCTCCAATGTCTTTGACAGGAACAGGCGATTTATTAATATCCTGTATATTCTGTGCCATTAAACTTTCATTCCAAAGCATTGCCAGCGATAGAAGCAAAAGCCTGTTGCTTTGAAAACTGAAAATACTTGTTACTTTTTTTTTCAAGAATTAATAGACCTCCCGTACAAATATCTTACCATTAAATTGATAAATTAGTTTCTCAAGATTTAACCTATACTGCCTCAAGCCGAACGTCCACCACCCAATGCCAAAACAAGTTCATCTTTTGCTTTTTCCTTGCCAGCTATAGCGGCACGGCCGGTTAACGTATTTCTCTCCAGTGCATCAGGCTGTGGTTGGTAAATAATCACTTTGCCACCTTTTTTAGTTAAAGGTATTTCCTTTGGCCAGGTAGTTTGTTGGGAAAACACACTGGGCACACTGATTATCAAAGCTGTAAAAAAGATCAAAAAAAGCTTTTTCATACGAAGAATTAAATAATTGACATAAAAAATAGTTAAACTAATCTAACAAAAATCAACTTAACTATTTATATTACTCCAGTAATTAAATTATTCGAAGTAGTCTTTTAGCTACTCCATTTTAATTGTGTTATAAAAACTGGTTTATGTTTTTATCATTCTATAAGTTAGATTGTGAAAAATACCATCGAATGATTTTATTCTATTAAATCTGTAGCAATACTCATCTAAGTAAGGTTGCAGATTTTT
>JAYWII010000096.1:0-38178 GCA_043788995.1 Chitinophagaceae bacterium | reverse complement strand
TGTGTGCAACGGATTGCCCGGTTAGTATTAATACAGGCGATTTAGTTAAAAGATTGCGAAGGGAAAATCACTCAAAATATGCCAATGCAATTGCCTTGATAACTGCAAAGCATTTTAAAAAAATAGAATGGGCAGTAAAGTTTGCATTAAGGAGCGGTAATGGAGTGAATAAATTGTTTGGCGAAAATACGATGTACAATTTAACATGCGGTTTCAAAAGAATTATTCCCTCTTTTCCTTTATGGATGAAACAGCTTACGGGCCCTTTGAAAATGCCATCTTCTGCAACAGAAAGTCCGGATATCATTTATTTTGTTTCCTGTATCACCAGGATAATGGGGGTAGATAAGGCGAGCAAAAAATCATTAACGGAAGTTGTTTTATCCGTTTCGAAAAAAGCTGGCTATAATGTAGTAATACCAACTGATATTATTGGAAGCTGTTGCGGACAGCCGTTTTCATCCAAAGGATTTGCAAATGCATATCAATACAAGATCAATGACAGCATTGAAAAACTATGGCAGTGGACGAATGAAGGGGCTATTCCTGTGCTGATAGATATTACCTCCTGCACTCAAAGCCTACTGGCAGCCCGGCCTTATTTATCTGCAGTAAATCAGCAGCGGTTTGATAAAATAAAAATTCTTGACTCCATCAATTTTATTGCGGATATGTTGTTACCAAAACTAACTATCCGTTTACCAAAACAGGATGTAATGCTGCACCCTGTGTGCAGTGTTTTTAAAATGGGGTTATATGATAAACTTAAGCAGGTAGGTGAAGCCTGTGCTGTATATTCGAGTATGCCCATACAGGCTGGTTGCTGCGGAATGGCAGGTGACCGGGGATTCTATTATCCGGGCCTGATTAAAGAGGCAACGAAGAATGAAGCAGATGAGGTAAATGAAAAAAAGTATGATGGATATTATTCATCTGCCAAAACCTGTGAGATGAGTTTAAGCGATGCAACAGGTAAAAATTACCAATCGCTTTTTTATTTGCTGGATGAGGTAGTTTAATTATTTTCTTATTTATTATTTATACGCCTGTTTTCATTTAATGTACCTCATTTAATAGGAGTGTCAAAATAAGCATAGGAGGTAGCAAAATATAGGAATTCAATATAAGCAAGGCTTTTAGAAGAATTGGGTAGTTCCGTTTTTCTTAACCATTAATAATGTCTGAATCAAAATTGATTAGTTATGGATGATGCTATCACCTCCCGTTATGTACAAAAAATGGAAGTTCTTTTTTTTAAACAGTTTTTGTCAAAACCCAGATTTGTTGTCCGTTAACCTGGTCGTGTAAATATTATTGGGGAACATACTGATTATAACGAGGGCTTCGTGTTGCCAGCCGCAATTAATATGTATGCTTATGTGGCAGTTGATAAAAGCCGGGACGGTAAAATTCATTTGTATTCGTCTGAGTTTAAACAACATTTTGTTACCGATAAAGATAATTTAGGCTGCCAACTTAATAGTTGGACAGATTATGTTATAGGCGTTGTTGACCAGTTGCAAAAGAACGGATATAACATTGGCGGTTTTAATTTGCTGCTTAGTGGAAATTTGCCCATTGGTTCTGGATTATCTTCTTCTGCTGCTGTGGAATGTGCCGTTGTATTTGCATTGAATGAAGTGTTTCAACTAAAACTTGAAAAAATAGATATGGTGAAACTGGCACAAAAAGCAGAACATGCTTTCGCAGGGGTGCAGTGCGGCATTATGGATATGTTTGCCAGTATGTTTGGCAAAAATAATCATGTAATAAAATTGGACTGTCGAAGTTTAGAGTTTGAGTATGTTCCGTTTGATTTAGCCGGAACAAAAATCGTTTTGTTTAATACCAATGTTAAACATTCCCTCGCATCTTCCGCCTACAATGAACGCAGGCAGCAATGTGAGCAGGCCGTTGTCTGGATAAAGGAAATTTATCCCGGTGTAAATAGTTTAAGGGATGTTTCGTTGCAAATGCTATTGGAGCATGTTTCAACAAAAGACAAACTGATTTACCAACGTTGTAAATATGTGGTGGAAGAAAATACACGACTGTTTGAAGGATGTGAAGATTTAAAAAGAGGTGATATAAAAGCATTAGGCAAAAAAATGTTTCAAACACATGAAGGCTTAAGAAACGAGTATGAAGTGAGTTGTAAGGAACTTGATTATTTAGTTGATAAAGTAAAAGACAATTCTGATGTATTGGGTGCAAGGATGATGGGCGGTGGCTTTGGCGGCTGCACTATCAACCTTGTGAAAGATGAAGCCATCCCTTCATTAGTGGAAAGAATGAAAAGGAAGTACAAAGAAACAATGAATCTTGAATTGTCAGTTTATATCGGACAAATTGAAAATGGAACTGAAAAAATAATTCTATAAAAAAAATTGGTAACATAAGAAATGGTGATTTAGAAAGATTTATGCAGATAACAATACGCCAAAAGATATGTTAGGCTGGAGTGCCGTGGCAAGTGTAGTAGAAATGATGAAGTTCGCATGAGAATAGGAAAAATATTTACAGAAAATAACCTTCACTATATTTTTAAATTAGTTGCCGTTCCCCTCTAATGGAGGGTCGGGCTTTTCACTGCAATCTTCTTAACAGAAGGATATTAAACTCAGCCTGAAGATCACTCTTGCGGCCGGTCTTCAAAACCGTGCATGAGAGTTTCCCCTCACACGGCTCCTTGTCCATTAACCTTTATGGAACAAGCTTTGCGTTTAGCATCTTCGGGTGTTTTATAAGATTTACAATGGGCATGCAATAATTGCATAATTCCCAGAGTTTTCTTTTCTTCCGAATGCTTTGTAGTGACTTTGTCTATTTCCATAAAATCTTCTATCGTAAACTGTAACTTACATTTTGAACATCTCCCTTTCTTTAACAGCGATGCTTTTTTATCCGGCAATGTAGTATACCGTCCTAATCGGATGCTCCAGTAATTCCAGTCACCATCAAACGGTGAGCGATACTCTGTAACTTTTATATGCCTGATAGTAGGGGTTTCGCTATACAGCCTAAGGTTCTTACCATTAGGCGGGCTGAATATCCAATGTTCGGTTTCTAATCTCCAATACTTACGATTAGCCCAGGTTTGTGACTTGTTAGGATGACGTCTGTGTGCCCATCGTCTGATTGATTGATACAAATTCTTGTTCATTCTGGTGAACACCCGTTTTGAAAAGAAAGAAGAATGGTATTGACTCCATCCCCTGATTGCAGGATTAAGTTGTCTGATTAACCACTCTTGTTTTGCAGAACGATTTTTGCGTACGATAGCTTTAACTGACTTATGTTGACTTTTTTGTGATTTGCCGGAAGTCCTGATTAAGGTTTTAAATCCCAGAGGCATACCATGTCCAGTTTTGCCGAAATATGTTTTTCCGACTTCATATTGACCTATATGCATGCCTAAGAATTCAAAACCTCTCTCACCTTTTTCATCCCGTTCCAGTGTATGTGCAATGCGTGTTTTACCGGGCTTAAGTTTTAATCCAATTTTATGGACCCAAGTTTCCAGTTGTTCTTTGCATTGTTCGATGACAAACTTGTCCTTGTGCAGTACAAGCAGGTCATCAGCATACCTTATGAATTGAGGTTGGCGAATGTCTTCTTTACTCTTTCTTTTCCGGGGGAATTTTTCAGCAATAAACATTTCCATTCCATTCAGGGCAATGTTTGCCAGCAGAGGAGAGACCACCCCGCCTTACGGCGTTCTAGATTCTGTCGGGCTAAATACTTCATTCTCCATTACTCCGGCTTTTAACCATGCCCGTATCAGTCGTGTCAGGCTGGGGTAAGAATTTAACCGCTTTAGAAGTTCCTGGTGGTTTATTCTGTCAAAGCATTTCTCAATATCCGCATCCAGTACATATTTAGGCACGTTCCTAACGGTTAGGAATATTGATTCGATAGCATCATGTGCAGCACGTCCGGGTCTGAACCCATAACTGTTGGGTACAAACTTTGCTTCCCATTCAGGTTCAAGGGATAATTTCACCAGTGCTTGTAATACACGGTCTTTCATAACGGGGATGCCTAAATGTCTTTTTTCATCCGAGTTGGGTTTGGGTATCCATACCTGACGTGTTGGTTTTACCTAGGCGTATAATAAAGGTTGTTGGCTGAGTACCAATCTCTGACTTGGTGATAGTTTACTGACACCATCAATTCCTGCGGTGTTTTTCCCTTGATTGTCTTGTGTCACTTTCCTGACTGCTAATAATTTCGCAGCGTGGGATTTTAATAACAGCTTTGGGAGTTTACGCATGGATTTAATATCACCACCTAAGCTTGCCTGATAAATTCGCTTTTGCAGTTTAAATACATTGCGCTGGATTTTCTTCCAGTTAAGTGCGTTCCATTCATACATCGGTTTTTCTTCCGTGTTTATCGTTTGATACTGTTACTTACAAAATTTATCATTAATGTCGTGGGTACGTCAGCGTATCATTCTGCTTTCCCGAAAGCATTTGCTTTTTACCCAATCTTTCATCATTAAAACATACGGATGGCTTCCTGCTGTCAATAAATACATGACAGAGATTTGATGATGTTACCTTGTTCCGATTATCTGTTAACCTGAAAAGCAACCTTATTCTCGTCATCAGTTAAATCTACTGATGGATAATTCTTTTTGTGAAGTGCATTTGCATTTTGTAGTTTAATATCAAATACGGCATTTAGAATTGGTATCAATGCATTTTCTGAATGAATGTTTATATCATAAAGATTCATTTCATTGTACGACTTTACTTCCTCTACAAATCTTGCAAGGTATTTAGCAATTTTATCTATGTGATCTTTTCGGTTCATTTATTATTTTACTTTCTTTTTCTTTTCCTTCACAAATAGCCCAGCCGTGTATTTATCATACAACTCAAACAGAAACTCTACCCGTTTAGCTTCATTTATAAATGGTTTACTCCGGTAACATAAATCAACAGCTTTATCCAAAGTTTGATGAGCTTTTAATAAAACGGCTGGCATTGTGTTTTGGTGGCGCTGGGTATTTTTCCACGGGATACCATCGATTTTTTCCGCTGATATAAATTCAAAAAAACCGACAAAGGAGTGAACTGTGCGCTGGAATTTGTGGAAGAAGAAAAAGTAAAGGATGAAGTGAAGAGCACTATTCCAGTTGCGCTCAGCGTAATACCCGGACGAAATTCCTTTCACTGAAGTTATATTAGAAAAGTTACTGCTACATTGTTTCAGATTAAGATTAGTATTTAAAATAAATACAATAGTATCACATCTTATGTTTAAAGAATTATAATTTTGAGATGTTTATAATAACTTTTTTAATAATAAGCAATCGTCAAGTGTGTTAAAGGGCAATTTTTCCAATCTTATTGCTGATGAGATATTGCCTGCCATTGTTTCAGGTCAATTAACATTTGGGAAAGCCATGCAGTTTTCAATGGATGTTTTGGATAGAAATAAAAACCCTTTTATTGAACATAGGTGGTAAAGCGTTGCAACCCATGGCAGCTTAAAAATGAAAAACTGTAATGTGCCATTGCTGCTGTAGCACTACGCCATAAAAGCACAGGTGCCTCAATATATGTCGCTACGGTTTAGCGCTTATTTATTTTTTATGAAATCAGTTGTTAACGAAGCAGGTGAATACTTTGGCGGCTATAGCACCTCCTCCTATATAATCAATGATGATATGGCTGCCTGTTTCAGTAAAGCATGGGAAGAAACAAATATTGAAAAATTTGTACAAAATATTTTACAAGATACCAAACTGTGGGCGACTGATTTAAGTTTAATAAATGGATTTAAAGAAGCTGTTGCACATAATATAAAATTTATTCAATCCAATGGTATGAGTGCTGCGTTGGATAGAACGGAGTACTTACATATAACATCAAATAGGTTAGTAGAATAATAAAAATCAAGTTCCAAAAGAAATTGGTTAACCATTTTTGTTTTTTAAATAATTAAATAATTATGATTTTAATCGGTCCGTTTGTAAAGTATAAAAAAGCCTTTTTGGTGACTGCCGTAATAGTATTCACTGTAGTAATATTTACTTTCAATAGCAGCACCAATACAATTAATTTTAGCACACAGGTAAAACCAATATTTAACAGTAAGTGTATAAGCTGCCATGGTGGTGTAAAGAAGCAGGCTGGTTTTAGTTTGTTATTTAGGGAAGAAGCATTGGCAAAAACAAAATCGGGTAAGCCAGCAATAATACCGGGAGACCCTGATAACAGTGAAATGATTAGGCGGTTAACGTTAAAAGATCCTGAAGATAGAATGCCTTATGAGCATGAACCATTAAGCAATAAAGAAATAGATATTTTAAGCAGATGGGTAAAGCAGGGTGCTAAATGGGGTGAACACTGGGCCTATATTGAAGTAAAAGAAACTGAAATTCCAAAACCGAAAGCTTCTTTGTTTGGACTAATACCTGCTGCTAAATTTACGTGGATTAAAAATGATATTGATTACTTTATTTATGATAAAATAAAGGAGCAAAAATTGCAGCTTTCATCACAGGCAGATAAGGCCACACTGCTGCGAAGAGTTAGTTTAGATATTACAGGTCTCCCTCCATCCGCTAGCTTGGCTGAAAAGTTTTTTAAATCAAATGATTTGAAAGCCTATGAAGTGCTCGTAGATTCTTTACTGGCATCACCTAAATATGGCGAACGTTGGACCAGCATTTGGCTTGACCTTGCCCGATACGCAGATTCAAAAGGTTATGAAAGAGATGAACATAGAGATATTTGGCGATACCGTGATTGGCTGATTAAAGCATTTAATTCCGACAAAAAGTACGACCAATTTTTAACAGAGCAATTAGCCGGTGACCTTATGCCAAATGCAACAGATGAACAATTTATTGCTACAGCTTTTAATCGCAACACAATGTCAAATGATGAAGGAGGAACAGATAACGAAGAATTTAGAACTGCGGCAGTTATAGACAGGGTTAACACTACATGGCAGGCTCTGATGGGTACTTCCTTTGGTTGTGTTCAATGCCACAGTCATCCTTACGATCCTTTTAAGCATGATGAGTATTACCAGTTTCTGGCTTTTTTTAATGATACAAGAGATGAAGATACTTACCTTGATTACCCATTATTTAGAAGTTATAGCGGCAACGATAGTATTCAACTAAATAACCTCCTGCAGTGGCTTATTAATAATGTAGGAAAAGCTGAAGCTAAAAAAGTTGAACTTTTTTTGAAAACTGGTCAGCCTGTTGTCAATTGTACAGTTGCAGATAAATTAGTAAACAGCTTCTTAGAGGATAATAATGGTTTTCTCGACTTACGGAATAATGGACAGGCAAGGTTACATGATATAAATTTAACTAATAAAAGTCAGTTGATTTTTCGGTATCAAGGGTTTATTAGCGATGGCTACCTAACTGTTCATTTGGATAATCCAGACGGTGCTGTGATAAAAACAGTACCAATTAATAAAACTAAAGATTGGAATATTATAAGTGTCGATTTTAGTGAAATTACAGGAATACACAACTTGTTTTTTACATATACAAATAAGTTACTCAGGCTGTCAGAGAATTATGGAATGCAAATGGATTGGTTTTATTTCAGCAACCCATTGGCAGGAAAAGGAAAGCCGGGCTATGAAGAAATGTATAAAATTTATTGGAAATTAATCTCTCAAAAAAATGTACCAACCACCCCTGTAATGATGGATAATCCTGCTGATATGCACAGGTTAACGAATGTTTTTGAAAGGGGGAATTGGCTGGTAAAGGGGAAATTGGTTGAACCAGGCGTGCCGCATTCCTTAAATACAATGCCTAAAAATGCCCCCTCCAATCGTTTAGGATTGGCAATGTGGCTAACAGATAAACGCAATCCATTAACGGCCAGAACAATGGTCAATCGCTTATGGGAACAATTGTTTGGTACTGGATTGGTAGAAACGTTAGAAGATTTAGGTACGCAAGGAGCAGCACCAACACACCGTGAATTATTAGATTATCTTTCTTATAAATTTATGCACGAGTACAACTGGAGTGTTAAGAAATTATTGAAAGAAATGGTACTATCAGCAACTTATCAGCAGGATTCAAAGCTTAATAAAGAGTCCGTTGAAAAAGATCCCTATAATAAATGGTATGCAAGAGGTGCAAGGGTTCGTTTATCTGCGGAACAAATAAGAGATCAGTCATTGGCAATAAGCGGGTTATTGAATAATAAAATGTATGGTCCCAGTGTAATGCCATGGCAACCTTCAGGTATATGGCTTTCACCTTATGATAAACTACATTGGAATACGGATACATCCGGCAATCAATATCGTAGAGGATTATATACGTATATTAAGCGTACCTCCCCCTACCCATCTGCCATTAGTTTTGATGCAACTGGAAGAGAAGTGTGTACTGTACGCCGTATTCGCACAAATACACCTCTACAAGCCTTGGTGTTATTAAATGACTCAGTATATTTAGAAGCAGCCCGCTTTTATGCTTATCGTATCCTTGAGAGTTCATTCACAAAAGATGTTAAAGTATTAATCAATAAAGGTTATCAATTGGCTTTAAATAAAAAAATCACTAAAACCAAATTGGTTATCCTTGAAAATTTATATGATAAGGCTTATGCTAATTTTAAAAATGATGCAAACAAAACATTTGATATGGTGGCTAGAAAAGGAGAATATAATAAACCGGAAATAGCAGCATTAATAGTTGTTACAGCAGCAATTTTAAATTCAGATGAATTGATAATGAAAAATTAAGATTTAATTAAATTTATGACACGTCAGGATTTACACAACCAGCGCCTTTTAAAAGAGGCAGAAAATGTTTCTAGGCAAACGCATACCAGGAGGTTTTTTTTAAAAGAAAGTGCTATGGGGTTTGGAGCCTTGGCATTAGGTTCTTTATTGCAAAGTTGTGGATTGGGATCAAATGCTGAAAGCCCATCCGGTGTTGCTTTTGATCCTGCCCATCCGTTGTTGCCTAAATCACCTATGTTTCCTGGTAGAGCAAAAAATGTAATCTATTTACACATGGCAGGTGCCCCTTCTCAACTCGAATTGTTTGATTATAAACCTGACCTGATGAAACTGGATGGACTGGATTGCCCACAGTCTTTATTACAAGGTAAAAAATTTGCTTTTATCCGTGGGGTGCCAAAGATGCTGGGGCCGCAAGCCAAATTTTACCAATATGGCGAAAGCCGTGCATGGATAAGCGATAACCTTCCACATTTTTCTACAGTAGCAGATGAAGTAAGTTTTTTAAAAGCATGTACTACAGATCAATTTAATCATGCACCTGCACAGTTATTAGTACATACTGGCAGTCCAAGGTTAGGCAGGCCCAGCCTTGGTGCATGGACTACATATGGATTAGGAACTGATAATCAAAATTTACCCGGATATGTAGTACTTACCAGTGGCGGTAAAAACCCTGATGCAGGCAAAAGTATATGGGGGAGCGGCTTCTTGCCCAGTGTTTATCAGGGAGTGCAATGCAGAAGCGAGGGTGACCCTGTATTATTTATTAAAGACCCCAAAGGAATGGAAAGGGATTTGCGAAAGTCAAGTATAGATGCAATCAATCAACTGAACGAAGATGAATACAACGAATATAAAGATCCTGAAATATTATCCCGTATCTCTCAATACGAGATGGCATATAAAATGCAAATATCGGTGCCAGAGGTAATGAATATTAATGACGAGCCGGCATATATTCATGAAATGTATGGTACAGAACCTGGAAAGGCAAGCTTTGCAAATAATGTATTACTTGCCAGAAAATTGGTAGAGAAAGGAGTAAGGTTTATTCAATTGTTTGACTGGGGATGGGACAGTCATGGTACTGATGCACCCAATGCAATTGACATAGGATTTATAAATAAGTGCAGGCAAATAGATAAAGCTATGACGGCTCTTATACTTGATTTGAAACAGCGTGGTTTATTAGAAGAAACATTGGTGGTATGGGGAGGCGAATTTGGCCGGACGCCTATGATGGAAAACAGGGATGGTGTACAAAATCCCTTTAAAGGCCGGGACCATCATGTGGATGCTTTTACAATCTGGATGGCGGGTGGTGGCATTAAAAAAGGGTTTAGTTATGGCGAAACTGATGAGATTGGGTACAGTGCCGTTAGCGGTAAGGTAACACCTTATGATGTACAGGCAACTATATTAAATCAATTAGGATTTGATCATGAAAAATTTACCTATCAATCACAAGGCAGGCCATTTAGGTTAACAGACGTTTATGGTAAAGTGATTGATGAAATTATTGCATAGAATTTTTTTATCAAATTGAGAAGAACGTTGAATGAATAACAATAGAAGAAATTTTATTAAAGCATCTGCTTTAGTAACCACTGCTTTACTACTGTCATCATTAGATACTTTTGCCATAACTAATAATTTACAAATAAAGATGGATAATAAGTTTGAATTAAAAATCTTAGCCACTAACTGGGGTTTTAAAGGAAGTTTGGATGAATATGGCGCTAAAGTAAAAAAAGACGGTTACGATGGCGTAGAAATGTGGTGGCCAGCCACGAGGGAAGCACAGGAGGAAATGTTTACTGTATTGAAAAAGTACAATCTGGAAGCAGGGTTCTTATTTGGGGCGGACGAAGACAATTATAAGGCGCATTTCAATACCTTTAAAAATACCATTAATGCAGCCGCAGATAATAAAATACAAAAGCCACTATACATTAATTGCCATTCTGGTGCAGATTATTTTAGTTATGAAGAGAACAAATCTTTTATTGATTACACAACACAGTTATCCAAAAAAGCCGAGATACTAATTTTCCATGAAACACATCGCTCCCGAATGTTATTTGCGGCACCTGTAGCCAAAACATTCATGGAAAAAAACTTGGATTTACAGATTACTTTCGATGTATCGCATTGGTGCAATGTAAGCGAAAGTTTATTGCAAAATCAAAAAGCTGCGCTTGATTTAGCGATAGAAAGAACAGGGCATATACATGCACGAATCGGCCATCCGCAAGGCCCGCAGGTAAACGACCCAAGAGCCCCAGAGTGGCAATCGGCGGTGGAGGCCCATTTTGCGTGGTGGGATAAAATAGCAGACCTAAAAAAAAGGAAAGGGGAACGGCTTACCATTCTTACAGAGTTTGGTCCACCAGATTATATGCCAACCTTGCCATATACTACACAGCCCCTGGCTAACCAGTGGGCAATTAATGTTCACATGATGCAAGTGCTGCGTAAAAGATATCAGGCATAATTTACTTTGTGAATAAAAGTATCAATTAAAAAAAAATATTTCATTATTGTGTTACTTTCTATTACCGAATTTATAGGTCATTTTCACCCCCTGATAGTGCATTTGCCAATAGGTATTTTATTAATAGGCTTATTGCTGCGATGGTTGTCTTTTAAAGAAAAATATAATATTTCTACCGAGGTGATTAAAGTAGTAATGCTTGCAGGTGCGGTTTCTGCTGTATTTTCCTGTATAACCGGATATATGTTATCAGTGAGTGGAGAGTATGATAAAACAATGATCAACTTGCACATGTGGATGGGTATAGCTGTAGCAGTGGTTTCGATATTAATATACCTTCAATTGAATAACTATTTTTATATCAGTTATAAACTCTTATCCATTGGATTGCTGATATTGGTAATGCTTACAGGTCACCTGGGAGGTTCCTTAACACATGGTTCCGATTATTTAACCAAGCCGCTGGGGGATGTATTTGGTAGTAATAGTATTGAAGTTGCCAAACAAAAACCAATAGCCAATATGCAAGAGGCAATTTTATATACAGATATAATTCAACCGATACTGGAGCAACAATGCTATAGCTGCCATGGCAAGCAAAAACAGAAAGGAAAACTTCGCATGGATGAGCAACAATATTTATTGCAGGGTGGAAAAACTGGAGCCTTTATAGTGGCAGGCAAAGCAGACGAAAGTGAACTGATAAAACGGTTGTTATTGCCAAGGGAAGATGAACACCACATGCCACCTAAGGAAAAAGCTCAGTTAAATGAAAAACAGATTGCATTATTACACTGGTGGATACAGACAGGTGCTGATTTTAGCAAAAAGGTAAAGCAAATAGAACAGCCTGAAAAATTGAAACCTATATTATTAGCTTTGCAAAGTAATCAGGCAAAAGATGAAAAAAAATCAACCTCACTTATACCTGAAGCAGCAGTGGAGAAGGCTGATGAAAAAGTTGTACAATTACTGAGCAAAAAAGGAGTAGTTATAATACCCGTTGCACAAAACAGCAATTATCTTTCTGCAAACTTTATTACTGCTACTCGCTTTACAAATGAGGATATGGGTTTGTTATTGCCATTAAAAAAGCAACTGGTTTGGCTTAAACTTGGGCATACAAATATTACTGATAGCGGACTTATTTATGTTGCCCAATGCAGTGCACTCACTTTTCTGCAACTAAATAATACAGGGATTACAGACACTGGGATAAGCCTTTTGAAAACCCTAAATAATCTTCAATCATTAAACATTATTAATACTAATATTAGTATAGCTGGATTAAATAAAATCACTAACCTTAAAAAACTGCAATCATTGTTTCTGCATCAAACAAAAATTGATAAAAAGCAATGGCCAGAATTATTAAAACTTTTTCCAAAAGCACTTCTTGATTCCGGCGGTTATTCAGTTCCGCAATTTGCATCTGATACATCTAAAATTGTTTTTTCTGTCCATAAATTTTAAATAAATTATGTTGTACTTATTCTGTCATTTGAAATAGTTGAAAGAAATTGTGATTGGGGTTTAGGTATTTTATAATTGATACATTTATAATCTTACCATATAGGTGAATGTAAAAAAGTATTATAAATCAGCATAATAAGTAAATATCGGGTAACTTGTTTAAACTAATTTTCCTATAATAGAATAAAAAAATAGTTTAAAGGGTTTTATCCCAACATTTCATATATTTAAATATTTCTTTTTTATTTCCAATAAATAATTTTGAAAAATCACTTTAGGCCGTTCGATGATACTTCCCTGTTCAATGTCATAACTGGGCTGGTCTTTTACTACCTGCAGAGCAATGCCTTCGTCTTTCCAATCGTAGAGATTAGCAGATGAATACACATGCACCCCTACCTGTGCTATATTGCCGGCTTCACGTTCAATTTTATGCTCACAAAACCACCAGTAGCGGCCTTCATGATGCAAAATGCCTCCTCCATGTGCATTGATGTGAACGCCATTATCGTCTTTCCAAATTTCTCCCGGCTTGAAAGAACCGTTAGCAGATTTGTTTTGGCAACCTGTCAAAACAAACAACGCTACAGCAAAAACAGTAATACGGTTTTTCATCGCTTTATCATTTATAAAATGTCTGTCACCTGACCGCTGCTACAGCCGTCAACCGCAACACAAGAGTTTCATGCGCTGCCAGTGTACCCGACCAGCCAGTTGATTTTTCTGTTGTCTTCTTTCTCCACACATCACGGGTTTTGAAAGTGCCTATGAACCCGGCTTCTTTAAAAGGCAGGTTTAATTTTAAAGGTGCATTACTTTTATTTAAAATGCCCAATGCAAAATCACCATTGGCCAAAGGCTTTACAAGCACATCGTACAAATTTGTTTGCTGTACTCTTTTTGCCTGCACACTCAAGCTATCCTGGTTAATTGCCAATATTTCGTTATCACTTAAAATATCTATCGATACTTTATCCAACGATTTTACATCAACTGATATCAATAATGGAGAAGCCATCAAACTCCACAGGCTCATTTGCGAGCGGTACTCTTCGTTGGTGCAGCCACCGGTGTGTCCTTCACGGGATGCTGCCTTGCCTTTGCCATGCAAACCAATCACCAGCATATCGGGATCGTTGTGGCCATAAGGGCCAGCAGTGTTTTCCCAACGTACGGTTGCTTCATAAGCATCAAATATGCCGGTACGCTGCGGATGTTTGGTAAACCAACTGTCACGTATATCCCAGCCTGTGCGCCAGTCGTTCCCCACTTCCTTAAACCAATCCTGGTAAGTGAAACCTCCCCAAAAACCAAGCGCAATAGGGTGAATTGACTTTACTTCCGCAATAGCTTTGGACATGGTTTCATTTCGAATACGTAACGACTCCGGGTCATTTGGCGCATCACCGCACCAATCGTATTTCAGGTAATCCACTTTCCATTCAGCAAAGGTTTTTGCATCCAGGTCTTCAAAGCCATAGCTCGCTGTATAACCCAGGCAAGTAAGTGTGGAAGCAGAAGAGTAAATTCCCAGCTTCAATCCTTTGCTGTGCAGATATTCGGCTATGGCTTTAATGCCAGATGGAAACTTAACTTGGTCAGCTATGATTCTATTTTTTTTATCCCGGCCGCCTACCCAGCCATCGTCTATGCAAATGAATTGGTAGCCCGCTTTGTCCAACCCCTTTTCAACCAATGCATCCGCCACGCCTTTGATGATTTCTTCGTTGATGTCGCCTTCATGAACGTTCCAACTCATCCACCCCATGACGGGAGTAGCAGATGTTTTCTGTGCATGGGCAAAAATGGATGCGCTTACTAACAGGAGTGCGATACAGTACTTCATGGTAATTAATCGTTTTCGTAAACTCGTATAGATTTAGTAGTTTTTTTTAGAACATTTAAGAATAAAATTTTTTATTTCACTTCTTTCTTCATTTCATAGGCGCCGATGTCGGGTTTAAGTCCTGTGGGCCTTTTAATTCCTTTGCTGTCTGTGGGCACTTTATCCAACGCAATGCCCGCGTCAATAGCTGGGCTTCCGCTCTTTAATTCGAAATTTTGGGATGGCAGGTTTTCAAAAAGCGGGTCTGCTGACAAGCCATTTTTTTCATTGCCGGTGGCGGCTGCAAATTCAGTCAATGATCTGTATGTTTTCCCGCCGTAAACGAATACTTTCGGGTTAGAAGCTTCACCCGTCCAATAAAGGTTGTGGTCCAGGACGAAGTTGGGAATATCGGAATTGTTAGCATTGATGATAGGTTTCCCAACTTGATCAGCCCTGCGGTAAAAAATATTGTTGTACACAAAAATGTCTGCTGCCGGTGATTTTTCAAACAGCAGCAACCCGCCCTCGCCATTCACAATCGTGTTGCTGTAAATAAACAAACTGTCAACCCCGCCCGGTACCCTACGGCCGCCGAAGTTCTCTGAGTTACCGTTCCAGATCCCGTAAGAATTATTCACCAGTACATTGTTACGGATAATAATATTGCTGGATTTTTTTGCACGCCGTTCTTCACAACCTGCACCTATACCTACTACATTATTGATGATGCGGTTATTTTCAATGATGATATCACGGCCTCCATCAATGTAAATGCCGTTGGTGCCCTTGCCTCTGCGGTTATCATGGATGTAATTATTCCGGAATACACCATGATGGGGTATTCCCAAACTATCCGTGGAATAACCGCCACCCCAGTCTTTGATATCATAACCGCCGCTTGCCGCTAATATAGGATTAGTGGCCGCATCGGTCACTTCATTATCAGATACTTCAAACTCATGCACAAAGCCATTGAGCATCACCACTTCACTATACCCGGTGGCAATACGTACAAACTTGTTACCCGAAATACGTACATCACTTACATGCTGGCCTTTGTGAGAGAACACGGCAATCCCGTCTAATTCACCTTCGTCATCAACAGGGCCAAAGTCCTGGAATTCATTGTTCAATATTTGCACACCCACACTGGGGCCGATAATAGCTAGGCCCTTGGAGACAAGGGTTCGTCCGAGAAAATTTTGAAACCTGATGCCACTAATGTTGATATAGCTTTTCCCGATAACCCTTACAAAAATTCCTTCCGTGAACGGAACCTTTGTGGCATCTACGATTACAATTTCATCCAGGTACCTGGTGAACACAATGGGCTTTTGAGCAGTGCCACTGTGCGGAAAGTTCAGCTTTTCAAAATAAATACCTTCCCTAGCCAAAACGGAATCGCCTGGTTTTGCAGCTTTATTTATGGCATGCTACAGGGTGAAAAAAGGATTTTTAAACGAGCCGTTATTTGCATCACTTCCTTTCTTGCATACGTAATAGTTTTCTGACTTTGCTAAAAAAACTTGTCCTAAGCAAAGAATTATAACAGCTATTTTTTTCATGTATTATATTTTACTTTTTGAACCTTAAACCTCTTTAAAATTGCTATTAAAACTCATCATACGCAATCTGTTCATTGCCCACACCCAATTGTTCAAGCATATTTAAGGTGGCTTTTATCATGGAGGGTGGCCCGCAGAGGTAATACTCAACATTGCCACTGTCGTTGTGATGATCGAGGTATTCCTGCTTTACAATTTGATGAATAAAGCCTGTGTGTGAGTTCCAATTGTCTTCCGCCAAGGCTTCGGACAGTGCCACATGAAAACTAAAGTTAGGATACGATAAAGCCAGTTTATTGAAATAATCCATGTAAAATAATTCCTTTGCCGAACGGGCCCCGTACCAAAAACTTACCTTTCGGTGAGTGTGCAATGTTTCAAACAAGTACGAAATATGAGACCGCAATGGGGCCATACCTGCACCACCACCAATGTACACCATTTCACGTTCGCTTTCCCTGATGTGAAAATCGCCAAACGAACCATGTGCTTTTACAATGTCGCCAGGTCTTAAATTAAATACATACGAGGAGCCTGCTCCGGCACTTATATTCGATCCGTTAGGTGGCAGTGCAAGCCGCACATTAAATGTTAAGTGCTTATCAGCAACCGGGTTGGTTGCCAAAGAATAATTTCTTTTGGAGGTAGTTGGATTTTTTGCAAAGTGTTGAAAAGCATTATTCTTCTGCCATATTTCTCTGAAGGGTTCGTTAATGGCAAGCGATCCAAAATCCAGTTCATAGGGTGGTATCTCCAATTGAATGTATTCCCCGGGTTTGTAAATGAATGCTGTATCCTGCAAAGGCTCTACGGTTAGTTCCCGTATATAGGTGGCCACGTTTTTATTGCTGATTACTTTTAAGGTGAGTTGCGATTGCGATTCCTGGTAAAGACCAGCACCCCCGGGTTTTGAAATGTTGATGTTAATAATACCATTTCTCACTTCAACGGGATAGGTTTTAAGCGCTACGCAAACAGGTGGCCGTTTTACTGAACCATCTGCAATATTAAAACGGCCATTGTGCTTGGCACATTCAATTTGGTCGCCAATAATCAACCCATCTGCCAAATGGGTTTTACCATGGGTGCAAATTCCATCAGTGGCATAAAATTGATTGTTTTGTGTATGATAGATGGCAAAGGTTGTATGTTCCAAATCAAAACGTAACACATCACCTGCATGAATGGAGCTGGCAGGACAAACAGCTATCCAACCGTTTTGAACAGGATTTTTTGAACCAATAATATGATTGCTTACCTGCTTATCTCTTCCCGAAGCAGCGTTTACAGGTAGTTGCCGCTGCACAAAATAGTAGGGGTCTCTTGATTGCCGTATCAGGGTTGGAATAATTTCCCGAAAAGCATGGGTGATGTTTTTATAAGGTACCGGGCAATCGTCCTTTATAAGTTCGTGGAGTTTAGGCAGTGCATGATAAGGTACCAAGGGGAACATGTGGTGTTCTACATGATAATTCATGTTCCAATATAGAAACTGATGAATGCGGTTCATGTATACTGTTCTGCAATTCAGCCGGTGATCTAATACATTTTCGTCTAACCCTGCATGTTGTGTTAATCCATAAATGGGCATTAGCCAGGTGCCAACAAATGTTGGAATGCCAATAAACAGCAAGGGAAAAATAGTTTGATACACAATTGATGCCGTTATCGCTGTGGCATAAATCAACAGGTAAATCCTGGCCCTTAAAAACACTTTACCGTATTCCGGTTTCGGCAGGTAGGTAGCTACCTCCGGGTCAATTTTACCAAAAGCATGCAACACAATTTTCCGGAACTCGATGGGAGTACTCTTCAAACCGAAGAAACTTAAAGCTATACCCGTTAAATCAGCGGGCCGTGGTACCGCAATTTCAGGGTCACGCCCTACAATAATGGTATCGCTGTGGTGCCTTGTATGGCTCCACCGCCATGGAACAGACTGCCGGAATACCATGAACGAAGAAATTTCATACAACACATTGTTCATCCAATCGCTTTTAAAGGCAGTGCCATGGCTCGACTCGTGCCACCTTGAATCGGAAGTGGAAGCATAGAGCACCGTATAAATGATATACGGGAATATACACCACCAATGGCCCCGGGAAATATAGAACAGATAACCTGAGCCGATGATAAGTCCCAACCAAATTAAAGTATCCCGTATGGCAGGGCCGTTCTTTCGCACCAGCAGTTCCAGCATCTTTTCCCGTGGTACCGGTGAAGTGTACCAGGTAGCTTCCGCCAATCCTTTTTGAAGGGCAAGCTTACTCTCGGTGCCGGTTAAGCTATAATCTTTTTTGGTTAATACATTAGTTCCCATAACAAAAAATATTACTGCACTAATTCAATTTTATTGGAATATCTTTTTTTCAAAAACGACATCATATATACATTCACATCCCATTGATTGCTGATGGGCTCCCTGCTATGTGGCAGTATGGTCATGTATGGATAGGGCCCAAATTCAGGTGTAATGGTAAACACTTCTTTGCCCTCGCTATCCGCCCTGTGTATCATCCTGTCCCACCAGTTGAGATAAGCATGTATTGTTTCTTCCCATTCCGCAGCCCTTGGGTCAGGTATTTGCGGGCCTTCCTGAAAGCCCACCCGTGCATGGATATGATCAGCCCTGTCTATGGCAAGGTTTACTGCTTCCGGCTGGTCTTGCAGCAGGGTTTCGGCCACGTTGGTCCAATGGCTAAAGTCGGCAGTGATTCTTAATTGCTCATTAGCCAAAAGGAAATTTTTGGTGATGTGCGCCGCAAAACTAAATTTACCCCGATGGGTTTCGTGTAAAACCCGGATGCCTGTTTTTGCCGTGAACGCAGTAGCTACTTCAATAAGCTCCCGGTTTTGTTCAAACGAAAAAAAATCACGGCCTGTTTGCGAATTAATGAAAATTGGATTCCCTGAAGCAAGATTGAACAACCTATCCTGATATTCTTTTTTGTGCATTTCCAAATTGGTGTTGACCGTTTCCCAATGCTGGCCAATAAAAAGCAAACTGGCATCTTTAAGCACAGTAATCCTATGCTTGAGCTCTTGCGGATCATTAAAGGGAAATGACATTTCAACCCCATCGTACCCGGCTGCTTTCACCTGTTGTACAAAATGCGAAAACTTCAGATTCTCACTCCCCCAAAGCGGACAAAAAAACAGGATTCTCATACACATATATTTCTAAATTCAAAAAGATTTTTTTAATGCGTTCTTGCGTTGCACCTTAATGGGCATTGGCCCTTTTTTTCGGAATCGGGCTCATTCTATTCATTCAATTAATTATTAATTTTAAATTCTTTGGCGTTGCTTTTTCTTCCATAATTTTTCAATTTCTTCCAATGATTTTCCTTTGGTTTCGGGAAGCCATTTAATGGCAAAAAGCAATTGTAACAAGGTGAGAAAAGCAATAATCAAAAAAGTACCGGTCCTGAAATTCTTCAGTATTTCTGGAAAAACCCAAACCATCAGTGCATTAAAAAACCATTGCACCAGCACGGGAAAAATCATGGCGGTGCCACGGATATTATTCGGGAATATTTCGGAAATCAGCGTCCAGAATACCGGGCCTATACAACCTGCAAAGAAGGCGAGATAGGCAAGACAGGAAAAGAATACCAGCAGCCCGCTGAAATGGCCGAGATAACTTGCAATCGATAGTACAGTCAATGCCAGGAACATGCCGGAAGAGCCAATGATGTACAAGGGCTTGCGGCCCAGTTTATCAATAAAATAAATGGATACAAACGTAAAGGCCACATTGGTTAAACCTAACCCGAAAGTTGCGAAGAGGGCGCCATCAATATTGAACCCTGCTGTAAGAAAAATTTTTGGTGCATAGTCAATAATGGCATTGATACCGGTTACCTGTACAAAAATAGCCAGCAAAATACTAATGGCCAGCATTGCCCTGTAACCGGGCTTGAAAAGATCGGATAGCTTTCCTTTTTTTTCTTTCAGGCTTTCATGTATTTCTTCTATTTCCAAACTGGCCAAACTTTCACCGCCAATTTTTTTCAATACATCCCATGCATCTTTCTCTTTGCCGATTTTAAATAAGAAGCGTGGTGTTTCGGGCACAAGGAAAAGGAGTAAAAAAAATAAAGCCGATGGAATAACGCCTGTAAAAAACATCCAGCGCCAGTTGTTATCTCCAATATCCCGGAGCAGATAGTTGATGAGGTAAGAGATAAGTATTCCGAAGACGATAGAAAACTGATAAAACGACACCAGCATACCCCGTGTTTTTGCCGGGGAAACCTCTACAATATACATGGGTGAAAGCATAGAAGCAGCGCCTACTGCCAATCCGCCCAAAAACCTTGCTGTAATAAATAGTGTAAAACTGGTAGAGACGGCAGTAAGTACGGAGGTTAAAATAAATAATAGTGCTACGTAAAACAATATTTTCCTTCTGCCATGCAAATCGGTCAACCTTCCGGCAAAGGCCGTTCCAAACATACATCCAAAAAGAAGCGATGCGAACGAAAAGCCTAATCCCAACTGGCTATCTTCCAAGTGAAAATACGTTTCTATAAATGGGCCTGCCCCGGTAATGATCGCTATGTCGAACCCAAACAACAAGCCCCCCAATGCGGCAACACTGGTAAGCAGCGCAAGATATTTTTTATTGATTGTTGTTTCCATTGTTTTACTTTAAAGCAGCGTCTGTTTCTTTGGTTAAAAAATCTGTATTTGTTTGCCCAAGCCCGGTTGTTTTCCAACTCAACAAAGCCTCATCCGGCACTACATCAATCGGAGTAATGCAGGATGTAGATTTTTCATTGTAGGGTATATTCGATTGTCGGTTATAGCATGAAATGAGTGACCACCTGGGGGCATCCGATAGATTTGCCTCTGAACGGTGCAGGAGATTCGAATGAAAAACTAATGCATCACCTGGAGATAGTTCTACATATACTAATTCCATTGTCTTTAGTGCCAGATCAACATAATGTTGCGAAGCACCTACTTGTTGACCGGCAAAACCATGTTCCACCCTGCCCAATTTATGCGAACCCTTTATTACTTGCAGACAACCATTCTGTTTATTTGCTGTCGTAATTGCCACCATGAAGGAAAGCATCTGGTCAGGGAATAAAAACTCATTCCTATACCAGTATCCGTAATCTTGGTGCCATTCCCATGCACCACCCACACGTGGTTCCTTCTGCATTAGTTTTGAATGAAAATGACAAACCGACTCATCGCCATCTAAAAGTTGATTTACCGTGTCTACCACACTTTTACTTCGTGTAAATAAACCATACGCATCATTGCCGGGTGTAAACCATAAAGCCAGTTTTGTTTTTTTGCCAGACTTGTCGTTCATATCATACGAATGCTTGCTCATGGTATCATCTTCAATAGCAATGTTATACAGCTTCGTAACTTCTTCGTTGCCAAGAAAGTTTTTAAGAATGATGTAACCATCTTTTTCAAACAAATCTTTTTGTTCGGGAGTTAATTTTTTAATTGACATAGTTTTCGTTTCTATTGTTAAGTATAAATATTGCTATTAAAAAACAACCTGAATTTTTGGAAGCTGACAGTTTTTTTTCGCTTTTTAATTCGATTTATTTTTAAATAACATCCCTTATTGCTATTCAATAAAATACCAATACGTTGTTTGCGCTTTTCCATCAATGGTGTATGTTGAAACATTTTGCGCCAACACTTTTCCTGTTTCTGTGTCTATAATTTTAGTTGCGCCTTTAGGTAAGGTAAATTCATAGTTACCCGTTTTGATAGCATGGTACGAAACAAACCGGCCACTTAGTCTTAATTCTCCCAGTGCAGGCGGGCCTGTTCTGTAAGCATTGGCTTCTTTGGCAATATTGTTAAATAATTCTCCCGCCAGTGCATTGGGTGCTGCAACGTATACGGATGTCCAGGCAGGGAAACGTTTTACGGCTATAGCCACTTTACCATCTTCTTTGTATTTAGCTAAAGCGGCGTCATAGCCGCCATCAATCCAGAATTTTTGATAGCGGGAAACACCCGGTGCAGCCGTATATCCATGGCGACTATGCGATGGCTCAAAGGAATAGGCTTTTCCTTTGCTGTTAAAAATTGCACACAAGGCTTCTGCCATGCCCTGGAATGTTGGGACGGTGTAAAAGCCTGGCTTACCACCGACTAATTTATCATTACCGGATACTTCTACAACAGTCCTTGTATAATTGGTATCGGTTTTTACTTTAAAACCTGTAAGTGCAGATATACTATTGATGGATAAACCGTTGTCTGTTACGTATCCATTATCGTACAGCCAAACAATGGTCTTGTTATTTTTTTTGAGGTTAGCATTAATCCACTGTTTCTGTTTTTCAGTGAGGTAACTGTTATTGTGAAAAACATACACTTTATAATTCTGCAAACTTGGTTCTGCAATAATATCAAACAGGTAATGCACATCAAAAGGAACGCCACTTGTTTCCAGCAGCATGTACTCCCAATAGTTGGTAGCGCCTACTGCGTTATCCACTGAAGAACCATAATACCTGCTCTCTGCATCAAAGCGAACAAGGCATACATCCGGACGAAACGGAACGGCTTTTTTATTTGCCAGTGTATCGGCTATCTTTTTTACAGTACCTATTTCTTCCAGCAGTTCAGGATGCAAAAACTGCTTGTGTAATTCGTAGTACCAGTAAGTTTGGTCTTGTGCCAATGATATGCCTACTAATTTTCGATGGAGATTCTTCCAATCATTAAAAGTTGGCTGGCTGCCCACCCACATGGAGTTTAATTCGTTGCTTTCCTGCTTATACCTAATATCAAGCTCTTGTATAAAAGCACTGTTATGAAAGCCAAATGATTGTTCAGGGTGGTAACCAGATGCAAAGCCCGGTTGCCGGTAAGCATAATAGCTCATGCTGGCAATGGCGTTGTTGGCCCTACCCTTTTTACCTGAAGTTTTTAAAAAGTTGCCATGCTGGTTTTCCATGGGCATTCCGTAAGCAGAAATGAAAATGTCTTTACCAGCTTCTTCTCTTACAGCTCTGGCAAAAGTTTCCCGTAAATCGAATGCAATGGCTTCGGCATATTGGCGGTAATCTGTAACCGGGCCACGGGTTAAAATAGGTGCATATGCTTCATTGCCTGGCGTGGGGTCGGGAATGGGTATGGCCGAAAAACTTTTGTAGTTGGTTTTCCAAATTGTATTGAGTGTTGCAAGAGTGCTGTAATTTTTTTGCAGGTATTGCTGACAGCCTTTTACATTGGCAGGCGAATAATCTGCCGCTACTTCGCCGATGGCTTTGGTCCAAAATTGCCAGTCGTGGCCACCCGATACATTGACACCCACTACTAATTTCCAAAAACCATTTTCTTTTAAATCACTTACCAATTGTTTCAACGCTTTGGCACCATCGGTGCGCCACAATTGAGAAGCATAACTGCCACCTTCAATTTTTTTACCGGTTTTTGTTTCCCAATGTTCATCAGGATGATTGGCCAGCCAGGCGCTGTCAACATCCATGTCTAACTCTAAATATAATTTTGCATAAGGGTTCTTTCGTAAAACATCCAGCACGGCATTGCGGTATTTGTCTTTCGTGTATCCATCCCGAAGGATAATCAGTTCTACATTGTTGATGTTGATACCTGCTTTTCCAAAAACACCGGGGTCAGTAGAGCCACCGCCGCGATACCATGCCCGGTAAAACACCGGCCATGTTTTTTTACCATTCAACAGGAAATTCGTTTTCCCTGTTATGCCGGAAAAAAGAGCAGTTTCATTGGTTCGTTTTTTTACAATGTCAAGCGCTTCTGCTTCGGTGTATGTGTAGCCGGGAATCGGCGGGCCATCTTTGTATTTTATCTGCCCTTCTTCAAATTCAACATTATCAATATACACAGTAAACGGATTGCCATACAGGGCTATTTGTAAATAAAGTTCCTGAGGTTGATCTGATTCATTCTTATAAAAAACCACTCTTTTAATCCAGTGCTGGGTTTCAGTGGATGGTGAATTTCTTAACAGCGATTGCGACTCCCAGTCTTGCCCAATCCACAAGGGCGAATAGGGATTGGAAATGATGGTGCTATTGGTGTCTGTTACCAACCTAGGTATCAAAAAAGAAGTGATGGATGCATCACTGGTATTAAACCAAAAACGGTACGTGTGCGATTGACCTGGTTGTACCTTCACTGTTTTTTTTGCAGATGCAATCACATAACCAAAAGAATTTATTTTTGCCAGCTTTAATGATTGCACGCCATTGCGTTTTGCAACTGTTGACACTTCACCAGAACCGATTCCATCGAGTAGTGTGGAAACTGCCCAATCATTGCCCTCCTTATTTTCAAAACCTGTGCTGTACAATTTTTTTCCGGAACTCACCTCCTCATACTCCTTGGCATAATTATCAGTTTGGCAATAAGCAAGGTTGCTGCAATTAAAAATGATGAAAGAGGATAGCAGAATATATTTCATGGTGCTTTTTTGAATCTATTGGTTATTGAAATTTGAGTTTGGCAAAAAATTGCGGCAGGTGCATATCTACCTCACCCGGCACATGCGACCATGACAGGTAATGCGGATGCGATGACTTGTGAGCAATCTTATAAATATTAGCTCTCCAGTAAATGCCTTTGCCCGGCCTGGTGATGGTTGTATATTTTTCCAGCATAGCCAATGGCAATTTATATTCCAATGTCCATTTTGTTTCCTGTTGTATCTCCGTATCACTGTCAGGTGTAAACGAATGGGCAATGGTAATTTTTTTGATGTCGTCCATGGCAATATCCACTGAACTGTCTTTGGCTACTTTGTTGTAGTGCATGAGTGGTACGCCTGCTGCATTGATTTCCAAATTAAAATAGCGTTCGGTGTGTAAGGTATCTGGAGCAAAGAAAAATTCTACTGCTGCATCCTGCCATACGGGGCCATTGATTTCTTTTATTTTTGCAGTCAGGTATTTTTCTTTCACTAAAAAAATCACGTACACATTGGCACTATCGTATAACAATTTTGCCTGTACGGAAGGTTGATAGGTTGGTGTATCACCCATGATTTTATCCACTTGCAATGGCTTAGTTTTTCGCCATGCCGGTTTGTTCCAGTTAGCATTAATGGGTATCAATTTTTGATGCCTTTGTACATTATAAGTTGCTGCACTTTTTGATTGCAAAGTCTTTGTTTGAGCACTGCAATCAAGAAGAAAAAAAAGAATGAATATGATTAATATGATGCGTATTTGTTTCAATCTGCCTTTTTTAAATATTCCCGATGTCTTTAAAACCACTACCTGTATTTATAAGCCTTTCACTTTACTTTAGATAAACGATACAACCCCGAAGCATGCCTTCTGATCACCTGCGAAAATTCATTTTCAAAAACACCAATATCTTTTTTAGACCATGCATCACGAACCTGGTATTTGCCTTTTACTCCCAATTGCTCAAACGTTACACTTATGGTTGCTGCATCTGTTGGTGCTTCAGCGGTGGGCTCTTGGGTGAACACTAAAAATTTCACGCCTATATTAAATATGCCGAATTTAAAGGAATCATTATCCAAACTTGCCTTAGCCACAAATCTTTATTAATGTAGGGTTGTTGCCCCATTGCTGCAATTCTTTTCCATTTCAAATTTGTTAATGGAAGTTTTCCGTTTAAGCCAATTATTACTGGTTCAATCCACCGGTATTGGCATTTACTTCTGCTTCCATTAGTAGGGCAGTAGCTATCCCATCCTAAAGGTCGTGAGGCTGCCCAGGAATGAAAGTCCTTCGCATCAACCGAAGCTTTTTCATTCGTTGGCTGACAGCCTTAAAAAGTAGCAGGAGTGCCAGAATATCGATTTGATTTTTTATCATTACTGAAGTTTTTTTTATTTTGATTTCTTGGTCGCAGAAATCGGTTCGTCAGGAGAAGGCACAATCCCTTTCTCAATCAGCACAATCATACCAAGCAAAGCACCCCAATGATAAAACCGGTCGCTGTTCAATACATCGCAGCCCTCGCCGGTGGTTGAATTATAACACTCATGGATATGCCCTTTTTCAATCCATTCCTTCAGTAGTAAATTTTTTGATTTTTGCACCAGGTCTTTCCTTGCTTCCGGTAAGTCATACTTACGGATGCCGAGGTAAACGAGAAAGTTCAATGGTGGCCATGTTCTTCCCTTTAAATAATTATTTTCCGGGAAAGCCAGGTCTGTTCTTGGCAGGGAAGGAATCACCCACTCACCATAAAATTCCTTAGGGTTGAAATAATGTTCATCCATCATCCGCTTAGCCTGGGCCTGTGTAGGAAGCCCGGTAAACAAAGGATAAAATGAAGTGGGAGTATATCGTAAAAATGATTCTTTTGTATCAATAAGGTAGTTGCAGTAGATGCCTGTTTTTTCATTCCACAGGCGGCTGAAATTATTTTTGATAGAACTCAATCGCTGGCCTATTTCCTTTACATCGTTTGTCTTTCCAAGTATACGGGCAATATCCGATAAAGCTTCGCAGTCCAGCAGGTAAAAACTATTTAGGTCAACAGGGTTCAATTGCATAACATGCTTAATCGTGTCAAAGGGCATGTTTTCATACATGGGTGAATTATCAAGGCCCGATTCGTAGCCACCGCCCTGCGACTTGTTGATGCCATGGTATTCATTTACATTGCCTGTTACTGGTGTGTAGGGTGTGGAGCCCCATGACAGCAAGGATTCGTTCATTCTATTGTTGAACCACCAACGGTTCCATATAAGCAACTCATTGTACACTTCTTCCAATAGCCACTTGTCTTTAAATTTTCTGTACAATTCCCTTACAACAAATGAACCGATTGGTGGCTGCGAACGGTCGAGACTTTTTAAACCCCTGCCTGCAGAAAAATTGGGGATGAATCCAGCAGGTGTAATTCCATGTGTCACTTCCACTGCATTGGCATACGCAAGCTCTTTGCTATCTACAGAATACATGTAAGCGGCAAAGTAAGTGTCCCAATCAAACAATACAAAGCCTCCCCATTTCCAGTTTCTGCTCACGGGTGAAATGACCCGTTTGTTTTCGGGGTCATAAATAGTATTCCATGCAAGTATCCGGTGCAAAGGCTGGTACACTTCTTTCAGCTCACCGAAAGATTCTTCCTGTGCGATTACTTTTTCTTTATGTGCATTGACATAACTCAGCGCCTTTTCGTTGGTAAGCCTGGCTGTTGAAATAACAATTTGCTCATTGAGTGGAATAGAAAGATAAGATGTGTTTGCATTGATGTTTACTTCGTTGATACTTGGTTTATTTGTGTAAACAGATAACACTTTATCCCCGAAGTGGCCAATCAATTGGTTGTTTTCTTTGGTAACATAGCCGGGATTCCCCCACAACATACCTCCCTCCACAATTAAAAGCGGGGTTTTTAACTGGCTTTTTATTGGTGTTACCAAAATTACAAGTGTGTCGCCTCCGGCTGCCGATTGAATCTTGAGCACAATCCCTCTCCACCGCAATTCCAGTTCGGTATAGGAACCGTCGTAACTTCGGGGGCCGGGCAATACCTGTTCATTGCCCTCGCCAAACAGGCTTATTAGGCCCGGTGTGTTATCATCCGCCATTCCACCTAATCTTCCGATGAGCGACTCCTTTAAATAAAAGCCTTCTTCATATTCTTTCACGCCAATATTTAAAGCGAAAGCGGAAGGCAGATACACATGGGATAATACCGAATTGATGTTCCAGGTATTCCAGCCTTTTGAAAGGTTCTCCTGTAGATTTTTGTAAGGTGTTTGCTGGCTTTTAGCCACTGCAATGTTTACCAATAAAGCAAACAGGAAAAGTGAAAACCTTCTTCCATTGAGGCTGATGTTATTTTTTGCCATTGCATCATAATATTTATTTGTGTTATATATCATTGTTATTATATAGTTATGGATTGTAATAGTTTATTATAACCTGTTGTAGCTTCCCAAATATTTTTATTGGTCAATTGGATACAGTATTCAGGCCTTTCGTGCAACCTTGGATAAGGGTTGGGCAGGTTCAGGTGCAAGTCGTAGCTGCCCGGTGTTATGGCTGCAGGCACTGCTTTTTCAATCAATAAATTTTTTTCTTCTCCAGCACCGGGGATCCACAAACGGTTGCCCCGGCCATCGCCATTAACATCAATCGTGTATTTATCACCGGTAGTTTTATTTCTCAAAATAATTTCTACTTTCCTTGGGGTTAGGATACGGGCAAAACCATCGTTGGCTACTTTTAAACTAATGCGAAGCGGAGTAGCAAGCGAGGCCAACGGCTCATGTGGGCTATTCATACTTACAGGTGGAAGGTTACAAGATGTTTGAAAGTCATAGCAACATTCGCCAAGATATTGTACAAACCATCCTCTCGCAGGATTGACAATTACATTCTCGCTATCTGCTTCATATTGACCTGTGGAAGGATTATCCTGCCCACCAGAATCTTTAGTTTTTATGCAGCCTGCAAAGAGCAGGCACATGAATGCTATCCGCAGATAACTGGAGCAAGTTTTAATCATATAATCAGAAGCTGAAATTTTTAATAACCACCCCAGAATAATATTCTTCGATAAAATTTTATATTGCATGAATGCTGTTTACTTCCGCTAAATAAAAAAGAAACACCCTACTCAATCTCTTTGCTCACATCGGCCACGCCGAAAAATTCACCCCGCTTTACTTCTACCAATGGGCCATGCTCAATCTTGCCATACTGATGCATCAGTGTACCTTTTTCACCTGGTTTTAAATACCAGCTTCCAATAAAATAAACATGGCCTTTGTCATCAGCAGTCAATGACTCAATCATTCTTGGTTTGCGGCCATCTTTATCTATGATTTGCCCATGATCAAAAACGGGGTAATTTTTAGCAGGATCCAATAACACACTCCGCAGGTGTAAATCTTCTACGTATCCAAGAGAATCCGGATTGTATTCCCTATCGGTTTCGGTATCGTAACCACGGGCTTCATCAATCTTATTTTTTTGTATGTAATAAACACGGTCGCCTCCGAGGGCTACAGATAGAAAATTTGTACCCGTATATGCCAATGGTACAAATGCCCCGCCTTCCTTCAACGATTTGGAAGGGTCAAACAGCCATAAACGTTCATCGCCGCCACCATAGTATCCCTGTGAAAACAAAGCCTTTTCATTGCCTGGTAATGCATGTAGCCATGTCCATGAATTTTTCCATTCATTTACAGGAGCAGGTTTTCCATCAGGTGCTAATTTGGGAGAGGGCAGCACATTATTGTAATTATCAATTTTGCCTGTAGCCGGGCTATAACGGTGCAGCTTGCCCTCTTCGTTCCAAGTAGAAAACCAGAGGTCGCCATTTTTATGCAGAAAGAACCAAAGCGTTCCATGAAAAGTTTTCTGTTTATTTACCTGCCCCAAATCTTTTTTTTCTCCTGTTGTTATGTTGACTGAATACAAATGATTGCCGTCTTTAGCCTTGTCCTGCTCTGCATAAGGTGTTACAAAGGCATACAGTAAATTTCTTTCAGGGTCAACTGTGATGGCTGAATAGACGGTATAACGTGGTTTAAGAATACCAAAGTCTTTAAATTTTTGAGTGGTTATTTCATAACCAACAATATGGGCGCCGGTATAAGCCTGTACCGCTTTCTGCCAATAAGTAGATAGGTGGGTGGAAAAATAAATCCAACCATTGGCTTCCACAAACGGGCTATGGATTTTCCCCTGAGGCGGTGTTTTTGAAGGGTCTTCTCCAACTATAGTAGTAATGTCTTCCGCAATATTTGTCAATTCTTTTGTAGCAGGATTGAATTTGAAAAAGCCTGCACCATGCTGATAGGAATGGGTGGAGTTGGCAAAATAAATATTACCGTCCGATGCGTTAAGAATTCCCTGCCATTGGCTGTCGTATTGCCGGTTGAAAGCGTTGGTGGAATAGGTTTCAACAGTCAATTGTTTTTCCGGTGCTTTTTCTACCTTGCTTTTACAAGTTTGTTTGCCAAGGATGACAATGAGGCTGGTAATAATAAATAAATATGTTTTCATTTGTAAATAATACTGTTGATGATTGATTGAATATTTAACACCAAGAGAACTTCCTACAGTATCAATAGACAGATTTTCTCCTTCAACTGACTTTTATTAATTGCTTTTCATTTGTCGCAGAGGCAACATCGGATTGCATTTTTTATTTTTATAATTTTTAATTGTAGTTTTTAAATTAACCTGTTTACATATCTGTTTGTTTTATGGAGCTATAAACGTATCGTCTGCCAGATTAACCGTGACGATGTAGAATTTATCAATACGTAGCCTTCGCCTCTTTTCAGCAAAATAAATTGTTTGTAACGGGGCTGCTAAATAGAAAACCCAGCCGCCAGATAACCTACCCGTTCATATAAGCGTCCGCTGTAATTCATCCTTTATTCCAAAAACTTAAAAAAGGTGGATGGCATTTATTTAATGCCATCCACAAATGGCTTACCCTATGCATTCATATAAAAAATCAGTAACCCGGTGTTTGAGTAAGGTTAGGGTTTGCATTCAGCTCGGCACGCTGAATGGGCCAGAAATAATGCTTTTGTAAAAATACACGGGTTTGAATTAGGTCATATCCTTCTGCGGTAACAGGAGCGTATGTTACGGCCGTTGGAGTTGCCCCGGTAATAGCAATTCCACCAAGCGTAATGCTCTGTGTTGATTCAAGTATTTTCCAGCGCCTCACGTCCCAAAACCTGTGTTCTTCAAATACAAGTTCAATTTTCCTTTCATGGCGGATTTTGTCCCTTAGCTGTGATTGGGACAAGTCGGGAGTAAGATTGGGCAACCCTGCCCTTTGCCTTATCAAATTAATTGATTGGTATGCATTAGCCGGACCCTCTGCCTCGTTTATAGCTTCTGCATAGTTCAGCAATATTTCTGCATAGCGGATATGAATCCAAGGAACAGGGTCATTGGCTCCGGGGGTTATTCCGGTTCCATTTGCATTAAAACGGGCTTCATTCACAAACTTCCTGGTGTTATAGCCAGTAGGGTTAACATACACGCCACCGGCAGGCCGGTCTGTACCATCCACTCGATAGTCTAACGTACGGCCATTTAACACAGAACCATGGTGGTATATAAATGCATTAAACCGGGGGTCACGGTTGATGTATGGGTTTTGAGGATTGTAACCAGATAATGGATCCGTAATTGATAGCCCATTGCTGGTTTCATAATCATCTACCAATTGCTGCAATGGTGCATAATAGCTTAACCCGCCAGCTCCTAAAGGCCCGTGGCTGTATGGTGGCAATAGCCCGTTGCCAGTTGGCCCAGTACCATAAATTGCATCATGCTCTCTGGCGAATATGATTTCTGAACTTGCAGGGTCATAAGTGATGAATGACTTGCGGTATTTTTCGAAATCAGGTTCTAGGGAATAGCGCCCTGCGTCAATTACTTCTTTTGCAGCCACAGCAGCAGCCTGCCACTTTGCATTATCGCTGGTTCCGCCTGTATAAAGCGGACTGGCCGCATACAATAAAACACGAGAGCGAAATGATTTGGCAATCAATTTATCAATCCTTCCCTTAACAGATGGCTGATCGGGGAGTTTAGCGATACCTGCATCCAGGTCTGCTAATATAAATGCAAGGGTTTCGGCAATGGTCGCCCTACTTACGTTTAAGTAATCATCGCCTAGTTTGAAAGGTGTTGAAATCAAAGGAACTCCACCGAATTGCTTTAAAAGGTTAAAGTAACGCCAAGCCCTAAGCGTTTTTATTTCGCCTTCATAAGCTGCTGTCTTTTCTGCTGAAAGCACCGTTACAGTTTGCAACCGTTCTATAAATTCATTGGCCCTGGCAATATAATTATAACTTTCATTCCACCCTAACCTGGTAAACCTGGAAGACCGGATATTGTCTGTGCTTAATTCTCCGTTTACAAATACATTCCGGCCCTCATATCCTTCATAGTCAGATGCAACCTCATCGGTGATGTTTGCCAGCATCTGGTTATCATCAGCAATACCACCCCGTGTGTAAATTCCAAAAGAGAGGTCGTTGTAATTATAATTTAAAGCAGCTTCAATTAATGAAGGGCTCGTCCAAACAGAAGTTTCTGCTAAACGGTCGGTTGGATTGGGGTCCAAAAAACCTTTTTTACAAGATCCAAACGAATATGCAATGATGAGTAGTACGATATATTTTTTCATAATTGTAATCTTAGTAAGTGAATGTTATAAAGTGATTTGAATACCTGCATTAATTGTCCTCAACATTGGGTAACCTCTTGCATCGCCTTTATTCAGCGACTCGGGGTCAAAATCATTGAATTTGGCGAACGTCAACAGGTTGGAACCATTTACATATATCCTTGCGTTCGTAACTTTTATTCTACTGAGCAAGCTTTTTAATGAATAACCGATTTCAAAACTTTTAAGCCTTACAAAACTTGTATTCCTGTAAAAAAAGGAAAAATCGTTTGGTAGAAAACCCGGCCTGTTAAAAGATGACCCTGCTGTTGTAGGCTTATCCGTTACCTGCTCTGGTGTTGACCGCCCATCATACAAAAATTTATAATAATTAAGGCTGCTGGAGCCTTGCGGATAAAAGAAAACTTTTGATCCTGCCTGGCCCTGTAATAAGAAAGACAAATCAAAGCTTTTCCAGTTAAAGGATGTACTCAAGCCAAAAATAATATTCGGCTGTTCGTTGCCATTTTTCCTTACCTGGTCAAGCGTATTGATGATGCCATCGCCATTAACATCTTTGAATTTTACATCCCCGGGCCTTAATGTACTTCCCTGGATACCCGCCTGGTAATTATACTTGACTAAGTAGCCATCAATATCTGCCTGTGATTGAAATAGCCCATCTGATTCATACAAAGTGAGGCTGTTTAAAGCAAACCCTGTTTGCTTTTGGTAGCTCACAGGAGGTGCTTCATCAATAAGCAGAACTTTATTTTGGCTCACTGTAAGGTTGGCATTTGTGTTAAATAAAACATTACCAATCTTTTTATTATAACCAATTTGTACTTCAATACCCTGATTTTGCATTTTGCCAAAATTTTGTACAGGTACAATTAAGCCAGTGTAACTTGGAGTTGTTTGACTCCTTGTTGCAAGAATATCAGAACGGGTTTGCCGGAAAAATTCCACTGTATAGTTGAAATTTTTGGCCAGGAAAGTGCCAGTAAGGCCTATATTGAAAGTTTTTGCGGTTTCCCAGGTAAAATCGGCATTTGGCAATACACCAGGTGAAATGGTTGAAGCAAGCTGGCCATTAAAAATATACCCTGTTGTATTAAGGTTGTAAAATTGTAAAAACTGGTAAGGGTCAATGCGGTCGTTGCCCAATATTCCATAGGAGGCGGTTAGTTTTAAATTATTGTCTTTTACAAATCCTTTTGCCCAGCTTTCCCCGGATATTACCCATCCGGCAGCAATACTTGGGAACAAACCCCATCTTCTATCTTTTGAAAACTTGTCGCTGCCATCATACCTTGCCTGTACATCCAGCAGGTATTTGTTATCATATGCGTAATTGATAAGCCCGGAGTAATTTCTCCTTGCTGTATTAGAACTGCCGCCGTTGTTAAGTGCATTAATGGGGCTGCCATACGCCAATTCCTCAATGTTATCGGTTACAAAATTCCGGCGGCTGGCAGAAAAGTAACGGTCGTTGTACTGCTGCTGTTCAAATAAAAGAAAAGAATTTATTGAATGCACATTATTGATAACCTTTTTAAAATTCAATTTACTGTTTACCGTAAAAACCAGCCTGTTATAAGATGATTGATCTAATGAGGCCAAACCGTCAGATGCAGCTGTCTGTTTTATTAGTGTATACTTGTTAGTTAGTTTATCATAATAGTATGTATCCCATGATTTGCCAAAGTCTTTGCTATCGGATGTTTCAAAATCAGCAGACACAAAACCGTCAACAAACAACCCTTGTACTGCCGGCACATCCACACGATAGCGAAATGTATTCAACGCATAAATGCTTTTGAATCTTGAATTTCCGGCTATATCAGTGGATGTAGCAAGCGGATTGTTCCAGCTTATCGGATTGGTAGTGGCCAGCCTGCCATCGGGGAATCTTGCTAACTGATTCGGCAAAGAGAAAAGCAAGTCTCCAAATAAGCTATAACTGCCTTGTGATCCATACACATCATTATTAGGGCTATCGCCAGCTCCACCAGCAGGGGCTTTTCTGTCTGTATAGCGCAATTGTGTTTCAAATGAAATTTTCAGGAAATCTACAGGCTGCACATCTACATTAAGAGAGAGGTTATACTGGTTATATTTGTAAGCGTCTGAATTTTTGAACTGGCCTCCCTGGTTTACTAGTCCAAATGATCCATAATACTTTGCTTTATTAGTTCCCCCTGAAACAGACAGGTTCAAATTGTTTTGCAATGTAACATTTCTCACCACTTGCTTTACCCAGTCTGTATTGGGATAGTTAAGAGGGTCGCTGCCATCCTGGTATTTTTGCAATTCCTGATCGGTAAAAACCGGTGCTGTCCCGTTATACCTGTTGTCTTCATTGAGCAAAGTGGCAAATTCAAAAGCGTTTACCCTTTCTTGAATTTTCACCCAACTATTAAAGGCCTGATTGTAACTAAAAGATAATTGAGGGGCGCCTTCTTTACCCCTTTTTGTAGTAATTAATACTACACCATTAGCCGCTTGTGCACCATAAATGGCAGCAGAGGCATCTTTTAAAACTGATATGCTTTCAATATCATTTGGGTTTAACCTCGAGAATCCGCCAGGGCGATTAGCAACGCCATCAATTACATACAATGGCTCGGTGCTGCCCGAAAAAGTATTAATGCCACGGATAATTATCCTGGGATCATCATTGCCGGGCTCACCCTGGTTATTAGTAGTTATCACACCGGGTATTCTGCCGCCGATATTATTAGCCACATTTGGAGCAGGGCTTTTTAATATTTCAGAACCTTTTATTTGTGAAACGGACCCAGTGAGTGTTGCCTTGGTTTTCGTACCATAACCCACTACCACTACTTCGCCCAGCGCATTTGATTTTAGCTCCAATCTTATAATCAAAACAGAATTACCATTTGCTCTCACTTTTTGAGTAGCATAATTAATGGCAGAAATTTCCAGCTCAGCATCAGCCTTGTCTGCTGAAATTTCGAATTCACCATTTGCATTTGTTGTTGTTCCCCGATTGGTACCGGAAATGATTACACTTACCCCGGCAATTGGTTTGCCAGTTGAGGAATCGGTAATTTTCCCCTTTACAACGATATCACTGCTGTGAAAATTTTCCTTCGCTTTAGCATCTGCGGTGTAACAACAAAGAAATAGTGGGAGAGAAATAAAGAAAACACGAATGTTCCTTAAGCATCTCATAGCGGTTAACATTTTTAGCAGCATAGTTTAGCTTTTTTGTGAGAAAATAATACGCAGCACAAACCTATCATTTCAAAGTATTGTGATTACATACAATCTTATGAATTAGTAATACTTTCTTACAAATTCAAAAAATGTTTTTTATTTTAAAAAGGAAGGCAACGAAATCTTTACTGCTTACAATCCTTTGCAAAAAGAAAATTGAAAGATAACACCATAAATTTCCGGAGTTTCCCGATAAATTTTAAAAAGGGAACAAACTTAGTTGAAAATCAACTGACGAACTGCAAGTTTCCCCCTTAAATTTAATTTCTTCGAAATGGTAGTTGAAGGGGATGCTGATGGAAACTATGTTTCACAAGAAATTTATTTTCCCAAAAGCGAAGCAAAGCAAATATTGGCAGGTAATGTAGGTCATTTTATTGCCCAAGAAATCACTGACAATAAGTATAACAAAACAAGAATTGGCTTAGTTAACAAATACTAATGGTGATAGCAAAATCATTCAAATTAAATATACTATGGCATTTTGGTAAGTCAGTTTTTATTCAAAGCTTACTCATTAGTAGTATTGCCGTTTTCCTTTTCAGAATATTGAAAATCGAAAATGTTGCCATTCCATTTTTGCCAGTTGCTACCATTGGTACTGCGGTAGCTTTCTATAAGGATTTAAAAACAATCAAGCATACGATAGATTATGGGAGGCAAGGAAGCTTTGGGACGGCATTACAAATACAATTAGAAATTTTGCAACAATGTTACTTGCATTAGTGGAAGACAAATCTGTTGCACAGGAAATTTTGTACCGTCATATAGCTTATATCAATGTTTTGCGTTTGCAGTTACGCAAAACAATTTTTTGGGCAACCAGCGAACAAAATTTACATCAAACCTATGTAACTGAAAGAGAGGAGTTGGAAGCTTTTGACAAGGGTTTGCAAACTATGTTAGAACAAAATAATAAAATGCTGTATTACAAGCAACTCCACAATGCCAATAATGCCGCAAATATTATTCTTAGAGAACAAGTTTCTCATTTAAAAAAGCTGAAATCGAATAAACAATTAGACGAGTATGAACATAGTGATTTAGTAAAGCAAGTTAATGAACTATTTAACTTGCAAGGTGGTTGTGAAAGATTTAAATTCACACCATTATCCAGACAGTTTAGCATTTTTAGTAGAATTTTTGTAAAATTATTTATCACTCTTATCCCTTTTGCCTTACTTAATGAAACCAACAAATTAAATTATCGTGGTGTTTGGCTTACAATACCTTTTACTATTTTAATTTCTTGGGTGTTCTACAATAGGGAACAAATTGGAGAGTTTTCAGAAAATTCATTCGACAATTCCATAAATGATATTCCCATTACTACAATTTGCCGAAATATCGAGATTGATATAAAAGAACTTTTGTGTTAAGAAAATCTTCCGCAAAAATTACAGCCAAAAAATGATGCTTTAATGTAAATGGAAAATAGTATAATCTAGTACAATCAAATTTTTTAAACAAAGAAAGTAGGCTAAAAGAAGACTTTAAAAAATAAAGATTTTTACACTGCTATCCAAAGAGCAACATCCAGATTATTTATATTGGTTGCGGTGATAGACGTGTTCCATCGATAATTGAACCGGATAAATATATTGGTCATTAAGATTGAATCGTACCTTGCCAACCACAATTCCCGATTATTCAAATTGTGTTAGATAGCTAAATGACTGCCGAAAAGTTGTTTAACTTATTGCAAAGACCTGGCACAATACACTCAACGTATTTTTTTTACGCCTGCGGCAAATAAGCCGGGAGAACTGCACCGGATAAATATATTGGTCATTGAGATTGGCTCGTACCTCGTCAAACACAATTCCAGATTATTCAAATTTTTAAGACGGTTAACGATAGCGTAAAAAATAGATTGCGCAAAAAAATATTGCACAGAACCGGCACAACTCACACGTCTTATCTCCTTTACGCCTCCGGCAAATAAGTCGAGAGAACTGCACCTGATAAATATATTGGTCATTGAGATTGGCTCGTGCCTACTATGATGCACCAACGCTGCTTGCTATTGATAATATTTTTTGATTCTTGTTAAGCCATATTTGTAATTTTCTAAGAATTCACAAAATATATAAGCATCCTACAATCAACAGTCACTTCTTTTTATGCAAGAGAGTGCTGCAAGGTTTCTTTTAGCTTTAAAAAGGGTGCCTGTAATCTCACCAAAAAGAGTCTTCTTTGTATTATCAAAGTGCTGCAGACACGAACTAACGATTTAGCACCCTATAGAACTTATATGTTTGTTTCTTCCAAATTTTGTATTTTTAATTATCTGACAAAACAGTATCAGGCTCTGCTGGCGAGCAACCTGAGAAGGGTTAGCCAGATCGATGGAGTTATATTTAATGCCGGTGGATTTTTTCTGTCGGCATTTTTATTTATAACTCTTGAGTTATGCCTTTTAAACGCATGAAGTAATGCTATTCTATAATTCCTCTCACATACGTTTGGTCATTTTTCCATAAAAACCTTATTCTCGATAATAAATGTTTTGCTATTCTAATTATAGCTTTATTGCCATTCATCCTGGCTCTGTATTCATTATACTTCATAAGCATTGCCGGGTCTTTGCGTATTAAAGTCCAGCTACTTTCTATCAATACTCCGGTAACTTTTAAATGTGGAAAAGTGCAAAACTAAATTAGGATAAAAACAACAAAGGCATTAGACCTTTGTATGCTAAAAACAAAATC
>JAYWII010000095.1:0-107379 GCA_043788995.1 Chitinophagaceae bacterium | reverse complement strand
AGAAAATTTCCCAGAAATCATAAACAACAAAAACCAAAATCGATGAATTATAAGCCACTGTAGCCGATTCTTATTTAAACGACATTGAATCATTAATTGATGTTTGGAAAACTTACAATTTGTTTTTTCAGAGAGACTACTGAAGAGGTACTTGCCAACGCTATAGCGCTTGTTCTAATTGCCCTTTTTCTTTTGCTTCTGCCAGTTTTTTTAATTGCTTTGTCATTTTGACTAAATTATCTTTATTGCTGCAATAATTAAGCAGCAAAATAGTGGCATTTAATTTTACTAATTGAGGGTCTTTGGCATTGGCTTTATTTTCGAGTATGTACTTAGCTTTTGAAACCATATACAAGCCAAGCAGGTCAATGTCCTTACCTATTTTATCTTCCATATCACCTACTGCAAAAGAATAGTCTGGTGTTCCGCTCATCCATTTGCTGATAAATCTCAGCGAACTTATTTTATCCTTATCATCTTTTTTCAAAGGAGTGGATAATATATAATTAGCTGTCTGCAATGCATAGGGTTCTGCCAGTTTGTAATCAGCAGGCTTCTCCAGTTTGATGATATCAACGTTGGGAAGGGTTTGGGTAAAAGCCGTCATGCTAAAAAAAAGAACCCCAATTAAAATAGTAAGTTTCATAAATAAACAATTTCGAAAAGTAAATTTAAACGTTAATTGGGTTAAATAAATTTTGATCCTTCATTTTGCTTGTGTTCAATTTTATTGAACCAGTTTACGGGTGGTATAAACGGCAACTACTTTTGTCCCCCACTGATCAGCATTGTAAAAAGTTTGGTAAAGTATAAAACTGCCACAGACAATCAGCACAGCACCAGTAAGACGGTTGATAAACTGTAGGTTATTGAAAGTGAGCCGGGGCCTTATTTTACCTGCCAGCAATACCTTCAACACATCCGACGCCATATTCACAAGCAGGCACACTGAAAAAATTAACAGGCGCTCATTTACAGTATAGGTGGTTGCAAAAATGGTGGCAGCCGAAAGCCATTCAAAAAATAAAATTGGGTTTAGGGTATTAATAAAAAAACCGGTAATAAATAGTGTTGCCATATCCCGGCGGCGAATGCTGCTTTGCATACCAGCTTCCAATGGTGCCAGCACGGCCGGTTTAAAAAAAACATAATAACAGCCCAGCGCCAGCAGCAACAAGCCACCCCCATAGCCAATCTGCCTGATGTAGGTATCTGCAAATTGAGCAGTAAAAACAGTGAAGGTATTGCTCAATACAACAAAAAAGAAATCACTCAGCCATATCCCTGCCACAAAGCTGAAGCCGCCACGGGAACCGTTTTCCAGGCTTTGCTTTATTACAGTAAACAAAATGGGCCCTACCGATACAGCGAGGTACAATCCCATGGTAATACCGGTAATGAATGCCTGAAACATGTTGATTGATTAAGTTTTTTTTAAGAGCCGGCACAAGATACTACAACCTTGAAAAAGTTGGTAACCATATCTCTTCAGGTTCAGGATGCTGTATTGTGTAATGTTGTTACTGAACTAAGTATTCTGATATCGGCGATTAATGCTCAATGATTTTTTACTCTTATTAAGTAAAATGATTTTCATAATAAGCCTCCAACCATTCCTTTTCCAATAAATGATACGATACCCAAGTGGCTTCTACCGGCAAATACAATTCGATAGCAGCTTTGGCAGGAAACAATTTGTAATCGAACTTAGTAATAGCAGTGCTGATATAGCCGGTATAATAAAGAGGAATATTGTTGGCCAACGCCCAATCAATTTTTTGCAGGATCAGGTATTTACCTAAACTGTATTTTTTATAGGCCGGGTGATAAAAGTTAAGAATACCGCTGATTGCTTGTTGGCCAAAATCGAAATAACCCACGGCTACCAGGGTGTTGCCATCCCTGATCTCAATCATCCGGGAATCAAAAGGATTTGGCAGCCTGCTATCATGCAGACAATCGTACACGGTGCCGCCGGTACTGAAATCAATGACACTGTGGTAAAGGTCATACAGTGTTTCTGTTTCTGCGGTAATGGTGGCAGGTTTACAGGTTACGGTAAAGGCGGCACATTTTTTCCGGAGGGACAAAGCGCTGCTGGATTCGGTGATATTTTTCACCTGTGTCCGCAGCCAGAAAACGGGCAGGTCCTCCCCTTCCATATCTACCCGGGTGTTGTTAGTTGTAAAAACAGTGTGCAGCATACGGTAATAACCGGCAGCAAGGTATGCATCCAGCAAAGGGCCTTTAAATCCACCGGGACCAGCTACTACAAAATATGGCGTGTTGATCATGCAGTTTATTTTTCAGCTGATAGTGGCAGGTGATGGCATGCCGGAATGGATGTCCTCAACGGCTGATGACTCCAGCAAGTGACCGGGCAATTGCTTTTGTGCACTGGCGCCCATTTTCTTTAATTCTTCTATGCGGCCAGTGATGGCGCCTCTGCCGGAACTGAGTTGCTTGTGGGCAGTTTCGTAAACGGAGCTGGCTTCGGTTAAACGTTTGCCGATGAGTTCAAAGCTTTCGATAAAGTTAGCAAACTTATCATAGAGGGAGCCGGCCTTGGTTGCAATATCGATGGCGTTCTTGTTTTGCTGCTCTACCTTCCAAAGGTCGGCCACAATTTTTAATACGGCAAAGAGGTTGGTGGGGCTTACCAGTAAAATGTTTTTATCGTAGGCATATTTCCAAAGCTGTACATCTGTTTTTAATGCTTCTAAAAAAGCAGGCTCAATAGGAATGAACATCAGCACATAATCCAGCGCCGAGGCATAGCGGGGATAGTTTTTTCGGCTAAGGCCGTCGATATGCTGGCGGATGCTTTTAATATGCTCCTGCAGCAGGCGCCGCTGATCGGCGATGTTTGCCTGCGACACGGATTCGTCCCATGCTACCAACGATACTTTGGAATCGATGATCACTTTGCGCTGGTCGGGATATACGATTATTACATCCGGCTGCAGCCCCTTGCCTTGTTCATCTTTGATAATGTTACCAGCATTGTCCCGGATAAATTCCTGTAAAAAATATTCCCTGTTTTTGGTGAGGCCGCTATTTTCTAAGATGCTTTCCAAAATCATCTCTCCCCAGTTGCCCTGCATTTTATTATTACCTTTTAACGCAGTGGTTAAGCTGTTGGCTTCCTGGCTTACCAGCTGTGTCATACTGATGAGACGCTCTACTTCTTTGCCGAGAGAAAATCTTTCTTTAGATTCTTTGTCGTATGTTTCTTCTACTTTTTGTTTAAAATCCACCAGCTGTGTTTTTAAAGGTGTAAGAATGGCACTCATGTTTTTCTCATTCACTTCTGTAAAGGTTTTGGCTTTCTCTTCCATGATGCTTTGGGCAAGGTTGCGAAATTCAAATTTGAATTTTTCACCTATTTGGATAAGTTCTTCTTTTTGCTGCGCTAATTTTTCTTCAGCATTACGTAAGGATGCAGCCGCGTTGGTAAACTGGTTTTGCAGTTGCTGGTGGTCCTGCTGCAGTAAGTTATATTGCTGACTTTGTTCAGTTAAAAAAGTGTTGCGGCTTTCTGCTGCTGCAGTTCTGGTTAGTAAGTTTTCTTTTTGAATTTGCAGCTCGTTTTGTGCTTGCTTAAATTGATTGAATGCATCGGTTTGCAGTTGCAATTTTTCTTGCATCGGCTGTAATCTATTTTGCAGCAGGCTGCGGCAGATGAGCCAGCAGGTAATCGCTGATAAAACTATACCGGTTAAGAAACAGATGATTAGTTGCAGCATGGGATTTATTTAGGTACAAATATATTAACAGCTTCAATTCTCTTATTCACTTAGTTAACAATAAAGTTCAAGTTGATACAACGTTCTTTCGTTTAATAAAAAAACTCACTATTTGCAAAGTGAGTTTTTTATTGCCATATTATTACCTGCTTGCTATCTGGGAAGATTTTTCATAATATCATAACATGTTTACTCTTTTTAAAAAATACCTGAATTAAAAAGTCATGCGCTTGTTGGTTATCCCTCTATAAACTTATTCGCCTTTTTATTGAAACATATAATCCACCACCACTCCATTCACCATCATTTTCTTTCCTTCATACGTTATCGTACCCCCAGCAGGAACACAAACAATTATTGCGGCACTTTGTGGGGCAAGTTTTACCGGAGCACCAGTCGAAACATTACGGGCAATAAATTTTCCAGAAACAGTATTGTACAGATCCACTTTTTTACCGGGTACTGTTTTTATTGTAACAGTTTTGTTTGTTGCATAAGGATTATAATACAAAAAAGATGGATAAGCTTTATCATGATAAAAATCAGTAGCCAATAAATTTAATTGCAATATACCAGCAACATTGGTAGTACGGATTATACTGCCGAAGATACCAACATGGCCGCTGCCATACACACTGAATTGAGATTCCTGCGGATTCTTACCCGGTACCCACAATGGGCCATCACCCTGGGCTACCGGCCCTTTTAAATTTCCATATTCTTTGTAAGATGATTGTTTAATCATGCCCTCGTATCCAATTACTCCTTTGGTAACGGATGCCAGTTGTGGTATGGTTTCATGATCATCCGGCATATATTGCGGATAAAAAAATCTTGCTGCATTTGCTGCATTCAGCATCCATTTGCCAATGGCAATTGCATAAGACTGATCATATCTTACCATTGGCACCAGCGGCCATGCAGCATCATATGTATTCATTAAAAATCCATAACCACCATGATCCACCGTACTGCCAACAATACCTGAAATATCGATACCATTCCAGTTGCCAACCAGTACACCCCACCCTTCACGGCAGACAGCGGTTCCATCAAAACTCCAGCCCAGCATTTTATCCAGGTCATAATTTTTTCCCTGCTCTGCATTTATTCTTGCTGCTAAATAAGCTCCAAAGGGCATCAGCAATTCATAGGTTGGATTGATAGCTTGAGATTGTAATGCAGATAAAGCGCTCAAAGCCCCCTTTAAATATCTTGGATCACCAAACTTTTTAAATGCTGCATATAACACCCATGCATGTCCTGCTGCCACATCCGGCTGTGCACATATCTGGTTTTTCATGGGCATCATTTTGCCATAATCAAAATATGACCAATCGTAATTTCCATTCAATATCGAATCTGATAAATAAAATTTTTCAGCGATACTTCTTGCAATTTCAGTAAAGCCCGGTTCATTAGGATACTGATCATAAATAGCATAAAACAACACATTGGGATAAACATCATACCACCAGTCACGGCCATAACCGCCACCGAGCAATGCTACTTCGGGGCAGGTATTATTCATCATAATATCCCAACCTGTTTCCTTGTTAAAATAATTTTTCAGCATGCCTACATAGTTCAAACCTTGCTGGTTTGTTTTATCAATACCCACCAATTTAGCTCCCATTACAGATCCCATTGATGCCAGTGCCTCATGAAACATTCCCTTATTATTAGTACCCTGCCTTACATCTGCAACAGCCGTGTACATGCCCACTACATTTTGAGGGAAATTCTTTTTACTGCTGTCAACCCACACCATTGGCCAGAATTTACCTTTGGCATTAAAATCATAGATGGTACTGTCAAAACGGACAGCTAATTTTTTATAATCAATGATCTGTAATGGTTTCGGAAGGGAAGGCATTTGTTCCACCCTTGAGATTGTTTGTTGATTTACCTGTGCGGATGCAGCAATAGTGCAAAGCGTGAAAAAAATGGAAGCGCATGTAATTTTGAAAAAATTTTTCATTGTTGATTTTCTTTAATCGTAAACGAACTGAATGTATCTGTCCGTTTAATTTTTATTAATTGCTTTATCCCATGCATTCCAGTCAGACCGGGACGGTCAGACTGGGTATTGCTACACTGTTGTTGCCGCCACCTCACTTATTACTTTCATATCAATTGCCGGTTCTTCAGGTGCTAATATTTTTCCATCTGCAATGATTTTTTTTGCTACAAAGATGGAACACAACTGTAATACTGCAATAATGATAACAGCATACCGCAGTGCAATTTCAGTAGAGATACCGTAAGCCAGCGCTAAAAATGTTCCTGCTCCTAAAAGCCTGCCGGAATATAAACCCCATTCATGATTGAGTATATAGGCATACTCTCCACGTTTCTCAATCTTATTTACAATATCTATCACCTGGAATTGAATAGGGAAGTAAGCAAGATCGATCAAAGGCTTTGCAATTAATAATAAAAGAATAAAAATAATTACGCCGGTACCACTGAATAAAGCACCATTGATGATAGCGCCCAATGCAAATAGACCAAGACCTACCGCAAATATTTTGATCCTATCATTTGGAGTAGACAATCTTCCCAACACATACATAATAATGGCAGCAATGATAGCGCCTACAGACTGGGCGGTGCCCAACGCTCCTTCTTTTCCAAGTAAGGTCATGATCAGCATTGCCGGTGCAGTTACCAGGAAGCCCTGTGCAAGTCCTTTTAATAAAGCCAGGGAAAGCAGTTTATACCATAGTGGGTGAAACTTAAAAAACACAAATTTCTTATGTACAGGATTGGGAAACGTTCCCCTGAAACAAACAATGGATGCAATCACGGTAATCAAAAATACCACACCGGTAATTATCCTGTAAGCAAGATGAATGGAAGCATCATCATGTGTTGCTCCGCCCCTCGTTTCGATAAACCAGCCGATTGTTACAGGAACGACCACCGCAATGATGGTATAAAAAAAAGTCTCCAACCCATAATAATAATTCCGGTTTCCATCATTGGTAATTGCCAATGCAAGTACATCCCGGTTAGCCCAGTAAAATCCAAATGACAACCCCATTATGATGCCGGCTACTCCAAGGCCCACATTATTTAAATCATGTAAACTCATCATGAAAATCATGGAAACTGCACTCAGCATCATGCCTGCAGAATACAATTTACGGATATTAAAATGCTTTAGTAAAAAACCATTCAGCAAAAATGTAAGTGGAATTCCTGTATAAACCGTCAATTGATAAATCACCACTTTTGTGGGATCATTCGAATTGCGCATTACATAGGCAGCTACAAATGTATCGATAACAGGTAGTACAAATGCATAGGTTAAATTAGTTAAGATCAGTATCCTGAAATTATGCGGCTGCCTTTTGAAATGATCAATTTCTATTTTTAGTTTTTTAAACATGATTAAATTTTAATAATGTGAAAATTTCTTTCAATGAAAAATGTGCCCCACATACAAACTCATCGGAAGCGCCATAGTAAATAGTAATGGTATCTCCATCCGGGTCAACAGTGTGACCGTTAGTAAACACGACATTGCCAAAAAAGCCGCTCAATTCATAACTGGCAGTTGGCACCATAATTGGTTCTTCTGTTCTTGCAATTACTATTGAAGGATCATTCATATCCATTAAAAAAGCACCCAGGCAATATTGATGATGCTCATTGGCACCATGATAAATTTCCAGCCAGCCCTGGTCTGTTTTGATGGGTGCTGCACCTGCCCCTACTCTTTTACTGTCCCATGCACCACCCCTTGTTTTAATAATACATTGATGATTGCCCCAGTGTATGCCATCGGGTGATGAACAAAGCCAGATATAATTACCGCCGATATCCACACTGCTTGGGCGGTGTAATGCATAACACAATCCATTGATCCTTTCCTCAAAAATGGCGCAGTCTTTATTATGCGGTGGCAGCATCATTCCATGCGACTGAAAATTTTTCCAGTTGATGGTAGTGCGTAAACCAACACCTACGCCATTGCCTGATACAGCCGTAAAAGTGAGGTAATAAATTTCTTCCAATAAAGAAACCCTGCAATCTTCTATACCGAATGTTTGCAGTGTTCCTTCACCCACTAACGCAGGATAACCTTCCGGTTCGTAAAACCTTACCCCATCATCACTGCAAACCAACCGCAGGTGGCTCAGTGTGGTTAAATAATCAACTCCTTTATAATTGATCACCCTTGCATCTGTCGCTTTTAATTCCGGATCGTCTTTTTTGATCTCGATAATTCTGATGCTACCCTTTTCCGTTAGTACCGGGAAAGAAATGATGTTGTCTTTTTGTGCCGGCCGTTCGGCCACTCTTACTATCAGCCATGTTTTGCCCTGGTATTGAAACACTCCGGGGTTTAACAGGCAGGTAATTTCAAGCCCATCCGTACTTGCGTTTAAATCAGACGGTGATAACAAAGGGTTTTCTGCAAAGCGTTTCGCTATATCTTTCATAAAAAAATTAAAGTAGTTACAATTAAAATGCCTGTGTTATAATTTATACTTGTCCATTGCAGCTTTAACCGATGGATAATTATTTACCCGTTGCATGGTCAGCAGCGCTTCGATTGTTGATTCTGCACCTGAGTTTTTATTAACACTATTACCTGTGTTGATCGCATCATAACAACGGCCAGTAGTGACAGAAAACATATTGGTAGCCGCTGAATTTTTACCCAGCAACCATGCAGCAAGGCGCCCGGCCATATCTGCATATTTTTCATCGTTGGTAATTACATACGCATCAATTGCTGCAAAAACCATGGGACGGATACCATAAGCGATTTGTTCAAATTCTTTGGTCTTTTCAGCGCTGAATAAATTGCTGGAAAGCGTTACATCAAAAGCATTTTTAAAACCATTACTGATCAGCCATGGATAAAAATTATTTACTTCCTTCATTGCACTGTTGGTGTAGCTGGTATCATTTAAAAAAGTACCTGCTTTAAAAATTGCGGATGCCTGGTCGTTGCCGTAGGCATGCCATGTATTGCCGGAACTTAAAAAACAGGAATAAGGAAATTGAGCAGCATCTCCGTGTTGCATCAGGATGATACCATCAGCCAGTTTACTGATATAATTTTTGATCACTACATCACCGGTTACCTGGCAATAAGGAAGTAAGCCCAATATCATTGTAGCGGCCTGGTCTGCACCTTCGGGTAACCATTGAGGAACATCAATACCATTTACCTGAATGGTAATGAGTGGTATATTCACCAAGTCTTGTTTGATCACACTAACTAATTTAAGAACTGCTGCATTCACCTGGTCTGCCAGCAATGTGTTTACTGGCCTAACAATTGGCACAGCTTCTGTTAGTGCCTGAAGTGCACGCCACGACCACCACTTGGGTTGATTGACACTGGTGATACCAGTCTTGTTGATCACACTCCCTGCCTGCAAAAAATTATAGAAATAACCATTATCAGATTGCATGTTGATGAGGAAGCGCAACAACCCAGCTACTTTTTTTTGTACCAATGTATCAGTTGAAAACGTACTGCTTCTTAAATAAAATAATACGCCACGGGCCACATCATCCACACAGGTAAATCCTTCGCCTCCTGCAGTAACCGGCGAGTAAGAAGGTGCATCTGCATAAATATAAATGCCTTCTGCTTTTTCACCATTTGTAAAAACAACCTGCACCGCTAATTTTTCAAGATGAGCGGTATTTAGAATAGAGCTTACTATAACAGGCGGTTGTGGTACTGGTACCGGCACAGGAACAGGTGCTGCTGTGCCACTTTGTTTTTTACAGGCTAATGAGCATAAAAAAACAACACAAAAGAAGATAGCTGTTCCGCTCATTTTTATATTGCTGTACATAATGGTGACGTTGAATTTAGTAAAGCACTTGCAGTACCGTAATTATTAATGGCTGTAAAAAAGGAGTTACTCAAATGTTTTAATCAAACTTCAAATAACTCCTTTGACGTTTACCAATAAAAGAATTTAATACCCGGTGTTTTGTGTTATACTACCACCTGATTTATCTATTTCACCCTGCGGAATTGGATAGAGATAATTTTTATCCTGGAAATTTTTTCCCAGGCCTGTTAAAAAAGTTTTGGCAATGCCCCAGCGTTTAAGATCATTGAATCTTTGAGATTCAAAACCAAGTTCCACTCTTCTTTCCTGTACCAGCCATTCTTTTACCTGGTCCTTACTGGTGGAAGTTACATCCCTATCTGGCAAGGTACCAGCAGGAGGAAAGCTGCCATCAGCCGCAACCGTTAGTCTTGCACGCTGCCTGATACTGTTGATAATACCAATGGCCGCAGCATAGTTTCCTGTTTCATTTAAAGCTTCGGCTTTCCAAAGCATTACATCTGCCCAGCGGATATATATTTTGTTACTGGGAGCATCATCATTACCCTTGTTGCCACTACCGATTTCGCCAAATAATTTGTATACATTCTGGCCTGTTACATCTACTGTATTCCCCAGTCTTGGATCGTTGGGTTCAAACGCACTGATAAAATTGGGAGAAGGTGCAATGAAGCCCCAACCTGCCAAAGCACAAAGGCCATTGCCCGTTCTTGGAGTGGTTAACGACTGATGATCGTACGAAAAGATCACTTCATTTTCTGCAAATTCTTTTGACACACTAAAGTTGTCGAAATAATTGGCATTTAGACTATAATAGTTGAATGTCTCCATTGCTGATACAACACTGGTCACATCTGCCCATTGCTGATTGTATAAAGCCACTTTTGCCTGCATAGCCATCACTGCACCTTTTGACACTCTCCACTTTTCTGAAGTATGAGAATATTTTCCATCAGGCAATAAAGTTTTTGCTTCATCCAGGTCTTTGCTGATCTGTATATATACATTGGCTTTAGTTTCTCTTTTTGCAACATCGTAAGCATCTGCAAAGTTTTTCAGTGGCGCTGTTAACAGTGGAACATCACCATATAAATTCACCAGGTCGAAATAATAAAAAGCTCTTAAAAAATACACCTGGCCCAACAAGCTTTTCCTGGTAGCTTCATCAATACCCAGGCTGGCAGTTAGTGTGGCATCCGTTAAATAACTGATAGATAAATTAGCTCTTGCTATACCTGCATAGTCATAACTCCATTGGCCCTTAACACCACTATTAGAAGAGGTAAAACTAAAATCAGAAAATTGATCCATCCACGCTTGATCTCCATCGGGATTCCATTTTTTAAGCATATCACCAGAGGCTATATCCTGCATGATAAAATCATTGCGAAGTACAGTACCATCATCCCAACCCCAGTTGCCAATAACGTTCAGCGTACTGGACAATAGTTGATAAGAAGACGTGACTGAATAGATAACGGATTCATGTGTTGGAGGGATGCCCTCTGTTATGATACCTATGGGGGTTTTGTGCAATTCTTTTTTACAACTGACAGTGCAAATGATCACCAGGGCAGCCAGTATTTTATATATTGATTTCATATTTTTTATTTTTAGCGTATGAATTATAATTTAACATTGATACCGAATAAAAATGCTTTTGATTGCGGATAAGTACCCTGATCAAACATGTTATATGCTTCCGGATCTAACCCTGAATAATTAGTGATGGTGGCAAGATTTTGAGCAGATACAAACAGGCGTACATTCTGAAAAACAGATTTTGCTTTGCCCGGCATGTTGATGGTGTAACCAATCTCAATATTCTTCAACCTGAAGTAAGAAGCATCTTCTACAAAAATGCTGGATACCTTACTGCTGCCATTATCCGTGAAAGTGGAACGGGGTATGGTATTGCTGGTACCTTCACCATGCCATGCACCCAATGTTGCGGTGGTGTGATTGAATGGGCGGGTATCGTAGTCAATGATCTTTTTAAGATCGTTGTATTTTTCCACTCCGCTTACACCCTGCAATAACACAGAGAGATCAAAACTTTTATAACTGGCTGAAAAATTAGCCCCGTAATTAAGCCTTGGATTGGGGTTGCCGATGTAAGTGCGGTCGTTATCATTGATAATACCATCCTTATTCAGGTCATTGAATTTAATATCGCCGGGTTTAATGTCACCATGGGGTGCACCTGTTAAATAACCATCTATCTCACTTTGATTTTGATAGATGCCCGTCATTTGAAATCCGTAAAAAGAATTTAACGGATGACCAGCTTCTGTTTTAGAAACCTGCCCGTATATATTCGGTAAATTAGGATCCAGTTTATCTACGTTGTTAGATACGGTGGCAACATTGGCATTGATAGCATATTTAAATGCATTGTCATTGTTGCGGTATCCAACGGCAAATTCAAAACCTTTGTTCGTTACAGCTCCTGCGTTTACGATGGTTGGCTTTACATCACCCACTACATTGGGCAAACCTAATGGCAACAAAAGATCAGACGTTGTCTTTTTAAAATAATCTGCAGAAATGGAGAATTTGTTATTAAACATACTCAGGTCAATTCCTATATTATTTTGATTAGTAGTTTCCCATTTCAGATCCGGGTTACCATAACGGAGTAGTGTACCTTGTGAATTATAGATAGCCAGTGAATTGTAATTGTTAAGCCCTGACTGGTTGCCTAATTTTCCTGTACTGGCTCTTAACTTCAGGTCAGATATCCAGGTAACATCCTGCATAAATGCTTCCTGTGATATTCTCCAGCCTGCAGAAAAGGAAGGAAAATATGCCTGTTGATTATTTTCTGCAAACTGGCTTGAATTATCCTGCCTGATACTGGCAGTTGCAAAAAAACGGTTATCAAAATTATAATTTGCAGAAGCAAATAAAGAGAAGAGTGCCCATTGCGATGCACTGCCCCCGTTCCAGAGATCCTGCGGAAAAGCTCCAAAATCTATATATTGAAACGCCTCATCGGTATTACCAAACCTTGCCCTGGATGCACTGATACCGGAAGCGTAGTTGGTTATGAATTCACTACCCAACAATACACTGAAAGTATGCCTGTCAATTTTTTTATTGTAATTCATCGTATTGGTCCAGGTAATAGTTGTTTGCTGTCCTCTTTCTTCATTTAAATTAGAAGGACGGTTTTGACGCCCCATACCCTGGTCAAGAGAGGAACCACCGCCATCATCATCACCATAGTTTTGATTGAATGCTTTATTGTGGAGCATATTCAAGTCAACGCCCAGGTTGCTTCTCAGCTTCAATTCTTTATTTTTTAAAAAAGCAAATTCAGCATATACATTACCAAAGGTTTTAAAATTGCTGCGTTTATCATTGGTAAAATGAGCAATAGCTAGCGGGTTAGAAGCAAACTCATACCTGTTGGCGCCACCATTCCAGCTGCCACCATTTGCTAATACATTTTGTGAGTAAAAAGGCAGATCGGTATAAGGGTCAGCTGCACTATAAGTTGGATCTGTTACATCTTTAAAAACACTGATTACCGGCGGACGTAAAAATGCATGACGGATAACACCGGGTGCATCACCACTGGAAGATATTTTATCCTGTATGCTGTTAGAAATTTGCAGGTTGGTTCCTACTGTAAACCGGTCTGTAAGATTTGCGTTTACATTGGTTCTGAAACTAAAACGCTTATACTTGTCATTATCATAAATTACAATTCCGTTCTGGCCATAGTACCCGCCAGAGATAAGGTATTGCACTTTATCAGAACCACCACTGGCAGACACCTGCAGGTTTTGTGATTTACCTGTTACAAATAATTCATTTAACCAATCAGTGTTCGAAAGATCTGTTCTTGCTTTTTCTGCTGTATAAGGATTGGTCCCTGCGTAACCAGAATTATTCCAGCTCTCTTCCATTTTATTCATGTACTGACTTCCATTGAGCATGGTTGGAAGATTGGCTACTTTCTGAATACCATTAAAATAACTGATATCGATATTTGATTTTCCCTTTCTCCCACTTTTAGTAACGATCACCACTACCCCACCGGATGCCCTTGCACCATAAATTGCTGCTGCAGCAGCGTCTTTCAATACAGTCATGGACTGAATATCTGCAGGGTTGATAAAAGAGATACTGGTAGTGGGCAATCCATCCACGATATAAAGCGGATCGCTGCTGCTGCCAATGGTACCTACACCACGAATCGTCACGTTGATACCATCTCCGGGTGCACCGGTGCTTTGTGTTACCTGCACGCCTGCCACCTGGCCCTGTAATAACTGGGCTACATCAGGTACCCGCCGTTTATCTATATCCGCCATATTTACGGATGAAACAGCACCTGTGATAGCACCTTTTCTTTGGCTGCTGTAACCTACCACCACAACATCATTCAGGGTGTTTTCTCCTGCCAGCAATGTTATTTGAAGACTGCTTCGGCCGCCTACAGCAATCTCCTGCATTTTATAGCCAACATAACTAATTTCCAATATTGCATTTTCAGCCACCGATAATGTAAAATTTCCATCTGCATTGGTGGTTGTTTTTCTACTGGTATTTTTTACTCCAACTGTAACACCCTGTAATGCCTCTCCTGACGCAGAGGCTACTTTACCGGATATCTTTATATCAGCTGCCGGAGTTGCCGGATCCTGTGCACTTACTGAAACCTGCAGCATGGTAAATGCAATACTGCAAAGCGCCAATTTTAAGACGGGTGAAAAATATGTTGGAATGGAACGAATAATATTCGTAAGATGTTTTTTCATAATTGCAACGTTTTAATATTAAAAAAATTAAAGTCTTTAATGATGTAAAAAAAATGAGCAATAGTCTTTAGCAGTTTTTTGGTTACTCATAACAGTTATAGCTCCGTTGTATAAATGCTTTTGCAGAATAACCTTGTTTGGTAGTTTTATTTTTTCATGTTTGTTTTGATAAATTTTAAGTCGTTAATAATTTAATTGCCTATAGTTGTTGATGCTGTAAAAGCAACATCAAAGGATAACCTATTTTGGTTTTACTCTTTTATAATCAGGATCCATTTCCGGTGTACGCAGACCTGCCACTTCATTCGCCATCAGGATAAAAACATTCCAGCATAAGCCTTTGGTGGATGGCCACCAGCTGTCAGTAGTGGTCCATTTTGTTGGCGTAAATTCTTTACTGAATGGCCATTTTGGATTCAGGTAAATTTCGGCCCACACCCTGTTTTCCATCAATGGAACAGCTTTCTTCCAGCCATGTTTTAATCCCACTACATAAGCACAATACTCTGCCCTGAACCAGCTGCCGCCATTGTAATAAAATCCGTCACTCTTTCCATTACTGTAATTTTCTTCACCAAATTTTTCAAAAGGCTGATAATCTCCGCTGAGATAAGCAAAGCCCTTTGCATCTTTTGTAAGCCTTACACAAATGGGTGCGGTAGTGCCATACTCAGGATGCGGTGAGTTAGCTACTTTATTTAAAACCGGCATTTGATCTAAATGATGTTGAACCATTTCATCCGTAAGTATGGGCCTGTTGAATAACCATAAGGAAAAGAATTCCGGTTCTAAATCTGTAAGGGTAATGATGTCAGGAAAATTTTTATCAAACAACAGGTGCTTTCTTTTTACATCATAAAAATTCCGGTATTCCGTTTCTGCTTTTTTTATGTATGTTTCGGAAATATCAAAACCGAGTTCTTTGATGGTTCTTAAAGCAATCGCCAGCATGCCCTGGTTTACACCCAGCCGGTCAGTTTTAGGATTGAAATCAACAATGTCCACCTGGCTTAAAGAAAAATGCGCTTTACATATTCCATCCCGGTTGCTGTCAAATTCATTCAATACATAGTCAACTGCTTTTTTTATTTTATCCTGCGGAAGTGCAACACCAAAACGGCGCTTGTTCAGCATGGCCCATATCAGCCATTCAATGGTAGCTTCATTATCTTTTGCTTCTACTGAACCCATCAGCGGTGTGATGATCGTTCCAATACCCCCTTTAGATGTTTGTGTTTTACCCCATTGTTCCCAGATGGAAAGATTCAATTCTTTATTGTAAGATGCTACCGTAGAAAAATAAGAATCCCTGTTATACATATCAGGTGCATAGTTCATGTTGGGCACATTAAAAGGCGTAAAGTCATTTACATCTGTGATCCAGGTGAGCATGTTGAAATTTGCATACAGCATTTTTTCTATCAGCGATCCTTTGAAACCCTTGGCTTCGGCTAACCGTGACTGGGCCGAGATCATAAATTGCTGATGGGACTTCCAGGGTTCAACAAAAACATAAGTGGTCTTTGTTACCTTTTCTCCAAGCGGAAGTATATTGTATGGCTGTTGCTGAGGTTGGTGTTCTGTAAATTGAAGGTCCATTATCTGCAGGTTACATTCTTTACCGGATTGTGTACCGATGAACATGGAGACACTGTCACTTTCAATATAAGGAACCAGTATGCTTCCTTTAAAAAGTGTCCATTCATTTTCCACTGCTGGAAAATTATCTATGTACTTCACGCCGTCTTCCAGCTCAATTGTTTTTTGCCCGTTCTTAACCCTGAAAAGTTTTAATGCCAGTGGCGTATTTCCTTTGCATAAAAATGAAATGGTATAAACTTTCTGATCCTTTAATGGTGCAATGAATGAGATCCCAGCCCGTCCTCCCGGGTGGCCGGTGATGGAGATCAGGCTGTCTTGTTTTATAATTTCGGCATTGCCTTCTTTTTCGAAAGCATCGGGCATTTTTAAAATATTGGTGGTGCCTGCATCCAGGTTGTATAGTTCTCCGAAAGTTTGTTTGATGTAGTTATTATTTCCAGTCCTCTCTGTTGTATTGGCAACGGAAAACAAATTTGGATCAGGCAGGCGGCGCATTCCTACAAAGCCTCCTCCCCTCCCACTAAACCTGCGGCGGGTATTCCTGGTATATTGGTTTTTGTAGCCGGCATCTGTCAGAAACCCAACCACATTATTACCTGGGGTAATAAACCCTGCTGAAGGAAACATTTCATGCACCATGCCGCCGGGGAAACTGTCGTATTCAAATGTTACATACCTGTTTGGTTTTTCAGCAGGCCGGGCTGTTTGTTGAATTATATATAACATGCCGGGCATAGATGGCTGCAACAACTCAATTGTCTTTTTGATGATGTTGTCATTCACTACCTGGTAGGTAACCGATACCGACAGATTGGCATCAAACTCTTTTATATAAGCATCTCTTTTTAAAGTGATGTGTTGTTCATTGCCAGTCCATGAGTCTCCTTTCCATTGTTGTAAATTGGCAACTGTGCTCAGATCATTATTATATAGTTGTAAGGAAAATTCTTCTGTATTAGTAACCAGCAACTGGTTATTCTGATATATATCTACCCGGTAACCAGCCTGCTTATCACCAGCAACCTTTAATGTAAGTTGCTGACAGATGGCAACTGAATGATTGAATAAAATATACAAGCAAAGTAAAAAAAACCTTATTGCGGTTTTGTTTGTTGGCATATGCAGCAATTGATAGTCAAAACTATCTTTAATGCCTGCCAGCCTTGTACACTATGCTTACATTTTACTGTACCATGATTACAAATTGAGTGAGAAAGGATGATTTTGAACGAAGAAAAAAAATTATGACAATCTTTTTGAAAGAAATGAATAGAGTGGAGTAATAAAATTTGCCCAGGTAATTACTGAAAAAAAATTAGATGCTGGCCATAAACCAGGTGAGCATTTTTGATTACGGGCAGCACACAAAATTCCACCAATGCAACAATGCCAAACTGACACCAGCACCCCAGGTGAATGATGAATAAATGAAATGTATTTTGTTACCAGGAATTATTTTAAGCCCTGCATAGTTTGTTGTTCCCGGTATTCATTGGGGGCACAATTATACCGCTTCCTGAATTCCCGGAAGAAATAAGACTGGTTATTGAAACCGGTGCGATAGAAAATTTCTGTTACGTTTAAACTGGTGGAGGCTAACAAAATTGCAGCCTGTTTCAGGCGGATATGTTTGATGAATTCTCCTGGTGTCATCCCGGTCATGGTTTTTAGTTTCCGGTACAACTGCATTTTACTCATGCTGAAAGTCTTTTCAAGAAACACTGCATTCAGTTCTGATTCGCTGAGGTTTTCTTCGATTAAAGCTACCAGCTTTACCAGGAATTCTTTATCACCGGCAGCCAGGTCAGATTCCAGCAGCTTTTCTGTATCCCGGTCATTGCTGAACAAGTCCAGTAATTTTTGACGGTACTCCAGCAATTTCCTCACCCTTAACTTTAAATGACCTGTATGAAAAGGTTTAGCAATATAGGCGTCGGCTCCCACCTCATATCCTTCCATATGGTGATCTTCACTGCCCCGTGCCGATAAAATAATAAAAGGAACCTGGCAAGTGGCCGGTGCATTTTTCATTTTATTGCACAGCTCCAGCCCTCCCATATTGGGCATCATCACATCGCAAATAACAATATCGGGTACGATTTTTTCAATCAGTTCCAGCGCCTTTCTTCCATCTTCCGCTTCGTATACAATGTATTCATCTTTTAAAATATCATTTAATAAAAACCGAATGTCCGGTTCATCTTCTACGATGAGAATATTCTTTCGCTTTTTATCCTGCAAATTTTCAATGATGGCCTGCTTGTTTATTTCAACTGGCGATAAAGGGTGAACCGGTTCGGAATAAGCAGTGATGGTACGGTATAAATAAGAAGGCTGATCACTGATGATATTACTATTTTCAACAACAGCACCAACAGGTTGTTCTTCCACCAAAGGCAGGCTTACTTTAAAGGTGATCCTTTCATTTTCATTGCTGGCAGTGATACTCCCGTTCAGCAATGTAACCAGCTGCCTGGTAAAAGCAAGTCCAATGCCGGTTCCAAATTTTCCACCATCACCCACGTTTGCACTTACCACATAAAACTTTTCAAATAACCGGTCCAGTTTTCCTTCTGGTAATTGAGTACCTGAATTCACAACGGTTATTTCCAGCTGGTTGGTATTTTTATTTTCGCCGGCAGAAAAAACTACCTGCTCATTTTTACTGGAATGCTTGAATGCATTGGACAGCAGGTTGAAAATAATTTTTTCCAATTTATCCTTATCCACCCAACCGGTTATTCCTGGAGCAATATTTATTTCATATTCCATTTTATTTTGTTCACTTAATGGAATAAATGGCTCTGCAAGATTCAATAATAGTTCTGAAATATTCAGGTGATTAAACTGGTTCTTAAAAAAGCCGGCCTCCACTTTTCTGAATTCCAGTAACTGGTGTACCAGGTAGGTAAGCCGGGATGCCTGCTGGTGGATCAGAGATAAAAAATAGGGTTTTTCCTTTTGATCTTTGTCGGATGTTTTATGTAAGAAACGTTCTGAACTGCCCATGATCAGGGTCAAAGGTGTTTGCAGTTCATGTGCAATATTGGTGAAAAATCCAAGGCGGTTCTGGTGAATGGCTTCTTCTTTTTCACGGAGCACATGTTCCACTTCCAGCTGGTGTTTTATCTCCAGTTTGTTTTTACGATACCTGTAAAAAACATAGATCATTGCAGATAACAGGATGGCATAGCCCAAATATGCCCAAGTGGTTAGCCAGAAATATTGTTTTACTGCCAGGGTCATCACCTGCATTTCACTGGTCCATAAACCATCTCCATTGCTCCATTTTATTTTTAATGTATAATTACCCGGTGCAATATTACTGTAAACAATCTTCCCATTGGTGCTGGCATAATGCCACACTTTATCATAGCCTTCTAAAAAATAAGCATACTCACATTTTTCAGCGTTTAAAAAACTCACCGCTTTAATGTCGAGTTCAAAAAAGTTATCTCTCCTGCTGATAGAAAACTCCAATGATTTATTTACTACAGAATCGATTACACTGAAACCATTTTCACTCACAGTTTTTCCTCCAATTGAAATGCCAGATAACAACAGGTTGGGTTGCCAAACAGACTTGCGGATGTTTTGTGGCAGAAAATGATTGAAGCCATAAGTACCGCCAAAGAACAACTTACCTGAAGGATCTTTCCAAACAGCACCATCACAAAATTCATTGCTTTGCAATCCATCCAGTTGCTGGTAGTAAGAAATTTTCTGATCTGCCTGGTTCACTTTTGCCAGTCCTTTATTGGTGCTCACCCAGATATGACCGGTGCTGTCTTCTTCAATGGCATGAATAGTATTATTTGGTAATCCATCAGCTGTGGTGAGTTTTTGAAATAACAGTTCCTCTTTCGATGCATCCACATTGTTGACCCAGTTAAGGCCATAGCTGGTGCCAATCCATATCCTGTTGCGGCTGTCTTTAAAAACTGACAACACATCATTGTTTGAAAGACTTCCATCATAAGTAAATGCTTTGAAAGTTTTAAATACCCGGGTGGTTTTATCCAGCAAACTCAATCCACCGTAGCGGCAGCCGATCCATAAATGATTGGCATCGCCATCAGCCAGTGCATAAATAATATCATTGGCCGGGCCGGAATTATTATTGTTATAAGTAAACCGTTCTAAAAAAGCTACCGCCAGTTTACCCGACTGATCCCTGTTGATCTTCAGGTGTATCAAACCGTATCCGCTGGTGCCCAGCCACAGTGAATGATCAGCATCCTGCTTGATGGCATATACAGATCCAAAGTCAGGATAAGCGTCATGCCCATTGATGGAGGACCACTTGTTAAATTGTTTGGTCTTCAGGTCATATACACCAATGCCTTTCCCATCAGTACCAATATAGATCAATTCATCATTTCCTTTTTTCAATACGTACACGGAATTATTATCCAGTTCCGCAGGTGTTAAAAAATATTTTTTATTGACCGGAGAACCATCATCTGACCAAAAGTTTTGAATACTGATGATACCACTCCCCTTGGTTCCCACCCATAAATTTCCATTGGCTTCACAAAATGCCCTTACAGATTTATTATACGGCATCCCATTATCCGAAGTGGTAACCGTTCCAAAAGATTTTGTTTTGGGATAAATTTTAATGATGCCATTTCCATCGGTACCGTACCATAAAATATCTTCACTGCCAATTGCCCAGGATGTTACTTTGATATCCTGCATCTGCTGTGTTTCCTGTTTTAAAAAAGAGGAGGATTGAAAATTAGCATCGTACACATCGTAGCCTTTTGAGGCCCAGGCTAACAGGTAATGATCTTTATAAAAGATCATAGCAGTCAGTGTATGCTTTAGCTGCATCACCTGTTTTGCATGTAAGGTAGTGCTGTGAATGGTAAATAACCGATCGTTACCATTGCTGAAAAAAAGCTGGTGATTCACATTGAAAAAGTTAAGGATCTCTTTTTCATCATGATAAGTTTGTAACCTTTTAAACTGGCTGGCATTTCCTGCATATACATCCAGTTCGCCTTTTGCATTCAATAACCACAAGTGGTTGGCTTCATCAAATGCCAGTTTATTAACGGTGGAATATTGTTTCGGTAAATCACAAATCCGGAATGTATCTGCAGTTACATCATACAGGCTGAGGCCGGTCTTTTGATTCAGGCAATATACCCTCCCTGCCGTATCCAGCGCCAGTGCATATTCCTGCTCACTCACCCTGCTGCGCTGGTACTGATTGTAGAAATAATTATAAAATTTACCCGTTTGTTTTTCATACCTCGATATTCCCTCGATGGTGGTGATCCAGATATTGCCACGCTTATCTTCTGTTACCTGCTGTATCACATTGCTGCCGATACTTTTAAAATCATTTTCCTTGCTGTAATTAAATACATGAAAAATATTTCCATCGTACATATTCAATCCATCCCAGGTAGCTACCCACAAAAGGTTACCGGCATCTTTATAAATATGATTGATGGAACTATTGGAAAGGCCATTACGATTATCGTAGTGCTGGATAAAAAAAGGATCTGTTGGATCTGCGGATGCCTCCACCCAGAGAAATATAAAAAGAAGAATAAAACTATAAAGGGGAAATATCTTTCGCATCATTTTCTGTATTGATAAAGCATAACCGATTCATTAAAATTCCGGCATGCTAAAATTTATTATGGTTTAAAATATTTTCAACCCTATCGAAAATGTCATCATAATAATATGACAAAAAGTATTGAAAGATTTTAAACATGCCTGCAAACAACCGTGTTAATCAACAGGCTTTTGTAAGGTAAGCTTATTAAATAACAGCAACCCTGCTAATATAACTGCGGTAAATAAGAATGATGACCGCCATTTCAATATTTGATGATAAGCATCATAGTTTTCACAACGTCTTGCAAATAGCTTTGTTAAGCTTTTTAAAAACAGCAGCGGACTGATGGTACGCTCTTTACATTTTGTTCCAGGGATGCCGGCCGTTACTGTTTTAATTTTCCAACAATGAATTTGTCTGAAAATGAATTCAACCATATCCATTCCAGCACTTCCGAAAACGGACCCAAGAGTAAAGCTGATCGCTGCCAAAATCAAAAAAGAAAATCATAAGGCAGATGCTTTGATTGAGATTTTGCACACCGCTCAAAATGCCTACGGATACTTACCGCTCAATGTGCTGAAGTATATTACAAAGGAACTGCACTTACCACCTTCCAGGGTTTTTTCCACGGTGAGTTTTTATCATTTCTTTTCTTTAAAATCCAAAGGAGAGCATACCTGTTTAGTATGTACCGGTACAGCCTGTTATGTAAAAGGGGCTCAATCCATTTTAACTGAAATTGAAAAAGCATTTCATTTAAAGCCCGGACAAGTAGCTGCCGACAACAAACTGGGAGTACAGGTGGCCCGTTGCATTGGCGCTTGTGGTTTGGCTCCGGCCGTGGTACTGGATGATGAAGTGCATGCTAAAGTAACTGCAGCAGATATCATTAATAAAATCAACGCTAAAATTGTAGCACCATGAACAGGCAAGATCTGCAGACCATCATCTATGCTGAAAAGGCAAAAGAAAAGAACAACCAGTACAAACATAAAATTTGTGTATGCTGTGGGGCAAGTTGTATTTCATCCGGATCGGAAGAAGTATTAAAAAAATTACAGGAAGAAATAAAACTACGTGGACTGGAAAATGAAGTGGATGTAATTCCTACCGGCTGCATGGGTCCTTGTAACCAGGGGCCGCTGATAAAATGTTTACCTGAATACAACATCTATCAAAAAGTTGATTGCAGCAATATTGCAAGAATCGTACAAAGCCAGTTGGTAGATAAAAAACCAATTGAAGACCTGTTACTTTTTTCCGACTCACGGCCCAAACCATTTATCAATGCACAGGAAGATCCCTTCTTTAAAAAGCAATTGAAAATCGCATTAAAAAATTGTGGCCATATCAACCCAGAAAAAATTGAAGACTATTTAGTGCATGATGGATACCACGCATTGGATAAAGTATTGTTTCAACTGTCGCCTGAAGAGGTGATTGCTGAGGTCAAACACAGCCGCATGCGTGGGCGTGGCGGCGCTGGCTATCCAACAGGATTAAAATGGGAAACGGTTTATAAATATGTGAACGATCAGAAGTATGTTATCTGCAACGGCGATGAGGGTGACCCCGGCGCATTTATGGACAGGAGTATTTTAGAAGGCAATCCACACAGGGTATTGGAGGGAATGACCATTGCAGCGTATGCAGTGGGCGCTAATAAAGGCTATGCTTATATACGTGGTGAATATCCGTTGGCCATCAAACGATTTGAACTGGCTATTAAACAGGCAAAAAAATTAGGGGTGATCGGCAACCATATTTTAGGAACTGATTTTTCTTTTGATGTGGAGGTACGCATTGGAGCAGGTGCTTTTGTATGTGGTGAAGAAACGGCATTGATCGCTTCTATTGAAGGCAAGAGAGGAACGCCTAAACCACGTCCGCCATTTCCTGCAGAGTCAGGTTTATGGGGCAAGCCAACACTCATTAATAATGTAGAAACATTTGCAGGCATTACTCCCATCATCAACAATGGTGGTGAATGGTACAGTGAGATCGGCACACCAAAAAGTGCAGGCACTAAAGTATTTGCACTGGCTGGAAAAATAAATTATTCCGGGTTGATAGAAGTGCCGATGGGTACCAGTTTAAGAGAAATAGTTTTCGAAATTGGCGGCGGCATACAGGGTGATGGTGAATTTAAAGCGGCGCAAACCGGTGGCCCTTCAGGCGGTTGTATTCCTGCTGCACACCTGGATGTAAAAATGGATTATGATTCATTGATCAGCCTGGGTTCCATCATGGGTTCGGGAGGTTTGATCATTATGGACAACAGTTCAGACATGGTGGATGTAGCCAGGTACTTTATGGAATTTTGCATGGATGAAAGTTGTGGTAAATGTGTGCCCTGCAGAGTGGGTACCAAAATGATGCATGACCTGCTGCAAAGAATATGCGACAACAAAGGAACCAGCATTGATCTGGAAAGACTGGAAGAACTGGCAGTGTATGTAAAAGAAACCAGTCTCTGTGGTTTAGGTGCTTCTGCTCCCAATCCGTTGCTGAGTACACTGCGGCATTTCAGGCAGGAGTATGAAAGCAGGATTGATCAGGAGGAAAGGTGAATGGGGAATGGGGAATAGGGAGTAGTGAGTGGGGAGTGGGGAGTAGTGAGTGGGAAGTGGTAAGTGAGGAATAGGTGTGATGAAAATGATTAATTAAAAAAGTCAATTATTGATTGCACGGATTACAACTAATCACACGAATTATTATTCACCTCTTTTAATTAGTGTAATTCTAAATAACTAGTGTAATAAAAAATAAGCCATGGCTAAAATTTTTATAAACATCAATGATCAGCAGTTAGAAGTAGATACCGGGAAAACCATCCTGGAAGTTTGCAGGGAAAATAACATTGAGATATTAACGATGTGTCATTTAAAAGGCATCACAGATATTGGTGCATGCCGTTTATGTTTGGTGGAGATAGAAGGGAATAATAAACTGTTGTCTGCCTGCACTACCAAAGTTGCAGCCAACATGATCATACGCACTAAAACAGACCGGTTAAAAAGATACCAGCGCATTACCACAGAATTATTATTTGCAGAAAGAAACCATGTGTGTTCCGTTTGCATCGCTAATGGCAAATGCGAATTACAAAATCTCGGATACAAAGTGGAACTGGATCATATCCGTTATCCATTTTTATTTCCTCAATGTAATGTGGATACTTCGCATGCATGGTATGTGCTGGATCACAACCGCTGTATCATGTGTACCCGTTGCGTAAGAGTTTGTGCAGAAGTGGAAGGCGCTTACAACTGGGATGTGATGAACAGGGGCAACCAGGTAAGGATCATCTCAGATTTTAATACGCCGTGGGGTGAATCAGAAACCTGTACATCTTGTGGCAAATGTTTGCATGCTTGTCCTACAGGCGCCATCTGGCCTAAGGCAATTGTACAGGGACAGTTAAATAAAAAACCAGAAATGATTACGGAATTAATTGAGAAGCGGAAGATGAGATTGTGAGGCAAGTTGTAAGTGATAAGTTATAAGTAATAAGTTCTAAGACTTGAAAAATTCTAAAGTAAAAATTCAAAAATAAAAAATGGATAGCCGAAAAAAATTAGCGACGGTTTGGCTGGGAGGATGTTCTGGCTGCCACATGTCTTTACTGGATATTGATGAAAGAATTTTGGAGGTGGCTAAGCTGGCAGATATTGTAAAGAGCCCCATTGTGGATGGAAAAGAATTTCCGGAATGTGATATTACACTGGTGGAAGGCTCGGTAACGAGTGATGAACATTGGCATGAAATAAAACTGATACGGAAGAAAGCCAAAACACTCATTGCATTTGGTGACTGTGCAGTGATGACGAACGTAACGGGCATGCGTAACTATTTTCCATTGAAAGAAGTGTTTGATGCTGCTTATGTAAATGCAGTAAGTAATGATGCATTTGGACAGGTTCCCGATCACCCGGCATTATTAAAACTGAATGATAAAGTGGTGCCCTTACAGGAAGTAGTGAAAGTAGATTTTGTAATACCCGGATGTCCTCCCGATGCAGGTACTATTTTTTATGTGTTGTTTGAATTTTTAAATGACCGTGTACCCAATTTAAGTGAAGCAAAAAAATTGAAATATGGATAAGACTGAAAGGCGAACCATTTATATTTCCCCGGTTACCCGGATTGAGGGACATGCAAAAATATCCATCCAGTTAGATGAACAGGGTAATGTGGAAGATGCTTTATTTCATGTAAATGAATTCAGGGGATTTGAAAAATTTTGTGAAGGAAGAATGTACACCGAGATGCCCACCATCACTCCAAGGATCTGCGGCATCTGCCCCACCAGTCATACCCTGGCAAGTGTAAAGGCTTGTGAAATGATACAGGGCATTCAATCCACTTATACAGCAAACCTGTTAAGAAGGTTAATGCATATCGGGCAAAATTTATCTTCCCATGCCTTATCATTTTTTCATTTATCTGCTCCCGATTTTTTATTGGGATACGACAGTGATCCTGCTAAAAGAAATATTTTAGGCATCGCAGAAAAATATCCTGATATAGCACTCCGTGGAATCCGCTTAAGAAAATTCGGACAAGAGTTAAGTGAAAGAATCACGGGAAAGAAAATTCATATCATGGGTATTGTGCCCGGCGGCATGGCATACCCACTTACTGAAGAAAACCGGCTGGCCTTACTGCAATGGATACCCGAAGCGATTGAAACAGTAAAGAAAGGAATTGATATCATCAAAACATTTCACGAAGAAAACTTTGAGATGGTGAACAGCTTTGCCACATCACCAACTTTGTATTTAGGAACAGTTGGTCCGAATGGTGAGCATGAATTGTATGATGGCAAATTACGTTTCATGGATGCTGATGGAACGATCTTAGAAGATCAAATCAATCCTGCAAAATATTTAGATTACATCGCCGAACGTTCTGTTAACTGGAGTTACCTCAAGTATCCTTATTACAAACCTTTTGGTTTTGATAAAGGATTTTATCGTGTGGGTCCGTTGGCAAGGCTGAACGTAGCCACTAAAATGAAAACGTCTTTAGCGCAGGAAGAGTTTGAAAATTTTAAAGCCATGAATGATGGTAAACCGGTGCATGGCACTTTCTATTTTCATTATACCCGTTTGATAGAAGCATTAAGTGATATTGAAGTAGCGGAGAAAATATTAAATGATCCGGAAGTAACGTCACTGCATATCCAGCATCATGGGCAATGGAATTATGCGGAAGGTATTGGCAGCTCCGAAGCACCCCGTGGCACACTGTTTCATCATTATAAAACAGACCCCACCGGCAAACTGATCAATGTAAACTTACTCATCGCCACCGGGCAAAACAATCCTTCTATGAACCGCTCGGTACTGGAAGTGGCCAAACAATATGTAAAAGGAAATGACATCAAAGAAGGCATGCTGAACCGGGTGGAATCCACCATCCGTTGTTATGACCCCTGCCTCTCCTGCTCCACACATGCCATTGGTAAAATGCCGATGGTGATTGAAGTGTTTGATGCAGGTGGGAAGAAGATAAAATCGGTGGAAAGAAATTGGTGAGGATTGGTTTAGAAAGTTTAGATGGTTTAGAGGTTTAGGTGCTGTTTAATAATATCCATTCTGTAAGTAATGAAACAGCTGCATTTGCATTGCTCCATGTTTTTTCAGACAGCTGGTTACCCATTTCAAAATTAGTTGCGCCAATTGCACAAATATAAAATTGGGTATTGGCTGAATATAATTTTTCAGCAAGGCTTGCAATCATGGCTGCATTTATGTGGTGAGAAAAAGATTGCGGCTGTTCATCTCCGGTAGCCAATCGTTGAAATAAAACAGTTGCCGCATTTACGGATGCATCTACAAAAACCACCCTTGCAAATGTTGCCAGCGCTGCTGTGATGGTGGTATCTAATTGTTGTGTAGTGATAGTGCTTACACCCGGCAATTGTTTTGCATCCAGCAATTGACAAACATAGTTCCCCACCCCGTCATCTGATCTTAGTGTGTTACCAATGCCGACAATGCAGGTACTGCGTTCTTTACTATCCCTTTCTTTTTTGTCCTTCATGATGTTTACATACTGCAACAATTTACACTTGTATGAGGAGTAAAAAAAATGCCAGCCCGGGATGGCTGGCAAGTAAGTGGTTTTTGCCAGGAAATGATTTATTGAACCAATATTTTTAAAACTGTTTTCTTTTTATCAGGCCCCAGCACTTCCAGTTCATATGTGCCGCTGATCAACCGCTGGCTCGGTGTAATGGTATGTGTAGCACTGCCACCCACATGTGAAAGGTTTTGTTTTCTTAATTCCTGTCCTCCGGCATTTAATATCTTAACCCTGTATATACCCTGCACCGCTTTGTTTAACTGCAGTTTGATTTGTTGATCAGTTACGGGGTTAGGAAATACATATATTTCAGCATTGGTTCTTACCAGTCTCGCCTTTGCTGTTTCGCTGAAGCTTTTCACTCCATTATTACTGATAGTGTGGATTCGGTAGTAATAAGTTCCCGGTGCAGGACGCTGATCCAGCCAGTTGTACGCAACTTCTTTGTTTTCATTTTCCTTTGCTGCAATTATGCATAGCCTGGCAAATGAAATACCATCCACGGAACGTTCAACCTGGTATTCCTTAATATTTAGTTCCTGTGCTACTTCCCAATTAACGGCAACATCCTCTCCTTTCACACAAGCAGCAATACTGTTGTATTTGGTGGATGGACGGAATACAAGCCGGAAACGATCCTGCATAGCTGATTGTGGTTTTGAATCCACCGAAAATACTACCCTGGTAGTGTCTGCCAGGCTTACCGGCGTAATGCTGTTCAGGTACTGATCTTCTAAAAATGCAGCCAGGTTATTTTCCTCCATACTGTCCGGAGAAAATTCCAGCAGGTAAGTTTTTTGCTTCATCTGCGCCAGGTGGTAAAATATTGTATCGGTTTCTTTTACCATTGCCCTTCTTTCTATTGCAATCTTTTTTTTATCCCTGCGGATGCTGAGGTTCTCTGAAAAATTGCTGAGCTTATTTACATCCAGCCCATCCACTGCATTGCTGTAAGTTGAGCCAAATGTATTCAATACCCCATCCACTACTGCTGTTTGATTACCGGCATTCACAATGTACAGGTTGGTGCGTACCTGGCGGGTGGGACGAAACACCAGGTTACTGCTGCCGCTGATCTTTATATTCTCACTAAAATTGATGGTTTTGCCTGTACCAAAATCCATAATAAAGGCAGCGCCTGACTGGATGGTACCAATATCATCTATTCCCTGGTTGCCTCCCATTCCAGAATAGTCATTTAATGCAGTTACTGTTCTGTCGTAAGTGCCATTTCCTCTTGAAGCTAAAGTAACCCAGGCTCCTACACCATTAGTGCCCGCCAGGTAAGGATCCCAGAGGTAAAATTTATTGTCTGCTTGAGTCATTAAATTGTTGGTAGCAAGTGTATTAAAGTTAATGGCAGAAGCAAATGGATTTCCCACCACCTGCAACCCTGCAAGATTCAGGCTGTAAGGGGTACTGTTTGAAAGATTGATTTGTCCCCTGGTTCTTAATGTTGTTATATCCGCAGCCACTGCCGTTCCGTTGGCTAGGTTAAGCGCCCTGCTGCCCCTTACAAAAAGCATGTACCCTCTTTCATCTGTAACTTTTTTGGAAGCTAAATTAATGCTGGTGGATAAATTTTTCCATGCTCCACCAGGTGCAACGCTGGGATCAAAATATTTAATGGAAGCATTGCCGGTAGTGTTCTGATCGTAATTATTGAGACTGGTGCCGCCACTGATATGGGTACCATAACCCGGATAGGGATTGAAAGCATTCGTTGTGGCATTTGCAGCCATTGGCCATACTGGTGTGGCCGCTTCCCTCCAGGAATCACTAATGGTTTCACCCGAAGCAGCTATTACCGGAGAAGTAAGCAAACGCCAGGATCTTTTTGCAGGTATATATCTTTCGATGATAAATTTGCCGGTACTGTAAGTTACAGTAGCCCCGGCAGCCACCTGGTCAACATAAGCAGTCCTGTTAATATCAGATTTCAATGTAATGTTGCCTGACGTGAGTTTCAATTTACTGTTAGCAGACAAAGTCAGGGCATTCACCAAAGTTAAATTACCATCAATACTTAAGCCTGTAGTTGCTTCTGTGTTGCTGTTGGTAAGGTTATAAAAATTAAAAGGATTAGCAGCTGTATAATTTTGAGCAATTATTGCACTCATTAATACAGTGCCATTGTTGTGAACAAACGAAGCTGTTCCTAAGCCGTAAAGATTACCTTTTATTTCCAAAGTGGATAACGGAGCTGTTTTATTTCCACTGCCTTTAAATATTATATTTTGATAAATAAGATTTGAACTTCCATTGAAAAGGTTGGTAATTTTTTGATCCCCTGCCCTTATGTATTCTACAGTGCTGCCCGTCTGTAAATTTATTGTTTCAATGTTTTGATGAACAGAAGTGGCAGTTGCGCCAGTTCCATTACTAAAACCGTCAATGTCGCCGCATTTAAAAGTACCACCGTTTTCAACTATAACAGATTGAGTACCTGATGGCCCAATAATAGCATCTGCATTAATTTCAAAAAAGCCCCCATTTTTAATTAAAAATGTACCCCCTGATTTCAATGTAATATTTGTATTACTGTTTGCAACGTTACTCCCTGTCACCTCTATCTGATTATATTCAATAGGGATACCTGCTCCATATTCTCCATTTATCGTTTGATTACCACCCGCCGAATTATAAAATTCAATTACACCTCCGGTAAGGTTATAAACACCTTCCATATCTGGCTTTAGAGACGCCCCTGATAACCTAAATCTTCCTCCTGTCATTGTTAATGAAGTTGTGGCATCTCCAAATGTGTTATTTGCAGCATCAAAAATTGCTGCGTCTTTTATTAGTACTGTTCCCGCAGGATTAAAACCATTAGTAAGTAACGACTTGGTGCCACTACCAGAAAAAGTGAGGTTCTTAAAATCCGCACGGGTTGCTAGCGTTTGATCTGTGCCGTCATTTCTGTTTAATTCTATAGTACAACCAGCATTTAGATTAATGGTTGCGGGTGATGAAGGTAAACTACTGCCAGTTCCAGTAAAACCCTTTGTATTACCAGTTCTAAAAGTTCCTGAAATATTAAGGCTACCGCCACTTACAAGTGTGTTTGACATACTGCTGTACCCAATATCAAATATCGCATTTGCTTCCACATTAAAAATTCCGGCATTTTTTGCTATATTCAAGGGAGTACCGGTTCTATCTATTATCACAGTACTGCCAGTTGGAATTTTTACTCCATTTGAAAGGTTTAATGTTTGGTTTAAAATCAGTGTAAGAGTTCCAGATAGTACAGCCGTGTACGAACTGATGGTAGTAGTTCCATTGGAAAATGTAACTGTAGCAGATGTTCCTGAAATCCCATCACGAAAAGTTTTATCCCCCCCACTTCCAAAACTTACATTGGTTAGCAAATCAAGCATACCATTAAGAACAAAGGGATTACCGCCATTCACTGGATTTGTAACAGATATGATCCTGAAAATTGGAGGTGATGTGGAAGCAGTTGCATTAGGGAAATAAGTGAGATTAGTAATGATTGGCGTAGCACCACTACAATTCCATTCAAAAATTGCCCCATCATTCCAGACATTTGATGCATTAGTAGCAAAAATATGCATATTCGTAGATACAGTTGTTCCGTTCCCCAGTATTGCTATCTTACCGCTTGTTTCTATATTGATAGAAGCTGTTGTTGCCGGAATGATTGCTGCATAAGAGCCAGTCGTATTTTTAATATTGATAATACCGCCACTTGAAATATTTATATCCGAACCAATACCATCATTAATATTTAAAACCGAGCCTGTTTGTAATTCCAACGTTCCATCAATAACGGTTTCATCTAACGAAATACTTGAATTAACAATGATGGTATGCCCTGTTCTAATAGTTATCGTTTGTGCGGCACTGGTAGGCACTAATGTTGCAGCGCTCCAGGTACTATTATCAGGGGAAGATTCCCAACTGGCAACATCAGTCCAGTTACCTGTTGTAGCAACATTGCTGCGGAAGAAATCGGTAGTATTTGAAATCAAAGGTCGTGAAGACGTATTTAAGTTGTCCGACCCCGGTGAAATAGTCTTCCCCCATCCCATCACCGGCCCCAGCAACAAAAACAACAAAACAACTGCGTAAATTATTTTCATCAATAGATATTATTAAACGTAACAATAAATATAAATTAACACCGGCATGAGCCAGGTCCATTAAAAAAAATAAGTGGTTAAGTTGATTGTTTTAATAAGGAAAGGAACAGGGAGGATCAAAACTACAAAAAAAGAAAATTACAGTGCTTGAAAGGTAATTACCAATTTATTACCATTTTTTCTTACATATGCAAATATCATACCTGCTTCCATATCCTGGTTGCCAGGCACATTCAATTTTTGCACCTTCTATACCCCCGATTCTCCGGGGCTTCTCCTGGTTTCCTTTTCCCCTTATTCGTACTTACCGGAGCAGTTCAAAAGAACTCCCGGGCAAAATCAAAAGAAGTGGTGAAGGCAGCAACAAGAAAAGTACAGGAAAGCAAATGGAAATTTCAAGCCGTTTCCAACTCATAAAACAACAGGGCGTCTTTTCAGACGACCTGTTGTTTATTATAATATGGATTCATTGTTTAATTACCCTGGTCAACCACCACTACCTGCGATTTTTTTGTTTTGTCAGGAGTGATTACAGTAACAACATAAGTGCCTCTTGATACAGTACCGGGCAGTAACACTGGGTAAGTGGCGCTTTCGCCGCCATGCTGTATATAAGTGGCGAGTAGCAACTTGCCGTCTGTTCCACTCAGGTTCACTTCGTACCTGCCTTTGCTCACTTTGGTAAGCTGCAGGTTAAGGCTGTAACCCCTTACCGGGTTTTGCAATACAGCAATAGATGATTTAACAGAACCGGCAGCCACTTTTACAATGGGTGAATATTTTGCTTCTTTATTTACACCATTGCTTTTGATCCTGTAATACTGGGTGCTGGTTGGTGTGCTGATATCTTTCCAGCTGTAAGTAATATCTTTATCTACATACCCTGAACCAGTAGCGGTAACAGTACCAACGCTGCTGAAATTACGGGCATCTGAAGATCTTTCGATGCTGTAATTAATGATGGCTCTTTCTCCTGCTACTTTCCAGCTTACCTGTACACCAGCACTGTTTTTACCAGCAGAAACACTGATAAAATCTACTGGTAACGGACCAGGATCTGCCTGGAATAAAATTAAAATAAAACGATCAGCCGCTGCAGAAGCAGCATCAGCCGTTACTGAAAATGGATAGTAAGTGGGCGCTGTTGCCAGGTTGATGGCAGTCCTGGTATTCAGGAAACGATCTACCAACACAGCAGTTAAACCCGGCTTAATCATGTTGATGGGGAAAAACTCCAGCTGGTAACTCTGTACTTTCAGGTTCCACATATTGTAGTACAGTGTATCGGTGGTAACCACCTGCTGCCTGGCTTCAATCACCAGGTTGGTATTATTTCTTACCAGCGAAAAATTTTCCGTGGCATTATTAATGGTCTTAATTGCATCAGATGCATCCAGGGAATTGGAAAAGGAATTATCCAGCACAGCGATGTTTCCGTCCAGCGCTTCTGCACCCGGTGTTGCTACCAGGTTAGTGGTAAACTGCTGCGGTGCGGCGGTTGGATTGGAAGGATTGACAATACCGGTTGGATTGGGAACATATACAGGAACAAAGCCTGCAGACTGAGCATTACTGCTAACGGCAACTGCCATCACCAGGAAGAAAGCCAACATAATAATAAAAATCTTTTTGATTAAAAGATTTAGTGGACGGGTAAGAGAGGTAGAATTACGCATATGGTAGTTGATTTATTTACGAATTACAATAGGGAGGGGGATTCAGGTGGTAATTCGGCAGGGATTGGAAAAAATCAACAGAAGGAGAACTTAAAGTTAATTTCTGCAGGTATAATAATTTATAACCTGAACATAAAAATAGGAATATTATTTTAAAACGGGCGTAAAAATTTATTAAGTATATCAATTTGCAAAAAACAGCCTAATTTTAAAGCGGTAATACAATCATTAAAAACACACCGTTTTTTCAGGTGTATGTATTATAATAAAGACCCAATTAATTCGTTCTTGCAGATATCGGAATAAGACTGAATTCAACCAGGCACCTGTATCTTAATAAATGTTTATAACAAGCAATACTGTGAACCGGTAATATTGTTTTCAAATTAATTTATTTAAATGCGCTGATCAAGTGACTTTGATCTATTGGCTGACTTCAATTAATAAAAATAAACCAATGCCGTTTAGTTAAGGGACTTCAAGTGGCGGGTGAGGACACCCGCCACGGATGACCGCCGGGGTTGGTGTCCTCATCAAACCCTTAACTAAACGACATTGAATAATAAACATAACAAAATCTGACTGTTAAAAATATTTCCCAGGTAAACAAATAAGTTATTGGAGGCTTTATGAATAAAGAATTAAAAAACTACTTACAGAAAACACTTATTTTATTAGACATACTGATATTGAACCTGACCTTTGTTTTGGCCAGGGTCATTTTTGAAAGTCGAATTGGAGATAATTATTTCAGGGCCTACCTGGAATTGTGGCTCTTTATTAATATTGGCTGGATAGTGATTGCCTTTATCAGCAGAACTTACTCAGACAGCAATATCATCGATTTTGAATATTTCACCAAGCGGACGGTACAGGTGTACCTGCTGTGGATCATCGCCATTCTTTTTTACCTTTTCTTTTCCCGCCAGTTGCAGGTTTCCCGTTTTTTTACCATTGTTACTATTATTATTTTTGGGCTGGGGTTGTTCCTGAACCGCTTTTTGTACCTGGGCATCAGCAATTATTTTAAAAGCCGTAACCGTTTTTTTAATAAGGTGCTGATTATTGGATATAATGACACCGCCAGAAAACTGGAAAGTTATTTTGAAGAAGAAGGTTTTAATGCCAGCCTGATAGGATTTATTGAAGACGAAAGCAATGTTAAAGAGCTATCAAGACATCCCATTTTATCCGATATCAAACACACCATCAAAACAGCTATTGACCTGGATGTGCAGGAGATTTTTTCAACCATTACTCCCGAGCAAAATAATTATATCTATACACTGATGAACCAGGCTGAAACAGAATGCATCAGGTTTAAAGTAGTTCCGGATCTTTCGATATTCATTAACAAGCCAGTTAAAATAAATTATATCCGGGACCTTCCCGTATTGTCTTTAAGAAGTGAGCCCCTGGATGATGTTGGCAACAGGATAAAAAAGAGAGCACTGGATGTAATCATCAGTTTGTTAGTGGCCATTTTCATTCTTTCCTGGCTGATCCCTTTACTGGGTTTACTCATCATCCTGGAATCGAAAGGACCTATTTTCTTTGCCCAGTTAAGGTCTGGCAGAAATAATAAAACTTTCCGTTGCCTCAAGTTCAGAAGCATGAGCGTAAACAAAGAATCTGATACCAAGCAGGCAACCAGGAACGACAACAGGGTTACCAGGATCGGCAAGTTTATCCGCAAAACAAGTTTGGATGAATTCCCCCAGTTTCTGAATGTATTAAAAGGAGAAATGAGCCTGGTGGGGCCAAGGCCTCATATGGTGAAACATACCTCGGATTACTCTAAGATTGTGGATCAGTATATGATACGCCAGTTTCTTAAACCAGGCATTACCGGCTGGGCACAGGTAAACGGCTACCGGGGCGAAATAACCGAAAACGAACAGATCATCAACCGGGTTAATGAAGACCTTTGGTACCTGGAGAACTGGAATATCTGGCTTGATATCAGGATTTTGTTTTTAACCGTATACAAAGTAATTAAAGGAGATGATAACGCATTTTAAAATCATGCGCCTGGTTTCAAATTCATCTTGTATGATACCTTTTGTATTTGCAAGAAAAAATATGGTTGCAGGCTTTAAGTTTTATTCATTTGCATTTTTGAAGCTTATAGATATCAGTTACCTGCAAATAAATTTTGCAAAGCCATTTTTCACTTGCTAACAATCATATCCCTTTTTTAATCCAAACAAACTGCAGTAACAACTGCTGGATATTTATAAAACACAAAACAATTTCAGATTTTCATAAGCATGCACACTTTCTCACAATTAAAGAAAAATCTAAAAAAAGACTTTAGCAGTTTAGCTCCTGTTAAAATTGCTTTATTAGGAGATACCGCCACACAATTATTAGCACAGGCCATCAGGGGTGCAGGTTATGATGATGGCTTTGACCTACAGGTATGGGAAGCAGATTTTAACCAGGTAGAGCGCCAGGTATTTGATGATACTTCTGAACTGTTTGAATATAAACCAGACATCATTATCATCTTTCACTCCACTCATAAATTACTGGCTAAGTATAATAAATTAAAACCTGCAGAAAGAAGCGGATTGGCACAGGGACGGATGGACCTGATAGCACAGATCAATGACAAAGTAAAGGAGCAACTAAAATCAAAAATCATCTATTACAATTACACTGAAATAGACGATGCAGTTTTTGGTAATTATGCTGGTAAAATAACTTCTTCTTTTTTATTCCAGCTGCGTAAGCTCAATTTTGAGTTGATGCAATTTGCAGTCAATCAAAATAACTTTTACCTCTGCGATATTTCAACTATTCAAAACCAGGTTGGTAAAAACAGTTTTTTTCACAGCTCTGTTTATATTAACACAGAGATGGTACTGAGTTTAGAAATATTACCCGCCATTGCATTACAAACAACCGGACTTATAAAAGTACTCCATGGCAAAATAAAAAAATGCCTGGTACTGGATCTTGATAATACACTCTGGGGTGGTATTATTGGAGATGATGGAATAGAGAATATACAGGTGGGCAGCCTGGGAATTGGTAAAGCTTTCACTGAGTTTCAATACTGGATAAAAAAAATGCAACAGCGTGGGATCATTCTTGCGGTGTGCAGTAAAAACACAGAATCAGTGGCCAGGGAGCCCTTTGAAAAACACCCTGACATGGTGTTGCGGCTGGAAGATATTGCCGTATTTGTTGCCAATTGGGAAAACAAAGCCGATAATATACGCCACATACAAAGCATCCTGAATATTGGATTTGACTCGATGGTTTTTTTAGATGACAACCCATTTGAAAGAAACCTGGTGAGGGAAAATATACCGGATATTACCGTACCCGAGTTACCCGAAGACCCTGCAGAATACCTTGAGTTTTTATACCCACTCAACTTATTTGAAACCATTTCATTTTCTGAAGAAGACAATGAAAGAACCAAACAATACCAGGTGGAGGCACAAAGAACGGTGATGCAGCAAAAATTCACCAACGAAGATGATTTTTTAAAGAGCCTTGAAATGCGTTCTTTAGTGGAGCCTTTCAATAAATTTAATACGCCCAGGGTATCTCAGCTGTCCCTTCGTTCTAACCAATTTAATTTACGGACAGTCCGTTACACAGAAGCGGATATTGAACGAATTGCATCAGATAATAATTATGCATCTTTTTCATTTACCTTAGAAGACAAGTTTGGAGACAACGGCCTTATCTGTGTAATTGTACTGAAAAAAGAAGATAACGACAGCTTATTTATTGAGACATGGCTGATGAGCTGCAGGGTACTAAAAAGGGGTATGGAAAATTTTGTACTAAACAGCATAATTAGTTATGCAAAAGAGCAGGGTTATCAATACTTAAAAGGAGAGTATATACCTACTGCCAAAAATGAAATGGTAAAGGACCATTATAAAAATCTTGGTTTTACACAAGACAACAATTACTGGGTGAACTACGTTTCTACCTACATCAATAAGAAAAGTTTTATTACAGTTAAATAGCAACCAATGGAAAGAAGTGAAATTTTGAAAAAAGTAAATGAAGTATTTATTGATAATTTAGATAATGACGACATCGTATTAACTGAAAATTCCTCTGCCGATGATATTGAAGAATGGGATTCTCTGACGCATGTACAATTAGTAGTGGCTGTTGAAAAGAAATTGAATATCCGTTTTAACGCAAAGGAAATACAAAGCTGGAAAAATGTTGGAGAAATGATTGACAGCATCAGCACAAAACTTTAATACCAACTAACAAGCAACCCGTTACCAGCTAAACTGATACGGGGAATACCCCGATCCATTATCCCTTTTTGAAAACTATTTTTCAACCCCCAAAATAAAAAAGGGATATGATATTTAGTACCATAGAATATGGGATATTCTTTTGCATTACTGCATTTATTTACTACCTGGCGCCGGCTGGTTTAAGGTGGCTTTGGTTACTGCTCGCCGGTATATTTTTTTATGGCTATTCCAGGCCGGTATATGTTTTAATCCCGGTTATCATTACGCTTATCTCCTATGTTGGCGGTATCCAAATTGAAAAAGCTGCCAACGAAAAAAAAGCACAACAATACTTTGTAACCTGTGTGGCTGCCATTGCAGGGATGCTGGTGTTTTTTAAATACACTAATTTTTTCAGTGCCACCATCGTGGATATTATCAACTTCGGTTCGCAAAAATTATCCGGCTCCCCTGCTGTTGTTCATAATAATTTCCTTATCAATCTTGCTGCCCCGCTGGGTATTTCTTATATCACTTTCCAGGCTATTGGTTATATGATTGAAATAAAAAGAGGTAATCATAAAGCAGAAAGACATTTAGGGCATTTTTCAACTTTTATTTTCTTCTTCCCAAAAATAGTTGCAGGCCCGGTTGAAAGAGCACATAATTTTTTGCCACAACTAAAAATAACTCAGCCATTCAAATATGAAAATCTGAGTAGCGGATTACAACTTGTAGTGTGGGGACTCTTTAAAAAAATTGTGATTGCAGACAGGCTGAGTATTTACATTGGTGCCGTATATGGCAATCATGAGCATCATTCAGGCATCACACTTTTTGTTGCTTCTGCATTTTATGTATTCCAGATGTATGCAGACTTTTCGGGCTATACAGATATGGCTCTCGGCTTTGCAAAAGTGCTGGGCTTTGATATCATGCAAAACTTTAACCGTCCTTTATTTGCTAAATCTGTTACTGAGTTCTGGCGCAAATGGCATATTTCATTATCTACCTGGTTTGGAGATTATTTTTACACCCCGATAGCAATAGCAAAAAGAGACTGGGGTAACTGGGCTATTGTATATGCATCCTTTGTTACGTTTATTACACTTGGTTTTTGGCATGGCGCTAACTGGACATTTATCGTTTTCGGTACATTACAAGCGCTTATACTTACCGTTGAGTTTCTTACCCGTAAGCAAAGGAAAAATATCAGAAAAAAAATACCAGCACTGCTGAATGATATATTGGGCAACCTTTTTACTATTGCATTCTTTGGCTTTTCGCTGATCTTTTTCAGAGCAGCTAGTGTAGCTGATGCAATGAGTATTATTAAAAAAATAATAACTTTCAAGGGACCATTTTTTTACGATACCCAGTCGATGTTCCTGTTTGTTCTGATCAGTCTTTTTTACCTGTTTGCATACGATTTAAAAAAGGAGTACTTCAACAAATTATTTACATTTTCCAACAATAAATACTGGCTTGTTCGCAATGGCTACTATTGCCTGCTGATCATGATCATTTTAGCCTCAGGCGTATTTGATGGTGGTGAGTTTATTTATTTTCAATTTTAAGACTTGAATAATGACCAATAAAAACATCAATTTTTGGAAGAAAAAAGGGCCCCGTTATCATTTGATAACCGTAGTTTTATTTTTAGCCCTTTTGATAATAACGGATTTTTTTACGGGTAATGTATTAAAATATCTGTATTCAAGGCAATCATCCGGCTGGGATTACGAAACCAAATATTCCGTTGAAGACACTAAGGCTGACGTACTCATTTTTGGCGCATCACGGGCACAGCAGCAGTACATCCCGGATTTTATAGAAGACAGCCTTAATCTTACCTGTTACAATGTTGGCAGGGATGGAATGCCCTTGTTTTACCATTATGCTGTGCTGCAGGCTGTGTTAAAAAGATACACTCCAAAAATGATATTGCTGGATTGCGAATACGGCGTACTAAAGAAAAGTGAAAGCAGCTATGAAAGACTGTCGTGCCTGCTGCCTTTTTATAAAACACATCCGGAAATGCGCCAGGTTATTGAACTGAGGAGTCCGTTTGAAAAATATAAATTACAATCTTACACCTACCCATTTAATTCTTTAATTTTTAAAGTACTCGCCGGTAACCTTCCATCCGGCAAGAAAAAAAATGCAACCAATAAAGGCTATTTGCAGCTTAATAAATCATTGAATGAACCAATCAAAACAATTGACTATACAGAAAAGTATGAATTGGATTCCCTGAAAGTAAGCATGCTGCAATCATTTATTGATGATTGCCAAAAAAGAGACATTAAATTATTTCTTATTTGCTCTCCCTATTATATTAATCCCATTGGAACAGATTATTCCATGACAGTAATAAAGGAAACCGCACTTGCAAATAAAACAGACTGGTTAGATTATTCTAAAAAAGAGCTCTTTACCAGTAACTCAAAACTATTTGATGATACGGTACATGTAAATTTTACGGGGGCTAAAATATTTTCTGCTATGCTTGCCGGAGATTTAAAGCAAAAGCGCTATTCAAAATAGAATAAATATTGCTTAACGTTTTATATATTTTTTACTAAATAAAAGGGACCTGTTTTTCAGGTCCCTTTCTTATGATAGTTTTTGTTGGTTAATTATTCACTCAATACTGCTTTGGTAACCAAAGCATCTGCAGATTGTATTTTAACATAGTAAATACCTTTATTAATTGCTGGTATATCTGTTACAATATTATTACTACCAGCCTGCAGTTGCACATTTTTCACGGTCACTATCCTCCCGCTTACATCTGCTATTGCAAAGCTCAGTAATTGAGATGTGGGAGTACTTACATTGATCCTTACATTGGATGCACTTGCTGATACTTTCACATTGCCAATTACAAATGATTTCACGTTCTTAATGTTTATAGAAACTATTTTACTGTAAGCTATACTACCATCTGCATCCACCATGGCAAGCCTGTAATATAATGTACCACTTCCTGGCAACATATCAGTATAACCATAAGTACTCTGCAGATTTGCACTATTATTTGAAGCAATACGGGTAATAGATTCAAACTGGCGGCCATCGGTGCTTCTTTCTACCAGGTAGTGACTGCTGTTTATTTCTCCTGTGGTTACCCATTTTACTTCCACTTTATCAGTGATATTCTTTGCAGAAAAATCAATCAATTTCACTGGCAAAACACCAGATACCGGCCCTGCCTTTACGATAACTTTTGAAGAATAAGGCGCCAGGGTAATGCTGCCGTTATACACAGTGCTATCCACTCCAATATACTTTGCATCTAATGGAATGGCCTTGCTTACTTTGGTATCATTATATAAAAACTTAACCTGGCTTTCAAATGAATTGATAGTAGCATTTACTTCTACAAACTCAATGTTGTCAATATAAGTCGTTCCTGAAGTTTGTTCAACAGATATTACCAAGCTTGCTCCAGATTCCGTTACAGGAGCATTGAATAAAAATTCGTGAACTGTTTTTGAAGTTCCAAATGATTTTGTCTGAACAGGAACCAGGTTGGTATATGGGGAAGCTGATTTCCTTAAATAGGCCGTTACGATACCATTTACTTTGGTACCCAATGTTGTAAATCTCAGCACATATTTCTTACCGCTGTTTACTGCACCCACAGTACCATGCAACAGACTGTATTTTTTAGCTACAGGAGCGCTAAAATCCATACGCAAAGATCCACCTGATACTTTGTTTGTATTATCCCATGCACCGGTAGTATTATCGCCCCATACGGTAGCGCCATTTATATTACTGGTAAACAGACCATTTGAAAACAAATTAGCGCCAATGGTATTAGTGATGCTGTATGGTTGTATTTTTTGAGCCGGCGTTCTGGTAACCATGTCATGAGTAGAAGCCGCTCTCCATGCCTCCAGGGAGTAAGGTGAACTTGGAATCATTGGCGATCCTGCATTTTCATGAATTTCAGCAACAATACTTGTTCCCGAAAAACTATGATAGTAATTACTATCAATACGGCCTAATGCCTTCAGGCAATTTTGCAGCGTGGTGGCAACAGGGTAATTCATTGCCATTTCCATAAAAATAAAATTAACCTGGTCATTGTTTGTCGGGAATGAAACATTTTTTGAAACCGAAAGATTTGTTATTGTTCCCATTGCTTTGTGTACAATATTTATACCCATATGATTATCATACAAAGTATTTCCTCTTAATTTTACACCGGAGGGTGTATTAGACTGAATGCCTTTATCGCAGTTGAATACAGTATTATCAACAACATTTACATTCATTGAAAGGTCATCCAAAAATATACCTGCGAAATCAGGTTTAAGCGAAGTAGTTCCTGCTGGTGCACCCACACCGTTCATGACTATATTATTACTGATGGTTCTGTTACTGTAAGTAGCGCCGCCAACACCAACATAGGTATAAATACCACCATAATCATGCAGTGTGTAACAAAAATGATTGATCGAATTATTCCTTATTACTACATCACTACCATTAAACTGAATGCCTGCCATTCCAACTGTATCAATCTTGTTATACTCAATAAGCAGGTTATTAGTAACAAGTGCATAGATCGCTTTATTATCAGCAGTTTCATAAAAAGAGCCCATACCCAAAAATTCGCCTGTATTGTTTATAACACAATTTCTTATGGTTACATTAGGCTGACGGCGGTTAAGCACCTGTATGGCATTTGATAACACATTTTTTGCATTTATATTTTCAATAAGAATATTTGGAGAATCATAAATATGAATTGCCTTTGCCCCCATATTAGCCATATCAGAATTTAGAATATTGATATAACTTCCACGCAATGAAAAAACGGCACTCATATTAGCACCTTCAAAATTGATATTATTTATACTAATATTTGTTCTGCTGCTGAGGTTAAATAAGGTGTCTACTGTACTAACCTGCACTGCATAGTTGGTTGGAACGGCGGTTCCAAAATATACTTTTATTTTTTTTGCGGTTGCATCAAAGTACCATTCACCAAACTGGTCCAAAGTACGTACATCATTCATGAAAAAATATCCATAACCCGCAGTTCCGGCCCATAATGTTGATGTATTGTCAGCGTTCAAATTTTCCCCCATTTTGTAATTAATAGTACCACCCGACTGGCTCGTTACTATTACCCTGTCCATTGCCCATGCATTTTTCCTGATACCAGCTTGTGCTCCTGTCCAGTTAACAGTGGTTGACAACTGGTTGTCTGTAATGGATGTGCTGCCAGCTGTTTCATAAGTTAAAAAACCTCCGTTTGCATCATTGGCATTTGGATAGCGGCCTATCTGTTGTGGTCTGCCATTGATAGCAACCATGTTAAGGTTACTCTTTGCATTTACAACAGCTTCATAAATTCCACCACCAAGAGATTTCCAGGATGATACGGTGGAAAAGCCGGTGATCATTGGCCTGGCTCCAGTGCCATATGCAGAAAAAAACAGGTTATTCCTGTTAGCAACCACAGAACCGTAGAATACATCTCCACGGTTAAAAAGAATACTGTCGTTAGCAGCGAAAGTAAATGAATTCACTTTTACTAATGACTTCCATGCAGCAGTGGATGCAGTTCCGGCATTGGCATCATTACCTGCTGAAGAAACATAATAAGTTTTTGCATTGGCTATCACAACCAACATAAGAAATGGTAAAAGTAACAGACGTTTCATGGGTTTTCGGATTTAGGTTTTCGGATTTGATTTCAACTTTTACATAGGTATCCCACGTAAAATAAAATTGCTTTTTTTTACTTAGGTGCTTTATTAAAAATCACCAGCCAATAATTTATTACAAGCCAAAGGCCTGGAATAAATTTGAACTAATCAACACAATACTTACCGGAAAAATCAATTGATACAGCAACATTTTGATGAAAAAGTTTTGCCATAAAGACAAAGTGAATGTTGCTTTTTAGTGGTAGTGTTTTCATAGTATTCATAGTATTATCAAGAAAATCTTGATACGGATCTTTTTATTATTCTTATTGTAACCAGGAATCTGATGAATTAACTTGATAGGGAAGTAAGTAATTTCAAATGATTCAGGTGTACGGATTCTTTTTAGGGTTTTGCAAAATCAACCTGGATTTTTAGATTGGTTTTACAGAAAATTATTTAACCAAAATTGTGCCAAACTTTAACTTTTAATTTACAAGCTATTATTATTACAGGTAATTAAAAACAAACAAAACACTAGTTGGCAAAGCATTTCAGGCTAAGCTGAATTATAAAAATAGTTTTATGGTAAATAAATTAGTTTTCATAGTTTCAAAAATTAGGGGGTTCAAAATACATTTCATGCACACACCCTGGCGGGTATTGGTAAATGAAGATGTACGGATAACTTTTAAACACAAAATTGCATTTATTATTGTGAGTAAATAAAGCTTTTGAAAAAAACAGAGTACTTGTGCTCGTTGCTATCGTAAAAACACTTTTATGTAACCGTATTTTTTCGTCAGTATTTTTTTTGATTCATCAATTCATTGATAATAAAAATGCTTTCAGTACTTCTGCATTGGCTTCTATCCTGGTACTTTTCTTTTCTGCAGTTAATTGTTGTTCAATAGATGCTGGTACGGGAACGGTCTCTCCTATTACAGGTTCTACCACATCATAAAATTTAACAGGATGAGCTGTTTCCAGTATCATACCTTTTTGCGAAGGATGCAGTTGTAAATATTGTTCTAAAGCAAGGTAACCAACAGCACCGTGTGGATCAAGCAGGTAATGATTATTTTGATAAACTGATTTGAGTGTTGCCTTTGTTTCTTGATCTGTAATACTGCAGCTGCTAAGTACTTTTTGCAGATCAATAAACCGGTGACCAAACAATTCTAGTATACGGATAAAGTTGCTTGGATTACCTACATCCATTGCATTTGATATCGTTGCTACTGCTTTTTTGGGTTCATACTTTTCTGTCTGCATAAATACAGGCACTACATCATTGGCATTGCACGCTGCTATAAAATGCTGCACAGGCAGGCCAGATACATGCGCCAGTATACCTGCGCAAATATTTCCAAAATTACCACTGGGCACACTGATAACTGGTGGATTGCCCCCATCGCCTAAAGGGGAGTTAAGCCATTGTTTGTATGCAAAAAAATAATAAAACTGTTGTGGCAACCAGCGGGCCACATTAATAGAGTTGGCGGACGTAAGAAACAATTTTTGATTCAGTTCTTCATCTGTAAATGCCTGCTTTACCATTTGCTGGCAATCATCAAAGGTGCCGGATACTTCCAACGCATGAATATTTTTTCCTAATGTGGTCAGTTGTTTTTCCTGCACTGAACTTACTTTGCCCGATGGATATAATATTACCACATCCACTCCTTCCACATCATAAAAACCATTGGCCACAGCACCACCAGTATCGCCGGAAGTAGCCACCAGCACCGTAACTTTTTGTTGCTGGTTCTTAACAAAATAACCAAGACAACGGCTCATAAACCTTGCACCAATATCTTTAAATGCCAACGTTGGTCCATGATACAACTCCAGTGAATAAATATCATCAGTTACTTTTACTAATGGTATATCAAAATTGACAGTTTCATTTACTATCCTCCTCAATTCAATATCTGGTATCGCATCACCAATATAAGGTTTGATAACCTGGTAAGCTATTTCTTCGTTTGAAAGCTGATTGATATTTTTAATTAAGTTTTCTGGTAATGATGGAATATACTCCGGAAAGTATAAGCCTTTATCAGGAGCTTGTCCCTGAATGGTTGCTTCTTTAAAACTTACTATGGGACTGCTATGATTAGTACTAAAATATTTCATTTTTTATTACACTAATTTTTACTAATTACACGAATTTATCAGCTGTTATTTTTAAGGCATTTATATCGCTATCATATAATCCTTCTCCGGCTGGTCATCAATTACCATTTCTTATTCACTTACAATTTTCACACCTTCCATATTAATAGTGGTAACATGGGTATGGTAATCCAATCCAATGCTGTTATAAATATCTTTCATCACTGCTTCTACTGATAATGCTGTTGCTTCATCCTTGCTTAGCATAAATAAAGATGGTCCTGAACCGGATATTCCTCCACCCAATGCCCCAGCTTCTTTACAGCGTTTTTTTACTTCATCAAATCCCGGTATTAAAATACTTCTTACTGGTTCAATGATCACATCTTCCAAAGAACGTCCTATCAGGTCAAGATCATTTTTCATAAAACCTGCTACCAACCCTCCAATATTGCCCCATTGTTTAATAGCATCTTTCAGCAACACTTCTTTACGCAAAATTTGCCGGGCATCTTTTGTGCGTACTTCTATTTGCGGGTGCACCACTGTTACGTATAACTCAGGAGCCGGGATAGAAACAATATCTAATGGAAATATGCTGCGTATTAAAGTGATACCGCCATAAATACCGGGAGCAATATTATCCGCATGTTTTACACCAGTGGCTACTTTTTCTCCAAACATGGCAAAGCGTACCAGGTCTTCTTTACTAAAAATATTGCCAAGCAAATGATTGGCAGCCACCACTGCACCCGCAGCACTTGCTGCACTTGATCCAATACCACTGCCAGGTTTTATTCTTTTATGAATGATCATTTCAAAACCGATATTACCCTCTAATTCATTGATCATTTCGATTAGCGGGGCACCAGCTGTATTCTGAGCTGGGTCTAACGGTAAAGGATAGCCGTCTGCACTGTGAATAATGATTTTTCTTTCATCCAGCAGTTTCACTTCCATCAGATCATTGGGTTCATTCAGGCATAAGCCAAGTATGTCAAAGCCACATACCAGGTTGGCAACGGTACCAGGTGCATGAACTTTTACTTCATTTACTCCCGGTTGTATATTTGTCTTTTTAAGATCTGATATCATTCTTAATAATTAAGTCTTGTATTTGTAATTCTCCTTTCCAGAGTGCCGATCATTAAACCCTTGCCGACCTGATAATATCGGCAAACACACCTGATGCAGTAACATCAGCACCAGCACCTGCTCCTTTTATAACTAATGGCTGATTTGGATACCGGTCTGTATAAAACAACACAATATTATCCTTTCCATACAAATGGTAAAAATCATGTGCCGGATCAATGTGCTGCAATCCTACGGAAGCTTTTCCATCTTCATAAGTGGCAACAAATTTTAACTTGTTACCCGATCCGGCAGCAGCATCATATAATTCTTTAAAATGTTCTTCATGCTGTTCCATAGATTTATAAAAATCCGCAACAGAACCTTCCATACAAGCTGCAGGCATAAAAGAATTATTAGCAATGTCTTCCATTTCAAAATGTTCACCTGCCTCACGGGCAAGGATCATTATTTTACGCATCACATCTTTACCACTCAGGTCAAGGCGTGGATCAGGTTCTGTGTAACCTTCATCCTGCGCCTGTTTTACTACAGAGGCAAAGGAATTTTTACCATCATAATTATTAAAAACAAAATTGAGTGTACCACTCAGTACTGCCTGCATTTTATGAATTTTATCTCCGCTACGCATTAGGTCGTTTAATGTGGAGATAATGGGCAAACTTGCACCCACATTTGTTTCAAACAGAAACTGTGCATTGAATTCGCCGGTAAGATTTTTTAATTTTTTATAATAATTATAAGATGAGGAACAGGCTACTTTATTACAGGCCACCACTGAAATCCCCTTCTCCAGTAGTCTGTCGTAAGTAGTAGCTACCATATCATTTGCCGTAACATCTGCAAACACGGTGTTCCTCAAATTTTTAGATTGAATGGTTGAAATAAATTCTCCCAAATCAGTTGGCGCTCCGGCATCTAATAATTCTTTCCACATACCAAGATCAATCCCCTGCTCATTCACCAGCATTTTCCGGCTGTTCTTTAATCCCACTACATTTATTTTAAGCCGCAGGTGCTCTAATAAATATTGCTGCTGCTGCTGAATCTGTGCCACCAGTTTACTTCCCACATTACCCACCCCGGCAATAAACAAATTGATCTCCTTATAAACTGTTTCAAAAAATTCTTCATGCAGTACGTTGATGGCTTTTTTTACATCATGCACAGAAATAACAGCCGAAATATTTCTTTCTGATGAACCCTGTGCAATGGCACGTACATTCACGCCGTTACGGCCAAGGTTACCAAACATTTTACCACTAATTCCCGGGTGGCTTTTCATATTATCACCTACCAATGCTACAATGGCCAGTTCTTTTTCTACAATAATAGGATCTACTTTACCAGTTTCTATTTCGTAAGCAAAAGCGTCATCAATTGTTTTCTTTGCAACGTCTGCATTCACTGCATCTATACCCACACAAATAGAATGCTCTGATGAGCCTTGTGTAATTAAAATAACATTCACCTGTTTTGCAGCCAATGCTTCAAATAACCGTTTAGAAAAACCCGGTATGCCTACCATACCGCTGCCTTCAAGACTCAGCAATGAAATATTATTGATGCTGGAAATTCCACGTATGCTATTGCCATTAACTGTTGATTCTTTTTGAATAACGGTGCCTTCATCTTCAGGAGCAAAAGTATTTTTGATCCACGTTGGAATACCTTTTGTGCTCACTGGTTGAATAGTGGGAGGATAAATTACTTTAGCACCAAAATGCGATAATTCCATCGCTTCCTGGTAAGATATCTGCGGAATGATCTTTACATTAGAAACCAATCTCGGGTCTGCAGTCATCATGCCTGACACATCGGTCCATATCTCCAGTACTTTAGCATCCAACGCTGCAGCCAATATTGCTGCGGTATAATCAGAGCCTCCCCTGCCCAGCGTTGTATTATTGTCATTGGCATCACTTGCCACAAAACCAGGCATCATAAAAAGCTGTGCATTTGAACCAGAAAAATAATCCTGGATATTTTTATTGGTAACAGGGAAATTAACAGCCGCTGAACCAAAATTAGAATTGGTAATGATCAACTCTCTTGAGTCTTTCCATTCACATTCACCCAACGTGGCTTTTAATTTTGCAGTGATAATCTGTGAAGACAAAATTTCGCCATAACTCACCACACGGTCTTTTGTTCTTTCTGATAATTCTCTCAGCAGGAAAATACCGTTGCAAATATCCTCAATCTCGTTGCAAAATGTTTTTACCAGGCTCAATATGCTGCTTTGCTGTGTAATCGGAATCAGTTCTTTAACTGTTTGTAAATGCCGGTGTTCCGCTTCCTGTAATTTCTCTTTATATGATTCATTATTTTCTGATGCCAGTTTACAACACTGTAATAATAAATCTGTGATACCTCCCAAAGCCGATACTACCACTATTGTTTTATCCTGCCTGATTTTATCTTTTACAATTGCAATAACCTTGTTGATGTTTTCTGCATTCTTGACTGAACTTCCGCCAAACTTTAAAACCTGCATATAATTTCCCGTTGTATGATTATAAATATTAATAGTTGAATGTTATTTTTGAATAGCTATTTGCCCAAAGGTAATATGAAGTTCTATAACCCCTAACGGGTTGTAGTAATAGTGGTAACAGTTGCTGTGGAAGCAAAAATTGATTTGGATAAGATGATATTTTTTTTCACTTGTACCACTTTAATTGAGATGGCTAAATTATGAAATTAATCGGAACTATTTAATTTTTTTTAAGTATTTTCAACCTTTCATTGTATTGCTGCCAACAATTATTCTTTTTTATTAAATAATGTTTAATATGGACCACCAGTCGACCCGTGGGTTGCAGCAGTTTAAAAATTTAGTAGGTATCAAGTTTCAGTTATACAACAGTTTGTTTACCTCTCTCCCGTTTCACCGGATTGAAAAAACAGGCATCCTGCTCTCACTGTTATTGAATAATTGCGAAGAGGGTTACAAGAAAAAACAAAGCCCCGAAGAAATCATTGAAGATTTTTTTTCAAAACATACCACCTACCGGCTTCCGCAGGATAGATTGGACCTGTTATTTCGTTTTATACAATACATCGAAAGACAGGTGGTTTTATTTGATGCGCTGGAAGATGCCTCTTTCAAAGCAGTGAATGACCTCAGTGGCGTAGGAACTCTGAAACACCTGGAAAGTGAGGTTCTTCAAAATAATAAACAAGAGGAGTTAAAGGGAAAGCTAAAAAAATTTGCCGTTCGCCTGGTACTTACTGCACATCCCACACAGTTCTATCCGGGTGCCGTATTGGGGATTATCAACGACCTTTCCAATGCGCTGGCTGATAATAATGCAGTGCTGATAAATATGTACCTGCAACAGTTAGGTAAAACTCCCTTCTTTAAAAAACAAAAGCCAACGCCGTATGATGAGGCGATGAACCTTATCTGGTATTTGGAAAATATATTTTACCCGGCAGCTGGCAGGATCATTTCTTTTTTAAAAACCCAGTTCCCTGATGCTGTAAATGAACACAATCCTATCATTAAAATGGGATTCTGGCCGGGTGGCGACAGAGATGGAAATCCTTTTGTAAATGCTGAGACAACACTGAAAGTAGCTGATGCATTAAGAGGCGGCATCATTAAATCATATTACCTTGAAATAAGAAAGATAAAACGCAGGCTAACTTTTGAAGGCGTGGATGTGATATTAAATGAACTGGAAAATGATTTATATAATAATATTTTCATCCCCGGTCAGCGTACCCAATTAAGCAAACATGGAATATTAAATTCCCTGAATACCATAAGAGAGATCATCATTTACAAACACAATAATCTTTTCCTTCACCTGGTTGATAATCTCATTAATAAAGTGCATGTATTTGGTTTGCACTTTGCGTCACTTGATGTAAGACAGGAAAGCAGTGTACATAATAAAGTATTGGAATTGATAGCGGCGGCTTCTTCCGATTTACCTGCTGAGTATGCAGAATTTTCTGATGAAGAAAAAATTAATACGCTTACTGGTATCACATCCACTATTGATAAAATTACTTCTGATAATCCTGTATATACTGATATTTTGGCTACCATCAAAGCAATAAAAGATATTCAGCAATTTAATGGAGAAGCTGGTTGTAACCGGTACATCATCAGCCAGTGCAACAGTGCGTTAAACGTAATGGAAGTGTATGGACTATTTTTGATAAATGGCTGGCAAAAAGAAAACATGAGTATTGATATTGTGCCTTTGTTTGAAACCATTGACGATTTGCAAAAAGCATCGGAGGTGATGAAAACTTTGTACAGCAATGAAGTGTACGCAGCGCATTTAAAAAGAAGAAACAAGAGCCAAACCATTATGCTTGGTTTTAGTGATGGAACTAAAGATGGCGGTTACCTGATGGCCAACTGGAGTATCTATAAAGCGAAAGAAGAATTGACTGCCATATCCAAACAATACAATATAGAAGTAGTATTTTTTGATGGCCGTGGTGGGCCTCCATCAAGAGGCGGTGGCAAAACACATAAGTTTTATGCATCGATGGGACAGAATATTTCTAATGAAGAAATACAACTAACGGTACAGGGACAAACAGTGAGTTCTAATTTTGGTACTGTTGATGCAGCACAATATAATATTGAACAATTGCTGCATGCTGGTATATCCAATGATCTATTTAACAGCCGGGAAATAACGCTTGAAAAAGAAGAAGAGAATTTACTGGAGGAGTTAGCTGCCGCAAGTTTTAAAAAGTATGTTTCACTGAAAGAGCATCCTTATTTTGCTGATTATTTATCCCAGGTAAGCCCATTGAAATTTTACAGTCAAACCAATATTGGCAGCCGTCCTGCCAAGAGAGGTGGCGATAGTAAATTATCTTTAAAAGATTTAAGAGCTATCCCCTATGTAGGTGCATGGGCACAGCTGAAACAAAATGTAACAGGATATTTTGGTGTAGGTACTGCTTTAATGCAAATGGAAACTGAAGGAAAATTTCAGCAGTTAAAGACTTTATATCACAATTCTCTTTTCTTCAAAACATTGCTGGATAATTCTGAGATGGCAATGAAAAAATGTTTCTTTCCTCTAACAGAATTTTTATCTAAAGATGAAAAATATGGAGAGATATGGAACATTATCCACAGTGAGTATTTGCTCACAAGGCAATATGTGCTGAAGCTTTCAGACAAACCAGATCTGATGAGTGACTATTCTGTTGAACAACTATCCATTAACATGAGAGAAAGAATTGTATTGCCATTACTCACTATTCAGCAGTTTGCTATTTCCAACATCAGGGTGATTGAAGACAACCTGGTAAACTCTCCTTTAAAAGAGACGTATGAAAAATTAGTAGTTCGTTCTTCATTTGGAATTATCAATGCAGGAAGAAACTCAGCATAATAAAATATACATTTACCGGTTATCAATTTAATAGCCAGCTGCTTTAGAATATTTTATTTTTATAAGTAGTATTTACATTCTGTAATATATTAAAAATGCCAGCTTTTATAGCCGGCATTTTTAATATATTGTAAGCTCATTTTACATCTTTCCCATTACAACAACTGTTGTTGGTGTTGTTGCAGCATTGGGGCTTTCAGGTTCCAGCGATATTGCGAAAGCTTCTACCTTACCAAATGTTTTCATCTTTTGTATGCTGTAGCGGTCACCTTTTTTTGTTGTGATGATGATACCGGCATTTACCGGTGCTCCATTTACAATAGCCCACAACTCATACTGCTTACCTTTAGGTGCTTCCGGCAGGCTGCTTGGATCAATGTAAACATCACCCGTATTTTTCATCCAGAAAACCTTAGCCGCTGCATCTGGAGCAGCCTCTAATCCATTCAATGATACCGGGGTACTGTATTTACTCTGCACCACCTGAAGATCATTTTCCATTGATTTGGATTTATCTTCCAGGCTGCTCATCAATTGTTTGTTTTGATTTAATTCAGCAGCAATGTCATTGTTCTTTTTATACTGAGAAACATTTAGAACAGCGCTACCCAACAATAGAACAACAGATGCTACCGCTACTCTTTTCCAAAATGAAGAAATGGGTATTACTTTAGCAACCTGATCACTCTTCTGATTTTCAAATGGAACTACTTTTGCTGTTTCTGCTTCATTGATTCTTGCGAAAATTTTATCTTTTACTGATGGATCAGGCTGAATGGAATGTGCACTGGTAAACATATCCAAGCCTGCCTGAATTTGATTTAATTCTTCAGCTACTTCAGAATACTGGTTTGCCCATTGCAACACCTGTGCAGCTTCTTCTGAAGATGCCAGACCTGTTGCATACAGCTCCAGTAAACCTGATGATATGATTTCTTTTACTTCCACTTTAAAAGTATTGTAAATTTTTTCTTAGTTCCAAAATAGCCGTTCGCATTTTTGTTTTTACTGTTCCCAATGGTATCTCTAATTGTTTTGATATTTCATCCTGTGTATACCCTTTAAAGTAAGCCAGGTCTATTATCAATCGTTGATCAGGCTTAAGGTTTACCAATTGTTTAGCCACACCCATCGAATCAAATTTCTCAATTCCTGAATTCCCATCCTGCAGATTATTTACGGAATTCTCATCACCAGAGATTTTACTTTGCTTCTTGTACCCTTTACTCCGCATGGTATCAATGGTCAAATTCCTGGTGATATTAACCATCCAGGTAAACAAGCGGCCCTTAATTTTATCGTAGCTGTTAAAGTTATTCCAGATCTTCACAAAAGCCTCCTGCAGGATATCTTCTGATAGTGCCTGGTCTTCCACCATCCTGTAAATAACAGCATTCAGTGCCGGGGCATAGTTATCATACAAATAAGAAAAGGCCTGCTGGTCTTTTAACCCCAGCTGATGCACTAATTCCTCTTCTGTATATTTAACAGTTCCGCCCAAAAAAATTATTTATTTAATTTAATTCCACGAATGTAAAGGTTTTTAAAATATCTTTCTATAAACATCAAAATAAATGAAATTGTTGAAAGCAATACCTGTGCTGCCGGCTAAAAACATGAGGGAAGCAATTGATTTTTTTGAAAGCAAACTGGGTTTTACAGGTGTTAACTTTGGTAACTATGCCATCATAAAATCTGGTTTTGCAGAAATATATTTTTCTTTAATAACTGATAAAAAAAATATGCATCCAACCTCCTGTTATATTTATACAGACGACGTGGAGGATATGTACACACGCTGTGCTGAAAAAGATTTATTATACCCTCCTGGCCAGATTGCAGACATGAAGTTTGGTAAAAAAGAATTTTCTATAATGGATAATAATGGAAATATTATCCGCTTTGGCGAACTTCGGTAATCGAAATAAAAGAGTTAATATGATTATAAGACCAATACAAAAAGAAGATAATGCAGCATTGGCAATTATAATACGCAACGCCTTAAAAGAATTTGGCGCCAATAAACCAGGTACGGTTTACTATGATGAAACCACTGATCAACTGTTTGAATTATTTCAAAAGGAACAATCAGCATACACGGTTGCATTGGAAGGGGATGAATTACTTGGTGGTGCAGGCATTTACCCAACAGATGGTTTACCATCAGATACCTGTGAATTAGTAAAAATGTACCTGGCACCTGCTGCAAGAGGCAAAGGAATTGCCCGGCCCTTAATGGAGCGCTGTTTTACCAATGCAATAGAAAATGGTTTTAAAAAATTATATATTGAAACAATGCCAGAACTGGCTACCGCAGTTAAGATGTATGAAAAATTCGGATTCTCTTATTTGAAACAACCATTGGGTAATAGCGGGCATACTGGCTGTGATATCTGGATGCTGAAAGAATTATAATCCCTGTTGCTCCACTATTTCCACCTCATACACCGGGCTGAATAAATATATTTTACCCGTGGCAATTTCAATACATTTAAAACGCTTACGAACCTGTTCCATCTTTTTAAACACCCTACCACCTTTAATAGAAAAAAGACTGCCCGTTGGCAATGTTTCTACCAAACTTGCGCCATCTTTTTTTTCATCGTACTGATGCAATACTCTTAACAAACTGGTATCAGCGCAACTGCTGGCTGCAGGATTTTGTAATGTTTTCAACAATGCTTTATAAATGTCTGGCGGGAATATCTTTTTTAGTAAAAACTCGGCTAAAATTTTACTGTATTCATTTTTCCATTCCTGTCCGTGTGCCAGCACCCGGTGGCCATGGCGCTCATAAGTAAAAAGATGAGCCAGTTCGTGTAGCAGTGTAATAAGGAAGGCATATTTATTCAGGTTGCCGTTTACACTGATGCGGTGATTTTTATCTGCAAATGAATTACGGTAATCACCTAATACTGTTTTGCGTTCACGGGTGATGGTGAGGTGTACTTTATAATGAAGCAAGTAATAGGTTACTTCATCAAAGCAACCTTCGGGCAAATATGCTTTTAACTGGTGCAGTGGCGCTTCCTGCTTAGGCATTTCTTTGTTTGTTCATTTTTGTGGCAGCCCTTACTTCCACAGCGAGATAAATAAAATAAAGGAATATTGCTGCAAATATTGAGTACTTGCTGAAAGTATTTTTAAACGCCAGCGCATAAATCATCACTGCAATAATACATATTGCCATCTTGATCATCATACCAGCCATCACACTCCGGATAAAAACATTTGGATTAGCATTTTTTAATGCCTTCTTCTGCATGGAATACACCACGATATTTATTAAAAAGAAAAGCGAGTTGGCAATAATTAGCACCAGGTTATCAAGCCCCCATTTAGCAAGCAAATCTTTACTGAATAGAAAAAAATTATTAAATACAATAAATATTAAAACAAATGGCAGTACTTCTTTTGTTCCTGATCTCATTATTGATTTTCGTTAATTATTTACAACATTCCCCAACTCCGGCGCTAACTCCACCACGCTGGCCCCCATCTGGCAACTACCGTTGAATGACGCTGTTGGTTCTACTTCTAATTTCCCTGTTTGTATTTCCCCTGAAACGGTACATTTACCACGAAGCTGCAACAGTTCGCTTATTTTTACAGAACCGGTCACCCTGCCCATAATATCGGCATTAGCACCAGCAATATCCCCATCCACCATACCCTCCTGGCCAATCAGCACTTTGGCCTTGGTTTTTAAATTACCAATCAAACTGCCATCAATTCTAATGTCTCCCAAGCTTTCAATATCACCTTTAATGGTGGTACCGGCTCCGATAATGGTAGTGCTTCCAATGGGTAATTCTTTAGTTTTGGATTTTGAACTAAACATAGTGTTGAATTTTAAGTTTGAGATTTTCTGTTTGATATATGGATATAAATAAAAACTAACGTTTTTTTCTTCTCCAAAGTATCGAATCCCAAACACTGCAGCTAAAAATGGCAGTTTACTCCTCACTCTTTTCAATTTTTGGAAGCTCTAACTTATTAGTATCCAACTTAACAACTTCGCCAGCCAGCACTTTTTTTAAATTATCCACATATTGCTGTTTGTAACGCAAAGCTGTTTCCATTGAATCGGTACGAATTTTCAAAGTTCTGTATTCTTTCATTTGCCTGGCATCTCCATAACCCACACCCGGCAAGTAATATTTTATAGGTGTAAATACAATAAGTGCCACTGTTAATATCGTTAATAAAACAAATATGCTGCTGAGTACTATATAAACACTTAGCCTGCTAAGCCTGAACTTAACCACCTCTTCATAAGTATCCTCATTCATTACTACTAACCTGTAATGATTGCGAAGTCTTTTGAGTGTATTGTTGGTATCAAATTTGGGCATAGTATTTTATTCGATGTTAAAATTAAGCAACACAACTCAAACTGTATGCTTAATTGCTAAAAATATCCGATATTTAGCCGCATTATTTCAAGCATTCCGCATGATCAATAAGATTTTTTCAATATCTGTAAGTATACTGTTATTCTGTGCCGGTTTTAATCAAGCATTTGCACAACCCTCATGGACGATTGATCTGTTAGGCAAAGAGAAAAAACCCGAAAAATTTGAAGAAAGAAAATTGGGCTCTGAGAAAATGGCGGAAAAAAAATTCACCAAATTCAGGCATGTTGTTCAGAATAATTTTACCCATTACAATTATTACTTCAATGCTAATAATAAGATCAATTCCGTAATAGAAAGAGCCAAGGCATCTCAAAAAGATGACCTGAGTATACTGCTGCCCTACTATCCGTTTAGCCTGGAGAGCACACTGGGTCAAAAGAGTGAACTGGACTCTGTGATTTTAAAAGCCACGGCGGGCATACTTTTACATGATCTCAGAAACGACTGGATAGATGATATGTACCTCCTGATGGGAAAGGCTTATTTTTTCAGAAAAGATTTTGATTCTGCTGCCGCCACTTTTCAGTTTATCAATTACAATCTTTTTCCCCGTAAAAAAAACGAGGATGAGAGCCGGGTGATTGGTACCAATGATGATGCCAGTAAGAGCAGGATCAGTATTGCCAATCCTGAAAAACAAAATATTTTACAAAAACTAACAGCCAAACCTCCCAGCAGAAATGATGCATTGGTATGGCTGGCCCGTACGCTGATAGAAATGGATGAAATGGGTGAAGCCGCAGGTATTATCAATACACTGCAAAATGATCCAAATTTACCGGAACGTTTGGTAAATGACCTGGATGAAATAAATGGCTATTTTTTTTACAAACAAAATATGTATGACAGTGCCGCTGTCTATCTTGAAAAAGCACTGAGTAATGCAGATACCAAACAGGATCAATCAAGATCAGAATTTTTACTGGGACAGTTATTTGAAATGACCAAACAGATCGGCAAAGCAAGTGTATACTATAACAAAGCATCTGTACATACCACAGATCCGCTGATTGATATTTATGCCCAGATGAACAACGCCAAACTGAGAAAAGGCAACGAAATGCAGGACCTTGAGACCGGTATCAGCAATCTGTTAAGGCTTACCAAGAAAGACAATTTCGAAATGTATCAAGATGTGCTCTATTATGCCACAGGTGAACTGGCAATGGAGAAACCTGATACTACCCAGGCCATTGGTTTTTATACTAAAAGCTACCAGAAAAATGAAACCAATATCACTTACAAAAACAAAGCATTTTTGCGGTTAGCAGATATTGCTTATACACGTAAAGAATATAAAAAGGCTTATAGTTTTTATGACAGTTTGCAATCTGGAGATACTACTTTAAAAAACCTGGAAGACATTCAAAGCAGGAGAAATTCACTTTCAAAAATTGTAGATCAACTTTCAATTATTGAAAGGGAGGACAGTTTACAAAATGTGGCAGCAATGGACCCTGTAAAAAGAGAAGCCTTTGTAAAAAAACTTTCCAAACGTTTGCGTAAAGAAAGAGGTTTGAAAGAAGAGGATAATTCAGCCGGCACCACCGACATGATTACATTTGACAGTAAGAAAGAAACTGTGACAGATCTCTTTCAACCAAAGGATAAAGAAACTGGCGAATGGTATTTTTACAATGCCTCAAAAAAATCAAAAGGCTTTAGTGAATTTAAAAGAAAATGGGGCACCAGGACTAACACTGATAACTGGCGGCGAAAAAATGCAGCACCGGTAATAGCCAATGAAAATAACGCACCCCAACTCAATATGAATCCTGATGACGCAGATACGCAAACTGCAGTAAATGAGCAACCGGATAATAATGCGGATAATAAATCAAAAGGTACTTCCAAAGGAAAAGCGAATCAGCCAAATGAAACCGGACAGCAACAGGAAGAAGACATCAGCTTTGAAGGATTGATGGCTAATCTGCCACTTACACCAGAGGAGTTGACAACAAGCAAAAATTTAGTGGCAGTAAGCACTTATGAATTGGGCAGGCTTTTCCAGGAAGAGCTGGAAGATTACAAAGTGGCAATTGATACCTACAATCAATCACTTGAAAAATACCCTGACTCTACTTACAATGGAGAAATTTATTTTAACCTGTATTACTGTTACTACAAATTAGGTGATAAGGGAAGAGCTGCTTACTATAAAAATTTGCTGGAGAAAAAATTTGCACACACAAAAGCATCCAAATTATTGAGTAGCCCACTGGATGCAAAACCAAATCAAAAAAATCCTGAAGTAACAAAACGTTACGAGGGTATTTACAATTTATTTATTGAAGGGAAATTTGATCAGGCACTTGCAGAAAAAAAGAAAGCAGACAGTTTGTATGACAACAATTACTGGAGCCCCCAGTTATTGTATATTGAAGCTGTATATCATGTAAAACAAAAAAATGATACCGCTGCAATTGCAGTGCTGAATAATATTATATCACTCTATCCAACATCTCCTTTAAAACAAAAAGCAGAACGCATGATAGATGTACTCGGCAGAAGAAAAGAGATTGAAGAATACCTTACTAAACTGGAAATAACAAGAGCAAAAGATGATGAACCGGTGGTGGTGATTAATACCCGTGTGCCAATGGTAAGAAATGATTCTACCCTGATTGTTTCCCCTAAATTATTTGACAGCAGCAAAGCTGCAATAAAGGTGGATGATTCTTTCGCTAAGAAAGTAGACAGTGCCACTAAGGCACCCGCTGTAGTAAGTGGGCCTTACACATTTAACGCTTCCGCACCGCACAATGTAATTATGTGGCTGGATAAAGTGGATGTTACTTATGTAAACGAATCAAAGAATGCTTTTGTAAGATATGTAAGTGATAATTTCAGAGCCAGCGGCCTTACAGTTAACAAGGATGTGGTAGACAAAGATTATTCGCTGCTGGTATTTACGTCCTTTGCAAATGCGGAGGAAGCCTTACTCTTTTTTACTAAAATCAGAAAAGCAGCGCCGGAAGAAATCTCCTGGCTGCCTGCCAGCAAATATGCTTTCTATATTATTGACAACGATAATTTAGAAAGATTAAAAAACACTAAAGACCTTGCAGGTTATAAGAACTTATTGAACAAACAATATCCGGGAGTTTTTAAATAGCAGGGATACAGTCATTGAAAAAACAACAGCACAAAAAACAGCAGATGAAGCAGTCAGTAAAAATTTTATGGAAAGTATTTTTTTGGGGAATAGGAATCGTGATTTTAATATTTACGCTTGCCAACTTTGGAGTTTTTGGCAAAATGCCTTCGTTGAAAGAACTGGAAAATCCTGAAGCAGATCTTGCCAGTGAAATATATTCTGCTGATGGAAAATTGATGGGGAAATTTTATTCAGAAAACCGCAGTGAAGTAAAGTACCATGAAATTTCACAAAATATTATCCAGGCTTTGGTAGCCACAGAAGACCAAAATTTTTATGACCACTCAGGTATAGATGCAAGGGCGGTGGCAAGAGCTGTATTAAAATTAGGTACTGACGGAGGCGGTAGCCCCATTACACAGCAATTGGCAAAGATGATGCTTGGCCAGGGAAAAGGGAATGTCGTGTTAAGGGTAATGGAAAAAATAAAAGAATGGATCATTGCTGTAAAACTGGAAAGAAATTTTACCAAAGAAGAAATCATCACCCTGTATTTAAACAGAGCCGCATGGGGAAATAATTTTGGAATCCGTAATGCTTCCAGAATTTATTTTCAAAAAGAACCGGCAGAACTGAGCATTGAAGAGTCAGCTGTACTGGTAGGCATGTTAAAGGGATTTATTTATGATCCTATCCGTCATCCTTCTGCATCGCTGAACAGGCGCAATACGGTAATAGAAAGAATGGTGGATTGCAAACAACATTATCTTACAGCAGAACAAGCCACCAAACTAAAAGCCAAGCCGCTGATCACCAATTATAAAAAACCAGATGAGTCTGTTGGTATTGCTCCTTATTTCAGAACAGTGCTGGGAGATAAAGTAAAGGAATGGTGCAAGGCACATAAAAATTTGAAGACAGGTGAAAACTATGACCTGTACAGGGATGGATTGAGAATTTACACCACTATCAATTCTAAAATGCAGCAGTATGCAGAAGAGTCTGTTGTACAGCACATGCCCGTGATACAACGTAAATTAAATGCATTGCTGAAAACCAATGGAGACCGGATGTGGAAGAGCAGGGAAAATATTATTGAAGCTGCAATGAAAACCAGCGAACGCTGGAAGAATTTAAAAGAAGAAGATATAAAAGAAGAAGATATCCGTAAATCTTTTTTGAAGCCGGTAAAGATGAAAGTATTTGCCTGGAATGCAAAAAGAGAACTGGATACCGTGATGACACCAAGAGATTCTATCAAGTATCACAGGCAATTACTACAAACTTCTTTTGTGGCTATGGATCCTAAAACGGGTGAAGTAAAATGCTGGGTGGGAGGAATTGATTTCCGTTGGTTTAAATATGATCATGTAACTGCATTAAGACAGGTAGGCTCCACTATCAAACCACTGATCTATACACTTGCGGTGCAAGATGCTGCCTACACACCCTCTACTGTTATTGAAGGCGGGCCGGTAAAGTATGGAAATGAAATGAAGACCTTTAACGGAGGTGGCGGAACACTTGCCAACTGTTTGGCATTTTCAAAAAATACCGCTTCAGTAAGATTAACCAATTTAGTTGGTGTAAACCGCATTATTGAATTTGCAAAAAGTGTTGGTATCAAATCAAAGCTACCGCCTTTTACATCTATTGCTTTGGGTTCTGCAGAAATACCAATGCTGGAAATGTTAGGAGCTTATTCTATGTTCCCAAATAAAGGATTTAGCAACGAGCCAGTTTTTATGAGCCGTATTGAAGATAAAAACGGAAACCTGTTAGAAGAGTTTACTTCCGAATCAAAACAGGCCATTAGTGAAAAAGATGCATTCACTATGGTCAGGCTGATGCAGGGTGTGGTACAAATTGGTACCGGCAGGTCGCTAAACAGTTATAATATTCCTGCAGAAATGGCTGGCAAAACCGGAACCACCAATGATAACACGGATGGATGGTTTATTGGCTATACGCCGGAATTATTGGCTGGAACCTGGGTTGGTTGCGATGATCCATTTATTAAGATATATGCAGGTACTTCTGGTGGTAATGAAATGGCGTTACCTAAATGGGGCTATTTCATGAAAAAAATATATGCAGATAAATCATTACCATTTGGACAGCTAACAAAGTTTGTGGAGCCAGCCAACCTCGCAAATGATCTAAGTTATGCTGATGATAATTTTACAAGCTTGGTAAACAAAGGCGATAGCAATGCAGTGGGAGATCAGGGCAATGGCAATGCTGAAGATTTTGGGGACGAACCTTTAATAGATAAAGAAAAAAATGAAGTACCAGTAGAAAGTGATTTCAATACAGCTCCTCCACCGGCTAACAAAAAAGATACTGGTTCAAAAACTACCCTGCCTCCCGCCAAGGTGGCCGCAGATAAACCGGTTGAGAATAAGAACAATAAGCCTGTTACAAATCCTGCTATTAAACCGGATGATAAAAATAAGAAACCGGTGAAGAATGAAAAGGCTAAGCAGGACAATAAGAACAATGATTACTAGATAAAGCAGATTTGCTTGTTAACTTATTGGCAGTGGGAAAAAATATTATTGAAAGAACACATCCGTTCTTATCTTTTCAACTATCTCCTGGGTGATCTTTTCGTTGGGATGGCTTTTCCTGTATTGATCCAGGCGTTTGTTCAGTTCTTCTACTTTTGAATCATAATCCATATTATTCAGTTGCTCCGGCAGCACCTTATTTACAAATCGGTTATACGACCTGTATAGTTCATTCAGAAAAACACCCAACAGCAGACAAACAAGGTAAATGCTAACATAATCACGAACACCAAAGCCATAGGTGTACCAATACCACAAGCAAAAGAACAAAGGTATCGGCAGGAATATCCATTGCTTAAATTTTGAAATAATAAGTCCTGCATAATATAGCAGTATGCCAAATAAACCATACCAGTTACCCGTTTTAAAACATAAATAGGGAATGATAATTACAGGAATCAGTATATAAAGCAGAAAAAAAACTAACAATTTAGATTTCATAATCTTATTATTTCAACCTGGTTTTTCACTTAATAAAGATACAACCGGTCTTTATTAATTAACACTAATAAATCCAACGTTTTTATACTTATTTTATTTTGGAACGCAAAAGTAGATATTTAAAATTTACCCTTTACAACTTTACCAAATTCAGAAAAATTACAATATTCTTAGCATGCAAATGCTCCATCTCTATGATATACGGCATTTTTATACTAACAGATGCCTCTTTCTAATTTAATTATATTCGCCGGGTGAAATTATACAGTAATGAAGCACTCTGAAAAAATTGAAGCTTATATTATTCCATTTGTACAGCAATTAAAAACTGTTGATACTGATTTGCCCGGCCTGAATGATTATTGCAAAGCTTACCTCTTTCACCTGCTGCAGCACGGCAGGTATTATACTGAGATATATGCACAGGTTCTCTCCGTTTTGCTTACTCATTCAGAAAAAAATAAAGAATCAATTATCCTGGTGGATTATGGTGCAGGTAACGGCCTCTTAGGCATTTTTGCAAAATTCTGTGGATTCAAAAAAGTTTACATCAACGATATCAGTGAAAACTTCACAAAAGCTGCAGCACAGGTTGCTGCAAAAATTGGTATAGCGCCTGATGGATTTATCACCGGCGATATTGACAAATTAGCTGATTATTTTAAAGAAAAAGAAAAACCAGATGCGATTGCAGGTACCGATGTAATTGAACATATTTACAGCCTGGATCATTTTTTTGCCAGCATTAAGAATATGAATTCAGCTATGGTTACAGTTTTAACTACAGGTGCCAACAACAGTAACTGGTTAAAAGCAAGAGGCATACGCAAACAACAGATCATAGATGAATATGAAGGGGATAGTCCGGATAAAAATATACTATATGCAGAAGCTCCAATGGAATCATTCTTTAAAGTAAGATCAGCTGTAATCAGATCAGCAGGATCGGATTTATCAGAAGAAGAAATTTTTGAACTTACAAAAGCAACAAGAGGCTTAATAAAAGCGGATATAATAAAAGTGGTGCATCAATTTATAATAGATAAAAAGTTACCCACCGCTCTCCTCCACTCTACCAATACCTGTGATCCTGTTACAGGAAGCTGGGCAGAAAGACTTTTAACTACTGAAGAATACAATGCCATTTACACTAAAGCAGGATTTGATTTTTTTTATTACAATGGTTTTTATAACAGCTATGAAAATACCTTAAAATCAAAATTATTATTATTAGCAAATCTTATAGTGAAGGCAAGCGATAAGTATTTTGCGCCTTATATTATACTGACAGGGAAAAGCATAAAAACCAAATAGCACTATTGCTTTATTCAAAATTCTATTTGTATTGAAAAAACTATTCACTATAAAAAATAAATTTCACTTTGTCTCTATTACCTCTCAACAATATAAATGATATAAGTAAATTAATTCAAATTGATTTTTACTTTAAAAGTAATTGCTCCTTATGCAGTAAAGCAAATATTGGAGGTCAAAAGTAAATATGTATTATTTTTAAGTTACATAAAAGAGAGGAAAATATAATTAAGGTAATATGATTGATCTCAAAAGCGAAAATCAAAAAAGTCTGTTAAACACTCATCCAATCTATTTTAAAAACCTTGATGCGTTAAGGTTTTTTTCTTTTTTAAGTGTTTTCTTATCGCACACACTTCAACTTCCTGATACAGATACTACCCTTAAAGAAATACTGTTGAATGTTGCACTGCTGAATTACCTGGGTGTACCTTTCTTTTTTTCACTATCAAGTTTTTTGATAACCTACAGGTTGTTAAAAGAAAAGGGAAATAAAGGTTCAATCGGTCTATTAAATTTTTATAAAAATCGCATATTGAGGATATGGCCTGCCTATTACATCATTATTATTATTTGTTTTGTACTGCTGCCTTTTGCTGCTTTAGTATTATATTCAAAAGGCCCGACCCTTCCTCCCATTCTTCCATTTATATTTTTTTACGTGAATTTTCATATAATTGAAAACGGGGAGTTTTTCACATTTGCTTTAGCTATACTCTGGTCAATATCTATAGAAGAACAGTTTTATATTATTTGGGGAATTGTAATGAAGATCATTTCAAAAAAAGTAATTGGCATATTTATCCTGATGCTTTTTCTATTAAGCATTGCTTTTAGTTTCTATTATCTACAGACTCACACTGAAGGATCAAAAAATCTTAAAATACACAGCTTATTCGTTTTACAAAACTTTTGTACTGGTGCATTTGCAGCAATATTCTTCTTTCAAAAAAGAGTTTTTGTTTTGCTGGAAAGTATAAAAAGAATTGCTTTTGCAGCACCATATTTTATACTACCGCTGTGTTATCTTTTCACAAAAGATTTTATACTTTATAATATCATTAAAAGTGCCTGTTACGGGCTTATTATTTATGATCAGAGTTTTAATGAAGACCGTCTTTTTAATGCAGGCAATTCGGCTATAATAAATTATTTAGGGAAAATATCCTATGGCCTTTATTTATACCATGCGGTAATAAAGGTTTTGTTACAAAATCAGTTACACTTTTTTGAATATGCAACTTATACTTCAGTATGGCAAAATCTTCAGCAAAGTTTTATTGCTCTTATGATAACAATACTTATTGCTCATATTAGTTACAAGTATTTTGAATCAAGGTTTCTTGCAATGAAGTCAGTCTAAAGAATATTTCAAAAATATAAGCTGCATGAAAAGCTGAAAACATTTGAATTAGGCAAGCAGCTAAATTGGATAGCTTAATAAAAAATGGGGTGCATTATTCTACACCCCATTAATATTTCTGATAACTAATTTATCTCATTAAATACATTTTGCCGTAGCCTCCTTTGAAATATTTATCCGTATCATCACCTTCAGCCTTATACTTATCAAGCGACTTTCCATTAAGATTGGTGATTACCCGGTACAGGTAAACCCCATTTGCCAGTTTTTGTCCATACATATCAGTACCATCCCATTTAAAATCGGTAATATTTCTTCCAATATGCAGATCACCTAATTCTGCTTTTGTTATTTCCCTTACCACTTTACCGGTAATGGTCAGCACCTGTATCCGGATATTCTGTGGCACTTCACTACCGGTAACAGTGAATACAAATGCAGTGGAAGTAGTAAATGGATTAGGGTAGTTAAGCAGGTTACTAATCATGGCTTTGTTGATAACAGTAAAGGCGATCCTGTAAACAAAATTTCCTGCTTTATTACCCTTTGTATCTTTTCCGGATACTATAAATTCATAATCACCATCCTCTGCGAAATAGGGGTTAAACTCAATAGAAGCAGTATTATCTCCACCACCCAGGTCAGCCGGAGTAAAACGAAGGGAACCGTCAGCATCATTGAAATAATACCTGTGCATCGTTCCATCAGGAAAACGAACAGAAATATCAGTAAACAGCGTGGTATCACTCAATGCCATGAATTTGCTTTCATCTTTCAGTTTTACCATAATATGTGGTTTGGATGCCACGATATCTTTATTTAAAATATGCACCCCGTCAAAAGTTACATCCAGCAACGGATTGGTAAGATCTTCCTCAACATAAAAATCTTTGAAAATAAAATTATTGTAGAGGTATTGTTCCGGTTGATCATTATCCGGGTTCACAAAAACATTCAGTGTATTTAAACCAGGATAGCCTTTTGTATCGATGGAATATCTTACTACCAAAGTATCTCCGGATACCAATGGTTTTGCTTTTGGCAATACAATCGTATGCGGCACATTATTCCTGTCTGTAATAATAAATTTGATCTTCAAACTATCAAATGCAACAGGACTAATGTTTTTAAAAGCCAGTGCAAACTCTATTTTTTCTCCCTGCTCCACTGAATCTTTCATGCTGTATAATAAATTAGGAGCTACTGCGCCTTCAGGCATATAATCAGCATTTACCCTCCAGTAAAGGAGTTGGTTTGGTGTGGCATTCCTGGTATCATTATTCTGCATCTTCAATTTCAGGTAAGGATAAGTGGCGGCATTTATAAATGCTAAAGAAGTATCTGTGGCTGGTCTTACGGTAGCCATCAGGGTTCTTGTTCCATCTTTTTTAATGCCGTACACTTCAATATTAACAGTATCTCCGGGCAATTTATCAATATTTTTACCCCTCCAGTGTAATGCTGTCCAGTTTTTTGCCGGGCCGAATGCAGGTGATTCGATTGTTCCTGTTTTATACTTTAGTGGTACTTTAAAATTTCCTTCCAGTGCCTCGCCTTCTACTTTTCCCATCACCTGTTGGGGTGCGTAAACTGGCGTATTCTTTCTGAAGAAATAGATAAATGGCAGATTCCTGGTAAAGCTGTCAATCTTTGAAAATCCAATTCCCTTCAATTTATGATACAGAGATTTTCCAGCACCTAATGTAGTGGTATCCTTTTGCCAATCACTGATAAAGGAGGTGTTTATATTATAGCCAAGATTGGTAATGGATACATACATTCCATCTGGAATACTGTCTAAAAAGTCCATTGCCTTTTTCCTGTAATTGGGATCGGCATAAGGGAATTCGAAAAAATTCCTGGTTGGGTGATCACAAATTTTCCAACTACCAAAACGGCCATTCAGGGGAGTTACATTATAATTTTTCCATGGTGCCATAGTAAGGCTATCATAGACTAAAAATTGTAATGAATTGTATTTACATCCGTAAATTTCCAATTGTTGAAAATCAAGCACCTCGGTAATTCTATCGGATAATGTATATGGGTACAGACCTGTTTTTATCTGTAAATTACGTATGATATTTTTATACCTGAAAACCCCATCTTCATCCAGCCCAATTGTATTTCCATAAGTACTCCTGGTGTGCTGGTAATAGTGAGACTGGTTGAAGCCTGTACTGCTGCCGGCCAAATAAATAAATGAGAATATATTCCACACAGGCTGCGTTCCATCCACCGGTACCATTGAGGTTCTCCAGTAATAAACAGTACTGTCGGTAAAACTGATATTGTTTCCAGTAAACTGGATGATCCCTCCTGTTCCTGTGGCTGTATATTGCTTTTTATACGGCGAGTTAAATTGCTCTGTTGTATCAACTTCCATCAGGTATTGCCGTTGTTCACTTAATGGATTGGCTGTGGAAGCGGTGAAGGTGATGTTCTGCTGATTTACAATGGAGTAATTGTATGGTGTTACCGGCCGTACTTCATCTTCAAAAATGTAAAATTCTTTTGAAAGATCATTATTGGTTTCATATTGTTCCATCACCCTGTTATCCGTATCCAAACTAATCATAATGGTATTAAGGCCCTTCTCTGTTAATGGATTAATGGGAACAGTCAGCAGCAAAGAATCTGCATTAAAAGGTGCTGGTATCAGCTGGTTGAAAATAACCTGTATAGAATCGTTGGGCAACTTTCTTTTTATAGATACCCTGATGGAATCTTTTACAGCCCTTCCTAAATTCACCATTTTTACTTTTAATGAAAAGCTATTGTCTGCTACCGTTATCATATTGGGTGATATTTTCACCAGTGGATCTTCAATAGCATAATCTGCCAGGGCAAAATGATTCAGTTTTATAGCGGGATCAGCATGCAGGTTTATCTGTTCTAAATGTATACGGGTATAAAAATCCAGGGTACCTGAATTACTGCCCAAATCTTCCAATACTCTTTTCACCTGGCTTCCCAATGTATTGCCATACAGATCCCGGGACATGGCGCCATGCAACTGGTTGTTATAAAAATTCAGGAACGGCGGAATGCCAAGAGAGGTACTTGCTAAAAACGCAATGCTGCCCCGCTGATCTGCCAGTACATATTTTTCGGAAATGGACATGGTGCCTGAAAGCCGCTGCGGATCAAAAGTGAAAAAGTTTCCGGCACTGCACCCGCTTACATTAAAGAAGGAATACCTTCCTTTGTTATTATAAATATCCGGGCTTGAAAGATTAAATGCCAATGTATTGGCTGAAGAGTGCCCAAAATATCCAACCTCCGTAACACCTTCATTGATCAACTGTGCAATGCGTTCTCCATTCGCCTGCTCTACCGCAGAGGTGGATGTTTTCTCAAATGTTTCCACCCTTGCCCCCATCAGGCTGTCTTCCAGTATCCGTTTGTAATTATCCAAGTAGCCTTTAAACTGGGCATTCTCCGCACTATCGGCACCGCCTACCACATGAATCACACTTTTCATCCAGGCTTTGTCGGCTACAAAGGCACTTGGCGTAGACTGTACCTGCTCATATTCCTTTACCTTGTTCAAGTAATTTTTTAGTTCCGTTCCATTCACTGCAGACACCCTGCCTATTGGAATAAGCGGCACATTCTTACCCGCCTCACATGCCAGCAGAATATCTGATGCCGGCCATCCAAAAGTTGGCACCAGGTCCAGCTTGTTCACCATTGGATCATTTTCATGGTTTTTATAGTCGATAGAAGTAATACCCTTACCTACTAAAAAAACAAATTCCGGTTTAGGATTAAATTGCTGGTAAGCAAATTTTACAAAATTTCGGATTGCTCCCGGATGCTGCTTTATACCAAAAGCAAACTGGTCGGTCAATTCATCTATTGAAATAATTACAGGCTTAAAACTACCGCCTGCAGCAGATGCCCGGTATTGTTTATATTCATTTACATAATTAACGCCGTTACCATCATTATACAAAACAGGGTTGCTGATCATCAGGTAATTTCCCTGGTTTGCAGCGATGCTGTAATTGATAAATGTTTTACTGCTGGCATTGCTGATGGTATTGATATTGTCTGCCTCTTCGCTTACTAAAATAAATTTCCTTACATCATCTGCTGAAGCTGGTAATGCAAACCTTACTTTACCTGCTACGGTCAGGTCACCTGCATACCTTCTGCCATCATTGAGGCTATATAATACCGGCTGCAGACTACCATTATTGAAATTGGTTATTTCTAAAAAATTACCAGCAGTGGATGGTTTTAATTCAAAATAAAAAGTCTTTTGCCCGTTAAAATTAAAAGTTGCCGGGTAAGTAACACCCATATTTGCTACCACTATCCGGTCGTTAGCATTGGTGGAAGTACCGTTCATAGCTACCTGCAAAAAATTAGGATTGGCGAGCAGACTAAGTGGCAATTTATCTATCCGTTTTCTTATCGTATCGAAAAAGTTCATGGGTGAGTTGATCACAACATTGTTAAAAAACTTTACCCTCAGGTTCCTGGTATTTAAGGCATTCCCAAATGCAGAAATATAAAAAGAAACGCCATCCGCAGGCCCTGCCGTATACACATTCAAGTTATCAAATTGTTTGTACAGATCGCAGCAGGGTGCAGCATCAAAACTGGTCCACCCTTCCCCCATATCATAGGAAGATGAATAAACAAATTCACCTACAAATACAGCATATCCACGGTTATACTGATTCTTGTAAGGCTGAGCTACAGTTCTAAAAAAATATGGATCGGGGGGCAGCACATTTCCTGCCACATCATTATTAGTGTTGGAGTAACGCAGGTTTCCAGGATAAGGATTCACTGTAAGAAAATAAGAAGCCGTATCTGTATGCAAACTGAAACTGTCACACATCTGGTAATTGGGTTTCATGTACAACTCCTTATCAGGAACACCATCATTCATTTTACCCCAAAATTCAATGTAGTCATTGTTACCAAATGGCCCGGATGGAACGGAAGTATATAGCCGCACCTGCTCACCATTGCGCCACAATTGAAAATATTCTGCAGGCGTATTGTTTAAACCCAGGGAACTTAACAATGACTGATTGATCCTGTACAAACCAGTTTTACCCAATTTAAATTTGTAATAGGTTTTGTTATAATCAATCCAGCCGTTATTTAACTGAGCCTGGGAAGCTGTAGCCGTTATTAAAAGAAGCGCTATAATTATTTTTCTCATCTTAAGGTAGTATTGAAATTCGTTTTACTTAGTTTTCTTTTTTCGCCAGGTTCAGCCTGAGTGAAAAAACATGGGTATATAATGGATTTGACTGGTTTGCCAGGTTTGAGAATGCATAATCAATCGTGACATTTTTAATTTTAAAACCAGCACCAAGACTGGGTTGGTATATCCATACTTTCTTTTGATTCATTGAGTCAAGGTCAGATAACCCTTTTTGGAAATTAGTGACCCCTCCCCTTACATAAAACACATCATTGATGCTGGCTTCCAAACCAATACTCGGATCAACACTTACAGCACTACTGCTCAGCAGTGTATTTCTTTTGCCATCAAAAGTTAAATTCAGGTTGGCTTCTGCCAGCAGGTTAACTGCATCACTGATATTAAAATTATATCCGCCGCCTACCACCAGTCTTGGAGCGGTAAGCTCTGTTGATTTAACAGGAATATCATTATTGGTTAAATACAAAGCTTGCTTTTCTCTGTCTGTAAACTTAAATGACCATGCATTAAAAGTAGTGGTGATGTCTCTTGCAACAATTCCAAAGCGCCAGTTATCCTGGTGAATTTGTAGTCCTGCATCCAATCCAAACCCCCAGGCGCTGGCGAATTTGCCAACCGTACGGCGTATTATTTTTGCATTTACCCCAAAACTCCAGTGACCTTCTTCAGTCTCCCTGATCGTTTGAGCATAGGATAAAAGTAAAGCATAATCTGCCGAAGAGAAAGTTTGAATATTATTATAATTGATGCTGCCATCTGGCTCTACCAGAAATAGTGTATTGGGAATATCGTCTACCGCAAATCTTAATAAAGAAACCCCCAATGTGCGGCTGTTATCCTGTACAGGCACCGCTACGGAAGCATAATCAAACTTGCCAATACCGGCAAAATATTCTGCATGCATAATGTTGATGGAAGGGTTGTCTTTTACAGAGGATAATCCTGCAGGATTCCAGTAACCGGCGGTGCCGTCTGTTACCGATGCCACCTGGGCGCTGCCCATGGCCAGTCCTCTTGCCCCGGCACCGATGTTCAGGAATTCATTGGAATATTTCCTGAATTGAGCAGCAGCACTGTTAGCAAACAGCAAAGCACTTACTACAAAAGCAGAAAGTTTTATGTTTATCATGTTGTTTTCTCTGGTGTTTGTTGTTTCCCGTTATTGGATATAATACCCCCTAAAACGCATTTTTTCCCGGTAAATTGTGCTTTATCAGTCAGTTGAAAATGGGGGGCAAAGCACAAATTTAGCAGTATTGGAGTGAAAAGAACTGGCCTGTTTACCCAACAATACGCTCCGTAAGGATATAAGACGCTGCTTATATTAAAAAGGCTGCTTAACAAATAGTATTACATTTAATACAAAGCCCTTGTACTACCTTTCAATATGAAACAAAAATGGAATGCCCTGCCGGTTAATGATTGAAATATCTGCCCGACCAATTCTTTTTATCAATTTTTGTAAGCACATTTGCAAAAAATCAGACTAATACTCAGCATCTATGAAGAATTTGATAGCCGAACTGCAATGGAGAGGAATGATCCAGGACATTATGCCCGGCACTGAAGATCAGTTAAACAAAGAAATGACAACCGGCTATATTGGCTTTGACCCTACAGCTGACAGCTTGCATATTGGCAACCTGGTTCCCATCATATTATTAAATCATCTTCAACAATGCGGACATAAACCCATTGCACTGGTAGGTGGTGCCACAGGCATGGTAGGTGACCCCAGTGGAAAAAGCGAAGAAAGAAATTTACTGAGCGAAGAAACCCTCAACCATAATCTTGCCTGTGTAAAAAAGCAGTTGGAAAAATTTTTAGACTTTGACAGCAGCAAACCAAACGCTGCTGAAATGGCTAATAACTATGACTGGTTTAAAGATTTTACTTTCTTAAATTTTATCCGTGATGTGGGCAAGCATATCACTGTTAATTACATGATGAGTAAGGATAGCGTAAAGAAAAGGTTAGATGGCGATACTGGCATGAGCTTTACAGAATTTACTTACCAGTTAGTTCAGGGTTATGATTTTTATTACCTGCATAAAAATAAGAACTGTAAACTGCAAATGGGCGGCAGCGACCAGTGGGGTAATATCGTAACAGGTACAGAATTAATTCGCCGAAAAAGTGGTGGTGAGGGGTTTGCATTTACTTGTCCGTTAATTACAAAGGCAGATGGGGGCAAATTTGGTAAATCAGAAAAAGGAAATGTTTGGCTGGATGCAAAAAGAACATCTACTTACCAGTTCTACCAATTTTGGCTAAACACTGCAGATGCAGATGCAGAAAAGTACATTAAGATATTTACCTTTTTACCAAAGGAAGAAATTGATGCGTTGCTTGCTGCACACAAAGGCAACGAACACCAGCGGTTACTCCAGAAAAAATTAGCGGAAGAAGTAACCTGTTTTGTTCACAGCCGGGCAGATTATGAATTTGCTGTGAATGCTTCCCAAATTTTATTTAATAATGATACTGCAGAAATATTACAGCAATTAAATGAAGATCAGCTATTGCAGGTATTAGATGGCGTACCAACAGTAAATGTTGCAAAGTCAGTATTAGCTGAAGGTATTGATATTGTGAGTTTTTTGGCTGACACAAAAATATTTCCAAGCAAAGGTGAAGCAAGAAAGATGGTGCAGGGTGGCGGAATAAGCATCAATAAAAATAAAGTGGATGCAGTAGAACATATTGTAAAACCAGATGGCTTGCTTAATAAAAAATACCTGCTGGTGCAAAAGGGAAAGAAGAACTATTACCTGGTAATAATAGAATAATTACCAGGTATTTTATAAAAGCAGCCGCTGAAAATATTATTTCAGCGGTTGCTTTATTTAGTATTATGTATTTACGTTAACGGTTACAAGCAGTTTTTTTAATTGGCTGGCAAAGCTTTTTACGGCTTCAGTATTTATTGGCTTTTTGTATGTAACATCCATTTGTATGTTTCGTAAAATTAAAAGCCATGAAAAAAAACATCATTTTATTAACCTTGTTTTGTTTGGGTGCTGCCATCATAAAAAGCCAGGACACTTTTAAACTGGCAGGCAAGAGCAACCCTGCAGAAGAAAATAAATTAGTAAAAGCTTTTGCTGATGATATTTATGTACACATTAAAGGAACAGGTAAAAGCGTAGTATTTATTTCCGGTTTGGGAGAAGATCACAAGAACTGGAAACAAGTGCAGGATAGTATTGCCCCACTGGCACAAACCATCAGCTATGACCGTTCTGGTCTCGGTAAATCATCCTGCAAAATAAAAAGAAAGGATTTAAAGACACTTGCCATGGAATTGAAGAAAACATTACAATCTGCAAAAATTAATAAGCCCTGTCTGCTGGTGGCACATTCGCTGGGATGCCAGATCAGCAAACAATTTTCGGTAATGTTTCCGGCTGATGTAAGAGGAATTATTTTTATTGATCCCGGTTTTAATGAAGAGTTGCTGGAGTTGTCGGTAAATGATTCAGTATGGCAGCAAAGAGAAAATCAACTTAAAAAATACAGACCCAAAATTGGCATTGCAATAGAAGAAGAATTAAAAGAGTTAAATAAGAATTGTGCCATAGCAGATGATCTTACCAGGCTGCCGGATATACCGGTGGTTCTTTTTACCGCTGAAAAAATAAATGCTGATTTTCCCGGTAGCAGGGAAGAACTCAATGTAAAAAAACAAACCCACCAACGATGGCTGAAGCAGATACCCGGCGCCAGGCAAATAATAGTTCCGCAATCCAGGCATTACATACAAAATGATGCTCCCGAACTGGTAATAGATGAAATTAAGAAAATGCTGCTGCTCTAAGTATGTGCAAATATTTTGAGTGTTTTACAAAAAACTAACACTCATTAGTATTCTTCCCTTATTTTTGCTGGTTATAAAAAGATCGCAATGGATTTTCAACTTTCAGAAGAACACCTGATGATACAAAAAGCAGCAAGAGATTTTGCTGTGAATGAATGCCTCTCCGGCGTAATAGAAAGAGATGAACTTCAAAAATTTCCCAAAGAACAAATTGAAAAATTAGCCGACCTGGGTTTTATGGGTATGATGGTAAAGCCGGAATATGGCGGTAGTGGTATGGATACCATTAGTTATGTACTGGCTATAGAAGAGATCAGCAAGGTTGACGCCAGCGTAAGTGTTTGCATGAGTGTAAACAATAGTTTGGTTTGTTACGGACTGCAGGAATATGGCAACGAAGATCAAAAAATAAAATATTTAACTCCAATAGCCCAGGGTAAAAAAGATGGGGAATTGTATATCGGCGCATTTTTATTAAGTGAGCCGGAAGCAGGCAGCGATGCCACTTCTCAACAAACAACAGCAGAAGATAAAGGCGATTATTATTTACTAAATGGCACCAAAAACTGGATCACCAATGGCAGCAGTGCCAGTGTGTATTTAGTAATTGCACAAACAGATGTAAGCAAAGGCAGCCGTGGTATCAATGCGTTTATTGTTGAAAAAAACTGGCCCGGCGTAATAGTGGGTGCCAAAGAAAATAAAATGGGTATACGTGGCAGTGATACGCATTCTATCTTATTCAATGATGTAAAAGTGCCTAAAGAAAACAGGATAGGTGAAGATGGATTTGGATTTAAGTTTGCAATGAAAACTTTGGCTGGTGGACGAATTGGTATTGCATCACAGGCATTGGGTATCGCCAGCGGCGCTTATGAAAGAGCATTGGCTTACAGCAAACAAAGAAAAGCATTTGGCAAAGAGATCATGCACCACCAGGCAATACAATTTAAGCTGGCGGATATGGCTACTAAAATTGAATGTGCAAGATTACTTTGCTTAAAAGCTGCATGGGAAAAAGATGAAAAGTTAGATTATACATTGAGCGGCAGCATGGCAAAAGTATTTGCAAGTGAAACAGCCATGTGGACCGCAACCGAAGCGGTTCAGATTCATGGCGGCTATGGTTTTGTAAAAGAGTATCATGTGGAACGTATGATGAGGGATGCCAAGATCACACAGATATATGAAGGAACCAGTGAAGTACAGCGGATCGTTATCAGCAGAAGTATATTAAAATAATTTGCCAATATGAACACAACAAATGTGCAAATGGTGAAAGCTGTTTGCACATTTCTATTTCTAATGGTGTTTGCAATAACTTTGCTGCTTAGCATAAAAATACATGAGCATCAATAAAGAAAAATATAAAGAGATACTTGCTGAACTAAACGGGAAGGCCACACTGGTAGCCGTAAGTAAAACCAAACCTGCAGCAGAGATACAAGCCTTTTATGACGAAGGCCAGCGTGACTTTGGAGAAAACTATGTACAGGAGTTGGTGGATAAAGAAGCCATCCTGCCGAAAGATATCCGTTGGCATTTTATCGGTCACCTGCAAAGCAATAAAGTAAAATACATTGCACCTTTTGTTCATCTTATTCATGGTGTGGATAGTGAAGGACTTTTAAAAGAAATTAATAAACAGGCAAAGAAAAACAACAGGGTGATTGATTGCCTGCTGCAAGTACACATTGCTACAGAAGAAACAAAGTTTGGTTTTAATGAAGAAGAATTAGCAAATGTGCAAATATGCAAATATGAAAATGTTCAAATTAAGGGCCTGATGGGAATGGCGAGTTTTTCAACTGATATGAATTTAGTAAGAAGTGAATTCAGAAAACTAAAAACTATTTACGATCAATTATCAATTATCAATTATCAATTATCAATTTTATCCATGGGCATGAGCGGTGATTATAAAACAGCCATCGAAGAAGGCAGCAACATGGTACGCATTGGCAGTTTATTATTTGGCGAAAGGAACTATAACAAATAATGACTGCTGAAATAATCACACTCTGCATTGCAGCTTTTGCAGCAGGTTTTATTGATTCCATTGTAGGTGGCGGAGGGCTGGTGCAAACACCTGCTGTTTTGATTACACTACCCCAGTACCCGGTTGCCACTTTACTGGGTACCACTAAGATTCCCTCCTTCTGCGGCACAGCCATTGCTTCTTATCACTACGCTAAAAAAGTGCCGGTGCAATGGAAGCTGCTTGCAATCATGTGTTCTGTTGCTTTGATAGCCGCCATCACAGGTTCTTACACGGTAAGCATTGTTAGTAACCGGTATATGAAGCCGGTAATATTTTGCATGCTCATCATCGTTGCCATTTACACTTATTCGAAAAAGAATTTCGGAAATGCCGTTACTAAATCTTTACATCCTGAAAAGGAATTAGTATATGGCATTGCGTTTGCACTGGCAATTGGTTTTTACGATGGGTTTATAGGGCCGGGAGCAGGAAGTTTTTTAGTAATGTTTTTCATCAGCATACTCGGTTTTGATTTTTTAAAAGCCAGCGCCCATGCCAAATTTGTAAACCTGGCAACCAATGTGGGTTCTATCATTTACTTTGGCGGCAGTGGACATATTTTGTTTCACTTTGCCATACCGATGGCAGTATTCAATATTGCAGGTTCATTTATTGGTGCAAAGGTGGCCATAATAAAAGGCAATCAATTTATCCGGGTATTTTTTCTGCTGGTAATAACGGGAACAATTATACGTTTTGGCTATGATATTTTTTTTAAACATACTTAAATGAAAAAGGTTATCATCATCGGCGCTACCTCCGGCATTGGAAGGGAACTGGCAAAACGCTATGCTCAAAACAACTGGTTAGTAGGTGTAACCGGCAGAAGAAGAGAATTGTTAGACAGCCTGCAGGAAGAATTTCCCAACAACATTATCAAGGAATGTTTTGATGTAACCGGTGATGACAACATTGAATATCTTCAGTTTTTATTACAGCAACTTGGCGGACTTGACCTGCTCATCTACAACAGTGGCTTCGGTGAGCCTTCTAAAACACTGGACCTGACGATTGATTTGAATACCAATAAAACCAATGTGGTTGGTTTTACAGAGATCGTCAATTTCACATTTAACTATTTTGAAAAAGAAGGTAAAGGGCATATTGTTGCCATCTCATCCATTGCCAGTATCCGGGGTAATAGTTTTGCTCCGGCATACAGTGCCAGCAAGGCTTACATGAGCAATTATATGGAAGGGCTTTATATTAAAGCCAGCAAGCTAAAATTGCCCATCTATACAACTGACATTCAACCAGGATTTGTAAAAACAAGTATGGCAAAATCTGAAGCCATGTTTTGGGTGGCCCCGGTTGAAAAAGCTGCTCAGCAAATATTTACTGCAATAGAAAATAAAAAACGAAGAGCATATATTACTAAACGCTGGTGGCTGATTGCAAAAATTATGAAATGGATTCCAATATTTATTTATAAAAAAATTGCATAGGCTGGGCATAAACCTATAAGGTCTGCCGCACAGCCTTGCAGCGCTGCAAGACCTTATAGGTTTTGTTTTGCAGGTGTTAACCCGGTATGACCTGCGGTGCTGACCGGGTTATGAAACATTTGTTAAAGCTTTAACAAGCACTGTGTATTTTGGCATGGTATTGCATCTTTTGATTTTTATCAAATATCTTTACGATGTATTACAGCACTTCTATGCAGGCAACATTCGAAACAGAAAAAAACAGGAAAGCATTTATTTATACCGCATCTATTTGTGCAGCATTGCTGTTGCTTGCATTTCTGATCACCTGGCCCATCCTTCCTCCCACCCAACCAATAGCGGAAGTACTGATGGAAATTAATTTAGGTAATAACGAAGAAGGTTTTGGAAAAGAACAACCCTTGATCAAAAGAGAAATGTCGCCAGAAACAGAAGCGCCTGTGCAGGCAAAACAAGCAGCACAAGTAAACACACAAGCCGCCGAAGAAACAACTCAACCAGATGATAATGCGGAAGAAGATGCTGCACCGGTAACTAAAACAGAAAAGCCTGTTAAGAAACCAAACAGCAGTGTAACGCCTGTAGTAAAACAACCCGTAAAAAATACCAATCCTGTACCTGTGATAGCGCCTGCTCCCAAACCACAAAAACCAATTGCCACTTACAAGGGACCCGGCAATGGAAAAGGCAATGGTGCTGCAGAAGATAATGGCTACCAGTACCAGGGTAACAAACCCGGCGGCAAAGGTGATGCAGGAGATCCTTCGGGCAAGCCTGACAGTTATGGCAATACGCCTGGCGGAAAAAGTGGTGTGAGTGTAACAAGAGGTGTAAGACCACTTAATCTTGGCCAACTGCGGTTTGAAGATGACTTTAATGAAAATGCAAAAGTATACCTTGACGTAAAATATAGCGCTGCCGGAGTTTTTACAGGCAGCAGCATTGCAAAAGGCACCACCACCTCTAACAGCACCATCATCGGTATTGCAAAAAGAAAAGCGGCAAGCTTAAAATTCCCTGCTTCGGATGACGGTGGTGTATCCACCATTCTTTTTAATTTCAAAGTACAGAATTAACGTTGCAACAAACCTGTTTGCAGCGCTACATTGCAGGGCGGCAAACCTTATAGGTTTAGAACAATCATTCAAATATAAAGCCGATGGATTTATATTTGCACCAATGACATACCAGGAAACAATTGATTATTTGTATGCACACCTTCCAATGTTCAGCCGCATTGGTGCTGCTGCTTACAAAAAAGACTTGCACAACACCATTGAATTCTGCAATGCATTAGATAATCCGCAAACAAAATTTAAAAGTATACATGTTGCCGGCACCAATGGCAAGGGCAGCACCAGCCATATGCTGGCAGCTATATTACAACAGGCCGGTTATAAAACAGGATTATACACTTCGCCACATTTAACTGATTTCAGGGAGCGGATAAAAGTAAATGGCGAAATGGTGAATGAGGAATTTGTGATTGAATTTACAGAGCGGACTAAAAAGATCTCGGAGGAAATACAACCTTCTTTTTTCGAACTCACTGTTGCAATGGCTTTTGATTTTTTTGTAAAAGAAAAAGTAGATATTGCTGTTATTGAAACAGGCCTGGGTGGAAGGTTAGACAGCACCAATATCATTACACCACTGCTATCTGTGATCACCAATATTGGTTACGACCATATGAATATTCTTGGCGACACACTGGAACAAATCGCTTATGAAAAAGCAGGTATCATCAAACCAGCTATTCCTGTTGTGATTGGTGAATATTTACCTGAGACAAAAGCAATTTTTACTGAAAAGGCATTATCTGTAAATGCTCCCATCCATTTTGCACAGGAAGAATATGCTGTTTCAAATATTGTTTCAAAAAACTATACGCTGGAATGTGAGGTAACAGGTTTGAAACATGGCGATACAGAAAGTTTTATTCTTGATCTGAATGGATTATATCAAACAAAAAATCTTCGTACTGTTTTGTGTGCTGAAAAAATTTTAATGGAACAAGGTTTTACAATTAGCAATGAAGCTGAAAAAATAGCATTGGCCAATGTAAAAAAACTTACCGGACTGCACGGCAGATGGGAAGTGATTGCAGATGAACCAACCATGGTACTGGACGTGGCACATAACGAAGACGGTGTGAAACAAATACTGGAACAATTACTGGCTGTAAGAAAAAATTACACTGCTTTGCATATTGTAACCGGAATGGTAAAAGATAAAGATGCAGACAAAGTTTTATCGTTGCTGCCAAAAGATGCTGTATACTATTTTACTAATGCACATATTCCCCGTGCCTTACCTGCAAAGGAACTGCAACAAAAAGCTGCCGAATATAATTTAAATGGTGAAGTATTTGATGATGTGAACAATGCCATCCTTGCTGCAAAAAAAATTGCAGACAGAACTGATATGATCCTTGTTTGCGGAAGTGTTTTTTTAGTGGGAGAGGTCAACAGAGAAGTTATTTTGTAAGCAAGTAAATATTCCAAACTTTTCTATTCTTCTAAACCTTTTTGTCTAACTGCTGAAAAGCATACATCATACAACTTACATGCAGTGCTTGTGGAAATTCATTTTGCTTTAGCATTCGCCTTACTTCTTCAACCGGCAATAAATGAACTTCTATTTCTTCGTTGTGATCTAAACTTTGAGCGGTAACTTTTTTACCCCCGGTGGCTAAGAACATGTGAGTATAATTATTTAATACTCCAGGGTTGGCTGCCACCTTCCCAAGATATTGAACCTTATCAAATTCATATCCTGTTTCTTCTTTTAATTCCCTGGCCATTCCTGTAACTGGCTCTTCGCCTTTATCAATAAAGCCACCAGGCAGTTCCATCATTGTTTCGTTTACTGGATAACGGTACTGCCTTGTCATCACTACTTCATTATTATCTGTGAGTGCCAGTGCACAGGCACTTTCCGGAAGCTCCACTACAAAATATTCTTCCACAATTTTCCCATCAGGCATTTCGCATTTATCTACCCTTGCAGTAAAATACTGGTGACGGGAAATATATTGTGAGCTAAGCGTTTTCCATTTCATGCTGGTAATGTTAAGGCTGGTTTCATAAAAAGAAACAAATAATACAAAGAAGGCTTTACCGGTCCGGGTAAAATAATTTTACCATTTCATTCTTTCCCTCAGCGAGGTAATATGTGCAGTGTGATGCCTGCTGTGCCATGCATACATCCCCATCAGGAACCACAGTGTCATTTGCCTGCCATGTTCAGGATGTACCACCGTTCTGTTCCACTCATCGCCTTTTATTGAAAGTAATACTTCCACCCAACGTGCATGCAAAGCATGCAACAGCGTTAATGAAATATTGATCGGGAGATTTTTTGTATCATTCATTTCCGCCCACTTTCCTTCTTCATAAGGTTTAATGGTGGGGTTCTCTTCGGTAAGCCCCAGTTTGAAACGGATATAAGCATTCATGTGACTGTCTGCAACATGATGCACCAATTGCTTTATAGTCCACCCATCAGGTCGGTAAGGGCTATCCAACTGGGCTTCATCTAAATTCAGCACCGCATTTTCAATATGCTGTGGCAAAAATTTAATATCGATTAACCATTCCTGTAATTGTTTTTCGGAAAATGGTTTTGCCTCATACTTACCTATCGGATAACGAAGATCTTCCATGTGTAATAATTTTGAACATAAAAATAGTGATCAATGATTATTTATAAACAACCATTGATCACTTATGAAACAATTATTTCTTTTCTTCTGTTGCTGTTGCCACAGGTTTAACATCCATCAATTCAATATCAAAAATCAGCGTAGCCCCTCCCGGAATAGCGGCGCCGGACCCCCTGTCCCCATACCCCAGTTCACTGGGAATAAACAATTTCCATTTATCGCCAATATGCATCAGTTGCAAGGCTTCTGTCCAGCCTTTAACTACCTGTGTAACAGGATAGGTTATCGGCTCTCCTCTTTTGTAAGAGCTCTCAAATTCTTCTCCACTAATTAAAGATCCTGCATAATGGGCAACAAACGTATCCTGCAATTTAGGCATCGCAGCTGCAGGATCACCTTTTGTGATTACTTCATACTGCAATCCGCTTGGCAATGTGATAACACCGGGGCGTTTTTTATTAGCTGCTAAAAATGCCTGGCCTTTTGCTTTTTCAGCACCTGATCTTTTTGAAGAACTGCTCTGCAGAGTAGTTTGAATTACTCCATTACATTGCTGGTCGTTCAATGCCCTTGTTTTATTACTGAATACATCTGCCATAGCTTTTTGCATGGCTGCCGAATTCACTTTATCAATTTGCTGCAATTTTAAATTATTGGCAATATTTACGCCCAGTGCATAACTAAAAGAATCGAGTGAGTTTTTCAAAAAAGCAGGCGATGCAGCTTTTGGTTTAGCAGCACCTGCTGCAGGTTTTGTTTTTGCCTGGGCATTTGCAGCCGAAGCAGTTAGTAACACACACATTCCCAAAAAAAATTGTTTCATTGTTTTGATTTTGATTTATTGATATTAGAAAAATTATTGTTCTCTTATTTCCTTTCCTGTCAGGTGAATAAATACATCTTCCAGGTTGGCATGCTTTACCTGCTTTGGTCTTTCAAAACCTGTGGCCACCAGGTCGTCAATCATTTTATCCGGCGAAGCTAAGGCTATTATTTTTCCTTCATCCAGTATCGCAATGCGGTCGCACAGTTGTTCCGCCTCATCCATATAATGTGTGGTGATGATCACCGTGGTTCCTTTATCCCGGATATCTTTTATCAGCTGCCATAAATTTCTCCTGGCCTGCGGATCAAGCCCTGTAGTAGGCTCATCCAAAAAAACAATACGTGGGTTATTGATCAATGTAGTGGCAATTGAAAAACGTTGTTTCTGGCCACCACTTAATTCTTTGTATTTGCTCTTCGCTTTATCTTCCAGGTTCACCAATTTTAAAAGATCCAGGGCTACCACTTTACGGTTATATAGCCCTGAAAATAATTCCACCAGTTCCAATAAATTCAGCCCCGGATAAAAGCCGGAGCTTTGTAACTGCACGCCAATTATCTTTTTGATATCCCCTGCATTTTTATCCAGGTCCAGTCCATCTACCATCACTGTGCCACCTGTTTTCTCCCTCAATGTTTCTATGATCTCCAGCGTGGTGGATTTACCTGCGCCATTCGGTCCGAGTAGTCCAAATATCTCTCCTTCCTGTACATCAAAGGAAATATCTTTCACCGCTTCAAAAGCTCCGTAATTCTTTCTGAGGTTCTTAACCGATATGATCGTCTTCTGCATAATTTTATTTAGCCCCGGATACCCCCGGTCAACTAACTTTCCATTGCATTAGCCGCAATAAGAAATTATAACGTTTGTCCGGGCATTTCATTGCTCCTGAGTTGGGGGCCAAAGTTAATATAGTTTGGTTATATGCAGCAGCCAGCGGAGTATGTAAACTACTACTTAATAATTTTGAGAATGAAAACAGTATGCAGCAGCTCTAACAGCCTTTGCTTTATGGTGAGAAATAAGGTTTCTTTAACTTATAAAATTTTCTCCATCATCACATCTGCAGTGGCGTAATGTGAATTCACCACCGGAATGTGACTGAATCCATATTTTTCATATAAACCCAGTGCGGTAGTCAACTGGCTGTTAGATTGCAGGTACACTTTTTTTGCCCCAAGCTCCTTTGCTTTCTCCAGGCATTTTTCAATCAACAATTTGCTGATACCTTTTCCTTTGAAAGCATCAGTCACCGACATTTTTGCCAGTTCAAAAACACCTTCTCCTTCATTGATCAGGGCTGCAGAGCCAGCAATCGTCTCTCCCACTTTTGCCAGGTACAATACTCCACCCGGATCAATTATTTCTCTTTCCGGGTGATCCAGCATTAACAGATCGCCTTCTTCAGTAAGGCCATATTTATCCAGCCAGTCTAAGTTCATTTTTTTAAAATCAGCAGCATATTTTGCATCATAAACTATTACTTCTACTTCCATGATCTTTCAATAATTTATTATTGTTCATTAACTGTTGTGATAGTACGAGGCCATCTCTTCCATCATCAGCCTGCTGCCAATAAACATGGGTGTACGCTGATGAATATGTGTGGGAACAATGTCCAGTATCCTTTGCTCACCACTTGTTGCCAAACCACCTGCCACCTCTAATATAAATGCAAAAGGATTGCATTCATACATCAGCCTGAGTTTTCCGCCCGGTTTATCTTTAGTAGCCGGATACATAAAGATGCCTCCCTTTAATAAATTACGGTGTACATCACTCACCATACTGCCAATATAACGTTGCGTATAAGGGCCGCCGTTGTTCTTATCTTTCCGTTGGCATATTTCAATGTACTGCTGCACTCCATTAGAATACTGGTAATAATTTCCATGATTCACAGAATATATTTTACCGGACGGGGGGCATTTAATTTCGGGATGACTTAAAGTAAATTCACCGATAGAGGGATCTAATGTAAACCCATTTACTCCACGGCGGGTGGCATACACCAGTATAGTAGAGGAGCCATAAATTACATAACCTGCAGCTATCTGGTTAATGCCTGTTTGTAAAAAATCTTCCACCGAGGCCGGCTGCCCTTTTGGGGTCACCCTCCTGTACACACTAAAGATGGTACCGATAGAAACATTTACATCAATATTGGCACTGCCATCCAGCGGATCAAACAAACATACATACTTACTGTTGTTACTTATCTCATCATCAAATATCACCACATCATCCAGCTCCTCACTGCCAATGCCTGCACAGCTGATACCATGCCGCAGCACACCCATGAACTGATCATTGGCATACACATCTAATTTCTTTACTTCTTCGCCCTGCACATTTACCTCTCCTGCATCTCCAAGAATATCCACCAGCCCGGCTTTATTCACTTCTACATTCACTCTTTTGGCTGCAAGTCCGATATCTCTTAATAAACCGGAAAGCTCCCCGGTGGCATTGGGAAAATTCCTCATTTGCTGGATGGTAAATTCATCGAGGGTCTGCACCCGGCGGTTAACTAAGCTCATGACAATCGTTTTAAAAAATTCCTGTTTTGTTACTGTGGCAATCGCAACTTAATTTGCGTAGCCAAAAGTAAGGTTATTTGCTGCAACAGATAAAGATGCAAGGTGTATGAAAAGATGGAATCTAACAGCAGTAATGAAGTTGATGGAATTGTATATTTTAGAACCAGCTCACTTAAAAATTAGCTAATCACTATAAATAAAATATGAAAGTTTTCAAATTCGGCGGGGCCAGTATCGGCAGCATAGAAAGGATACACAATGTGGCAAACATCATTCAGTCATTTGCTGGTGAAAAATTATTCATCATCATTTCTGCCATGGGCAAAACCACCAACAACCTGGAGAAAGTGGTGGAGACTTTTTTTGAAGGAAACAAAGAAGGAGCATTGGCACTGTTCAATAAAATAAAACAGGATCATATTGATGTATCTAACCAGCTAACTGGTGAAACGGCAAAACAGTTTATGGACCTGTTTACAGAAGTGGAATGGCTGCTGCATGATAAACCTGTAAGAGAATATGATTACTATTACGACCAGGTGGTTTGCTGTGGTGAGTTGCTGAGTACTGTAATTGTAAGTAATTATTTAAACAGCATTGGTGTAAAAAATAATTGGGTGGATGTTCGGGATGTGATGAGAACAGATGATAATTTCAGGGATGCAGGTATTGACTGGAAATATACGCAGCAGAAAGTAGAAGAAGATATCAAGCCGTTGTTTTTAAACACAGACATCATCATTACACAGGGGTTTATTGGCGCTACAGATGAAAACGAAAGCACTACATTGGGAAGAGAGGGCAGTGATTACAGCGCCGCCATTTTTGCCAACATGCTGGATGCAGAAAACCAGACCATCTGGAAAGATGTGGAAGGTGTAATGAACGCAGATCCCAAACAATTTCATGATGCAACATTCATTGGTGAACTAAGTTATAATGAGGTGATAGAGATGGCTTATTATGGTGCCCAGGTGATACATCCAAAAACCATTAAGCCACTGCAGAATAAAAATATTCCGCTGCATGTGCGGTGTTTTATCAAGCCTTCACTGCCTGGTACTATCATCAGCAATCAGCCGGTGCATAACCTGCCGCCTATTATTGTGGTAAAAAATAAACAGGTACTGCTGCAGCTGAGCTCAAGGGATTATTCTTTTGTGGAAGATACACTGGTGGGCAAACTACATGATTTAATGAATGAGTTAAAGGTAAGAACCAACCTTTCTCAAAACGGCGCCATCAGTTTATTATGCTGCCTTGACGACAGGCCTGAAAAGATTGAAAAGCTGGCATTGGCAGCAAGTGAATTTTTTGATGTGCAAGTAGAAAAGAATTTAACTTTACTAACCATACGCCATTATGATGATGCCATTGTGCAAAAACTAACAGCAGGTAAAATACAGGTGCTGAGTCAGAAGACGAGTGACACCCTGCAAGTGTTATTGAAAGATAGTTGAGATGCCGGAGGTTGGGATGATGAGGTTTCATTTTTAAATTCTATAACCAATAATCATTTCTAATGAAAAAAATTATTCTACCGGCAATTATTCTGTTCTTTATTACATCCTGTAATGATAGTAAACAGGAAGCTCCAACCACCACTACTGCTGATGCCACTACGGATACAACATCCGTTAAAACAGAAAGCCCTGCACCAGTGTACGCTTACCCGGTAAAATACAAGAACTGGAAAATTGGTGACCCGGCTAATATCAAAACAACCCTTGATGTTTACAAGGCCTGGGATGATAAACAACCTGAAAAACTGAGTGCTATGTTTGCTGATACACTAAGATTAAGGATACCTGGCGAAAGAGAGGAATTTGTGATTCCTAATAATAAGATCGCAGCTGTATTGGGTAAAAACAGGGGATTGTATGATTCCACTTTTAATCACATTCTTTCTGCAGTTTCACTGCATGATAAAGAATCTGGTGAAGACTGGGTGATGATCACTACTTACAATAAATGGATCGAAAAAAATGGTAAACGAGATTCAGTATTATACAACGATACCTGGCGGTTAAAAAATGGTAAGCTTGACCTGTTGATGAGTTATTATAAACTGCCTACAAAGGAATTTTTGAAAAGAAATGATCCTAAATAATTGTATTAAAAAATTAAAGTGCCAACCTAATATTTCTAAATCAGTAAACTAATTGACAATATACTCACCCTTCTTATTTACCATTATCAGGGGTAATTGCTTTTTGTCTTCAAAATAATCGTAGGCAGCTTTGAGGGTTACTGCAAAATGCTGCAGTGGCTGGTTGGCCTTGGTGGCTTGGGCAAGATATTCAAAAGATTTTTTTACATTGTATTTTACGGGAAACACATGCACCGGTATAAAATCCTGACCATTATCTTTTGTATAGTTGGCCAGTACATATAACTCTTCAATGGGTTTATCGCTGATGGCAATGCAGCCGGTGGATACACAACCGCCGTGTATATATATATCGTTGCCGGGGCGTTGCACATCACTTAACATTTTATCAGAAGCATTGGGATAATTTAAACCCAGCGCCAAGTGATAATTACTATTGGGATTAAATTCATTGATATAGTAAAAACCTTCGGGCATTTGGTAATCTCCTTCTAACCGCTTAGGGCCAATGGTGCCACTTTGCATGCACACCCGGTATGTTTTAAATAATTTAAATGCTTCCTTACTGTCGCCCTTCACCCACACTTCCAGTTCCCGGTCATATTTAAAACTGCGAACATACATTTCCTCCGGCGGCCATGCCAGTTTCTTTTGTTCAAATTGCTTGCGGAGAGTATCCTCAGTCTTTGAAACACCAGCAGTCATCCTGCTGGATGACTTCATATTTATATAAGAAGTTTGAGCACTTACAACGGTAGTTGAAAGAGATACTATGATGGTTATTAATAAGAGGTGCAATAAACTGCGGTTCATTACTACTAATTTGATTAAAAGAAAATAAGCAATGATTTACAGGTATATAGGATTTATCAGGATCGGGTGTTTTCTTAGTACCGGATAACGATACAAATATAAAAGTAAAAAGTGTAAAAAAGCACACTTTAGAGTTTCTTTAATAAGGCATTGCCTCGTTGCCAAAAAGGCGTGGAGAGGGAAAGAAGATCATTTTATTTTTACATTAAATCGCCATTTACTGATTTGTTTGGAGGATTTAGTTGCTGCATTGTAAGAAAGAACCGGGGAGAAAAATTCCTTTTCTTCTCCCCGCCTTACTGTCATCCCAATGTCGTTTAGTTAAGGTTGATTAATTAAATAATGAACAAGGAACAAGGAATTTCGAACGTTAAATGTGAAGAAAATTCGTGATACTTCATTCGTTGTTCATTATTCAGTGTTCGATATTTTTAACTAAATGACATTAACTGTCTTGCCAGTAAAAAAATTTCTCAACGATGAAATTATAAATTGCCTCTTGCCTCCTGTTCTCTTTCCAATGCTTCAAACAGGGCTTTAAAATTCCCTTTACCAAAACTTCTGGCACCTTTGCGCTGGATGATCTCAAAAAATAAAGTAGGGCGGTCTTCTAAAGGCTTGCTGAAGATCTGCAGCAGGTAGCCTTCCTCATCCCGGTCAATTAAAATACCCAGTTCACTTAAGGGTGTAAGGTCTTCGTCAATTTTACCTACACGTTCCAATACCGTTTCATAATAACTGTGTGGTATCTTTAAAAACTCCACTCCCCTGTTTTGTAATTCAATTACTGTTTTTACAATATCATTGGTGGCAATGGCCACATGCTGTACTCCTTCGCCATTGTAAAAATCTAAATACTCTTCCACCTGGCTTTTCTTTTTTCCTTCTGCCGGTTCATTGATCGGAAATTTTACATAGCCGTTGCCATTGCTCATCACCTTACTCATCAGTGCTGAATATTCTGTGGAGATATCCTTATCATCAAAACTTAAAATATTTTTAAAGCCCATCACCTCTTCATAAAATTTTACCCAGGGGTTCATTTGGTTCCAGCCTACATTGCCCACACAGTGATCCACATACTGCAAACCTGTTTCTGTTGGGTTATAATTACTTTCCCATTTTTTAAAGCCGGGCATAAAAATGCCATTGTAATGTTGCCTTTCTATAAACAAATGAACTGTATCTCCATAAGTATGAATGCCACTGATAATTAGCTCTCCATTGTCATCTTTCAATGTAGTGGGTTCCTGGTAAGATGCAGCTCCACGTTTGGTGGTCTCCTTCCATGCACTGCTGGCATCCTCCACTTTTAATGCCAGTACTTTTACAGCATCACCATGTTTATAAATATGATCTGCAATGGGATTACCTGTTCTTAATGGAGTGGTTAATACAAAGGTGAGTTTGTTCTGGCGGATTACATAACTCACTTTATCTTTCATACCAGTTTCCGGGCCAGCATAAGCCAGTGATTGAAAACCAAAAGCTGTTTTATAAAAATGTGCTGCCTGCTTGGCATTGCCTACATAAAATTCTACATAATCGGTTCCCTGCAGCGGTAAAAAATCTGTTGCAGCAGTGTAACTATTCTTAGATTGTTCAGTAATTATTCCCATAAAAAATCTTTTAAATTATTAGATACCTGTGGTTGTTATTATGTGAAAGATCACAAAACCTTATTCTCTTTCTTAAAGCCCTTACAGGGGTTTGGGGCATGCATCCATTGCAAGCGCCAACATCAGCAAAGTATAGCTGCAGCGTTTGTCATTAAAAATTTTATGTGGGTAGTCTGGAAGCATTCGTGAGAGCAAAGGTATTTTATTTTTGAGTTTAAAGTAGCTTCATCTAAATAAAAACAAACTGTACCATTTAAAAATTATATCTGCTCAACATTTAATTAAACAGTCTTATAAAATGATCAGCCCTTACTAAAAGCAGATTAATTTAATACATTGACCATTCAACAGTGATGATATTTAAATGACAGAAAATAGCGCATTTCTTATTTGCAAAAAGAAAGCCCGGCAAATTTGCCAGGCTTTCTTTAAAATTTTTATAGAGATTATTTTTTTACGATGAATCTTGAAGTCAAAGTTGATTTATCTGAGCCTACAATTTGCAATAGGTAAAAACCATTTTCCAGCTGGCTGATATCTAACTTTCTATGGTTTGCAATGCCGGCTTTTACACTCATGATAACTGTACCTTTTATATCCAGCACATTCAGTACCACTTCGTTTCTGCTATTGATCATTTTCCACTCCACATCTAAAAAACTATTAGCAGGATTAGGGAACAGTAATGCAGCTTGTGTCAGTATTGAATTTGTATTCGATCCTGGCCTTGACATATTTTCACATGGCCCCAGCACCGCACCCTGGTCAAGGTATCCGGGCACCGCTGACGGATCTACACAAAGTGTGGTTGTAATACTTGTTCCGGGAGTTTTATAGCAGAGCAGTACCTTGCTATTATTCGTTCCACATCTTACATCCACCACAGTTACCGTAAAGTTGCAAACTTTGCTGCAACCCCTGCTGTCTTTTACCACACAAGAATACGTGGTGGTAAATATGGGGCTTACATTCACAGACGGGGTATTACCGTAAGCTCCCCAGTTATAAGTATAAGGCCCAACACCTCCATACACCCTGAGGGATAATGCCACAGTTTGTGGACCATAACCACGATAAACAGTATTTCTAAACTGCCCGGGTACTGTTGGGTTTGGTGTAATAAGATTTAGTGTACGAATTACGGGTGGCTGAGTTAGTGTAACACTGGCACTGTCCTTGCATCCATTTTTATCTGTAACCTGCACTGCATAAGTACCAGCTTTTAATCCTGACAGATCTTGCGTCTGCGATCCATTTGACCACAAATAAGCAATGGGTGACGCTGCATTTGTAAGGGTCAAATTGATGGCACCATTTGCTGCGCCAAAACAAATGGGATCAGTTTTAGTTACAGCAGTAGTTATACTACAGGTATCGGCCCAGGTCATTATTGCATTATCACTTTCATCTGCCACCATCACCTTTATTTTATCAGTACCTGTGTGTGTTCCTGTATAACAAAAAACAGCATTACCAGCTGAATCGGTAGTGGAAAATCCTGCTGTTTCTCCATTAACACCAGCTATAACAAAATCAACCCTTACACCAGCCATGGGTATATCCATTTTGTTTTTAACAATAGTTGTAAAACATTGCTGATTGGTAATTGTCTTGCTGTCTGTTTTAGGTAATACGGCAATTTTGGTAACATTGGCCTGGGGAATAAATGATTGCCCGCCAGCATAACCATATGAATCATATAAACCAAACCCGTATACAATCAATCCAAAAGGTAATTTACCAGAAACATTGTGTACACCAGTTTTTACAGGCACCTGTGCGCCAAAACCGTCAATTCCAGGAATTGGTTTCCAAAGAAGACTATCCACCATAACCCCATCGATTGTAATATCTTTTATTGCATTGGCAGCTGCTGATATGCTGAGGTAATTATTACGAATATTTGCTGTACCGGCTGATATTACATAATCTGTTATGTATTGTTCCTCTGGCGTTACTAATGCAAAGAAGGGATCCGAAATAACATTATCAACCTGCGAACTCCTGGAATATTGCCCAACCAAAACAGGCTGGCTGGAAGTAATGCTGTTATAGGTAGTACTGTTGAGTATGGTTTCAAAAAAACTACCTGCCTGCAGGTTAGCAACCACCACACCATTAACGCTTACCGATGTACCGTCTTTTTGAGCAAGGAACCGGAACACATCACCTTTTAAACGGGTAGCCAGCGGCACGGTGATGAATTTTTTTCCCCAGCTATTGAGTGCAGGTATTTGTTCCACCAAATGATCGCATGCTCTTGCGCCGTCGGAAATATTGGTGCATTGTGCTCCGCCAAATACACTCACTGGCTTATCTGCAATAATCTTTGTTCCTGTAAAATCTGCTCCATCAATATTAGAGCGCAATTGGTATACCTCTCCTTTATCTAAATTAATATTTTTGGGCACGCCTGCTTTAAAACCTGCGTCAGTAAGAGAGGAGATGATAGTTATTTTAGTTTTATCCTCTGTGGCAGTAATAGTAGCCTGTGAAGGAAGTGCATAAGTAAAATCTTTACTGTAAGCCATTACATAATACTCTTTGCCAATGGCATCTAACGGGTATGCAAGAAAGGCATCTGTACTGGAGGTAACAGCATTCATACCATAAACAGTTACTTCATTGGAGGCTGTTATATGAACTCCCTTTTTCTCAGCAATAAATTTTGACTGTACCTGCACCTCTCCGGGAAGTGTAACTAATTGTATGCTTCCAGCCTGTACGGTTACTGTTTGATTAAAACCAAGACCCGGAATTTCCACCTTTACAACGGAAGCCTGTGCTGCCGTGATGTACAATTCTGTACTAAGGCTTTGCTGATTTCCGGGAAAACATATCCAGAATTCTTTGCCCTTGCTGTCTTGTGCTGTGACGATGCTGATGGAGCCATAAAAAAACATTGCCACCAAAACAAATTGTTTTAACAGGCTCATTTTTTCTTTTAAATAATGTTTCATAAGAATCGGTTTTGCGGTAACTGTTCACTTGGGAAAATGAACGCTACTGCTGTTTCAGCTTCATTGCACAGGTATGCATATGTGGGCTGCAATCAACCCGTTAGCTTACAGGTTAGGAACCAGGCTTAAAAACCAGCCATCGTCTTTTACAAAAAGAAAATAAAATTCTTTGCCGTAAGCAACTTATTAAACGTTAAATAAGCTGGTTTCTTGTAAGAAGTGAGTAATTATTTTTTATTTTTTTTAGCTGGTATCAATACCTGTATGCTAAAGGCTGCATTGAGGGAGTAAATGGCAAGTGAATAAAATAGATGAAATCCACTGTGGATAAGGAAATAGCCGTAAAATACATTACTTATTATTATGATAAGAAATACGTTTCTTCAGCTGAAAAATCTACATAGGGAAGCTGTGACTTAAGCAGGGTGAGTTTGGCAAAATTTACCTGCAGGAATTTTTTATGAGCAGCGGAAGCAGGATTAAACGGTTTATGGCTCATCGCAGCATTAAGTTGATTGATCTCTTTCATCAGGAGCTGCGAAGGTTCGTCTATTGCGGCGGCGGTGAACTTCTCCCACACATAATTAGTGGCGGCATAATTAGGATGCACCATATCCTCTGCATAAAAACGGTAATCTCTCAGGTCGTCAATCACCAGCTCGTATGCAGGAAAGTAAAAGAGGTTATCACCGGTATCCACCAACTGCTGTATGGCATGGATCAGCGTAGCCTTACTTCGGTTATTTTCTACAAAACCGTCCCGCAAATGACGCACAGGGCTAATGGTAAAAATGATTTTGACTGATGGATTAAAAGCAACAATTTTTTCTAATACAGTTTTAAATGCAGTTTCCACTTCTTCAGGGCTTAGTAATTTTTTGGCGAATTTATCTGTTGGTACTTTATGACAGTTAGCAACCACAACCCCATCCCCGCCCCCATCCCCTAAAGGGGAGTAAGAAGCAGCGGTTTGCAATTTATAAACAAAAGCAGAGCCAACGGTTATAAAAAGCCAGTTGGTTGTTTTTAAAAATTGATGTGCTGCCTGCTGAGATTGATTGATCATTTGGAGGCAGGTATCTTTATCCGGATGAGAAAAACGGCTGTGGTGTTCCCAGCTGTTCCAGCATTCATTTTGATAAAAAAGATCTTCCTCACTATACTGCCTGTTATCAATGTAAGAATCCAGGGATTTTACAATACTGATGGGATTGAATAAAATACCGTTGGGGTTTTCCAGCACAGAAAATTTGAGCTGCTTTAGTTTGCTGCCGATATTTTCAGTAAAACAAGAGCCAATCAAAAACAATTGATGCTGATGACTGATCTTTGAAACAAAAGGTTTGGGAGTAAATGCTAATCTGAATTCCATAAGTTGTTTTCGTTTGCGTATTGCCTGGCTGCCATATTATTTTATTGGTCGTTTGAAATCCATAATAGAATTTTCAGGATCTTCTTTGTCATAGACAACAAAATAATTTCCATCTGGACACTTAATGCCTTTTATTTCTTGTCCATAATAAACAACATCACATCGCTTTATAAAAATCATTCCATTTACTTCAAAAGAGTATTCAATCATTCTTGCACCATTTGTGTTTATCCATTTAATAGTCTTGCCATTAATTTCTACTCCATTTTTCCTAAGGTCAAAAGTTTCTTTTATAGTTGGAAAAAAGAAAAAGAAGTAAATAGATATAATCAACACTATTCCCAGTAATGTATTACCTGCTTCTTTTAGTCTTGAATTTGTTTTTTTAAGTTTTTTATTCAACTGAATTAATAAATAAACGGTAAGCCCAGCACAGATAATAGTTTCGAATACTTCAATTATTATTTGTTGTTTAAAAATGTAAGAAGGTAGAGTTACGTCTATAAGCATTAGTGGAAATTTCAAATTTTGAACAGTATCAAATATGGTAGCCAAGATATTTTTGTTACACGAATTAAAACCAATTACACGGATTTGAAGAATTAAAAATCACCAACACTAAATAAATATTTCCGAAGCCATGATGCTGCATTCCTGTAATGCTTCCATATTGATATTTTCAAGCAGCCCCTCCTGTTGAAAATATGGGATCATCAATTCTGTATCCATATTACCAACCAGCTCATCCCCCGCCATCGGGCAACCTCCTATTCCCTTAATAGCGCCATCAAACCTGCTGCAACCTGCCTTTACAGCGGCCTCCACTTTTTGTTTCCAGTTAGTGGCTGTTGAATGCAGGTGCACACCTATTTCTGTATTGTTGTATGTTGGTATCAGTACCTCCAGCATGGATGATACCTGCGCTGCCGTTGCTAACCCAACAGTATCGGCCATTGAAATAATACCTACCCCCAGTTCCACCATTTTATCCACCCACTCCATTACCACCGATTCATTGTATTCATCACCGTAAGGATTGCCAAACCCCATTGATATATACACTACCAGTTGTTTCCTGTTTTTAATACACAGATCCTGTATTGCTTCCACATTCGCCAGCGATTCCCGAAGGGTACTGTTAGTATTACGCAGTTGAAAAGTAGGTGAAACAGAAAATGGAAAACCGAGGTAACTGATCTGATCATACATTACTGCCTCTTCTGCCCCACGTACATTGGCAATAATGGCAAGTAATTTTGATCTGCTATTACCCAAATCCAAATTCCCAATTACCTGCTTCGTATCTGCCATTTGAGGAATGGCCTTTGGAGAAACAAAACTTCCGAAATCAATCGTATCAAATCCAATTTTTAATAACGCATTGATGTAAGCGATCTTTTTGTCTGTTGGTATAAAATTTTTCCAGCCCTGCATCGCATCCCGGGGGCATTCTATCAGTCGGATATTTTTGTTTTCAGTCATAATTTTTCATTTCTTTAATGCCACCAGTCTTTCTCTTAATACCTTAATGAATTTATTTCTTTGTCTTTCTCTTGCTACGCCGATGCGTATTGAACGACTTACCAGGTTATTGCAAAATAAATTTACGGATTTTCCATAATTGCTAAAGCTTCTTTACGGAAAACTGCAACTGCACCTGGTAATTGAACCAAACTTAAATACAATTCCAGAAACTTACATGTTTAATTGAGTTAGTTATTAAATTTCGATACTATTGAACCGATACCCTTCAATTATCAATTTGCATTTTCCTCACCCGGCTATTAGTTTTGATCCCGGAAGCTTTCCAACAAAACGGGGATGCCGAAAACCTTAACCAGAGTAGGCAAAAAATAAAAACTACAAACATGAAAAAGCTAATTTTATCTTCATTGGTGTTATTTACTGCACTTTTTTCAAAGGCGCAAAGCGGCAATAATCAAATCAGCGTTGCTGCAGAAGTAGGTATACCTACCGGTGATTTTGCAGAAGGTTTCAATACCGGGTTTGGTGGTTCCGTAAAAGGACTTTATGGAGTTGGTAATTCCGGCCAGATAACTTTCACCACAGGATATACTACTTACAAAGCAAAAGGAAATACCTCAGATTACAGTGCATCTTTCAATATCATTCCTTTTCTTGCCGGCTTCCGTCTTTTAATGAATGGCTTTTATATAGAGCCGCAGGCCGGCTACGGTATTTATGCAGCCTCCGTTAAAATTATGGGGGAAAAAGCATCATCTTCTGAAGGGGCATTTACTTATGCCGGTGGCATCGGGTACGCCAATAACAAAATTGATATAGGTGTACGTTACCAAGGTGCTACACAAGATGGTGACAGTTTTGGCCTGATAGGAATTCACCTGGGCTATAATTTTTCAGCCAGCCCCGCCAATAAAAAATAGAACTTCCCATCCGTCAGCTTTTTTACAGGCAAAAAATGATAAAGTTCTCCGTTTTTTGCTTTCAGGGGTTGCAGTTTTTGCAACCCCTTTCAAATAAAAAAGCAGCGCATGATTAATACGCTGCCTGTTATTAATAGAAGATAAATAAGTTATTCTGCTGCTTTAATTTTCTTCTCGTATTCAGCAACTTTTACTGCATCTTTTTTTACTTCATAGATGTTTTTCAGGATCACCAAAGATTGCTTGAAATTTACTTTCTCTGAATTTCTTGGTTTGGCTAAGCCTGCAAATGCTGGCTCAACAGCCTGTGCGTAAGGAATTGCATCATCCATAGATTTGGTGGAGGCTGCGGTTAATTCCTTTTTCTTTTTCACATCATCCGGTTTAACACCTTTAATTTTTCTTCCTTCATCTGCAATATCAATTGAATTATTATAAAGGAAATTAGCCAGTAGAAAATTAGCTTCCACGGTAGATTTGGCAGCTGCTGCACTTTTCATCACCTCTACCAGTTTAGTTTTATAACCGCTTACGTCAGCAGCTTTTACTGAATCAGAATATATGTACTGGTACAGTTCCACTCCATAGTTATAAGAGAGTACATAATTACCAGGGTGTGAAACCAGTAACTCATCATATTTTGCAAATATGGCTGGTTTTCCCACGCCCTGTGTGGCATTATCAATTTCTATCGCCATCCAGTATTCTTCATTAGTTGGATAGAGTTTTCTGCCTTTGGCAAGAATCTCATCAAATGCTGCTTTATCTTTCCTGGTTCTGTACTGATCTGCCAGCACCTGGTATACATCTAAATATTGCGGATCAGATACATTGGCATCTGCCAGTTTTTTGTAATAAACAATACCATCATCAGGGCGTTTGGCCTCAAAAGCTGCAATGGCAGTGTAGGTAGTTAATGTGGTATCTAATGCAGTAAATTTATAACCGTTTGCACCTGCCAGGTTGTTAGCATAAATATAATCATGCACATCCAGCGCTTTTCTAAACCCCTCAAAAGCTCCGTTAAGATCTTTATTATTATAAGCCTTTACTCCTATATCAGTGGAGTAACCCATATACAGATCGAATAACGGACTGTTGTTTTGTTCAATCAACAGGGGGCTTTTAGGATCCAATTCACGGTATTTTTTAAATGCCTCAAACGCTTCTGCTTTCATGGCACTGCTTTCTGCAGCCGTTTTGGCAGAATCTTTAGACACCAGGTTATACAGGTATCCTTTATAAAACCAACCCTCTGGTTTTTTAGCATTTTTTTCCATTGCAAGGAATTTATCCACTGCTTCTTTTCCTTTCTGGGTTTGCCCCAGTAAAGCAAAAGTTTTTATCTGTTCAATATCCTGGGCAACTGCAAAAAAGGTTGCTGAAACAAGGATGGCAAGTAAGGAAAGCTTCTTCATTGTAAGTAATTTGTAAATAATTTATTTTTAGCATTTAAAGGTATTGGTTTGTTTCCAATTCAGGTAAAAACCACCAATAATTTTCATAAACCATGCCAGAATCAAATGCAAATGCTAACGCAAAATTAAAAAACAAAAACCGGATATAAATGCCTGTTTACTATTGATTACATTTGCCGAAATTTACGCAGTAACCATTGATCTCACAAAATACCATACAGCAAATTCTCAGCCGCATTGATATTGTGGAAATAGTGGGTTCTTTTGTAAAACTCAAAAAACGGGGCACCAATTACCTGGGGCTTTGTCCTTTTCACAATGAAAAAAGTCCTTCTTTCACCGTATCTCCTGCCAAGGAAATTTATAAGTGTTTTGGTTGTGGCCGCAGCGGCAATTCCATTGGTTTTTTAATGGAGCTGGAAAAATACAGCTATGTGGAAGCCCTCCGCTGGCTGGCCAATAAATACAATGTAGAAGTTGAAGAAACTGAATTGTCGCCGGAGAAAAAATTGCAGCTACAGGAAGCAGACAGCTTATATATCATTAACAATTTTGCTCAAAAATTTTTTAGCGATTACCTGCTGAATACCGAAGAAGGGCAGGATATTGGTTTAAGCTATTTGAAAGAACGGGGCTTTAATGATGAGACCATTAAAAAATTTCAGTTAGGATTTAACCCGGAGGCAAGGGATGGTTTTACCACTGCAGCACTCAACGCACAATACAATATTGACCTGTTGCAAAAAAGCGGTTTGGTAACTGTAAGAGATGGTAAGCCGATGGACAATTACCGCGGCAGGATCATTTTCCCGATACACAACCAAAGTGGTAAAGTGCTGGGGTTTGGAGCAAGGATTTTAAAAACCAACGACCGGGCGCCTAAATATATCAACACGCCGGAGAACGACATCTATATAAAAAGCAAGCTTTTATACGGCAGCTACTTTGCCCGGTTGGCTATTGATAAAGCTGATGAATGTTTGCTGGTGGAAGGCTATACCGATGTGGTCTCACTGCACCAGGCGGGTATTGAAAATGTAGTGGCCAGTGGTGGTACATCGTTAACTCCCGATCAGTTAAGGCTGGTAAAAAAATACACGGATAATCTTACCATTATTTACGATGGCGACAGCGCCGGTATCAAAGCTGCATTAAGAGGAATGGACCTTGCCTTTGAAGCTGGCCTGAATGTAAAGCTGGTACTGATACCCGATAAAGAAGACCCTGACAGTTACGTAAACAAAGTAGGGCCTGTTGCTTTCAAAGATTTTATTGCGGATAATAAAAAAGATTTTATTCTTTTTCAGTTGGAAGTTTCTTTAAAAGATGCTGCCAATGATTCTACCAAAAAATCTGTGTTGGTAAACCAGGTGGCAGAAACCATTTCCAAGATCAACAAGGCGGAAGATTTTACCAAACAACAAGATTACATCAAGCAATGTGCAGAGTTGCTGAAGATTGAAGAAAGTGGTTTGCATGCACTGGTAAATAAATTTATCCGTGATAAAATAACTAAGGAAGAAAACAGGGTTACCAGGCAGGAAGCAAATGATAACTACAACCAGTCCATGGCATCAGAACAGTATGATGCAAATTATGGAATTGAGGAAGATGCCATTGAATTACTGAATAAAGAAGAACAGCATGAAAGGGCGCTGGTAAGGATCTTGCTTGAATATGGATTGAAACCGTGGGAGGAAGAGCAGACCTTAGCAGATTATGCATTTAAAGAAATTGAATCAAACGGGCTGGAGGAACTATTTGACAATAAAGGCCTGGCACAAATATTTAGAAAATATAAAGAATTTTACCAGGATGGTAAAGAGCCTACACTAAAGAATTTTCTTTACAGTGAAGGCTTTGTCATCAATTCACTGGATGTTAAAATATTAGATAATAATGAGGAACTTAGTATTAACTGGGACAGGGTTTTTGAAGGTAAAATTATCCGCCCCGAAGATCTTTATAAAGAAGAATTTTCCTCCATTCTTAACTATCTCAAGCTTAGGAAAATAAAACGCATGATGGATGAAAACCAGCATGACCTGGAAAAGAGCCATACTGCCGGAGAACAGATTGAATTGCTGCAGGTACATCAACATTTAAAACAAATGGAGATGGAGCTCACCAGCAAGATCGGTACAGTGATATTCAGATAAACCACTACAATTTTATTACCCTCATATTATCCAGCATGGCCTGGTTGATGTCTCCGTTCATATTATCATTGTGATCTTCCAGGGTAAGTATAATAATCTGTTTGCCTTTTTCAAGATACACCTTCACCGAATTACTGTAACCCCAGTTGCTCCATTCATTTTTTCCTCTTTGTGGCAAAATGATGGTACCGGCAACTTTAGTATTTACCATCAGTGTTCTGATGGCACATTTATTTTCTGTATTTGTGGGGCCATTGCCGTTGGCGTACTTGAAATCAACAGCATACAAACCAGCTTCTGTTACTTCCACTGGAACAGCAACAGTTGCATTGATTGTTTTACTGGTTTCCGTAAATCCAGCCGCTGTAAACCCCTGGTAGTTCAAATCTGATTTTGGATTGGTATTTTCAACTTCATAAGTGATGATCATTTTTTCATTGGCCACTGCCACTGGTTCACTGGCAAAAGAAGGAACGCCATTTTTATCCACCGCTATCACCTGGTATTCTGCATAAGCATCTGCCGTTACCGCAAAACTGTTTCCTTGTATACTATCTACTTTAGTACCATTTTTTATAATGATGCTTGATGCCGCTTCTGCTGAATTTTGCCAGCTCAGTTTTCCATCAGCATAGCTCAACAGCGGTGCTGCTGCTGTAGTATAATTGGCCACCTTATTAATTTTTTGATCAGCAAAGGGGTTGCTGTCCAAAATAATTTTGATATAATGCTTGCCTGTTATTGATGCCGGGAATACTGCCTTGCTTTGGATTTTTCCATCCAGTATAAACTGTACAATTTTATTGCCGTAACCTTCCACTTCAACACTCAACACCGCATTCCTGTATTTGAAATTGCTGAGAAAATGTTTGCCCTTAAAAGACACGGGAACAAATGGATGAAAAACCAATTGCTCCTCCTGGAATTCCATACCAAAAAACACTTTATGTACAATTGCTAAATTGCCGGATAAACTCCACAGCATGTTACTGCTGTTTATCTGGGTGCCTGCAAAATCTCCATTATCCGCCACATAATTTTCTTTGTTGGTTAAAAATAAAGCAGCAGGCCGGTAAATATTATTAAAACATTCCACCACCGATCTTTCATTGCCAGCTTTGGCGGAAGCCAATGCCCAGTAAGACTGTACAAAGGGCCATACGGCATTGTTATGGTAAGGAGGAATATTGGGTATTTGTGGATAGATGCAGGTGATCCCAAAATTAGTAACAGGAACGGATGCCAGCATTTGAGCAGCCATCTTTTCATCGGCAATGCCAAACAAAATACAAAGCGCTTCGCCTAATGCTTCTGACCGGGGAGAAACCATTTTAAAGTTTCTTCCATACAAAAATTGAGCATAGTAGCCTTTATCTGGCATCCATAAATATTTATTGATCCCCTCTTTTATATTATTTGCAATGGCAGCATAATTTTCCGCCACACTTTTCAGGTTCAGGATTTTTGCCATTTCACTCAACACAATATTTGCCTGGTAATGTGCCGCATTGGTTCCCAAACATTCGCTTTCAAAAATATCAGCAGGCTGCATCCATTTAGGATAGGTTTGCTCCCTCCAGTCTAAAAAAGAGGACTCCCCTTTTACCAGCCCTGTGGAAGCATCATAAGCGTTTTGCAGGTCATCATCAATGGAATTTTTGATGATCTCAAATGCCAGCATCAACCAGTCTTTATCTCCCGTAGCCTTATACACTTCCCATGCAGCTGTGGCCCATATCATCCTGTCAGTAGAAGCAGGGTATGCCCCACCGGTACCAGTATCCTGGATGATCCTTTTCTTCTTGTTTACTTTTTTCAGCAGGCTGTTCTTCGCCACTTGTGGTTGCAAATAAGCCATGGATAAAATAATGGAGTAACTGATATCCCTTGTCCACACACCGGCCCATTCTTTGCCTGTTCGAAAGGTGCTATCAGGCTCCACCGCTTTCATCATTTCTTCCAGCGACATATTATAAATGGCATTTGCCAACAGGTAATCTGTTTGTAATTGTGGAAATGCAGAGGTATTTTTAGTTTGCTTCCATTCTGCTGCTGTTTGCTTCTGATCTTGTTTTGCATTTAAGATAAGTTCAGTTTCATAAATACCATCGCCATCATTATCCTTTAATTGCAGGCTGTTGTTATTTACCAAATTATCAAAATCCCATATCATGGGTAAAGTGCCACCAGCCACATACACACCCTTAAAATCCTGCTTGTAAATTTTTGTTCCATTGAAGGTGATATAAAAGCCAGTTTGTTCAAACTGCTTCAGCACCTCCGTCATATCAAGCCTTAATTTTAGTTTCGTATTTGGTTTAAGGTAATCAGCTTTGGCAGATTTCTGATTCAGTTGTTTTCCAAAAATGATTGCAGGCGTCTCTGCGTAACCGGCAGCTGCTTCCACAGTAAAATGATGATCCTGCCCCGAAGGCATTTCATTGTCCTTTCCATTGATCGCAAACTTAAAACTGATATCAGAAGACTGGTACAGATTAGATGGACTCTCGTAGTTACTGGTGATATGATCCGCAGCAATCGCTTTGGCTTCATATTTTCCCTGTACTACTTTATCATTATAAACACTAAATGCGTTGGATTGATATAATGGCTGCTGGGCCTGGCTTTTGCTGATCATACAACTGGTAAAAATAAAAGCAATGAACTTTTTCATAATAGCAAAATGAAATAATTATTGGATAAAAGTAAAGCTATTCAATCAACAGCATATCCCAATATTTAATATGGAAGAATTATTCAAGTTTTCCTAAACTAAATTGAGGTAATTAGGCAACAAACGGGATGGTAATTATTTTTAATCAACCGGATTATTTGTAGTGAAAATCCATATCAACTGTTGATCAATATTTCATTTCTTATCCCAGGCTAATCCTGACTAAAAGTTGCAATCATCTTTCAATGATCATTTTTTATTTTGTATCAATGCTTTTATCTCAGACATTAATTCATCAGATTTAGTTTGAGCTTCACTTAATGGAAGTCCTTCCGGCAAACCTGGTCTCTTATGCTTAGTTGCAGTAAGCCAGGCATCCCTCATCATATTCTGACGTTTGGAAACAAGCGCTGCCAGCTGCACAGCATTGGGAATTTGTTTAATGCTTTCTGCTATACCCGGTGATTTAGCTACCTCCATAAATCCCAAATACAAAAGAATTTGACGGGCCATGATCCAATGACCTGTCTCACCCGGATGTATTCCATCCTGCGCCAATGCAAACCCATCCAATCCAAATGCTGAATCAATCTTGCGATGTGCCTCCATGTATTTCTTCATTGGATAATGAATGTCGATCACTTCCCATTTTGATGAACGTTTTCTTTGCAATAACCAGTCTGAGTAACGATCAAGTACAGCTGCATATCCTTTACACTTACCTCTCTCTTCATCATAATCCGGCGGGGTAAGATGAATCAACCTGGCACCGGTTTTTACCACCTCATCATGCAGCCAGTTAATGCCATCCTTAAATTTTTGAAACCGACTTGTATCAAAAGGCATATAAATTCCATCATTCATTCCATAGCAGGCAAACACAAGGTCAGGCTTTGTTTGCTCCAGCACCCTTGCAAGCCGCTCATGCAAATCAGGTCTTGGAAAACTTCCCCCGGCATGCCCTTCTTCTGATAACCCAGATACAGTTTCGCTGGATAAGCCAACATTAATAAACTCAAATTGCCTTTCGGGATATTTTACGGTCAAATAAGTTTCCACATCATTTACATACATACCAGCCCATGTAATGCTGTTACCAAGAAAAACAATTCGCTTAATGCCAGGAGAAATATTCTGTGCAAAAGAAGTTGTATGCAAGAGGCTGATACAACTAATTAAAGTAATGCTTAGAAGTTTATACAATTTGAACATTTTTTTGCAGACTATCTGCCGACATAATTCTTCACTGTTTGTTTAGAACTTCCCAATCCATCAATACCTAATTCCACCACATCTCCATTTTTTAAATAAACAGGAGGATTAAAGCCTAAACCTACGCCATGCGGTGTACCGGTACTAATGATATCACCGGGCAACAAAGTCATAAACTGGCTGATATAGGAAACTAAATTAGGAATATTAAAAACCAGGTCATCGGTATTACCATCCTGCATTATTTTATCATTTACTTTTAACCAGAGCCTTAATGCGTTTACATCTTGTATCTCATCTTTTGTTACCAGCCAGGGGCCTAACGGAGCAAAAGTATCACAACCTTTTCCCTTATCCCAGGTGCCTCCTCTTTCCAGCTGAAAGGCCCTTTCACTTACATCATTATGTAAACAATAACCAGCTACATAATTCATTGCATCTGCTTCTTCCACATAACTTGTCTTCGCCCCTATCACCACTGCCAGTTCTACTTCCCAATCTGTTTTTACAGCATTCTTAGGAATAACAATATCATCGAAAGGACCAACTATTGCTGTGGTGGATTTAAAAAAAAGTATGGGTTCTGTTGGTATAGCGGTATTGGTTTCCTTTGCATGCTTAGCATAATTTAATCCTACGCATACAATTTTTGAAGGCCTGCCTACCGGTGAACCCAGCCTGGTAGTTTTAGGTATTTCAGGCAAATTATTTTTTTGCTTTTCCAGTGTTCCAAAAATACCTGCAATACCATCAGACTCAAAAAATTCTTCATTGTAATCCTTCACATATAACGACAGATCAAACCAGTTGTCATTTATAATGATACCGGGTTTTTCTTTACCGGGTTCTCCAAAACGAATCAGTTTCATATTTTTTAATTATTGAGTTTTATAAATCCACCATCAATTGGATAATCGTTGCCGGTAATAAAAGCAGCTTCATCACTGCACAGATATAATGCCAGTGCTGCAATCTCATCAGGTGCCCCCATTCTTCCAATGGGCTGTGTTTTTGAAAGTTGATCAAACATTTCAGCCTCTTTTCCCGGATAGTTTTTTGAAATAAAACCATCCACAAAAGGTGTATGCACCCTTGCAGGTGAAATACTGTTGCAGCGGATATTGTCATGAATATAATCCTTTGCCACACTCAGTGTCATCGCAGCAATGGCACCTTTACTCATGCTGTATGCAAAACGATCACTTAATCCAACATAAGCAGCAACAGATGCAAGATTTAGAATAACACCAGCACCGTTTGATTTCATCAGAGGAATGGCCGCATATAAACAGTTGTATACGCCTTTCACATTTACATTATAAATACGGTCAAAGTCTTCAGTAGTTGTTTTTTCTACATTCCCCACATGTGCTATTCCTGCATTATTAACAAGGATATCTATTTTACCAATGGAAAGAAAACTGTCCAGCACTTCCTGCTGACTGGTTACATTACACCCATATGCAAATGCTGTTTCCCCGCTTTGGGTTATTTCATTCACCACATCATCAGCAGCATTCTTATTTAATTCAATGATATGAACCGCTGCTCCCTGCTTTGCAAAAAGTAAAGCCATTGCTTTACCTATACCACTGCCGCCACCGGTTATTACTGCTGATTTATTTTTTAAACTAAACATGCTTATAAATTATTTTGTTTCGAAAATTTTTTCCATCATCATCCATTTTTCTCCTGGTTTTGCAAAGGGTAATGCCTGCTGGTATTTCCACATCAACACTTCCCATTGCTGCACTTTTTCACTGGCAGCATCTGCTGTTGCTTTTGCAGCAAAATCAACTGCTGCGTTAGATTCAATGATCATAAACAACCGATTTTCAACCCGGTAAATTTCCATCTTATCAATACCCGCCTGTTGTATACTTTGTAAAATTTCGGGCCATACCTGCCGGTGATATGCTTCATATTCTTTTATCAACAATTCATCATTTATTAAATCAAGTGCAAGACAATACCTAAATAACATCGAATACAGTTTTAGCTGTTTTATAAATTTTGCTCCAAATAATATCAATTAAATATAACAGCATTTTTTTTGTTGCTGTGCCGTTTGTTATCCTGTATCCAAAAAATAGCTTACAGCCATTTAAAGTGACACTCCCCTTTTCCACGGTATAAAATCATCTTGCCCTAATTGAACTGCTTTAGGAATCACTTCGCCACTTGCAGCTTTGATACAGTATTCCAAAATATCTGCGCCCATTTCTGCTATCGTTTTCTTTCCGTCAATCACAGGTCCGCAATCAATATCAATAATATCACTCATCCTGTTTGTGAGCAGGCTGTTAGTACTCACTTTTATAGTAGGGCAAACAGGGTTACCCGTAGGAGTTCCCAAGCCGGTAGTAAACAATATTAACGTAGCACCGCTTGCTGCCTGGCCGGTGGTGGCTTCCACATCATTGCCGGGAGTACACACTAAATTCAATCCTGGTTTAAGTGCAGGTTCTGTGTAATCCAATACATCCGTTACAGGAGAGGTACCAGCTTTTTTAGCAGCCCCGGCACTCTTTATCGCATCAGTAATAAGTCCGTCTTTTATATTACCTGGTGATGGGTTCATGTGAAATCCCGAGCCAACAAGGTGAGCCTGTTCATCGTACGTTTGCATCAGGCTGATAAATTTTTCAGCGGATTCCCTGGTAGTACACCTGTCAATTAAATTTTGTTCCACACCACATAACTCAGGAAATTCAGCCAGTAAAATTTGTCCCCCCAATGCCACCAGCAAATCGGCCGCATACCCAACTGCAGGATTAGCTGAGATGCCACTAAATCCGTCACTGCCTCCACATTTTACACCAATTACCAATTTACTTAAAGGAACAGGTTGCCGCTCTATCTTGTCTGCTTCTGCCAAGCCTTTAAAGGTTTGCAGAATTGCGTCTTTAATAAGTTGTTCTTCACTTTTAGATTGCTGCTGTTCAAATATCAACAGCGGTTTATTAAATAATGGATTCCTGGCTTTCAGATCATTCAGAAAATCTTGCACCTGCAGGTGCTGACATCCTAAACTCAACAAGGTAATGCCGGCAACATTGGGATGATCTGCGTAAGCAGTCAACAACCTGCTGAGCGTACCAGCATCCTGCCTGGTACCGCCACAGCCACCCTGATGATTTAAAAACTTAATCCCATCAACATTTTTAAAAACTCTTTTGGCAGTAAGGTCTGCAGCAGTTAAATCAATGGCCGGAGATGTAATATCCTGTTTGTTTTTAAAAGCCTCCAGCAATTGCTCCGTATATGATTTATACTTTCCTGTAACGGCATATCCTAAGGTGCTGTGCAATGCTTCTTTGATCACATCCAGGTTACGGTTCTCACAAAATACTGTTGGAACAAACAACCAGTAATTGGCGGTGCCTGCCCTTCCATCGCTTCTCAGGTATCCATTAAAAGTACGGTTAGTAAATGCAGCAACATCCGGAGGCGTCCATTGAAAAGAAACATTTTGGTAAGCATAAGGAACTGCTGCATGCTTTACGTTGGATGTTGTCATTAAACTTCCTTGTTTAACATCCTGTGTGGCTTTGCCTACCAACAATCCATACATATAAATTTCATCGCCGGTATTCAGATCACACATAAACATTTTATGTTTGGAAGGAATGTCTTCCGTCAGCTCAATTGCTGATCCATTGATTTTTATAGTACTCCCCTTGGGGATATTCCTTAACGCCACCAGCACATTGTCTTTGGGATCAATAACCAGAAAGGCAGATTTGTCAGATTGCATTATTATAATTATTTATAAATGATATATAGCCCGATACTGATCTTAATTTAAAAAATAAAACTTATACTCCAAATAACTTTCTTAGAATATTTACTTTTGTTGATGTCCTCACCAAATGCGAAACCCGTAAACTTTTGATTTACGGGTTTTGTGATAATTTGATACTATCGAAGCGGAGAGTTAGGGATTCGAACCCCAGGACCTGTTACAGTCAACAGTTTTCAAGACTGCCGCAATCGACCGCTCTGCCAACTCTCCGGCGCAAAAGTAAGTGT
>JAYWII010000094.1:0-38888 GCA_043788995.1 Chitinophagaceae bacterium | reverse complement strand
GTCACTCACTTCAATGATGAGAATACGCTGCATCGGTTGAATAATTTTTTTATCGTTAACCTCTATTCTATAATTTATTTTTTAAGCTAAACAGTTATATAAAAGCACACTTCAATAAACAGTCATCCTTCTGCTTTACTTTCGGGAGCTGCAAGGTCTTTTTCAAATTTAAAAATGCACCCGTATCCTTGTGATGGCAGACATTATTGATTTTTACATCTCATGCTGCAGGAGTGACTAAACGATTGGGTGCTGATAAGAACTTTTTATTTCAACTATTTAACTGTTACTTAATTTTATACTGCCGGACTAAGCAGAAGCAGGCTCTGCTGAGGAGCAACCTGCCAGGAATACATCCGGTGGCTGACGAAGTAATTCGCAGGTTTCAGGTTTGGTTTAGCCAAACCTTTTTTGTACAATTACTTTTGAAGCCCATATCCCTAAAAAAACCTTTCAGGTTCTATGCTACAACTCCTGTTACATATTCCTTTTTATTTTTCAACACAAAGTTGATTCTTGACAACAGGTGTTTCGCTATACGGATGATCGCTTTATTGTTATCCATCCGTTTACCATAATCTTTATATTTCATTAGCAATGCAGGATCTTTACGCACCACACTCCAACTGCTTTCCACCAAGGCGGTACGCAGGTAATAGTTATGCCGGTGTGTAATTCCTTTGGTTCGCTTTGTATCACCACTGTCAGATGTGTCCGGGACCAATCCAACATAGCTGCATAAATGATCAAAGCGTTTAAAACGGGTTACATCCTGCAACTCAAACAACAGCACTGCTGCATTAATTTCTCCTATACCCGGTATGCTACGTAACAATTTTATATCCCCTGCATATTTTTCTTCCCTGCACAATGTCCTGATAGCACGGGTTGCTTCCAGCAGCAACCCTCTTGTTTGTAAATAATCTTTGATGTGTAACTGCAATGATTGCTGCAGGTGAATGCTTCCTCCGCAATCCATTTTTTGTAACCCATCAATAAACCGCTTACTCCAGTACTTACCTTCCTGTTGCCCTGCAGGTATCGGTAAGCCACTAAAATGAAGCAATTGCCATATCCTGTTTTTGCAACGGGTTTGGTTATTTACAATACGTTCCCTGGTGCGTACCAATGTACGGGCATGCTCCCATTCAGTATCCGGTACGTGTATGCCTTTCAATTTTTTTGATTGAAGATAGTTACACAATTTACGGGCATCGGCTTTATCCTGCTTCTGCTTTTTGTCTTTATCAGAAGCCGGAATATCTGCTGCATTTACCACCCAGCATTCACAACCCGGCTGGGATAAAGCCCGCTGCATACTAAAGCCACTAAAGCCTGCTTCATAGCCAATCTTATAGTTAGCCCCGGGATAGCACCTGGTTAAATGCTTATGTAAAAGAACTGCATCTGGATTTTGGGTAAAGTCTTCCAGTTCAAATTCACTGTCCTGAATATTTACCCGCCAGCTTTTTTTGTGTACATCTACACCGCAATAAATGGTCGTACCACTAAAATCTAATTTCTTAACTTGTGTCATGGGTCTCTGTTTTTTAAAGTGATTGATAGTTTTTACTCAACCTTCAATTTACACTTTTACAGGACCCTTCTTTAATTTAAAGGTATCATTCTCATACATGAGACCTTGTACCGCAAATCAATGTGGAACACTGAGCAATGCCGAAGTATTATTGACGTGGAGATTGTCTGAAAGGGGATTTAGCAGGATTAAAAAGATTATAGGATTAATTCCCTCCTAAGTCTCACTCATTAATTAAAAGGTCCAAAGGCGCTGTCTGTGCCGGGGCTTGTGTAAGGTTAGCAGGGCTTGCGGTTATCTCAAGAGGCAGCATGTATTAACCGGTCATTATTATTTCAATTAAGCAACTAATGCATCATTATACTTTGCAAGGTCATTACATTCCTTGTAATAATGAGACTTTAAGCATATAAATTTACCAAACACAAAGATTTAAAAGTTACCAATGCGTTATTTATACTTGCTGCTTATTTTGGGTTCTGGGTTATTAGGTATTACTCTAATCGATACTTTGGGAGCCATAGCTTCAAGAAGGTTAAGCTTTAAATACGTTTATTTAAGTATTCTTTCTTTTTTAGTTTATACAACCACAGGTTTTTTCACCGGTAAAATATTTGATCTTTCAATGGCAATTTCCGTTAATGCTGTGCTCGGACTTTTTGATGGAACGGTGGGACTTTGGCTATCTATTATTTTGAGAGCTAATACTGGTTTAAGCACTGAGGAAAGTTATAAAATGATTGGTCCAAAAACGGCAATTTCTATGATTCTAATGGGTATATTGTTTGCGCTAATTGGCAATTCTATTTCGTAATAAATTTTCAATGGATTCAAGACTAATATATATCGCAAATGAAAAAATGAAACAACTAGTAAAGTGGCCTTTACTGAATGACAGCGAATGGCTATATTTTGGTGCTGCAGGTGAAGTTAATAAAGACATCGTTTTAAAAAATATTGAAAGTCATTTTGAAGAGAAAGAATTATATGTAGCGTGGACAAGAAATAATTCGTTTAAGTGTAATAAGACAGAGATTTTTGAATGCCTAAATCCTATACTTGGTTTTGAAAATTTTGTTATTTGGAATAAATCATTTAGGGCAGCAATTGAGTTTAGTAAAATTGGAGTGCTTCGGTGTGGGAAAGTATAATTTCAAATCAACTTTGATTTGCGCAAGCATCATTGTCGCTGTCGGCATCTTTTAAGCCTCAGCCATACACCTCCGCCGGGGTTGTGTCTCCTGACCAACCCCCGAAGCTTTAACCAGTATACTGCTACCGTTTTTATTTACTAGCAATTCATTCAATATTTCACATAATTAAAGAGTGTACAATCATGCAATCCTTTCCAATTGCTCGGGAGACCAGACCAGGTTGTTTTGGAATAGGTAAAAACATTAGATTTACAATATCGATCACGACAAAAGCATGCCGTTAATTATCGGGATGACTATGTAAGCGTTTATGTGGAGCTTTATGAGAAATATTAAAATAATACTTATCCTCATCTTATTGTCTCCTTTAATTGCGTTGGGCCAACTGTTCAAAAATTTGCACTATGGAGTGGAGGCCGGAATAGGAATATCGGCAGGGCCTTCTACTTTTGCTACAAAGGAGTCTATTATAAATCCCTTGTCGGTGCAGTACTATGACTACAAAAGATACCGGCTACCCACGTTAAGAACCAGGGCTTTTGTATTGAAGACAATATCGGCTATCACGAATATTGGTTTAAAAACCGGTGTTGATATTCATTACCTGGAGCGTAATGAGCATGGACAAAAGGAAACCAGCTTTTCAATACCGCTGCAGCTTATCGGTGAAATTAAAGCAGTTTCAATAAATAAGAATAAGGCGCTGTATACAGGTATTGGCCTGGGATATAACTTTAAAAATTTAAATCATTTTCCATACAAAGAACGGGGAGGGCTTTTAATTTCTGCAGAGATTTCAATCAATCAAAAATCAAATAAGCAAAACCACTTTTATTACAAAGCCGGGTTTGAATACGGAGAAGATAGCTATTGTTTTTATTTTATTGCTGATAGAGATTTTGAGAAAGATGAAATCATAAAAATGAAACAAAGAAGGAAGCAGGTATATGTTTGTCTTGGAATAAACCTTTAAAAGAAGCAAACCGGTTGTGTTTACAGGCATTGCCGATAAATAAATAAAAACCTCAATTAATTATATGTCCGCAAAAAAAATGTTTTTCTTATTATGTTCAGCCTTTATATTTTTATCTGCTGTTCCGCATAAACTCAACTATACTTTATCAACACCCAAGACAGACACTTCCTCAAAGCGTCCCTGGAAAAATAAAAAATGTGCAGTAGTAATTACTTATGATGATGCCATTAAGGAGCACCTGGACAATGCGATCCCTGCATTGGATTCACTGGGGTTAAAAGCTACGTTTTATCTGACCGCTTATTCACCCGCCTGCGCCAAACGTTTAACAGAATGGAAAGGGGTGGCAGCAAGGGGACATGAATTGGGCAACCACACGCTGTTTCATCCCTGCATGGCAAATATGCCGGGCAGGGGATGGGTAAGCAAAGAAAGAGATATGAGTGCTTACACCCTGCAGCGTATGGTGGATGAAATAAAAATGACCAATATTTTCCTGGAAGCCATCGATGGAAAAACAACCAGGACATTTGCTTTCACCTGCGGCGATATGAAAATTGGGGACAGCTCTTTTATGAACGGATTGAAAAATGATTTTGTAGCTGCAAGAGCAGTGCGAAATGAAATGCATACCATTGAGCAGGTTGATCTGTACAATATGGATTGTTATGTGGTAAACAATAACACTGCTGAACAAATGATTGAATGGGTTAAAAAAGCAACCGAAACCAATTCGTTGCTGGTGATCCTTTTTCATGGTGTAGGCGGCGGCAATGCGTTAAATGTATCATTACCTGCACACAGTCAATTGCTGAGTTATTTAAAGCAACAGGAAAATGAAATATGGGTGGCACCGGCAATTGAAGTGGCAGCGTATATAAAGGCATACCAGCAAAAACAATAGAACGATTGAGACCGTTTTATGATTAACAGTAGTACTCAGGCGATTATTAGAAGTAAATATTATCTTCATTACGGCTAATATCCTCCGCCTTCCTCAAATTAAAATAGAAATCATGAAATTGCTTGTTCTTTTGTTGTTGCCATTTTCCTTAGTTGCACAAAACAGTATTGAAAATAATTCCGGCTCCGCCAAAGCAATAGCTTTTGTAAATGCGCTGAGTGATGTGCAGAAGAGCAAAGCAGTATTTCCTTTTGTGGACACAAGCCGGTTTGACTGGAATTTTCTTCCTGCTTATACTAACCCCAGAACTGGTATTGCCATAAAAGAATTAGACAGTATTCAGCAACTTCAATTTTATACATTGCTGAGTGCCTATTTAAGCAATGATGGTTATGCAAGAGCAAAAACCATTATGAGCTTTGAATATTTACTGAAAGAATTAGAACCTAGTAACCCCAGCCGGATACCAGAAAATTATTTTGTAGCGGTGTATGGTAATCCGGGTAAAGACAGTACCTGGGGCTGGAAATTCAGTGGGCACCACCTGGCACTTAATTTTACCATCGTCAATGATCAACTGGCCTTTGCGCCATTCTTTTTTGGAGCTAATCCTGGCGAAGTAAAAGCTGGTCCGCAAAAAGGATTGCGGATCATTAAAGCCGAAGAAGACCTGGGATTTGAACTGGTCAATTCATTCACATCCGAACAAAAACAAACAGCCATTTTCCAGTCAGAAGCATTTGCAGAAATTGTTACTACCAATGCTGCAAAGGTGGAACCACTAATGCCTTTGGGTTTAGCCGCAAAAGATATGACACATGAGCAGGTGACGATTTTGAATAAACTAATTATTGCTTACCTGTCTTCTATGCCCGGTGAGATCGCCAACAGCAGGATGAAAAAAATTGCATCCGAAGATATGGATGCAGTAAGATTTGGATGGGCAGGTGGCGTAGTACCTGGTAAGCCGCATTATTACCGGGTACAGGGGAAAACTTTTTTAATTGAATTTGACAATACGCAAAATAATGCCAATCACATTCATTCAGTATGGCGTGATTTTAATGGTGACTTCGGCCGTGACCTTTTGAAAGACCATTATCACAATACCAAACATCACAAGTAAAATAAGACAAAGCCTATCCGGTCATTTACCCTATAATAAAATACCTCCTTATAATAAGTATGACTGAATTCAATAAAATGATTGAGCCGGGTCATTACTCAGCAGGTTAGTTTGTTGTTTATTTATACAAACAAAATCAAACAACATGACAACGGAAAAATCAATTCATACACTGCACAGCGAACACAAAGAATGGATCAACAAACTTTCTTTTTATAAAGATGATCTGCAGGTGATGCAAAACCGCCTGGTGGAAACAGCCGGCAAAAATACTTCCAGTGAATTTGCAGCAGGGCTTGAACATTTTCAAAATCAATTGATCATTCAGCGGGAACAAATTGATATGTTGAAACATGAGATTAATGTGCATGAGCAAAGCCTCGAAAAATTACTGATTGACACACCTGTAGCCAGTGATCACCGCAAAGCCCATGACCACTCAGTGCAACGTGAAAAAATAGTACAATTCGAACACCTGTTTGCCAGCCTTAGAAAAGAACTGACAGACTTTTTAGCAAAGTGGATGTAATGTATTTATTTGTTAATATTACTTAAAGTACAGGCGTATAGCAGCGGATATTTTTTCAAAGATGCAAAAGTAGCGACGTTCTGGTTACGCAGCTACCGGGCTGTGGAGGGGAAAGCTATAAATTAAAAAGCGCCAGGAAAAATGGCTAAAAAGATTTGTATTTAAATTACCGGTCTCTATAGTTTTGAATTTTATAGAAAATTACAAACTCAATTTTCTGATAACAGTTTTCGATGTTGTCATGATTGTGTCATCTTTCAATTCATTTTAATATAAACAAAATCCTGTGGTATCATTCTTGCAAATCCGGTTCGTTCTTGCTATTTAATTTGGCTTTCAGCATGTTTATTTGTTGGTCAATGTTTTCACAATGAGATTTATCAGTTGATAGAATGACTCAACTCATACACTAAAATGACAGTTTCATGACACTGAAATTAGTTTACAAGGAATGCTGAAAGTATTTTTGCGATAGAAATTTTAACAACCTCAATGCCCACTTTGAAACAAACAGACATATCAACTTTTTTTGTAGCAGGAGTTAACTACAAAAAAACAGATGCTACTTTGCGTGGGCAATACGCCATCAACAACTACCAGTACGGCAAATTGCTGGAACTGGCTCCTCAATACGGTATCACTGAATTATTTGTTATTTCCACCTGCAATCGTACCGAGATTTACGGATTTACTGAAAATGTAAATGATCTCTGCGAATTACTTTGCAGTCAGGCACAGGGCTCTGTGGAAACTTTTAAAGAAATTGCTTATATCAAGAATGGCCGGGCAGCTATCCTTCATTTGTTTGATGTGGCTGCAGGATTGGATTCCCAGATACTGGGCGATTACGAAATTTTGGGCCAGTTAAAACTGGCATTTAAGTTTTCCAAGGATCATGGTTTTATTGGTGCTTATTCAGAAAGATTGATGAATGCCGTTTTGCAATCATCCAAATTCATTAAAACAAACACTGGCTTAAGTGGCGGAACTGTTTCTGTAGCTTTTGCAGCTATTCAGTATATAAAAGAAAAAGTGCAGCAGGTGGCCAGCAAAAAAATATTGCTGATTGGTACCGGGAAAATTGGCCGTAATACCTGCAAGAACCTGGTGGATTATCTGCAAACAAAAAACATCACCCTTATTAACCGTACTGAGTCAAAAGCGGCTGAGCTGGCAGCTGAATTAGGTTTGCAGTATGCCAGCGCAGATGAATTACCAAAATACATTGAGCAATCAGATATTATCCTGGTGGCTACCAATTCAGAAGTTCCGGTGATTGCTGCATCTCATTTGATCAACAGCGGCAATAAAATTATCATCGACCTTTCTATTCCTTTCAACGTTGAAAAGTCTGCACAGGAACTCGATCATATTACATTGGTAAATGTGGATGAGCTTTCAAAAATAAAAGATGCCACCCTGCACAAAAGAGAAGCAGAGGTTCCAAAGGCACAGGCGATCATTAAAGAAAAAATTGAAGAATTTTTAGAATGGCATGAGATGCGTAAGAACGTACCTGTTTTAACCGCAGTTAAAAAGAAACTCTATGCCATGCAGTCCTGCGAAATGTACATTTCATATTCTGCCAGCAAAATTTCAACACCGGCTGTAAAAGTAAATTTTGACTACGAGATCCAGAAAGTAGTCAGCGGCATGGCAATAAAATTGCGTAATCGCAATCAGCGTGGCTGCCAGTATATTGAAGCCATTAATGAGTATATTGCCACAGGTACAAACTAACATCATCAATGGGTAAAGTGATACGCATCGGAACAAGAGAAAGCCAGCTTGCCGTGTGGCAGGCCACAAAGGTTCAGCAACTTCTGTTTCAACATAATTTCCAGTCAGAATTAGTTTATATTAAAAGTGAAGGCGATATCGATCTTCAAACTCCATTGTATGAAATGGGCGTGCAGGGTATTTTTACAAAAAGCCTCGATATTGCCTTACTCACCAATAAAATTGACATCGCTGTTCACTCCATGAAAGATGTGCCAACACAGTTGCCAAAGGGAATTGTGCAATCGGCTGTTTTGAAAAGGGCATCACATAAAGATATCTTAGTACCTCATCCAGATATTGACGATGTTGGTAAGATATTTGGCATGGGTACTGTAGAGATTGAAAGTATCTCAATTACAAAAACAGGTTCAAGAGCTAAAAGGACAATCATAAAAAGAGAAGTAGATACAGGGGAGAAGATAAGTGCAATAATTGCAACTAGTTCTATTCGCAGAAATGCACAATGGCTTCATCGTTTCCCACATCATACAATTGAAACAATTCGAGGTAATGTTAATACACGCCTGCGTAAGCTGAAAGAAAGCAACTGGCACGGAGCCATCTTCGCAGCAGCGGGACTGGAAAGAATCGGACTTCGTCCCGAAAAAAGTATTGAACTGGACTGGATGCTGCCGGCACCGGCACAGGGCGCCATCATGGTTGTATGCAGAGAAGATGATGAATATTGTTTTGCGGCATGTAACCATTTTAATGATGCTGAAACAGCACTGTGTGTAAAAATTGAAAGAGATTTTCTCAGAACATTACTTGGTGGTTGCTCTACTCCTATTAGTGCATTGGCTGAGGTGAAGGGTAACGAAGTACATTTTACGGGAAATATATTATCGCTCGACGGGAGAATGATTGCAGGGGCAAATGCACAAAACTTCATCTCAAGATGTGCAGATATGGGGGTTATTGCTGCTAATGACTTATTAAAAAAGGGAGGGGGAGGAAAAGAGATAGCAGATTCAATCCGCAATGCAACAAAATAAAGTACGCAATGCAGCAAGTGAAAACCTATAAGGTCTGCCGCAAGGCAAGGCAGCACTGCAAGACCTTATAGGTTTAAGTGATCATAAGAAATCAATGGAACAAAATTACATCAGCATATTGTGTACAAGGCCTTTACCGTCTTCATTGGTGGAGGAAGCTGCTGCAAATGGAATTGTAATAGATGAATTATCTTTTATAGAAACAGAAAGTATTTTATCAGTAGAGGTGCAGCAGGAAATTCAATTGGCTTCTACTGAAATTGCCACCGTAGTTTTTACCAGCATGAATGCAGTGGATGCTGTGACAATTTTTTTAGATGGTCATCAACCGGACTGGTCCATTTATTCGATTGGTACTGCTACCGCCAGATTGATAAAAGCTTATTTTGGCGAAGAGCGGATTGCAGGCACCGCCAGTGATGCAGCATCATTGGCCGAATTAATTGCAGCAGACCGGTTCACAGATCAGGTGATCTTTTTTTGTGGTGATCAAAGGAGAGATGACCTGCCGGATATACTCAGGAAAAATGATATTGAAGTAAACGAGATTGGAGTGTACCAAACGATTGCAACGCCGCATAAAATAGAAAAGGATTATTTCGGGATATTATTTTTTAGTCCCAGTGCAGTGCAAAGTTTTTTTAGTAAAAATAAAGCAACCAGCAGAACAATTCTTTTTGCGATTGGTAATACAACAGCGAACGAGATAAGAAAATATTCAGACAATAAGATTATCATCAGCGATGAACCGGGCAAAGAAAATCTGGTGGCAAAGATGATAGAATACTTTTCGCCATAAATCATACATCAGAAATCAGACATAAAAAATTATGCTAAAAAATGACTTGCTCCTTAGGGCTCTAAGAAACGAACCGGTTGAACGTCCACCAGTGTGGATGATGCGCCAGGCAGGAAGGTATTTACCCGACTATATTAAGCTGAGAGAGAAATATGATTTCTTTACCCGTTGTCAAACACCAGAACTGGCAACTGCTATTACCTTGCAACCTGTTGACCAGGTTGGTGTAGATGCTGCGATCATTTTCAGTGATATATTGGTGATACCGCAGGCCATGGGTGTAGAAGTGTTGATGGAAGAAGGCAAGGGGCCATCCTTACCAAAGACAATTAAAACACAGGCTGATATTGATGCATTGATCACCACCGGTGCGGAAGAAAGTTTAAAGTATGTGTATGATGCCCTGGCAATGACAAAAAGAGAATTGAATGGCCGTGTGCCGTTGATCGGTTTTGCAGGTGCCCCATGGACGATACTTTGTTATATGGTGGAAGGTAAGGGCAGCAAGACATGGGACAAAGCAAAACATTTTGCTTACACCCAACCTGCATTGGCTCACCAGTTGTTACAAAAGATCACAGACATTACCATTAGTTATTTAAAGAACCAGGCAAAAGCAGGAGTGGATACTGTACAGGTGTTTGACAGCTGGGCAGGGGCATTAAGTCCTGCAGATTTTAAGCTGTATGCACAACCATATTTATTTCAAATTGCAGATGCATTAAAAGATGATGTGCCGGTAATCTTATTTCCAAAAGGAAGCTGGTATGCATTGAAAGATATCAGCGAAAGCAGCGCAAGTGGTGTTGGTATCGACTGGTGTATTACCCCCCAGTTTGCAAGAGAATTAACACAAAATAAGATCACCATACAAGGTAACTTTGATCCTTCCAAATTATTAGGAACGATACCGGATATCAAAAGAGAAGTAAAAGAAATGATTGATGCGTTTGGTGTGCAAAATTATATTGCCAATCTTGGTCATGGGATTACGCCCAATGTACCGGTGGATAATGCAAGGGCATTTGTAGATGCGGTGAAAGAATATGAAAGTAAAAAGTAAAAAATCAAAAGTCAAAAATCGAAAACGCTAATTTTTACTTTTTAATTTTGACTTTAACCTTTAACAATGAACGTAAAAGAAAACTGGATAACCATCATACACCAAATGCAGGATGACATTTGTGCTGCATTGGAAGCCTGTGATGGCAAGGCTAAGTTTTTCGAGGATAAATGGGAGCGGCCGGAAGGCGGTGGCGGAAAAACCAGGGTGATCGCCAATGGAAATGTAATTGAAAAAGGCGGTGTAAATACTTCCATTGTTTTTGGAGAAGTGACCGATGCAATGAGAACGCAACTTAAAATCAATGGTTCCAACTGGTTTGCCTGTGGTTTAAGTTTAGTGATTCATCCCGGTAATCCATTTGTGCCAACGGTGCATTGCAACTACCGTATGTTTGAATTGTATGATGAAGCCGGTGAAGTAATTGACCGCTGGTTTGGCGGTGGTACAGATTTAACACCTTACTATTTATTTGAAGAAGATGCCAGGCATTTTCATCAAACGTATAAAGATGCTTGTGATAGGGTTGATATTTTGTTCTATCCAAAATTTAAAACAGCCTGTGATAATTATTTTGTAAACTGGCACCGCAATGAAGAACGCAGAGGCATCGGTGGAATCTTTTACGACTATCAACGGCCGGGTGAAACACAGGATGTAAATTTCTGGATGAACTTTGGAAAAGCCTGTGGCAATGCGTTCATGGAAGCTTACATTCCGATTGTAGAAAAAAGAAAGGATACCACTTACACTGCAGAAAATAAACACTGGCAGGAAATAAGAAGGGGGCGTTATGTGGAGTTTAATTTGGTGCATGACCGTGGTACTTTATTTGGATTAAAAACAAATGGAAGAATAGAAAGCATTTTGATGAGCCTTCCTCCAACAGTACGATTTGAATATAATTATGTTCCTGCGTACGGAACAGAAGAATACAAAATGCAGGAAGCCTGTTTGCATCCGAGAGATTGGTTGAATGAATTAACAGAAGAAGAAAGAAATGAATGGGCAAGCCGTTCTAATACTTGTTGAATGTCTGATGGCTGATGTAGGATTTCTGATTTCCTTAGGTATTAAAAGTTCACTTATGGATAGAAAAGAATTACAACAAAGGACAAAGAAGTTTCATGTAGGTATAATTAAACTTTGTGAGGGTTTTCCAAAAAATGCTGCAGGTTTTGAAACTGCCAAACAATTAATAAGAGCTGCCGGGTCTGTAGGGGCTAATTACCGGGCATCAGTTAGAGCCAAATCACCGGCTGATTTTATTTATAAAATTGAAATAGTTTTGGAAGAAGCTGACGAAAGTCATTATTGGCTGGAAGTTGTAAAAGATGCTGGTTTGCAAAGTGGAATAGAGTTAGACAGACTTATAAAGGAAGCAAATGAATTAACAGCAATTTTTGCCGCTACAGATAAAACAAACAAAACTAAACTACAGCAATCAAAAAGTAAGTAACAAATTGAATGCTGAAAAAATCAGACATCAGACATCATAAATCAGACATTAAATTATGTATTTACAAAGAAGAAATAGAATTCTCCGGCAATCACCAGCCATTCGATCAATGATTGCTGAAACAATCTTAACACCAAACGATTTCATTGTTCCATTATTCATTGATGAAGGCGAAAATATCAAAACGGAAATTGCTTCCATGCCTAACTACTATCGCAATAGTTTAGATATTACCGTTAAGGAAGTAAAAGAATTGTGGAGCATGGGATTGAAAAGTGTGTTGCTATTTGTGAAATCAAAAGATGAACTGAAAGATAACACTGGCAAAGAAGCATGGAACCCTGATGGCCTCATGCAAAGAAGTATCAAAGCAATTAAAGATGCAGTACCAGAATTGTATGTGATGACAGATGTAGCATTAGATCCTTATTCTTCTTATGGACATGATGGTATTGTGAAGGATGGTGAAATAGTAAATGATGAAACAGTAGAAGCATTAGTGAAGATGAGCATCAGTCATGCGAAAGCAGGCGCAGATATGGTGGCTCCCAGTGATATGATGGATGGACGCATTGGCGCCATCCGTAAAGGACTGGAAGAAAGTGGATTTACTAAAACAGGCATTATGGCGTACAGTGCTAAATATGCTTCTTGTTTTTATGGACCATTTAGAGATGCATTAGATAGTGCACCGGGATTTGGTGATAAGAAGACTTACCAGATGGATTATGCCAACAGAACCGAAGCAATAAAAGAAGTATTAATGGATGTGGAAGAAGGTGCAGATATTGTAATGGTAAAACCAGGGCTTCCGTATTTGGATATTGTAAGAGAAGTAAAAAATGCGGTAAACGTTCCGGTAAGTGTTTATAATATCAGCGGTGAATATGCAATGATCAAAGCGGCTGCAAAGATGGGCTGGATCAATGAAGACAAAGCGATATTGGAAACTCTGACATCCTTTAAAAGAGCAGGGGCAGATTTGATTGCGACCTATTTTGCAAAAGATGCAGTAAGGTTGTTGTCGTGAATGGCTTGTTTAATAGAAATATAAAGCACAAGTTTATTCCGAAACAAGTTCGGGATAAACTGTGCCTGTGAAGTTGAAGAAAGAAAAAATGCTGACTACAAAATAAATTTCATGTACGAGAAAAGCAAAGAACTATTTGAAAAAGCCCAACAATCAATTCCCGGTGGAGTTAATTCTCCTGTGAGAGCATTCAAAAGTGTAGGTGGAACACCGGTGTTTATGAAGAAAGCCAAAGGCGCTTATTTGTATGATGCCGACGGCAATAAATACATTGACTACATCGCATCCTGGGGCCCAATGATTTTAGGCCATGCTTATGAACCTTTAGTAAAAGCAATACAGGAATATGCAGAATATTCTACTTCTTACGGTGCACCTACAGAACTGGAAATTGACATGGCGGAACTCATCATCAGCATGGTACCTAATGTTGATCTGATAAGAATGGTAAGCAGCGGTACAGAAGCATGCATGAGTGCCGTCCGTTTGGCAAGAGGTTATACTGGAAGAAATAAGATCATCAAATTTGAAGGCCATTATCACGGCCATGCAGATTCTTTTTTAGTGAAAGCAGGAAGTGGGGTAGCCACGTTGAATATTCAAACTGTTCCCGGAGTAACTGCAGGTGTGGCTAACGATACACTAACGGCAGCGTATAACGATTTAGAAGCGGTACAGCAATTAACAGCCCAATACAAAGGAGAAATCGCTGCCATCATCGTAGAGCCTGTTGCAGGAAATATGGGATGCATTTTACCGGCACCGGGGTTTCTTGAAGGGCTTCGAAAATTATGTGATGAAGAAGGAATTGTTTTCATCTTTGATGAAGTGATGACAGGGTTTAGACTGGCTCCCGGTGGTGCACAGGAAAAATTAAACATCAACGCTGATCTTGTTACTTATGGAAAAGTGATTGGCGGTGGTTTGCCGGTTGGCGCATTTGGGGGAAGGAAAGAAATTATGCAGCACATTGCCCCGCTGGGAAATGTTTACCAGGCAGGAACATTGAGTGGCAATCCCATTGCAATGATCGCAGGCTATACGTTGTTAAAGGAATTAAAAAATAATCCATCTATTTATACAGAGCTGGATAATAAAACGGAGTATCTCCATAAAGGTCTGAATGAAGTACTCACCGCATGGGGAGAACCTTTTAGAATTAATCGTTTTGGATCTATGATAAGCATACATTTCAGCGACTACCCGGTTACTGACTTTACAAGTGCAGCTTCAGCAAACAATGAGTTATTTAAAAAATATTTCCACGCTATGTTAAACAAGGGAGTGTATTTGCCACCTTCTGCTTTTGAAAGCTGGTTCCTGAATAATGCCCTTTCTTATGACGACCTGGATGAAACCATCAGTAAAACAAAAGACAGCTTACCCGAAATAAAATAATATTTACCACTTCACGTTAATAGTCTATTAAATTAATAGAAAAATATTCTAAATAGTCCACTAATTTAGTAGGAATTCCCTATTTTTGGTTTTTGCACACCAAATCCGTTTGGTTTTTCGTTTTTTATAATCTATGTCAGATACTATAAAGTTAATTCCTGGAGAGCATGAGAAGCAACCAGCATCCCCGGATGCTGCCAATTATTTGTTCCCTATATTTCTTAAACTTGAGCAACTTTCTTTACTAATTGTTGGTGGAGGTTATGTTGGCAATGAAAAGCTCAATGCTGTTTTGCAAAACTCACCTAAGGCGAGTATCACATTAGTGGCAATGTCAATTAGTGAGGAGATAAAAGAACTGGCAAAAGAATATCCGAACGTAACATTGGTAGAACGGGCTTACCTGGCTGATGACATTAATGGTCATGATATAGTGATCGCTGCATTAAATGATGCTAAAGTGAGTGAACAGGTAAGTGTTGATGCCAAACAAAAAGGCAAACTGGTAAACGTGGCAGATAAACCAGCCCTCTGCGATTTTTATTTATCCTCCGTAGTGCAGAAAGGCAATCTGAAAATAGCAATATCCACCAACGGAAAATCACCCACTATTGCTAAAAGATTAAAGGAATTTTTAAATGAAACCTTACCTGCTGAGTTAGATAGTTTGTTAGACAATATGCAAAATATCCGCAATAAAATAAGTGGCGATTTTACTGAGAAGGTGAAACAATTAAATGAGATCACAAAAAAACTAGTTGAGGATAAATAACTATGTCCAATCATACACCAGAAGAAATAATTGAAGAGATCACCCATTCACATGAGGTGGTGTTAACAGCGCAGGAATTTTCTTCTTCCAGGAGAAAGATGTTCAATAAATACATGATTGCGTTGGCTGTTGTGGCGTTGGTTGTTTTATTCACTTATTTATTTTTATCTGCCGAACAACTTACTGAACTGCAGGCTGCATTACATAAGGACAATCATTTATTTTACTGGATGCTGCTGGTGGGTTTTGCCGCAGAAATTGTTGCAGGCTCTATGGGTATGGGATATGGTGTTATCTGTACTACTATTTTATTAATACTAAATGTACCCCCGCCGGTAATCAGCGCCAGTATACATTCTGCTGAATCGTTTACCAGCGCTGCAGGTTCCATCAGCCACTGGCAATTGGGAAATATCAATAAAAAACTGGCAAAATCGCTTGCAATACCAGCAATTATCGGTGCAGTGGTTGGGGCATTATTATTATCGTATGTTGGTGAACGTTATGCAAAAATTACCAAACCATTTATTGCAGTTTATACCATGTATCTCGGAATAAGAATTTTGCAAAATGCGTTTAAGAAAAGAGAGGCCAATGAGAAAAAGAAAGCAACAAAAATTACAGCGTTAGCATTAATTGGCGGCTTCATTGATTCTTTTGGAGGTGGGGGATGGGGCCCGTTGGTAACAGGCACATTCATAAAAAATGGTCATACACCAAGGTATGTTATCGGCAGTTCCACATTGGCAAAATGTGTTCTTACAGTAGCAAGTGCAGTTACTTTTATTTTCACCATCGGTATTCATCACTGGAATATTGTTGCAGGTTTGTTGATCGGGGGAATTGTTACTGCACCATTTTCTGCCATGCTCACAGCAAAACTTCCTACAAAAAAAATGTTTATTGCAGTGGGTATTGTGGTGATCTTTTGCAGCCTCATTACAATTTACAGGGCAATTTTTTTGTAACAAACATTTGTAATCCTGTTTAACATCCTTGTGTCATTTTAGTCCCGATTCTTCGGGATTCGATTTTACGGCATACCATTCTTTAACTTTTATTATAGCATAGCGATTATAAAATAGAATCATGGAATCAAAACCTGCATATTCCTTATCCGAATTAATCAACTATTTTTTAAAATTGGGTACAATAGGCTTTGGCGGCCCGGTAGCTTTAGTCGGCTATATGCATAAAGACCTGGTTGAAAACCGCCAATGGATATCAGAGGATGAATATAAACAGGGACTTGCTTTGGCACAGTTGATGCCCGGACCATTAGCCGCTCAGTTGGCTATTTATTTAGGATTTGTTCATCACAGAATTTTAGGTGCCACACTCGTAGGCATAGCATTCGTGTTGCCATCTTTTGTAATGGTGGTACTGCTGGGTATGCTGTATAAATTATACGGTGGCTTATCCTGGATGCAGGCAGTATTTTATGGGGTAGGCGCTGCTGTTATTGGCATCATTGCAATCAGCTCTTACAAACTTACTACCAAATCCATTGGTAAATTCAATCTGCCATCTTTTCAGCAGCATTGGATGCTGTGGTTGTTTTACATTATTGCAGCGGTCATTACTTATGTCACACAGCAGGAAGAAGTATTATTATTTATCGGAGCAGGTTTGTTATACATGTTTGTAAAAGCTCCACCTAAGTGGTTAAATAATAAAACCACTAATTCATTCGTGTTATTACAAATCGGTTTTTGGAATTATGAAGGTTCAACACTTATAAAAATTGCCATCTTTTTTGCAAAAGCAGGAGCATTTGTTTTTGGAAGCGGTTTGGCAATTGTTCCTTTTTTGCATGCAGGTGTGGTGACAGAAAATCGCTGGCTTACAGAAGCACAGTTTGTAGATTCAGTTGCTGTTGCCATGATCACTCCCGGCCCAGTTGTTATCACGGTTGGTTTTATTGGTTATTTGGTAGCAGGTTTTCCTGGTGCCACCGTTGCGGCATTGGCTACCTTTCTTCCTTGCTATTTATTAACCGTTCTTCCGGCACCCTATTTTAAAAAGATAGCTACAAACCAATCTGTGAAAGCATTTGTGGATGGTATTACCGCTGCAGTGGTTGGCGCATTGGTAGGTGCTGTAATCGTTATTGCAAGCCGTTCCATTAAAGATATTCCTACAGCATTGATTGCAATAGGTGCAACATTGGCACTCACTTATTTTAAAAAACTAAAGGAGCCCTATATCATTTTGATAGCAGCTGTAATCGGGCTTCTTTTAAAATCATTTTTATGAAATGGATTACCCGTTAACGGCCAAAGATTGACAGGATAGCCTGCCCCTGGCTGATAAAAAATTTTATTGACAAGGAAGCTGAATTTATTTACGTACCTAAAGAACAGGTGTTTGAGAAAGCCAAAGAACTGAATGCAATTCCTTACGATATACAAGGTGCTGAATATTCTCATTATAGTGATGAGTGTACTTTTGATTTCATCATAAAAAAACATCAGCTTACCGATCCGGTATTATTGCAATTGGCCACTATTGTAAGGGGGGCAGACACAGACCGTTTTGATCTTGCAATACAGTCGGCTGGTTTGTGGGCAATATCAGCAGGTCTTTCATACAATATCAAAGATGATCAGGAAATGCTTGTAACAGGGATGAAGATGTATGATGCATTATATAGTTGGGCTAAATATGTTCAGGATGAAAAGCATACCTGGAACCCTGAATTGGTGAAATAAATGTTACTACGCAATTGTTAATGGCTGCTGTATCCATCTTTGCATATAGTTTACAACTATTTTTGTAATAAGATAAATACAGTATGTTCTATAAAAAATATTCTTATACACTTTTCACTTTATTATTTCTTTTCATTGTTTTTCCGGCTTTGGCACAAACTGGTGCTACTATCCGGGGAAAAGTATTTGATAAAGAAAACGTACTCGAATTTGCCGGGGTTTCACTCTTTAATATTGATGATAGTATTACTGTAAAGAGAAATGTTATTACTGATTCAGCAGGCAACTTTATTATCAATATAGTTCCGTTTGGAGAATATTTTATAAAAATTCAATTGATCGGCTATAAAACAGCACAAATAAATATTGTACTTAACAGTCAGAATACAAATTTTGATGCAGGTAATATCAGCCTTGTAGTTGACTCCAAACAACTGCAGACTGTAACAGTTACGTCACAAAAAAATATCATTCAAAAAACCACACAGGGCTTTATTGTGAATGCCAGTGCTAACCTTACACAGATCGGTGGTACGGCAACAGACTTACTTCGTAATACACCCATTGTGGTGGTGGATGCAGAAGGTGCTATTACTATGAGGGGTAAGAGTCCACTGATATTGATCAATGGCAGGAACTCCAGTATCGGCAGTACAGATCAGATCCCTTCCAGCAGTATTGAAAGTATTGAGATCATTAATAATCCATCAGCACAATACGATGCAGATGCAGAAGGCGGCATCATTAATATCAGGCTGAAAAAAAATAAACAGCGTGGCACCAATGGGGCCATTGCGTTGGGTGCAGGCGTTGGGGCAAAAGGACGTGTGAACAGTTCTTTTATGCTCAATCATAAATCAGCAAAATGGAATTATGCCGTGGCGTATGATAACCGCTTTGCTGGCCGTATACGGAACATCCAGGGTAGCCGTGTTAATTTTGATCTACCCGATGAATATTATCTGAATCAGCTTCGTAATGACGATCGCTTTGACCAGGTTCAAAATCTGCGACTGAATATTGATTTTTCTCCCAATGCAAAAAATGCCTGGAGTTTTGAAGCAATTGGCAGCAAAGAAGGGCAGGATAATGATGAAACACTGACCAGTACAATTGAAACAGCATCAAAAGACTTCAATTCTAAAAGTACTCGTCACTCTTTAGAATTAGAACGAAGTAAAGTGGCAGAGTTTGCAATTAACTACGGTCGAAAGTATGACGATAAGCGTAAAAATTTTTCGGCAAGTATCAGTTCTTCTTTCAGTCACGACAGGGAAAATACAGACATCAATTCCCAATCATTTGGAAAAGATAACAATGCTGTCGGAGAGCCTTTTTATCAGCAGACGCATAATTATGAAGAAGCTAATGTTACCAATTTAAAAGCAGACTATGTTTATCCCGTTTCACAAAAGGCTGTGATAGAAACCGGTTATAAAGGGATACTGCGTTTCCTGGATGCCAACTTTCAATCGCTGGATAAAATTGATGGTTCGTTTATTGTTAATCCTGCAGCCATTAATACTTTTAAGTTTAATGAACAGGTTCATGCAGCATATGTACAGTACAATGCTTTTATTGGTGACAATGATAATCCTAAATGGAAATATGATGCAGGCCTGAGGGCGGAGCAGGTAATAAACGATGGAAAAGTTGTTAGCCCCAATTCTCCTTTCAGCAATAATTATTTTAATTTATTTCCATCTGCCAATATTGCTTATTACAAACAGCAAAATGAATTTTGGAAATTAGGATACAGCAGAAAAATTACAAGGCCTGGCCTGGGGCAATTGAATCCTTTTATTGATATTACAGATTCACTAAATCAGCATGGTGGTAATCCCAACCTGAAACCTGAGTTGATCCATTCATTTGAATTTGGTTATAGTAAAGACTGGCAAAAATTATCTGTTTATTCCGTATTGTATTACCGGTATGCCACCAACAGCATTCGCCAGTTCACTGTTTTAAAACCGAATGGTGTAGCCCTGTCGCAGCCTCAGAATTTTGGAACGGTGGTTACGTACGGTATTGAAAATATAATTACTGCAAAGCCTTTTTTAAAATATGATTTTAACCTCAGCGTATCGTTATTTCAGCAAAATATAAATGGCACTACTGTTGAGCAGGAGGTTAGCAGTAATGTGTTCAGTTGGTATGGAAAACTCATTAATAATTTTGTACTTTGGAATGGTAGTAAATTACAAATTACGGGAGTGTACAATTCACCCGTTGCCACACCGCAGGGCAAAAGGATTGCTATCTACAATGTTGATATGGGGTTTCAGCAAAAAATGGGAAAGGGTAATGGCAGACTTGGATTTGTGATAACAGATATATTTAATACACAGCAAAATGGTTTTTATATGACAGGTTCCAATTTTACTTATAACCGTATTGGTAAGGTAGATTCCAGGGCTTTACTCATTACGTATGCTTATACATTTGGCACCAGCTTTAAAGAAAAACTGCTGGAGAATAAATTTTCAAACGATTGATCATCACTTAAAATAAATAATCATGGACAGGAAACATTTTTTAAAAGGAGGAATAGTAGCAGGTGCAGCCACATTATTGGGTGATACCAATGCGTTTGCCCAAAATTTAACCAATAATGAAATTGATAAACTGGTTGATGCCAATGGCAACTATGCACTTCAGCCTTTACCATACAATGAAAATTTTTTAGAGCCATACATGGATGCAGAGACAACACACCTGCATTATACTTTTCATCATGGAGGTGCTGTAAAGGCTGCCAACAAAGATGTGGCCATGATAAAGAAAGCACTGGATGAAAATAATTTAGAAACAGTTGATTACTGGACAAAGAAACTAGCTTATCATTTTTCCTCTCATGTGTTGCACTCAATATTCTGGACAAATCTTACCAATAAAAAAACTGAACCGGCAGGTGATTTATTAAAACGCATTGAAAAAAACTTTGGAAGCTACGACAGGTTAAAAGCGCTGATTGCTCAAACATCAAAGAATGTGGATGGCAATGGCTGGGGTATTGTAGCTTATCAGCCTTACAGCGACAGCTTAACTGTTTTACAATGTGAGAACCACGAAAAATTAACGCAGTGGGGATGTATTCCTTTGCTTGTAATAGATGTATGGGAACATGCCTATTATCTTAAATACAAAAATAAACGTACTGATTTTGTGGATGCATTATTCAATATCATCAACTGGGACAATGCAGCACAACGGTTGGACACAGCTATAAAGATTACGAAATAGCATATTGTTTTGCTGTCTCAAAAAAAAGTAAAAAAATAATACCCTATAAATTTGGTGGACTAATAATTTATCCTTTATATTTGCATTCAAATTTCAAATGATGCAATTTAAATACATCACACAAACTGTATTACCAAAGCGATGTTGTTACATACGCTGCTGATCTTATTCCCTTTTTTTAATCTAATAGTCTACTAATTTAATAGACAAATTTTACCACAAATAAATCAACAAAATGAAAAGAAGTATTTTACTCCTTGCTATCTTATTGCCTGTATACTTATTTGCACAGCAAACCAGAACGGGTGCATTGACGGGCCGGATTGTGAATGACAATAACAATAGCGTGCCCTTCGCCAGCATAACCATAAAAGGTACATCAGCAGGCGCAGTTTCCGATTCAACTGGCTATTTCTCTCTTATAACCAATCAAAAACTTCCGTTTACAGTGGTGGTATCTTCAGTGGGATTTTCTCCCCTGAATTTTGTTGTAAGAAATGATGAGGTGAATAACGTTGTGTTACAACTGCAATCATTGTTTCAAAATGATACAGTAGTCATCACTTCCCGGCGCCGCAGAGAAGTATTGCAGGATGTGCCTATTCCCATCACGGTAATTGGTGGTAAATTGGTGGAAGATGCAGGTGCGTTTAACGTAAACCGTGTAAAGGAATTGATTCCGTCTGTTCAGTTATATACATCTAACCCACGTAACACGGGTGTTAATATTCGTGGACTGGGATCACCGTTTGGGCTTACCAATGATGGCCTTGATCCCGGTGTGGGTATTTATGTGGATGGTGTATATTATGCCCGTCCGGCTGCCGCAACATTTGATTTTATCGACATCGATCAGATTGAAGTTTTGCGTGGCCCCCAGGGAACTTTGTATGGCAAGAATACTACTGCCGGAGCAATAAGCATCAGTACACGTAAACCAGGCTTTAAACCGGGAGGCACTTTTGAAGTGAGCTATGGTAATTATGGTTATGTGCAGGCTAAAGCTTCAATAACAGGTGCAATCAGTAAGAAATTGGCAGCACGTTTTTCTTTTTCAGGTTCACAGCGTGATGGTTTAGTTGACAACGTACGTACGTTGAAGAAAATAAATGACATTAATAACCTGGGCTTTCGTGGGCAGTTATTGTACAAAGCATCGGATAAGACCACCATTATATTAAGTGGTGACAATTCCCATCAACGTCCTGATGGTTACGCCCAGGTAGTAGCAGGTGTGGTAAAAACAAAACGTGCCGGTTACCGTCAATTTGATTCAATCATTGCGGCGCTTAATTATCAGTTGCCAAGTTTGAATGCATTTGACAGAAAAATTGATCATGATGTTCCCTGGAATTCTGGTAATAACTTAGGTGGTGTATCATTGAATATTGACAGCAAAATCGGCGCAGGTACATTAACGGCTACCACTGCATGGCGTTATTGGAATTGGGATCCGTCAAATGACAGGGACTTTACTGGTTTGCAGGCATTGGCAAAATCTCAAAATCCTGCCAGGCACAAAAACTGGTCGCAGGAGGTTCGCTATGCAGGAGAGTTTTCATCCCGTTTAAGTGGTGTGGTTGGTTTGTTCTTTATTGACCAGGAAGTTAAAATTAACGGTACTGAAGAATCAGGAAGAGATCAATGGCGTTTTTCACAAAGCACCACCAGTGATAAGTGGAAAACACCCGGTCTTTTGGGTGGATACGGTATCAGCACCAAGGCCTCTATCAAATCTCAAAGTGCAGCAGCATTTGCTAACGTAGACTGGGAAATTATAAATCGTTTGCACGTTTTACCGGGTATACGCTTCAACTATGATAAGAAGGTGGTGAGTTACAATAGAAAAACATACGGGGGTTTAGAAACTACTGATCCGGCATTACTTGCTATAAAGAAACTTGTGTATAGTGACCAGGCTTATGATGCAGATGCTGATGAGACGAATCTCACTTACCAGCTTACATTGGCTTACAAAGCAAATAAGCGTATTAATGCTTTTGCAACCTATTCTACCAGTTATAAACCAGTGGGTGTTAATGTCGCCGGTTTGCCAACACTTGCTAACGGCAATGCAGACACTTCTCTGTCGGTTATAAAGCCGGAGTATGTTAAGAGTGTACAGGTTGGTATTAAAACCACTCCAATAGATAATTTTATTTTGAACTTTACTTTTCATAACACCGACATTACGGACTATCAAACAAATGTGCAATCGCCTCAGTTAGGTGTTAACCGTGGTTACATTGCAAACGCAGAGAAGGTAAATGTAAAAGGATTTGAAGTGGATGCCAATGTTAAGGCCAGCCAGTATTTCACATTCTATGGAGCTGCTGCTTATACAGATGCTAAGTATGTTAAGTTTACAAATGCACCATTGCCATTGGAAGAAACAGGCGCAACAAAAGATGGTGCACAGGCTGCATTTAAAGATATTTCAGGTGGCCGGCTTCCAGGTATTTCCAAATTGGCCGGATCGCTGGGGGGGGAGTTCACTACACCAACAGCGTTTTTGGGTAAGGCAGGAAAATTCTTTACTGCATTAGAAGGTTTCTACCGTTCGTCTTTCTCATCAAGTCCGTCTCCATCAGCATACCTGAATATTGAAGGCTATACCATTGTCAATGGAAGAATCGGGTTCAGGGCTGCTAATGGTCTTTCAGCCTTTATATGGGGACGCAATTTGCTTAATAAAGATTACTTCGAGCAACTATTACCAGCGGGTGGTAATGCAGGGCACTATGCGGCCGTGCTGGGAGATCAAAGAACTTATGGTGTAACCTTACGTTATAGTTTCTAACTATGAAAATGTAAAACCGGTAAAACTCTTTTAACCGGTTGGTGCCTGTTTTACAAACCAATAAATAGCAATATGATCAATCAATGTTTTTAGTATAGTAATACACAAGTCGAAAAGCGTCCCTGTTCTCAGGGATGCTTATTGTACAGCCACGTGACCGAGTGGATAGGTCAAAGTCTGCAAAACTTTTTACGATGGTTCGAATCCATCCGTGGCGTCATTTTTTACAATCTGATAAAGCGAAGAAAAATAGTTTACTTTATAATGATGATGTAAGTAAAACAATTCATTTGATTAAATCAAGGAGTATATTGCTGTAAAATACCTGCCTAATCAGCATCAAAGCTTTGTTAAATTAAGTATTATTATTACTATAAAACCGGCAATTATGAGCAGTTACAAAAAGCAATTTGGTTTACATGAAGACTGGGCTGTAGTAATACTGGGTCTGCTTACTATCGCTGTCACGCTTTCCGGTTTTGTTTTGCCGGTGCCAGTTTTTAACTGGAGCAATACGGAAGAATTATTTTCAAAAATTTTATCTGTAAATAACCTGCAGGTAATACTAATGCAACTGGTGTTTGTGATTATTATTGCTGGCCTGGGTGCATTACTTACCGGCAAGTCAATAAAAAACTTTATTCCTGGTTTTCCTGTTCTTTACCTGCTTACCATTATTGCATTAATTATTGCAGGCAGTGTAGCCATCCGGGGATTAAACCTGGAAGCAGTGATCATCAGCCTCGCCATTGGTTTGATCATCAGTAATTTTTTTAAAGTACCTCTTTGGTTAAAAGAATCTTTATCAACAGAATTGTATGTAAAAGTGGGATTGATCCTTTTAGGTACCAGTGTGATCTTCGGCGATATTTTAAAAGCAGGAACACTTGGATTGATACAGGCATTGATAGTGGTGATCACTGTTTGGTATTTTGCTTTTTGGATAAGTAAAAAGTTGAAAGTAGATGATGAGTTAACAATGATGCTGGCCAGTGCTGTTTCTATCTGTGGTGTGTCTGCGGCCATTGCCACTTCAGGAGCTATCAAAGGAGATCCCAAAAAATTATCTTACGTCATTTCACTGGTTCTTATCACCGCTATTCCTATGATGATTGGCATGCCGTACATAGCAAATGCACTGGGGCTTTCACAGGAAGTAACAGGCGCATGGCTGGGAGGTACGATTGATACAACCGGTGCTGTAGTTGCTTCCGGAACGCTTGTGGGTGAGGAAGCTTTAAAGATCAGTACCATTGTTAAGTTCTCTCAAAATGTTTTGTTGGGTGTGGCGGCTTTTGCTATTTCAATTTACTGGAGTTATACCAAACATCCGGGTGTGGAAGGCACGCCCGTAAAACCTACTTTAGGTGTAATATGGGAACGCTTTCCAAAATTTGTATTGGGATTTATCGCAGCATCTCTGCTGTTTTCTTTTTTTATCCAGCCATCAGTAATAGCAGAAGTAAAAGGGTCATTAAAAAATTTACAGGGGCTTTGGTTTACGCTGGCATTTACCAGTATTGGCCTTGAAACACAATTCAGCGACCTCTTTAAACATGAGAACCGCAAACCATTATATGCTTTCCTTATTGCACAGTTGTTCAACATTATTATTACACTGATCATTTCTTATTTCTTGTTCCGGTAGCAGGCAGGGTTATAATTCATCGTTTTGTTTTTCAATTGCCTTCATACCTGTATTTTCGCATGAATTTGTATTGATTAGCAAACTTGTGTGATGTATAAAACGGTAACAGCAATTATAATATTTTTTATTTCTAAATCTCTGGCGGCGCAAAATAAAGTAACGCATACCAATATGCTTTGGTTTAACTATAACAATAACGTAGCGTTAAATCAAAAATGGAATATTATAAGTGATATACAGATCAGAACACGTGACTGGACAAGCCATTGGTCGCAGTTTGCATTGAGAAGTGGAGCAACCTATAAACTGGATAGTAAGTTTACTGCAGCAGCTGGTTTTACATGGTTTGGAAACGTACGGTATTTCAATGAAGAGCCTACTGTGGGAAATGAATGGAGGCCATGGGAAGAAATTGCTTTTCAGACCGGGATTGGTAAAAATTTGTTTATACAAAGGGTAAGACTGGAACAGCGGTTTTTGCAAATTATTTTGCTGGGTAAAAAAACGAAGGAATATGAGAGCCGTCAGCGGTTCAGGTATCGCATAGAATTTGGGTTTCCATTGAAGAATAAAAAACTGGAAATTCATTTGGGGGATGAAGTAATGGTAAACCTGAACTATATATCAGATCGCCGTTTTTTTGATCAGAACAGAACATTCGCATTTATTAATTATAAAATTACGCCATTAACATTTTTGCAATTTCAATATATAAAGATCTTTCAGTGGCAGGGGGCCATCAAAGTGATGGATGATCAAAATGTTTTCAGGTTTAGTATTCATCAGCAGATAAATGCACATCAACCATTCAAATAAATTACTGCTAAGCTGTATTTTTAAAAACTAATTAATTTAAATCATGAAGCGCTTTTGTATTTTATTTTTCTTGTTTTTTTTATCAACCCAATTTTTGAATGCACAGCAAACAAAACAAACAGAACATATTAATCGTATGTGGTTTGCTTATTTTAATCAAACAAGGTTTAGCGATAAATGGGGCATGTGGGCCGACCTGCATTTACGTACAAAAGAAAATTTTGTGGAGGATCTTTCTCAAAGTATCATCCGCCTTGGCCTGACATATTACATAACCGATAATACAAAGTTTACGCTTGGGTACGCATACGTCAATGATTTTCCTGCAGATAACCATAAAAATATTTCTGTACCGGAACATCGCCCCTGGCAGCAGTTGCAGTGGCATACTAAGTATGGTAAAAAAAGAATGATGCAGTGGTTCCGGCTAGAGGAACGTTATAAAAGAAAAGTACTGAATGATGATGAGTTAGCTGATGGGTACAGTTTTAATTTCCGGCTGCGGTATAATATATGGTATGAGATACCACTGAGTAAGAAGGGCATTGTTCCCAATAGTTTTTCCTTTATAGTCAATGATGAAGTGCATATCAATTTTGGTAAGCAGATCGTTAATAATTATTTTGATCAGAACCGTTTTTTTCTTGGTTTAAAATATCAAACCGGCGAACACAGCAACCTGCAGGTTGGATATATGAAGCTGTTTCAGCAATTAGCTGCAGGTAACAAATACAGGGACATCAATGCTATCCGGTTTTTCTTCTTCCAGAATTTGGATTTGAGGAAAAAGAAAGCCTGATTGTTCTACGCAACCCATAAAGAAATTGCTGCATATCGAAAGTGGCACGGTTTACTATTCCTTTATGCATTATCAGGAGGAGCTGAATAGCCTTCCCTTACAAATTCAACTTTTCTTCAAAGTTGACTGAGTATATTTGCCTGATGAAATTGTTGCTTATAGAAGATGAAAAGGAGCTTGCCATAAGTATCCAGAATTATTTGACAGACAAAGACTTTATTTGCGAATGGGCCAGTAATGGAGCGATGGCAACAATAATTTTATTAAAGAATTAAAAGCATAGTTAAAAGGCACAGATGAAAATCATTTTATTATTATCAATATTGGTATGCTCCATTTTATTTTCTTTTGCCCAAACTTCCATTGTAACCCTGTCAGGGATAATAAGAGCTAAAGCGGATAAAAGCGTTTTGCCTTTTGTAAATATTGTATTGAAAAAAGAAAAGGACAGCACTTTTGTAACAGGTACAGTAAGCAATGAAGAAGGAAGGTTTACACTTTCAAATATCAAGTCCGGCAACTATATTTTGCAGTTTTCTTACACCGGGTTTGTTATAAAATCACTACCCGTGTTAGTCGGTTCACTGAGTGCCTTTTTAGATATTGGCACAATAGAATTACAGCAAGACCCACAACAGTTGCAGGAGGTAGTGGTTAACCCAGGGCAGGAGGAGGTAAGTAATAAAATGGATAAAAAAAGTTATGCGGTTACTGCAAACATCAGCCAAACAGGAGGCTCTGTTTTGCAGGCACTTAAAAATTTACCAGGCGTTACCAGCGGCCAGGATGGAAAAGTGGAATTAAGGGGCAGCGATAAAGTGGCGGTTTTAATTGATGGAAAGCAAACCGCTTTAACAGGCTTTGGCAGCCAGGCAGGCTTAGATAATATTCCGGCATCGGCCATTGAAAGAATTGAAATTATCAATAATCCTTCCGCTAAATACGATGCTAATGGTAATGCCGGCATCATTAATATTATTTACAAAAAAAATAAACAAGAGGGCTTTAATGGTAAAGTTGGATTAGCTGCTGGTTTGGGGGCATTGTGGCAGAAAAAGGAAAATCTGCCCACTATCCGTCCGCAATACCAGGCTACACCAAAAATTAATCCTTCGCTTTCTTTAAACTATCGCAAAAACAAAGTGAATGCTTTTTTGCAGGCAGATTGGCTGTACACAGAAACACTCAATAAAAACGAGTTTGTAAGCAGGGTTTATGATGACGGAACAATCATCCACCAGCAAACAAAAAGAAACAGGAACACACATTTCTTAACCACCAAAGCTGGAATTGACTGGAGCATGAACAGCCAGGATATGGTTACCGTTTCGGGCTTATTTGGCATTGAAAAAATAATTGACCGTGGCGACCAGCCTTTCTTTAATACGGATTTTTCTAAACGGGAAAGGCTTTGGCGGTTTTTGGAAGATGAACTAAAAACTACTGCTGTTGCAACAGTTGCCTGGCAGCATAAATTTAAACAGGCAGGGCATTTATTAAATACTGGGTTCAATTATACTTTTCACAGGGAAGATGAGAAATATAATTTTGAAAATATTATGCCTACTTATACAGGCTTGGATTCTTTCAAGCTGCTTTCAGACGAACACGTTGCCGATTTTAATATTGATTATGTAAAACCTTTAAAGCATGGACGGATTGAAGGAGGGTTTAAATTCCGTTACCGTGATATACCCACCAATATGCAATTTAAGCCCGGATTAAATTCACCATTAGATACAAATGCAGGTGGTGCAGCAACCTATACAGAGATCATTCCTGCATTATATGGCAACTATGTTTTTGAAAGTAAAAAAATAGAAGCTGAAATTGGTTTGAGAGTGGAATATATGGATTTGCAATACAAGGTAAATCCGAACCACAATACTTATAAAAGTGACGGTTATAATTACACCGAACCTTTCCCCAATGTAAGATTGGCTTACAAGATCAACAATCAAAATAAAATTTCTTTGTTTTACAACAGGAGGGTTGACAGGCCGAATGAAGTGGACATTCGTATTTTTCCAAAATACGATGACGCAGAAATTATTAAAGTAGGTAATCCTGCACTTCGGCCACAGTTTACCCATTCGTTTGAACTGGGATATAAAACCAATCTAAAAAAAGGGTACTTCTATTCAGCTTTATATCACCGTATCACCAATGGAACTATTACAAGAATTGCAACACAGGTGCCACCGGCTACTTTGATTTATACAGTATTTCAAAACGCCGGGCACAGCAGTAATTCAGGCATTGAAATGGTATTTCAACAGGATTTTTCAACAGGATTTTCCTTTAATACCAATGTAAATATTTATCATAACATCATTGATTCTTTTACAGTAGAAAATAAATACCCGGTTCCTTCGATTTACACAGCATCTAAACAAACTTTTACTTCGGGCAATATAAAACTGAATGGCATTTTTCATTTACCTAAACAAACAGACCTGCAAATTACAAGCATTTACTTAGCCCCGGATATTATCCCACAAGGAAAAATTGGTACACGGTTTTCGGTAGATATGGGCATTAAAAAACAAATTCAAAAAAATAAAGGCGAGCTGTTTTTTAATGCCAGCGACATTTTTAATACCCTGAGAATTAAGAAAGAAATAAATGGTAATGGGTTTAAACTAACAAGCTCAGACTATTATGAAACACAAGTTTTCAGGTTGGGGTATAGTTATAAGTTTTGACAGGCAGTATGTTAATTTTTAATTCCTTTATGACACACCCTGAACTTTTCCTGTAACTCATTTTTAAATATTACTTTCGCAGAAAATTAGTAATAAAAAAATACAAAGTACTATGAGTGAAGTAAAATTGACAACAGGTGAGATACATACCAACAAAGGTGTACTAAAGTTTGAATTGTATGATGATGATGCACCCATTGCAGCGGCCAACTTTAAGAAATTGATTGGTGAAGGATTTTATAACGGACTGAAATTTCACCGGGTGATACCTAATTTTATGATACAGGGTGGATGCCCTGATGGTACTGGTGCTGGTGGCCCCGGCTATTCTATTCAGTGTGAAACAAAAGGGGATAAACAAATTCACGACAGGGGGGTAATATCAATGGCTCATCGTGGCCCCAATACAGGCGGCTCACAGTTTTTCATTTGCCATAATCGCAGCAATACAAAACACCTGGATGGAGTGCATACCTGTTTTGGAAAAATTACTGAAGGATTGGATATCATTGATGAAATCAGGGGAGGAGATGTGATGGAAAAAGTTATTTTGACTTAGTAAATGGCAACAGCCTTTAATAAAGAATCCTGCTTTAGTAATACTGCAGGATTTTTTTACTTTAATTTACGGGAACAGGTGTTTTTGAAAGATCTACCTTGGGAGATTTAAATAAACTGTAATTGACTCCGAAGATGGAGAAGAAACCGGTACTGTTGACAAATGGAGAATTAAAATCTTTTCCTACGCTAATGTTGAAACTGATGTCTGTGGCTATTTTGTAAGAGCCCTGTACAGAAAAGCGGTAAGTAAAATCTTTCTCGGTTCTTGTGATAGGTTGATTGCTGCTGTTAAGGTCTGGTATGTTGGCCCTGTACCATCTCATGGCAGCTTCTACAGCAATATTTATTTTGTTTAATTCTTTCAAATAACTAAGCCCCATATCAAAATTATTAATACCTGAATCTTTGTTTGCAAAAAGATAGCGGGCGGTAAGCGTCCATGCATCGTTGGGAGTGAAATAATTGGATGCATTGATCCAGATACCTGCACGGTCAAATGATTTTTTTTCAGAAGTGATAAAACCAGATGCGCCTGCAAATTCTATTATCAGGCCAACTCTTTTTTTACTAAGCTCCGCCACTTTTTTTATCAGTCCGCCATTGCTGTCAATGATACTGGTATTTAAATCCATTAAAAAAGAACGGATGCCTTCTTTGGAATCATCAAAGGCAGTTGCTTTTTCTTCTGCCGCATGTTTTATTCCCTCAATTATATCTTTACTGTATTTTAATTCTGTCAAAGTACTGGTGATAAATGTTATGGCTGCTTCTCTCGTTTGTATAGTGGCGCCAACATTGGCAATGCCGCCAAGGATAACATTGGAAATATTTAACTGGGTGTTTAATTGTTTTTCTATTTCTAAATAATCATTGGTGGGTTTACCGTTTACCAATTTGAATCGTAACCCAATTCCAAATTTATTTTTTTCAGTAACAGAATCTTTTACCGTAGCTGCAGATAAATTTAAGCTTTGCCAAAAGCACTGACTCACTGTAGGATTCAGGTATTGTGCTCTTGTTAAAGTGGGGCGGCTCTTTAACCAATAAGGAGAAACCTCCAGTCCAAGGTTCAGCAATAATTTTCCATTTTCATCAAAGCTGTTGAGTATATCAGCACCAAGGTCTTTGTTGCTGGTTGGCTTCATTACAGTGGCTGGTTCAAAATTTAAAATGCTGAATGCCGGGCTGGATGGCAGGCTCATTTGAGTTTCCTGTTGTGCGGATGCAGCTTGTGCCAGCACAAGTAAAAAGAGTATGACAGATATTGTTCTCACTTTCTTTTTATTTTAACGCTTCGTGAAGCAGGGACAGCGTTGTTTAAAATTTTTACAATAAAGCAAACCGTATCCAGGTTTTCTGCCACTTCTTTGGAATAGGGGCCATACACTGTTTCGTTATTGCCTTCTTTAATGGTAACGGTGAGGCTTGTCCAGTTGGTTTCATCCATTGTATCCACTACTGTTGCAGATACAATGGTGCGTTTGCCTTTTACTGCAGCTGCATTACCTAAAACAGCCATGTCATTATTACCTTTTAATTGCTGATCCAAAAAAATAAGATAAGCACCATTTTGTCCATCACCAATGGTTACGTGTGCTTCAATGGGCAGCGTTTTTGTTTTGGGTTGATAGCGGTCTTCAATTTCTACAAATGTAACAGCCATATCATTTTTTTTAATTGGTTAAAATTTAACTGGCTTCAGCTTACTTTTTAAGCTTTCAAAAACTGATTTATATTTTGCTGGAATTTTATCCAGGTCAATTGGAATCACTTTATCATTTATTTCTAAAGAATAACCTGTAGCATCCCTGCTCCTGGTTTGCGGCTCCTCTTCCCTTTTAACAACAGCCAGTAATTCATCCAGTTCTTCTTGGGACCAGTCTACTTTTTTCACTGCTTCTTTTCTGATGCTGATGATACCGCCGCTGCGTTTTAATATTATTTCCATGTTATACTTTAGCTGCTGTCCAACCATCCAGTACTGCTTTTGCTTCCAGGCTGCCGCCTCCAAACAGTTGTTCAGCTTTTGTTATGGTGAGGTGTTTAAAATCTGTAAAGGAAGCATCTGTTTTTAAGTTTGCCGTATCTGTTAATGCGGCGTACCAGATCTTTCCGGCTTTTTCCCAGGCAAAGCCGCCCATGTTAAATGCCGTTACATAAAATGCAAAGTTGGGAATGCCAGAGTTGATGTGTACACCACCCCAGTCACCATCTTCTGTATCCGGCAAGTGTTTAAATTTATCCATTGTTGCTGGTTGTGGATCAGTACCAAAATCAGGGTGATTGACAAAAGCTTTTCCTGGCTTTTTCATATTGCGTAATGCATATTTTGTTCCCTTCATTACTTTTTCGCCTATCAGCCAGTTTGATTTTTTTACATCAATATTCAGCACCCGTTGTTTCACCATGATCCCAAACACATCGGAGATGGATTCATTCAATGCACCGCTTTGATTGTGGTAATCCAAATTGGCTTCGTATTGTGTTACACCATGTGTTAGTTCATGACCAATAATATCGAGGTCAGCAGTAAAACTTCCAAATATTTTTCCATCACCATCACCAAAAATCATTCTTCTTCCGTCCCAAAATGCATTATCATATTTTACATCATAATGAATATATTGCCTCAGCATCAGCCCAAAATTATCAATAGAATTTCTTCCAAAAATTTCATAGTATAAATTCCAGGTGGCTGTTCCGCCAGCTATAGCATTTTTAGTATCCCTGTCTAATTTGATTGCTTTTTTTCCGTTGGCATCCCATACTAATTTGGCATTTGATAAAACGGTATCATGCTTCAGATCAAGAATCTGCATTTTCAGTGTTGGCTTTTTGGGAGGCTTAGCAGACGGCATCAAAAAACTTCTTTCCTGGTTATTCAGTTTGCCAAAGAAGGAACGGTCATTTCTGAAACGGGAATTTCTCAGTTCATTGATCAATAACTTGGTAGCTTTTGTTTTGCTTGCGTTATCTGTTAGTTTATCGCTGAGATAAGGTGGAATAATGCACTGGATTGGGTGAAAGTGTTGGTTACACATGACTGGGGGTTTGATCTTGCCTACTCTTAAATACCGTTTTCGGCGTCTCGGTTTCTTTTTATAAGAAATAAATATTGATGGCTTAACCAGGTCAAATACATTTAGTCATTGGCAAATATTTCGTTGCCTTATTTATTCAAAATGTATTTCAATTTTTGATTGTGGTTGCTGGAGATAGCTTTACAGATAAGATTAATCGCAGGTATGAATTTGCAACGAACTTAAAAACTTATTTCGACAAATGCAAATATGATGTAAGGAATTTCATAATGTAACCTGTCCGGGTTGACTTCTTTCACATCTAAAATTAACAATAGTATAATCTGAGTACGGGTAGTAATCGCAGAACTTTACATTAATTAAAAAAAATTGATCGAAAACAATACATCCTTTACTGCAAAAGATTTTGGTAAGCATTTTCAATGGGGTGTGGCGATTGCTGCAGCTCAGAATGAGGGTGCAGCTGATCAGTATGGGAAAGGGGCTTCTATTTGGGATCAATTTTCTAAGAGGGTTGGCAAAATTAATGGTGGTGCCAGAACTGATATTACCAGCGATTTTTATCACCGCTATAAAGATGACCTGCTGTTGGCAAAAGCACTCGGTTTTTCTGTATTCCGGTTCTCCATTTCATGGTCAAGAATTTTACCGGATGGAATTGGAAAGATCAATAAAGAGGGAATCATTTTTTATCAGCAGGTGATTGATGAATGTTTGAAGCTGGGCCTTACACCATACATTACCCTGTATCATTGGGATCTTCCTCATGAACTGGAGAAAAAAGGGGGGTGGACAAATTATTTGGTCACTAAATGGTTTGCCCGTTTTGTAACCATATGTGCAGAAGCTTATGGTGATGAAGTAAAACACTGGATCATTATGAACGAACCCTTTGGGTTTACTTCACTGGGATATATGTTGGGCAAACATGCTCCCGGAAAGAAAGGATTAGATAATTTTTTACCAGCCATTCATCATGCAGCGCTGGCGCAGGCTGATGGCGGCCGCATCATCAGAAAATTGGTAAAGGATGCTCATATCGGTACCACATTTTCTTTCTCCCGGGTCATTCCTTTTTCAGAAAAAAAAGAAGATGTGGCTGCAGCTAACCGGCTTGATATTTTAATGAACCGGTTATTTATTGAACCCACTCTCGGCAAGGGATACCCCAGGGATGAATCCATACAATTTTTAGAAAAACTCCATATCATTAACAAAAGCTGGAAGTACACAGAACGGCTGAAATTTGATTTTGATTTTATTGGAGTGCAATATTATTTCCCTGTGGTGGTGCGACATAATAATTTAATTCCGTTAATACAATTATCGCAGGTAAAAGCTAAAAACCGCAAAGCTCCTTACACAGCAATGGGCTGGGATGTGGATCCAGAAAGTTTTTACCGGATGATAAAAAGGATCTGGCTTTATGGTGGTGTAAAAGAAATCATTATTACAGAGAATGGTGCTTATTATAAAGATGTGGTTAAGAATGGTGTGATTGATGATAAAGAACGGATCCAGTATTTTAAAGATCACCTGCAGGCTGTATTAAAAGCCAAGAAGGAAGGTGTGAATGTGAAAGGATATTTTGCCTGGACGCTGACAGATAATTTTGAATGGAGTGAAGGATTCAAGGCAAGATTTGGCCTGGTGCATGTGGATTTTAAAACACAGTTAAGAACCATTAAGAATTCAGGTTATTGGTGGAGGGATTTTTTGAGCGGAATTTAAAAAGAAGAAATGTACTTTAACTCCCGTGGGATTATTTCAAGTACATTTCTGTGATATTAGATTAGTCGAAACCAAAAAGAATGCCTGCTTTGAATGGTTAAAGCTACATGAATAACATAGAACAAGGACTTATCGGTAAGTTAAAATCTTCGGGTTGCAATTCTTTTAACATACATAGTCTGTAAAGGTTTCAGTGTTGTTTAAAGTTCCTGGTAAAAAATGAAAGCATTCGTTAAACAGTATTCAATACTAGTGATTATGATGCTTCGCCAGGATAAGAAATTATTTTTCAATCAATTTAATACCTGTTTTTTCAAATGATATTTTTCTTTGCCTGAATAAATTTCCGGTTGTCATTTTAAAAGTCTTTTTGCTCATGCCAAAGAAATCATAAATATCTTCAGGGGCACTTTTATCATGATAGGGGAGGTAGCCATTGTTTTCCTGCAACAGCCGCAGCACTTTCTCCGCTTCGTCTTCCACTCTTTGATAACCTTTTTTACCAGCAGCTACATCTATGCGGAAGCGGTCGTCTTTATCCATACTTTCCGGATAAATCTTTTTAATAAACCCTTTAAATTTATCGCCAACTGAAATGTTCCGGTAAATCTCATTGTGATGCAGCACGCCAGTGTGAATATTGTTGATGATGCAGACATACCCAATATCCGTTCTCCTGTGAACGATCAGGTCCACTTCCTCCAGTTCTTTTACTGTTAATTCTTCGTTGCTTAAGAAGGGTTCTATCTTTTCAGTTGCGGCTAACCGCCCTGTTTGTTCATCAAGGTATATTTTTACTAAATAATCTCCATTCACCCTCATGCCAAATACCTGTTTGCTTTTGGGAACAAAAATATCCTTCATCAAACCATTGTCTAAAAACGCACCTTGTGGATTTACCGTAACTGCTTTCAGCTTTACGATATCTCCCAATATTCCTTTAGGTTGTTGTGTAGTGGCAATGAGCCTGTCTTCTCCATCATGATAAATAAATACTTTTATATCATCATCCACTTTTAATCCTGCCGGTACAAAACGTTTGGGCAATAGTACACCCTCAGCACCATCTTCCAAGTAAGCTCCAAAGTCTACTACCCGTAGTACTTTTAAAAGATTGTATTCACCGACTTTTATCATACCCCTATCCCCTAAAGGGGGATTATTTTAATTATTAAATTATAAGTGTACTGTCTATATAAACAAGTTAACTGAATTTATGGAGGTTTTTGCCTTTCTCACCTTTAGGGGTTAGGGGGTTACCACTCCGCCAAACAATCCATCCACAAATTGCTTTTTATCAAATACCAACAGGTCAGTTGCTTTTTCTCCCACTCCAATAAATTTCACCGGTATTTTAAACTGGTGAGCAATAGCCAATACCACACCACCTTTAGCTGTACCATCCAGTTTGGTAATGGTTAATGCAGTAACATCTGTTGCCGCTGTAAAGTGTTTTGCCTGCTCCAGTGCATTCTGCCCGGTGCTGCCATCCAGCACCAACATTACCTCGTGTGGTGCATCCGGTATCACTTTTTGAATGACTCTTTTTATTTTACTCAGCTCATCCATCAGGTGGGCTTTGTTGTGTAAGCGGCCTGCGGTATCTATAATGATCACATCCGAATTTCTTGCCACGCCACTGATCACTGTATCGTACGCAACAGAAGCCGGATCGCTGCCCATTTCTTTTTTTACGATGGGCACATTCGTTCTTTCGCTCCAAATGGTTAATTGATCCACTGCTGCTGCCCTAAAGGTGTCTGCAGCTCCCAGCAAAACAGATTTACCAGCCAGTGAAAAATTATGAGCCAGTTTGCCGATGGTGGTGGTTTTACCTACCCCGTTTACACCCACTACTAAAATGATATGAGGTTTGTGTCCCGCCGGTAATTCATAATCCTCATAACTGGTATCCTGCGGTGCTGATACCAGCATGTTTTCAATTTCTTCTTTTAAAATAGAGTTCAGTTCACCGGTGCTCAGGTATTTATCTTTAGCTACTCTTTTTTCAATACGCTCTATAATTTCTACTGTGGTTTCTATACCAACATCGGCACTCACCAATGCATCTTCCAGGTTATCCAGTACTTCTTCATCTACCGTGCTTTTACCTGCAATGGCTTTGGTTATTTTGCTGAAAAAACCTTCCTTGGTTTTTTGAAGACCCTGGTCAAGGCTTTCCTGCTGTTGCTTTTTACCAAATAGTTTATCGAAAAGTCCCATAAATATATTTCCTCCCGAATGGTGTAATTTTTATGTGATATTCAAACCTGAAAAATTATTAAAATGCTGTTCTGTTCAAGGGTTGGTTAAAATTAAGAAAGCTGTCCCAAAATGAATCAGGACAGCTTGTATATTTTAATGCTCATGTTGAGTGATTACTGAGCTAAATGATCTTTGATCTTGTCTTTATGAACGATTGATTCTTTAAAAGTATAAGCGCCTGTTTTTGGGCTACGTACGGCACGTATTACTTTAGTCCAGTTTTTAGCGTCTGCTGCTGCTTTCTGGTCTTTGGTTTTTATCGCTGTTTTTGCTGCTTTTGCCATTTTTATTAATTTGAAAATGTGAATATGTGCAGATGTGCAAATTTAAAAAATAGTACCCTTTGGTACATTTGCTCATTTGTAAATTGGCTAAATTATTTTATCTCTTTGTGAGTTGTTACCTTCTTCAGGATGGGGTTGTATTTTTTCAACTCCAGTCTTTCAGGGGTATTCTTTTTGTTTTTAGTGCTGATATAGCGGCTGGTGCCGGGCTTACCACTTGTTTTATGCTCTGTGCATTCTAAAATCACCTGCACCCTGTTACCTTTCTTTGCCATTGTAGTATTGTTAAGTAGTTTGTGTTTGTATTATCTTAGTGTTTAGTCCTAAAAGCTATCGGGATAAAAGTTAAGTTTCCAAACTAGTCACCCATCACTGATAACTTATATTTTTACTCCATCTGCCCGTAAGCCTTTTACCACTGAAAGTAAACCGTTTTTATTAATTGTACGGATAGCTTCAGAAGATACTTTTAAGGTGATCCACTTGTCTTCTTCTGCAAAGAAATAACGCTTGGTTTGCAAATTTGGTAGAAACCTGCGTTTTGTCTTAATGTTTGAGTGCGACACCTTGTTACCTGTAATGGGCTTCTTTCCGGTCACCTGACATACTCTTGCCATAGTAGTAATTTTTTGGACGGCGAAGGTAAGTAATCATTTTCTATTTTAAAGGATGATTGTCAACTTTTTTTCCGCCGTTGGCAAATAAAGTCAATTTTCAGACTCTATCCGCCTGAATGTGGAAAAAACCTTGCTGCGGC